>CAUVOY010000001.1:0-100387 GCA_963553885.1 uncultured Candidatus Saccharibacteria bacterium
TCAGTAAAATCAAAGCTGATGCCGAAGCGTTCCTGGGCGAAAAAGTCACCGAAGCCGTCATCACTGTACCAGCCTACTTTGACGATTCACAGCGCCAAGCAACCAAAGATGCTGGTAAAATTGCCGGTCTGGAAGTTAAGCGTATTATCAATGAGCCAACGGCAGCTGCTCTGGCGTATGGCCTGGAAAAAGGCAAAAATGACGAAACCATCGTGGTCTTCGACCTCGGTGGCGGTACCTTCGACGTTTCTATTTTGGAACTCGGCGACGGCGTGTTTGAGGTGAAGGCCACGAATGGCGACACTCACCTGGGTGGCGAGGACTTTGATAACATCATCGTTAACTATTTCCTGGATGACTTTAAATCTAAAGAAGGTATTGACCTGCGTAAAGACAACGCTGCCATGCAGCGCCTAAAGGACGAGGCTGAAAAGGCTAAGAAGGAGCTGTCAACGGTTACTGAATACGAAGTCAATATTCCGTTTATCACCGCTGATGCTGACGGGCCAAAGCACTTTGAGTTGAGCCTGACACGGGCCAAGTTGGAAGATTTGGTGAAAGATCTGCTAGCGCGCCTCGACGGCCCAGTTGAGAAAGCGCTCAAAGACGCCAAACTCAGCAAATCAGACATCCAAAACGTGGTGATGGTTGGCGGTATGACTCGTATGCCAGCAGTGGTCGAGCGGGTGAAGAAGTTGTTCGGCAAAGATCCGATGCAAGGCGTTAACCCAGACGAAGTGGTGGCTGTTGGTGCAGCCATTCAAGGCGGTGTGCTGGCCGGCGACGTCAAGGACGTGCTACTGCTGGACGTGACACCATTGAGCCTTGGTATCGAGACGATGGGCGGCGTATCGACCAAGCTGATCGAGCGTAACACCACTGTGCCAACCAGCAAGAGCGAAGTGTTCTCAACCGCTGCCGACAACCAGCCGCAAGTGGAAATCCACGTCTTGCAGGGTGAGCGCGAATTTGCCAATGACAACAAGAGCTTGGGGCGCTTTGTGCTTGACGGTATCGCACCAGCACCGCGCGGCGTGCCGCAGATTGAAGTGACGTTCAATATTGACGCCAACGGTATTCTCAATGTTACTGCTAAAGATAAAGGCACTGGCAAGGAGCAATCGATTACCATCCAAAACTCTGGCAACATGAGCAAGGAAGATATCGAAAAAGCCCAGAAAGAAGCTGAGCTGCACGCTGACGAGGACAAGAAAAAGCGCGAAACCGTTGACGCTAAAAACCAGCTAGAAAACGCCATCTACCAGGCAAAGAAAATGCCAGATGAGTTCAAGGATAAGATTTCTGACGACGACAAGAAGGCGATTGACGAAGCGGTCAAGGAAGCGGAAAAGCATAAAGACGCTGATGATAAAGATGAGTTAGAGGCAGCCGTGAAAGCCTTGCAGGATGCCATCATGCCAATCGGCGCCAAAATGTACCAGCAAGCTGCTGATGATAAAAAAGCTGACGAGTCTAAAGACGACAAAAAGTCGGATAAAGACGAGCCGGTCGAGGGCGAGGTGGTTGACGAGAAGTAGTCCCAGAGCTTTAGGCTATAAAATTATGATGCTGCGGTTTTACGAGACCGCGGCATTTTATTAAATTTAAGACTTTCCTGCTTCAATTTTTCTTGCCAGTCTTCTCTGGTTATCCTTGAGTCGTTTTACTGAAGCGATCCCTGTTACCACCAGATGAGCATCAGTTGCTGTTGCTAGGGTTTCGCGAGCACAGCTCGGTATTTCTTCGCCGAGCGGCGAATCAAGTAATATATTTGTAACAAGAGAATTAAAAGTGCTATATTTACCGCTGAATAGATCGCTTTTTGGCGAGGCGTCAACGCTGACGGCACCGCCGGTTTCCTCAGTTATTTTATCGCGCTGGTATGTAACGTAGAGGTCGCGGCCTATTCGTATTATCACATGAGCTGCAGATAATCGTCCGCGAGAAGCCATGCTAAACTCCTTAATCCAACGGGGGATTTTGTCGCCAAGCAGTTGGTCTGCGAGTCCACCGAAGGCGGTTTTTCCGCCAGTTCCTCTGGCAATCATGCCGTCAAGCCCGTCGCTGGCTGCAAAGATCGCATCGCCAATCGTATCTGGTCATCCGCGTTCGCTGTCTGGTTTGCCAAGCTTAACGCCTTCCCGAACCAGCCGCCCGAAAGAAACTGCTGTTGCTGCAACAGCGCCTAACCTTTGTTTGGTTGTCATATTTGGCCATTCTTCATTGCGCGTTTCTTGAAATTTTTCGAAAGCCAGGTTGGCTCCCGTTGCCCTGGCGGCTGCTTCAGCCATCTTTTCTAAAAATGCGCTTAGGGGTTTCTGGATATTCTTTATGCTCCGGTTTGCAATTGGTGCCAGATTCTTTCATGGATTAATTATAGCAAACACTAAAACTGTCATAACGTGAAAGCTGAATTATATATTAAACAGATTCACTTACGCAGTTCCAGATAACGTAGGCTCGTTTACTGTTGCGCTGACGATGTATTGGGCTGCTGTTATGGCTGGCGAAGTCACTGGTTTGCCGTCTTCCTCCGTTTGCTGCCCGGTATAATCTCCAAAAACTTCTTCGTCAATACGTACGCCCATTGCACGAACCATTGCTTCATTAAGAAGCTCAATGTCGATAATTTGACCTGACTGGCGCAGTCCATCGGAATATTGCGCCTGCCAGGCATGGTAATCTTTATCCAACTTGACCGTAATACGCTCCAAATCGCGCATTGGAACTCTACCAATTCCTGGCCGGCTCAGCGGGGGTATATTACCGTAATTATCTGGCTTCAAGACAATGTCAGCATGTCTTTTGGTATCTATAGTGACGCCAAAAACATCAATGCGGCTAGTTTCTCCAGTTTGTAGATCTAGCCAGGTGACACGCCAAGCATCAGGATCTTCGCGCCAATTATCTTTCATAACAGAAATGGCGCTATACCGGACTGTGCCGTCCCACTTATCTTTTAAGGGTAGTATTCCGGCTACGACTGGGACGGAATAAACATATTCTTCGCCGTTGATTTTGCGTTCTGGTAGAGGGTGTTTGCCAGAGAACCGCCTGCTGCGGTCGGAGTCGCCCATCTCCTCCCATTTCATAACGCCAAAGGCGCTGGCAATCTCTGGATCGGTGGCAATGGTGTTCGCTAGCGGTATAAGTTCGGTAATTAATAGTTCTTCTTCTGGCGAGTAAACCCGATGTTCCAATGCTTCGCTGCTGGGCGGCAAAAAAGGATTAAAGTTGCTATACGGCTGCTTTACGGCAGTCAATATTTCGCTTGCCATGGTTTCCTCGCTTCGACTTATATAATTATTTAACAAAGCCTATGCTCCCTATATATCACAAGGCGGGTTAAATGTCAATGATTTTAACGATTTTTCCAAATTTCCTGGTATAATAAAATCATGAGTAGAGATTCGGCTCTTCGGTTTTGCCGTCGTAATCGCTTGCAGATTCTTTGCGTATTATATACGGCGATTCTGACGTTTGGCGTGCTGGTTGCGGCAACTCTATCTGATGACTCGCGCTGGATGGGCTGGAGTCTTAGCCGGCTGGGTGAGACGGTAGTTAACCGTCATTCCGCTTTGGCTTTTAATGCCGGAGTTTTTATGTCAAGCTTGGTGCTTATGATGATAGGTGTTGGTATGTCTAAAGGCTATGTCAAACTGCGGCAGCTGCGTACTGCCAAGGTATCTGTTTGGTTGATAACACTGCTGGCGATTTGTATGATTGGCGTGGCGCTTTGTCCTAACGATACCATGCATGCAGTGCACTTTATTTTCTCGCGCGGCGTAGTTGTTATGATGGTGGCTGTCATGCTGATGTTGCCGTCAAGTCTCAGCTATTTAACGCGCCGCCAGCGGATGTTGTCGTTTAGTTTTCCGGTTTTTATGGCTTTATTGGCAGCGCAGGGTTATGTTTTGAGAAGTTTTTGGTTTGTAATTGTTGAAGTAATACTTGGGCTTTTTGCGACCGCTTGGCTTTTTGCAGTCTGCCGCCATCTGGATATGCGCCTACAGGAGCAGAGCGACTAATTTAGCACTCTTGCGCGTCGAGTGCTAAAAGCGTATAATAAACATATATGAGCAAGCGTGATTATTATGAAGTGTTAGGCGTGTCAAAAACCGCTTCTGAGGATGCGATAAAGAAAGCTTTTCGCAAATTGGCGGTAAAATATCACCCGGATAAACAGGGCGGCGACGAAGCGAAATTCAAAGAAATCAATGAAGCGTATGAGGTTCTGAAGGATAAGCAAAAACGCCAGCGCTATGATCAATTTGGCCATGCTGGCGTCGGCGGTGCGGCAGGCGGCGGTTTTTCTGGCAATCCGTTTGAAGGATTTGGTGGATTTGGCGGGCAAAATATTCATTTTGACTTTGGCGATGGCGGCTTGGGAGATATTTTTAGTCAGTTTTTCGGCGGTGCGGCAGGCGGTTCAAGCGGTAGTGGACGTCCGCGCGGGCGCGATATTGAAACGAACATAACATTAAGCTTTGAAGATGCAGTGTTTGGCGTGGAAAAGAAAATTAGCTTGAATCTGGAAGACGAGTGCGAGCATTGCCATGGCAACGGTGCCGAGCCGGGATTTGGTATGAAAACATGTCCGACCTGTAAAGGTGCCGGCCAGCAAACGCGGGTGATGAATTCGTTGTTCGGGCAAATCCAGCAGGCGGTTACTTGTGAAACCTGTCGGGGCAAGGGGAAAATTCCAGAAAAAGAATGCTCGGTTTGCCGCGGCAAAGGTACGACTCGCCAGCATCAGGATATTACTGTCAAGATTCCGGCGGGGATTGATGATGGCGCGACTATTCGCCTGCGTGAGCGCGGCGAGGCAGCAGCTGGCGGCAGTAAGGGAGATTTATATATCCATATCCGCGTTAAGGCGCATAAAAAGTTCACCCGCGAGGGCGATATCATCCTTTCAGAAGAGCATATTTCCATGGTTGATGCGGCATTGGGGACGGAAATTGACGTGGAGACTGTGGATGGCGTTATTACTATGAAAATTCCAGCTGGCACGCAGAGCGGTACTGATTTTAAGTTATCAGGCCACGGCGTGCCGCATTTGCGCAGTGAATCGCGCGGTCCGCATATTGTGGGGGTTGTGGTTGATACGCCAACCAAATTAACGAAAAAACAGAAAGAGCTTTTAGAACAGTTTAAGGGAACGAAGAAACGCGGCTTGTTTTCGTAGTAAAATTTCTCCATGAAAATCCCTCTCGTGCTATACTAAAATTAGCATAAGGGGAATTAGGCATGGAATTGATTTTTCTGTTAGTGATTATCATCGTGATAATTAAGGTGGCGCAGGGAGGCAGCAATCGGCTGTCTCGTCAATCTGAGGATTATCAGCGCGGTTATTGGGATGGCGTGCGCGATGCGCAGAATGGACGTGCAAAAATTGAAGATAGCGACGGTCAAGCCAAGCTTATTACCGAAAATCAGGCTGCAGTTTCGCAGTCTACTGGTCTTGTGCTAATTGGTGACGAAGAGGAAGAGCCTGATGCTGCGCCACCTACTGATGCCGCGCCAATTGAAGGAAAGACTAATATTCCCGACGAAAAGACACAGATTGTCGAGCGGCTATCCCCAGTCAGTAATAAAGAAAAAGAGAAAAATCGTCAAACTACCATCAATGTGGCGCTCTATACGGCATCGTTATTGCTGACCGCTGGTATATTATTGTTGGCACAAACGATTGAGCTTTCGGCGCAGCTCAGGTTTAGTTTGGTGTGGCTGTTTATTTTTGTCTATTATGCCACTGGCCAGGTGTTGTACGCTAGATTGCCGATCTTAAAGCCAGCCTCAACGGCGTTTATTGGTACGGCGCTGGCCGCTGTGCCGATCGGCGGGTGGAGCATGCATTTGCTTTTGGGGATTGATCCGGCATTGTGCTGGCTTATCACCTCCTTCATCGGTACTTTCCTATGCGTGGATGCTACAGTCAGGCTCAATAGCCAACCGCTCGCCTATATTTCGCTGCTGTCGATGTTCACGCTGACAACTAGCTTGCCGGCTGTTATGCATGCTCAGTTGGTGTGGTATTATGCTGCGGTGCTATTGTTCGGATGCCTGATGACCTTGGCTGCATATTTTTCTAGTCGTTTTCCACGCCAATTCACCGAGCCGTTGACGCTGGTTAATCCGTTTATCGTCCCGTCTACTTTGCTTCTCGCTATCGGTTCGTCGGTGCATATGGGAACGCTTGACGTCAGTATGCTGCTGCTTATCAGCGTTATATATTATTTTACTGTGGCTATTGTCGAGAAATCAAAGGATATGCGCACGTATGAACTAACGACGGCGCGCGTGTTGTTGATGGCGATGACTGCTAGTTTTGCGCTGTACTTATCGAATAGTGACAGGCTGGTTATGGGTGTAGCGCTGGGTGTAGCGGCACTTGGTAATATGATTTGGTCCGTCAGATCGATGTATGTCCAAAAGCAGCCCGATAAGCAGCACGAAATAGTATTGTGGGTTAGTTTTGTCGTGTCGCTGGCCGCTTTCTTGGTCATAGCTGGCGTCGAAAGCCCGCTAAGAGATATGATCATATTTATCCTGCTGAGTATGATATCGGCAGTAAGTTTTACGGCGCTTGCATTGCTGCGCCGCGCCCGTTTTGGCGGTATGGTAGTAATATCTGGAATTTTGTTAGTGCCGGCTGGCGTCAGGCTATTTGGCCTCGAACCCATAACAGCTCTGCATGTACATTATTCTATCTTTATGCTTATGGCTTTCCTGCCAGTTGTCTGCCGATTATTAGTTTTGAAACGCCCAAATATTACGAAAAGCCAAGCAATATTAGTGTACGGCGCTGCGGCCGCTTGGTGGTTAATGACGGTGTTTATAGCCTTAGCTTTTTTGACTGCTTATCTAGCAGGAGAAGGCATGCTATATCTGTCAGATTCGGTGGCGGTTGCCGCTATCATCATGGGTATCGCTGCGTGGCGTGAGAAAGCTTACGGTTTAGTGGTTGGTATTCATACTTCTCTACTTCTGATGGCACTGCTGATGGCTTTGTATTTCAAGATGGCTGGCGAAAATCTTGCTATTTTGATGGCGTGGCTGAACGGCTTGTCGTTGCTACTATTAGTAGAGTGGCTGTACAATTACCGCAAAGAGGCAGCGGTTAAGTGCCGCGAATTGTTGCTATATTCTGCTATTGGAGCGGCTGGTCTAATCGTCTTTTCATCTATTCATCCGGCAGTTTGGCTGCCGTTAGCAGCGCTGCTGTATTATGCGTTTTATCGGCGGCGTGAAGATGGTTATCTGGGCGGAGCATACTTGGCGACGATTGCTTTGGTGCTGCTGTTCTTGCATTGGTTGAATGTGCCGCTAAGCGATAATTTCACTATCACTGCTTGGGCGACGTTTGTCGGCTTTGGGGTAGTGTATTGGTCGTTGGCGATGAATAAGCGAGCGTCAATCACTAGCGATATGACTCTGCTGGCTGCTACGGTACCAGCGGTGATATTACCGATGATAAATCTATTGACGACGTATGGATTACCGTTCAAAATCTTGGGCTGGTTAGCAGCTGTCGCGGCACTTTATATGGTAGTGTATGCCAAGCGGGATTGGCGGTTGATGGCAGCAATGGCACATCCAAGTTTGGTGCTACTATGTTATTTAACGGCGCAATGGCTCGGCATTAAACTTGAGTTTATGTCGATTATTTCACTAGTCCTCTTCGCGGTATTTTATGGCGCCGCTGTAGCTGCACGAACCAGGAAACTACCAACTAGTTGGTATTATGCATCATTTTGGAGCGCTATTGGCTGGTCGATGTTCTTACTACTAATGACGATGTCAGCTAGCGTCACAACGGAAGCAGTACTATTGGTGGCATTGACGTGGATAGTCAATGGCAGCGCCCTGATAGCCGAGGGGATGCCGAAGAAGAGTATTCTATACTTCGACTCGGGTGTTCTTTTGGTGCTGTGTGGTATTCTGTTTGCGGTTCATATGCTGATTGTACCGATTCATAGTATCGTAATGCCATATCTCTTTTCAGTAGCAATTTTCTCGGGGGCGGTGATGTCCTGGCGTTGGCTAGGGTATGCTCAGATATCTACCACTGCACACTTGGCACTAGCGCTCGCTGTATTTAGCTTATCGACCCTGGTCCTGGCACTAGCAGGAGATAATGCTATGGAAATATTGTTCCTGATTGAGCATTCGCTGATGGTTATCATCGGCTTGGCGCTTGGCAGGCGGCTAATTACTATCTGGGGCGCTGTCGGCGTGACGCTGGCCTTAATCTATCTGCTATCGGGCTATGCTTACGCACTGGCTATTTTGGCTGGACTATCGATTATTACAGCGGTGGTGGTTGTGGTAGCCAGAGGACAGAGGAATAAGCAGAAAAAGGTTGCAAAAAATAGCGTCAGAAAAAGCAAAAAAACTCCTGAAAATAAGTAAAGTAAGCTATAACGCAGAGGTCGTTTTTTATAGCGCTATTGCAGGTTATTCGTTTTGCTTTTCTTCGTCGTAATATCTACGTTTGAGCTCAAGTACTGATTCTGGTATCCTAGATATAGGCGGGATGATAATGCGGCCTCTGTATTTGCTTTTTGGCGGTCTGTTGCTATGATTTGATGTTATCAGTCTATTTAACGCCGCGCGTCCTAATTCTGATAGCTGCTTAAACGGCGTGAGGGGGGGCGGTATCTGTATGTTCAGGGCTTGAGTGTCCGCGAGTTCTTGCGTATTCACGGAGACCCGCTTGCGGATAAATTCTTCCTCTCATTATTCTCACCATGCGTCTATTGTAAATAAGTTTGCTAATTAGCACAACCAGCAATTGAAATGTACTGCAATTTATTGCTATATTTTATGAAATATGTTATAACGAAAAATATGGATAAGGAGCCGTTAAAGACTGAACCTGAAGAACCTTCTATAGAGGAACTTTATAGCCAGCTAACGAACTTATTGCCAAAAATAGTTGCTGTTTTTACTCCTTCAAACCGTAGCGAGCAAGAAGAAAAGTTTTTGTCTGGTGAGGTTAGGAATCCTCAGTTTGTTTATGAAAAACTTGACAATGGTAATTTTGATGAAGTTTTAACAGCAATACAACAACTCGGTGAAAATATATTGCGTAGTCCCGATTTGCCGCCAAAACACCGAGCGATTTACGAAGAATTTATTAGAAGTTATAGCGAGCAAACGAAGCTGATCCGCTGCGCTCAAGAGTATCATAGCGCTGAATCCAGTAAGGATAGGCAAGCTGCTGCTAGCGCGTACGAAAATCTGAATCAGGAAATTTATGGCGTTCCGGATGAAAAAACCTACCGCTCGCTGTTGGGTGAAAAGTTAGGTCAGATTGCTGATAAAAAACTAACTGGCGCCGCCGATGAATTGCGCGGGGAATTATTTCAGATGGTTAAGTTTGATTCTGATCAAGGCGCGCCAGAAAGATTTCGCCCGTCAAACGAGACTGTCGAGTGGATGAAGGGGGTAGCAGAGTCCTTGTATGGAAATATGTTAAAGCATGTTCCAGAAAATCAAGCAAACTTTAATCCTAATGAAGTAGATTCAATATTTACGGAAATAATTGAGCAGGAATTTGGCGAGGCGGCAGCAGATTGGTCAGTTTCTGTCGAAAAAGCCACGGTTATAAACGTTAACCTTTTCGATAAAACAATAGCTATTCCAGATAAAAACATGCTGCGCTCTCGCGAAAAAGTTAGATCGTTGGTGGTTCATGAACTTGGGGTTCATATGCTGAGGGCGGTTACCGGCGGAGAAACTGATGTGTTTCCGCTGGCTAACGGTTTAGGCGGTTATTATGACGCCGAAGAGGGTTTGGGTGTGGTGATGGAGCAGGCTTTGAACGGAGAATTTGCCGAGCGCGGCGTTGACCACTATATTACTGCCGGATTGGCTTATTTTGATAATCAGGATTTTCGCGGAGCATTTGAGGTAAAGTGGCGGTTAGCGGTGCTTAATGCGATTGGCGATGATGGTGAAATTACCGACAAGCAAATAATTAAAGCGAAGCAAACGGCTTTTACGCAAACTTTACGAAGTTTTCGCGGGACGAATGATTTGCCGCTATTTAAGGATTTGAGTTATTATAACGGTTCCATGGAAGTCTGGAAATATTTGGAATCAATACGCGGTGACGATCTGCAATTAGGGTTGCTGCTTACTGGTAAGGTAAATACTTCAAAAGAGCATCAGCGAGCGGTGCTTGAGTCGCGAAGTGTGTAGTTTTAGTTGCAGCTAGATTGCATTCTGGTTGCGCTAGCTATATTTCGGCTATTGTAGTGTTGGCACTAGTATTTTATAATTGTGGTAATTATGGCTACACTGGAAAGAATCGTCATTGGCAGAAATACGCGGATTGATTTTGGTAAACGGGCTGCTGGCGTACCTGCCAAAATTGATACTGGCGCCGATGGCTCTTCGGTATGGGCAAGCAATATCCGCGTCGATAAAAATGGTGTATTAAAGTTTTCGTTGTTCGGCGAGGGCTCGCCGTATTATAACGGCAAAACTTTTCGCCGAACCGACTATTCGGTGGCGATGGTAAAGAGCGCTTCCGGGCATGAGATTATTAAATACCGGACGCATTTTACAATACGCTTGGGCGGACGGAAAATGAAAGTATTATTTGGCTTGTCAGATAGATCTAATCATACATATCCAGTGTTAATTGGCCGCCGGACGTTGCAAGGAAAATTTGTCGTTGATGTTGGTGTAAACGAAATAGAGAGTCCAAAGAGACTGCAGACAGCTAATTTGAACAAAGAACTAGCTAAAAATCCGCATAAGTTTTATAAAAAATACCATAAACCAAAGGAGGAGGCATCATGAATATCGCAATATTAAGCAATGGTAACGCCAACTACTCCACGCTTCGCCTGAAAGAAGAGGCCGAAAAACACGGACATCAGGTTAAGGTTATCAAGTATAAAAATTGTTATGTATCAATTGACGAGCAGCATCCGAAAGTTATTTATCGCGGCAAGGAAATCGGTAATTTTGACGTGTTTATTCCGCGGATTGCCAGCTATATGACACGTTACGGGACGGCGGTGTTGCGGCAATTGGAAATGGCGAATCCGCAAGCATTTTTTATGAATCGGTCAATCGCCATTACGCGGGCGCGGGATAAATTACGTTCGACGCAGCTATTGGCGCGGGCTGGCGTGGCAATCCCGAAGACAGTGTTCTCGCGCAATGAAACGGATATCGATGTGCTGCTGGATGAGATTGGCGGCACGCCGGCGATCATTAAGTTGGCGCGCGGTACGCATGGCAACGGCGTGGTACTGGCGGAGACAATTAAAGCCGCTAAGTCGGTTATGCAAGCGTTTTACCTCAGTGATTCTGACGGCACAAACGTGTTGCTGCAAGAGTTTGTCAAAGAATCGGCTGGGACAGATATTCGGGCGTTTGTGGTTGGCAGTCAAGTGGTGGCTAGTATGAAACGGCAGAGCTTGGATGATGATTTTCGCAGCAATTTGCATAAAGGCGGATTGGGAGAAATTGTGAAACTGACTCCTGACGAGCGGAAAACGTGCATCAAAGCCGCCAAAGCGATGGGCTTGACGGTGGCTGGCGTCGATTTTATGCGTTCGGAGCGCGGCGCATTGGTGCTGGAGGTGAACGCCAGCCCAGGATTTGGCATTGAAAAAGTTACGGGCCGTAATGTGGCTGGCAGAATCATTGATTATATTGACCGCAATGCTAAGCGCGGCAGCAAAAAAGACCGCATTGGCGCATGAATCTGTATCGGCTCTCATAAAACTTGTTATAATAAGGTTATGCAGGCAGCTCAAACGGTAATGAAGTGGTTGATAATCCTTGGCGTTTTGGGGATGATTGGCTGGGCGATTTATTCTACGATGACTGCCATGAACACAAAAACCACGACAGTGTACGCTGGCAAGGCAATTCTGCGGGCGCAAATCGCTAAGGATGACGCAGCAAAAGAAAAAGGTTTGGCTGGACGGGCACAAATTGCCAGGGATGAGGCGATGATTTTTGTATTTGATAAAGACGGCGATATACCGATATGGATGAAAGGCATGGAGACATCGATTGATATAATTTGGCTGAACGATAAGAAAAAGGTTGTTCATGTCGAGAATAATGTTGAGCCCGATTTTGAGCCGCACGAAGTATATAGATCGCCGATGCCGGCACGCTATGTTTTAGAGACGCGGGCGGGCACGGCAAAAAAGTTTGGAATTAAGCCGGGGCTGTCGGTCAGGTTTGAGCTGGAGGATCAGAAGTGAGCGTCGCGATTTTATTTGGCGTAATTGTGGCGGTGATTTTCGCAGCTGCATTCGTGTCGTCGCGCCGGTTCGGGCCGCTGGCATTGGCGCTGGCCGCTGGTTTTTTACTGGCTGAATGGTGGTCAAGTTGGCTGGGCAGCATATTGGACGGCTTCGGCATGGAGCTGGATTGGCTGCCGAACGGCGTGATTGCAGTTTTATTATTATTGTTAGCGCCGTTGTTTGCGCTGCTGGCTAGCGGGCCGAAGTACCAGAAAAAGCATATGAAGATTGTTTCTGCGGCAGGTATCGCTTTTCTGGCGGCAGCTTTGCTAGTCATGCCGCTTGGCAAGTTTATGTCGCTGGACGGCCAGGCTTTGGAGCTATATAAAATGTTTGCCGGTGCTTGGCGGTATATAGCAACAACTGGTTTGGTATTGGGGGTGGTTGATTTGTTTTTAGCGCATACAGCGAGCGCCCGCACCTCAAAGAAACATTGACTTAGCCAGCTATTTCGTAGTAGCATGAAATAGCGGACGGATAGTCCCGGCGGTTTACACGACGGGCCCATAGCTCAGCTGGTTAGAGCACCTGCCTTTTAAGCAGGGTGTCCCGGGTTCAAGCCCCGGTGGGCCCTCCATATAATTAATATCTGGCGCAGTGGGTCAGATTTTTTATTCTCGGGTGGCAGAAAGTTGTGAGAGATGGACCATTGATATATAGACGGGCTGGATGTACCTCCCCGGTATAGGAAAGTAGTAGAAGGGTATAGAGACAAGGTTTTAGGCGATTTGACTGGAGTTTTCTGCGGTTATCCCGTATTCTCTGAATCGCAGAAGGTCATTCATCCAACGATGGGCGAGGTTGTTGGATATTCTAATGATATACAGATAGGTTGTCAGACTAAAGTATGGATGGTGCCATTTGAAAATATGCTTGGCACGGTATATAGCAAAGAGCACATGACGATTGATGAGCTTTTGGCACACGGCGAGACGCTTTTGGAAAAAGAACGCCGCCGAAGTGTTCCTCTCGATATGGGTTGGACTGGAATAAAAGCGGCTGCATTTTCTGGTGTAGTGGGCGGGTTATTGGAATGGTTTGACTTTAGCTCAACAGTTAGTGTAACTGGTACTACTGCTGCGGCGGCGATTGGCGGACTCAGTTCGGTTTATCGTCGCCACCGGGATGAAAAACGATTTAGGCGACACCTTGAATGGCTTTCCAAGGTACTCTTTGATATGGAAAAGACTACTTTTTCCGTCAATCTATTAGCGCCTGATTCTTTTATTGATAGTGACGCGCAAACTGGTTCAGCGGACAATAGGCAAGCAAGAAATGTCTATCTTATTGGCGGAGTGCCGGTTGACCAGCAGCAGCGATTCGATTCATTCTGGGATCAAGCTGATGAGATTTTAGAAGAATACGGATTTACAGAATGGCAAGGGTATAGAACTGTCGGTATGCCGGAGCTAATTAGAAGGATATTAGAAGATTCTCACAATAACAGCGATTTTAAGGATGATCATAAAAATAAAATAGGCTCTGAAGTAGGATATTTTGGACAAAGTCGATCTTTGGCGATTAAGGACGTGGAAGAAATTCAAAAGAAGCTTCTTCGTATAAAATACGGCCTTGAGAAGAACGATCTTACAGATCCGGATAAGCTGGTCATTAGCGAAATTGAACAGGCTGACCAAAAGTACGCGGAAGCGTTTCGCGATTTTATTGCGAGAATAAGGACAATTGATATTAAAGCTAAGAAAGAATCCATACAGGATTTATTAGTGAGTATCTATGGAGGAGAAAGTTCGTTACAAGGATATTTCTGGGGCGAACTGAGCCGGGCTCTAGTTAAAAATGGCATTGATCCGTATGATGGAGTACCAACTGAACCTGTTCAATTTATTGTAGATATACCCAAGATAATACAAGCGGGCAACGAAAATTATCCATCTAAAGATACGGCACGTCAGTTGTATGAAGCTTTCTATAAATCGTATTCAGAGAAATATCCTGGTATGTTGCCGCCTGATGAATTTATGACTAATTTTTCAATTTCTGAGTATGGAATATACTCTATAGTACCTTTACCTTGGTAATTATGTAAACAACAAGTTTGTGCCATACTAAATACATGGCGATACGCAGGCTGACTAGGAAGCTGCACATTTCTTGGCTAGTGGCGATGTGGTGCTTGGGGCTGACGGTTGGCGTAATTGCGGTTCATTATCTACAGCGAGCGCCCGCACCTCAAAGAAACATTGACTTAGCCAGCTATTTCGTAGTAGCATGAAATAGCGGACGGATAGTCCCGGCGGTTTACACGACGGGCCCATAGCTCAGCTGGTTAGAGCACCTGCCTTTTAAGCAGGGTGTCCCGGGTTCAAGCCCCGGTGGGCCCTCCATATAATTAATATCTGGCGTAGTGGGTCAGATTTTTTATTTTCGGGTGGCAGAAAGTTGTTGGAAGTGGATAGATATATAGATGGACTAGATGTTCCCAAACAATATGAAAGAATAGTAGAAGATAGTGATGATTTGAAGAATTTTATTGGGATGCGTTGTGGCCTCCCAGTTTTTTTTGGTACGCAAGGAGTAACAAATCCTACTACTGAAGGGTTGGTTGGATATGGTCAATACATTCAATTGGGACAAAGTCTAGTGTCTATGGGTAGTGGCCGTCTTTGTCGTCGGGTGGGCATTCAAAATGAGTTGACAGAGATTGATGAGTTTTTGGAACGAGAACGCAAACGAAAGGTTATCGACATGGGCCGTGCTGACGTTGGGGGGACGGTACTTGCGGGTGCTGCTGGCGGAGTATTGGAATGGCTCAACGCTGATCCGACGGTCAGCCTGTCAGGAGTGGTGGCGGGAATCGCTGTTGGTGGATTGAGTTTTGCTTATAATCGCCTGCGACGTAAAAAAGAGTTTGAAGCACGGGTCAAAGGGTTGGCTAATTGTTTTTCAGATATGTCCAAAAAGGTGGTTACGCCGAATTTATTAGCCCCCGACTCGTATATTGATGATGACATGCGGATTGGTTTGACA
Organism: uncultured Candidatus Saccharibacteria bacterium; assembly: GCA_963553885.1. GTDB lineage: Bacteria > Patescibacteriota > Saccharimonadia > Saccharimonadales > Saccharimonadaceae > Nanosynbacter. The sequence goes on from CAUVOY010000001.1 coordinate 15,273, forward strand.
GATGACGAAGATATGGGCAACGTTTATTACATTGGTAATACGCCAGTTGATCAGCAAAAACGGGCTGGTCATTTTTGGCGTTATGCTGATGAGGTTTTGGCAAAACATGGTTTTTCAGCATGGCAGGGGTGTTCTTCTGTGGGTATGTCAGCACTCCTCCAACAAATACTTGATGACTTTGATAGCGATGATACATTTGACTATGGTGAAAAAATTCTTGTGGGAGATGCGGTAAAATCTTTTATGGATTGGCGTGAGAATGCAATTAGTAGTATGCAGCAGCTAAAGGAAGAAGCTGAGTTAAAAGAACGTCAGCAGTATGATGATACTAATCATTCTGAGCGGTCAGCGCCAGATAAAAAGAATGTAGTGGTAATGTCTGCTCGAGCAGTTTTGTCAAAAGTGCTTGGCCATAAAGATAATACACCGCAAGAATTTACTGGTTCACTGCCAGGAGATAGTTCTCGGAATAAGCTAACTCAGCGAATTGGGAGTATTGACCGCCAGTACAGAGAGGATTTTTATAGATTTATTACAAATCTAAGAGAAGTTGTCATCCTTTCAAGGAGAAGAGTTATCCAAGATAGGCTAATGAAAACTCATGGAGGCAAAAGTAATTTACAAAAAATTTTCTGGGGAGAGCTCAGTGAAATTTTGGCTAGAAACAACATTGATACGTATGATGAGTCCGTCTCCCGACCTGCGCGATTTATTTTAGACCTATCCAAAAACAGAAAGGTTTCAGAGGAGGATATGTGTCGTCCATATGCTACCGGCAGTTTAAATAGACTATATAAATCATTTCGGAGAATATGTTCCCAAGAATATACTGATATTGAAACATCCACTACATCTTTACATAAATTTTTTAGATAGATGTGTCATACTAAAGATATATGACGATACGCCGCCTGACTAGGAAGCTGCACATTTCTTGGTTGGTGGCGGCGTGGTGCTTGGGGCTGACGGTTGGTGTAATTGCGGTTCATCATTTGCCGCGGTCGGTCGAATTTAATATGCTGGCGTTATTTGGCGGGATAATATTGTTTGTGCCAGTACTTGTTTGGCGGTGGCGAGTGCTGATGATTGCGGCAGTTATTTCTGGCGGTTTGGTAGGATTGTGGCGCGGTGAACTGGGCCGAGCGGGTTTGGAGGTGTACGATTCGCTGATTGGTAAAACCGCCGTTATTCAGGGTCGCGTTTTGGAAGATACTGACATTGATAAGAAAGGGCAAACGGTGTTGCGGTTGAGTGACTTGCGGATCAACGGCGAGAAATTGGCAGGGCAACTGTGGGTGGTGACGGCTGACAAGCGTCCCATTAAACGCAGCGACATCGTTCAGGCTCAAGGAAAATTGACGGCGGGATTTGGGGCTTTTTCGGCGAGCATGTATCGGGCAAAAATTGGTAGTGTCGAGCGTCCAGTTCCTGGTGACGTGGCAGTTGGGGCGCGCGACTGGTTTGCTGAGCGGGTGCGCAAACATATTCCAGAGTCTGAGTCGGCGCTGGGTTTGGGATTTTTGTTGGGGCTACGGCGAGCCATGCCGACGGAGTTAAGCGATAATTTAAAGATAGCTGGACTGACGCACATTGTGGTGGCTAGCGGTTACAATTTGACGATTTTGGTGCGCCTGGCGCGGCGGCTGTTTGCCAAACGGTCAAAATATTTGGCAATGCTCAGTGCGGCAACGATGATCCTTGGTTTCATGGCGGTGACGGGCTTGAGTCCGAGCATGTCGCGGGCTGGACTGGTGGCGGGACTGAGCTTGGCAGCGTGGTATTATGGCCGGACGATTCATCCGCTGGTACTGTTACCGGTTTCGGCGGCGATTACGCTGTTGGTCAATCCGCAATTTGGATGGGGTGATTTGGGCTGGCAATTGAGCTTTGCGTCGTTCACTGGCGTGATCATTCTGGCACCGCTGCTGCATAAGTATTTCTTTGGCGACAAAGAACCTGGCACGTTTCGGCAAATTTTGATCGAGACGTTGTCGGCGCAGATTGCGACACTGCCGCTGTTGATGATGAGTTTTGGCGTGGTTAGTAATGTAGCACTGATCGCTAATATGCTAATTTTGCCGTTCGTGCCATTGGCGATGCTATTGACCTTTGCGTCGGGCATGTTGGCGGTGGTGCCGATGATTGGTGCGGCTATTGCTCTGCCAACAACCTGGCTGTTGGGCTATATGATTCAGGCGGCTAATTGGCTGGCGAGCTTGGAGTGGGCTCAGATGGAAGTGAATATTATTTGGTGGCAATGCGGTTTGATGTATGCGGCGATGATTGGCGCTATGTGGTGGATGAAGAAACAGACGAAGTTAGATCTCATTCAGGTGAATATCGTGGAGTAGTGTATAATAGTAACAGATTGAAATAGTAAATAAACGGTAGGAGAAATGTATGTCAGGACACAGTAAATGGGCGACGACGCACCGGCAGAAGGCGATTGTTGATGCTAAGCGCGGCGCAATTTTCACCAAGTTGGGCAATCAAATTGCAATTGCGGCCCGCGGCGGCACCGACCCGACGCTAAATTCAAGTTTGGCAATGGCTATTGAGAAAGCTAAAGCCGCCAATATGCCAAGCGCTAACATTCAGCGGGCGATTGACCGCGTGGCGGATAAAAATGCAGCGGCGCTGGAAGAGATTACTTACGAAGGTTACGGCCCGGGCGGCGTAGGAATTATCATTGAAACAGCGACTGACAATCGTAATCGCACGCTGCCAGAAGTAAAAACGGCATTGGTTAAAAACGGCGGGCGAATCGCTGACGCTGGCAGCGTGGCGTTTCAATTTACTCGCAAGGGGGTAATCACTGTGGAAGGCACGGGCGAGGAATTGCTATTACAAGTGCTGGACGCTGGCGCTGAAGATGCGGTCGAGGAGGACGGCGAAATCATTGTTTACACGGAGCTGAAAGATTTGGCGAGTGTTAGGAATAAATTGGTCGAGCAGGGCTTGAAGGTAAAAGACGCCGAACTGCGCTACATCGCCAATACGCCAGTCGAGATTGCTGATACGGAAACAGCACAGAAATTGATGAAGGTCGTTGACGCACTGGATGATTTGGACGATGTGGTGAATGTCCACACAAATGCTGATATTACCGCAGAATAAAAATTGATATCAGAAAAAAATCGCCTCATTTTCCGGGGCGGTTTTTATTTTGGTAAAAAGTACGCTACACTAAGGGTAGTCAAACATAAGCAAGGGGCGAGCATGAAATATTTGCGATACACACTACTTATGATACTAATTACGGCGTTGGTTATACCGCCGCCGTCGGTCTGGGCTGAGTCTGGTGACGCTGTTGTCGAAAATACAGCAGTTGTCGACGATAAACCTGACTTAATTCCAAAGCCTAGCGACGAATCACGGGAAAATAAGCCTGCGCCACCGGAAGCTTCTGATGCTGGTGTAAAAATTCACCAGTCGAATGACTCTTCTGCCGTTAAAAAAGGAGATACTCTGCCAGCGAATACCGTCGCCGATAAACCAACTACTACACCGGTTGATTTGCCTGAGGATGATGTTGATACGGTGTCGGAGATTGTTATTTCTAAGATACGATTGTCGCCCGCCAACGATAAATATGTTGAACTATACAATCCATCAAACCGGGCGATAAACTTGGCTAAATGGAAGTTGGAATACATTGCCAGCAGTGGTAAAGTAAGGATATTGAGCGAGTTTACTAATGGGCAATTAATTGCTCCTGGCGGTTTCTTAGTTATTAAAGATGTAAAATCGACCAAAGGTTACGACATAAAAAGCGATGCAAATTGGCAGTCTGTATTATCAAAGACAAGCGGTGCTGTGCGGTTGCTGCGTCCGAACTCTACGAAATCCGACATGATTGGCTGGGGTAAGGAAGCGCAGGATTTTGAAAAGAGGGCAGCTGCTGGCAATAAGGAAATTTTATGGCGGTGTTTTACAGGCGGTGCCGTAGTTGACAGTAATGATAACGCAGATGACTTGGACGGGAATGGTGATACGTTGATTGAAGCGCGGACGAAGCCGAGCTGTCCGAGAGAATCTGATCCGCCAGCTGTAGCTCCGTCTAATCCTGACCCGCCGCCAAATCGCTGCGATAGCTTGGGCTTGAGTGAGATTGGCGCAAACCTGGACGAACAGTTTGTCGAAATTGTTAACAATAATAATCGGGACGCCAATATTTCCGGCTGCAAACTGGCGACAAATCGCACGAAAAAACCTTATGTATTTGGCGACAAGGTATTGCAGGCGGGCGAATATTTGAAGGTTGACATAAAGTCTGCGAAGCTGATGCTGTCAAAGAGAAGCCGAGGCGAGGTTTATTTACTTGACTCCGCTGGAAATGAAATTGATACGGCTGCCTATGAATCAATGCCGGATAGCTCGTCGTGGAGTTTGATTGGCAGCGAATGGATGAAAACTTACGCGCCGACGCCGGGAGGGAAGAATGTATTTAAGGAGTTCGCCGACTGCAAGCCAGGCTACGTACGCAATGAGCTTACGGGTAAGTGTAATAAAATTCCAGCGCCAGCCGCGCTGCCTGCTCCGTGTCCGGCTGGCCAATATCGCCATCCCGAGACGGGCCGCTGTCGGAAAATTGCTGTAGCAAAAACCGTTACGCCGTGTAAAGAGGGCTATTATCGCAGCGAGGCGACGGGTCGGTGCCGGTCGATTGCCTCGGCTGCAGCTAAGACTCTGAAGCCTTGTCCTGACGGCCAATTCCGCAACCCGGCGACAGGCCGTTGTAAGAAAATTGCGTCCGCGGACGATGTCTTGAAAGAATGCCCGGAAGGCTTTGAGCGTAATCCAAAAACGCGCCGCTGCCGGAAAATTGCCAAAAAAACTGCTCCGGCGGCAGCGTTTGCCCCGGAAAACATTAAGCAAGTTGCCGGCGCAACTTGGGGGTGGTGGGCGTTCGGCGGTATTAGTTCGCTAGCGGCTGGCTACGGAGCGTGGCAATGGCGCTGGGAAGTCTCGCAAATTGGACGAAAAATCCGCAAGTTCGTATCGCGCGGGAAATAACCAGAAATAGTATAATTAGGTAATATGAGAATTATCGGTATTGATCCGGGAACGGGAATTTTAGGGTTTGGTGTTGTCGATTTTAGGCGCGGCGGCAATAAATTTAAGATGGTAACAGCGGGAGTTATCACGACGCCGGCGCATACGCCGACCGATGAGCGGCTGGAGGAAATATTTAATTCGCTAACAGAGATAATTAACGAGACGAAACCTGATGTTATGTCGATTGAAAAGTTGTTTTTCGCGCGCAATGTGACGACGGCAATTTCTGTGGCGGAAGCGCGCGGCGTGGCGATGCTGACAGGGCGCCGGGCTGGCATATCAATTGCTGAATATACGCCGCTGCAAATCAAGCAAACACTCACTGGCTATGGCAAGGCTGATAAAAAACAAATACAAGAAATGGTGCGGCTGAATTTGGGGTTAACAGAGGTTCCTAAGCCAGACGACTGTGCTGATGCGCTGGCGGCAGCAATTACTCATGCGGCGATGAGCCGTTTGGCGTGATATAATATTAGACATGGTTAGACGATCTTCTAGCGCCAAGCCGCAGACAACTCGCATGAGCCGGTATGCTAACATTGGCCGAGTAAAATCGAAACAGAAAAAGCAGCCGCGCCAGCACAAGCATTGTCTCTGGTTTTGGAATTTAAGCCGGCGGAAAAAGATATTAGTATGTTTGGCGCCGGTGCTGCTATTTTTATTGATTGTGCCAATTGCCAGTTATCTCTATTATGCGCGCGATATCGGTGATCAAGAACGGCTGATGAATCGTAATAAAACTGGTATCGTGCTGACCGATAATGCTGGCAAGGAGATTTATAGCATCGGCAATGTTGATAGGCGCAATATGGTGCCGCTTGGCGAGATTTCCGATGATATGAAACATGCTTTGATAGCTAGCGAGGATAAGGATTTTTACAAGCACGGCGGCTTTAATCTACTAAGTATTTTCCGGGCGGCAGTGACGCGGCATGGCGGCGGGTCGACGCTAACGCAGCAGCTGGTTAAGAATAATTTACTGAATGACGAACACAGTCTCTTGCGCAAGTACCAGGAACTATTTATGTCGATTGCTGTTGAACGAAGATATAGTAAAGACCAAATTTTAACGATGTACCTCAATTCGGTTTATTTCGGCGAGAATGCTTTTGGCATTGAAGAGGCAGCGAAGACTTATTTCGGTAAATTGCCGAAAGATTTGAATGTAGCAGAGAGTAGTATGCTGGTTGGTCTGTTGCCAGCGCCGAGTTTGTATTCGCCAGTTAGCGGCGATGCCGCTGAAGCTAAGCGGCAGCAAAAAACAGTATTAAAGCGCATGGCAAACGAGGGCTACATTACGAAGGACCAGCAAAAGCAAGTCGAGGAGCAGCAACTGGCGTATGCTGATAATAAATCTCAAAAAACCAACTCAACTGCGCCGCATTTTACAGAGATGGTTATTAAAGAACTGATTAATAAGTACGGCGGCGAAAAGAAAGGTTATGAGAAAATAATACGTTCTGGATACCGCGTTAAGACGTCGCTGAACCTGGAGACGCAGCAAATATTAGAGCAAAGTATCGCCAAGCAAATGAGGCGGATAAATCTGGCTGGCGGCAGTAACGCCAGCGGCGTTGTGGTGGATCCGTCAACTGGCGAAGTGCGGGCGCTAGTTGGCAGTGCCGATTATAACAACCCTGATTGGGGCAAGGTTAATATGGCGACCACGCCGCGCCAGCCGGGCTCAAGTTTCAAACCGATCTATTACTCGCAGGCTTTGGCTGACGGGGTTATTACGCCGGCGACAATCTTTGAAGACAAGCTGACTGACTTTGGCGGTTATGTACCATATAATGCTACGCGCCAATGGTTTGGTAATGTAACAACCCGCAAAGCGCTGAACTTCTCCCTCAACATTCCAAGCGTGCTGGTAATGAAAAAATACGGTATCAGCCGGTCGATTCAAGCGGCTAAAAGACTTGGTATTACTACGCTTGATGAGAATAAAAACTATGGTTTATCGTTGGCGCTAGGTTCGGCGGAAGTTCGATTGACGGAAATGACTAATGCCTATGCAGCCTTTGCCAACCAAGGCGAGCGGTATTCATCGCTGAATTTAATTACTGAAGTCAAGGATAAATTCGGCAAAGACGCTAACTGGCAGGCGTCTAATAAGCAGCAGTCGATCAGCAAAGGCGGCGCTTACTTGATTTCAAATATCTTATCCGACAACGCAGCGCGCGCTGGTATGTTTGGCTCTAGCCTGACTATTAGCGGTAAAACTGTAGCAGTAAAAACCGGCACAACTAATGATAACCGCGACGCTTGGACGATTGGCTATACGCCGCAGTATGCTATTGGCGTTTGGGTTGGTAACAATAATAATGCAGTTATGAGCCACGGCGGCGCTGATGCGGCGGCACCGATTTGGCGCAGCGCGATGACCCAATTGTTATCTGGTGTTAAAACTGGCTTTACTGTGCCAAGCGATGTAGTGCAGCGCAGTGTGTGCAGCAGTAATGGCGGTTTGGCGGATAACTCCAGTCCAGGCACGTATAAGGAATATTTCCTAAGCAGTGCCGTGCCGACACACAAGTGTAATCAAACTAAGCCAAAAATCGAAGTTTGTAACCTGAGCACTAAAAAGATGGAGTCGATTTTTGAGGATGAGTTTGATGCGGGCAAGTATTCTAAGAATGCTAACGATTGTGCTGATACTAAGAAGAAAAAAATAACTGTTTGCGACAGAACGGCTCGCAGGGTTGTGACTATTGATGAGGATAAATTTGACAGTACAAAGCACTCGAGAAATACGAGCAGTTGTAGCAGCTCTGGGTCTTCTACTGACGACGATGGCGATACATCGGGTGGCGGCAGTTCCGGCTCGGGGGATTCTGGCAGCTCCGGCAATCCGAGTAATCCAGGAGGCGGTAATAATAATGGCGGCGGCCAAACAAATCCACCGCCAGGCGGCAGTGGCGATAATAATGGCGGTGGAGGACAGACTCCTTGATCGCCCATCTCTTTGGAACGATAGCTGAAAAGTTTGGCGCGGGTAGTGTAGTGATCGATGTTCACGGCGTCGGTTACGAAGTCAGCGTGTCGGCTGGTGATTTTGAGGCAGTGGCGCTAGGTCAAGACGCCAAGTTTTTTACTTACCATCATGTCCGCGAGCAGGCGGAAGAGCTATTCGGTTTTTCAAGTCTGGCGGCGAAGAAGCTATTTGAAATGTTGATCACCGTTCAGGGTGTCGGCCCAAAGGCTGCGTTAGCAATTCTCAGCCTGGGCGACGCGGAACAAGTGCGCAACGCCATCGCCAACGCTGATAGTGCTTTTGTGCAAAAAGCTGCCGGCGTCGGCAAAAAAACCGCCGAGCGCGTGGTGGTTGATTTGAGCGATAAAGTTGGCTTGCCAACGCACTACGGTCGAGCGGACACGCCAGTCCAGGTTGAACTGAACACTTCTGATGAGGCACTGGAGGTGCTGATGGCGCTGGGCTACACTTTGGCTGACGCTACTAAGGCGCTGGAAAACATCGACGTCAATCTGCCGACGGCGCAGCGGGTGACCGAGGCGTTGAAGAAATAAAGTTATTTAGGAATCGAAATTGCTAGCTTGCTCCGGTTCGTTTTCTGCTGCCAGTTTTTGCCTTGCTTCTCTGATGAGATCTTCTATGTCGTCAACTGTTAGCCTGCTGCTGTCGTGGAAACTTTGAACACTACTGCGTAATTGCTGGCCCTGCAGATCAGTAATTCCATATAGACCAGAGAGATTATAGTATAGACGGATATCTACGTTACCCATAAGTTCTCCAGCCAACTCTTTGTTGGAAATTCCCTCTTCTGATGCTTTTTTGCTGCACCCTAAGAATGGATATCTTGTCGTTAAGTCAATAATATGTCTCGCGATTTCTTTTGATTTAGGATCATCGTATTCTTTCGTCTGTTCAAAATTGCCATATCCTTGCTCAGTCAAAGTGTCGCTAATTCTTTGTACATCAACTGCGGTTCTTCGCGACTTAATACCTTCAGATTTGTCAGAAGCTGGCAATCCTAATATTGCCAAAAGATGCGGCACTGCTTCTGACATTAGCCTAATTCCCTTTGGAACTTGGTTGTATACTTCTCTTATGTCTTTTCTGGTTTCTGGCGTTGAATTTGGCATTGAAAACTCCTCCTATCGGCAGTTTGTAATAGAAATATTATAGCATGAACTAGCGTACGGGTATAATTCTCAGGGTGCTATAATAGACATATATGGAAGATACAAAATTTTCTCTTAATCAAACGCCAATTAGTACTATTCTGGCCTGGGTAGAAAGCGGTGCAATTGCTATTCCGGAGATCCAGCGGCCGTTTGTATGGATGAGTTGGCAGGTACGCGATTTGATGGATTCGTTATATCAAGGCTATCCAGTCGGCTATATCATTACTTGGCAAAACCCAGACGTGAAGCTGAAGGATGGGTCGACGTCGCAGGGCAAACGTATTTTGATTGATGGCCAGCAACGTATCACTGCACTCAGGGCAGCGATTAGCGGGCTTGATGTGATAGATAAAAAATATAAGAAAAAACGGATTGCTATATCGTTTAATCCGCTGACTGAGGAGTTTCGTACTCGTACAGTTTCAACTATTCGCGGTAAAGAATGGATTAGCGATATTGCTGAAGTGATGGTAAACGGCTATGATACGCTGACGTTTGTTGAAGAATATGCAGAAAAAAATCCGTCGTTAACGCGCCAAGAGGTTAATACGCGACTTAACCGTTTGATCCAAATTAAAAATAAGCAAATTGGCGAAATCCAGCTTAGTCCGTCTTTGGATATCAATATAGTAAATGAAATATTTGTCCGAATTAATGCCAGCGGCGTTAATCTCAGTAATGCCGATTTTGCAATGAGTAAAATTGCGGTTTATGAGAACGAGCCGGACGATGAAATGGGCATGAAACTCCGTAAATTTATTGATTATTTTGCACATCTGTCGGTTGCCCCCGAGCAGTTTGATATTATTAAGGAAAACGATACAGAATTTGCTAAAACTGATTATTTTACGAAAATATCTTGGCTTAAAAATGAAACAGACGACCTGTATGACCCATCATATAATGATATTATTCGGGTTGTTGGTTTGACGCAGTTTGCAAGGGGCAAACTTGGCGATATCGTGGCATTGCTTTCGGGTCGTAATTTTGAAACTCGCCAGGATGAAAAAGAAATTGCTGACGAGTCCTTCCGAAAGCTTGAGAAGGGTTTGTACCAATTTACAAACGAAAATAAATTTAAGCATTTTGTGCAAAACATTTTGCGCGGCAGCGGTTATGACGAACCTAGTATGTTGATTGCTCGCAATGCCGTTAATTACGCCTATGCAATGTACCTGCGGCTATTTGATATTGGCGAAAATCATGCCGAAGCTAATTCGCTAGTTCGTAGATTGCTGGCAATTTCGTTACTGACTGGTCGCCATTCCGGTAGTTTTGAAACTAAGTTTGAGCAGGATATTAAACGGATTCAAAATCCTGGAGATTTGGCTAAATTTGTTGCTACGCTGGAAAAGCAGGAATTATCTGATATATTTTGGAACTCAACATTGGTTGACGAGCTTGATAAGCCGACGATAAATAATCCGTTTTGGCACATGTTTGTTGCGGCGCAGAATAAATTACTAAAGCAAGGCTTCTTGTCGAAAAATAATATTGCCAGAGATTTGGCGACTGATGACGTGCATCACATTTTTCCTAAAAATTATTTAGTTAAGCATGGCTATGATAAAACTAAATACAATAGAATTGCTAATTTTGTACATCTGCGCAATGATATAAATATTTCAGTCGGAGATTTATCCCCTCGCGATTACTTAAGCGATATTTTAAGTAATAAAAATGACCATCACAGTGATATTACTGGCGAGGATGAACTAAAAAGCAACTTTAGTGATAATGCAATTCCAATTTTATTAATGAAGGCGGTGGCTGTTGATTATGAAGAATTTTTAAAACAGCGGCAGCGACTGATGGCTAAGATGCTAAAAGAATATTACAGGAGCTTATAATGGCAATTCAAAGAATAGTCGATACCAGTCCGCACGATGATGATGCTGAGGAGCAGCGAATTGAAGTCAGTCTGCGCCCGCAGAGCTTTAGTGAGTACGTTGGTCAGGAACGGTTGAAACGCAATTTACGCTTGGCGATTGAGGCGGCAAAGAAGCGCGGCGAGCCGCTGGATCATGTGCTGCTCTACGGCCCGCCGGGACTGGGTAAGACCACCATGGCGACAGTGATCGCCAATGAGATGGGCACGAATTTACGGATTACCAGTGGCCCGGCCATTGAAAAGGCGGGTGATTTGGCATCAATTTTGACCAATTTGGCGGACGGCGATATTTTGTTCATTGATGAAATTCATCGGCTCGGTCGGGCAGTGGAAGAGATTTTATACTCGGCGATGGAAGATTTCAAACTGGATATCGTCATTGGCAAAGGGCCGGCAGCCCGGTCAATTCGGCTGGATCTGCCGCGGTTTACGGTGATTGGCGCGACGACGCGGACGGGTAGTTTGGCGGCGCCACTGCGCGATCGATTTGGGCATATTTATCGCTTGGAATTTTATGAACCAGAGGATATCGCGAAAATTGTGACGCGGAGCGCAGCCATTTTGGAATCGTCGATTCGGCATGAAGCGGCGGATTTACTATCGACGCGGGCCCGCCTGACACCGCGCATCGCTAATCGCCTGCTCAAGCGCGTGCGCGACTATGCCGACGTCAACGGCGATGGCATAATTGATGTAAAAACGACAACGAGTGCTTTGGAAATGTTGGAAGTAGACGAGTTGGGATTGGACCCAGCCGACCGTAATTTACTGCAATCAATCCTGGAAAATTATGGCGATAATCCAGTGGGGCTAACGACCATTGCTGCGCTGACGGGTGACGAAGCGACGACGATTGAGGATTTTTATGAGCCGTATTTGCTGCAAATCGGCTTCATCGAGCGTACGCCGCGCGGCCGCCGTGTGACGATTAAGGCGAAGCGGCATCTCCAGAAATAATACTCGTATTCTGCGGCCTTTTATGATTTAATGAAAGTAGCAAACTTAACTAGGAGCCGCTATGGGCAAGCAGCAAACAACGACATCACCAGTTAAGAACTCTAAAACACAGCGTTGGCGGCGGCGCTTTATAATTTTGGCAGGAATATTAGCTGGTTTGTGGCTGGTCAATTTTTTAACGTGGGTGCCAGCGTATTTGGAAGTTTGGGATATGTCGCGAGACCCAATGGCAAAAAAGGGTATTTTGGGATTGGAGTTAGAGTCGTCGTCTGAAAAGCATCGCATCCCTCCGGAAAGAAGTTTTTTAGGGAAAGGTACTTATCCGTCTGTGAATAGATATTATGAAATGCCTAAAAATGAATCGGTGGACAGTTTGTTGAAGAAATTGCGTCAGCAGGCCGAGGGGTTTGGTTGGAAAATGGATAAGGAAAGATCTGGTACGGATTATTTTGTCGGCTATAAGAATATAGGTTCTAGGGAATACGAAATCCATATTGGTATAGGTGATACGAAAATAATATATATATCGGTTGAAGGTGAAGGGGATAGATAGGCAATATGAAAATTAAAATTACTATACTTGCCATTATCACTGCGGCAACTATTGTGCTTTTTATGCAGCAAACAGTCCAGGGAGAGGTTATAGCTCATAATTACGCTGGTAAGAAACTTAATGTTACAGTATTGGGCGATTCTTATTCGGCTGGTAACGGTGCTAATGGCTATGAATATGGTCCTGGTGAATGCCATCGCAACAGTAATAACTGGGCGGAGATTTATAAAAGATGGCTAAGCGGTAACGGCTTGGCGATAACGCTGATAAATTGCGCTTGTTCTGGTGCTAAAACTAATGACTTTTTTAAAGATAAGGAGGCGGGCAGTACCATGAAGATGGTTAGCGGCGACCCGGACAAATTAGCGACAAACAAACAGATTATGAAGTATTTGGAAGATAAGGATATTTGTAATATAAAGCCTAACAACGAACTAAAAGTTTCTTATTCTATTACCAGTAACGTAGTTGGCTCGCGGCGCGGTGAGAGGCGGCGAAGGATTGGCGTAAGATGTAATTATATGATTCGGCGCCAGCTGGATAATGTCAATACCAGTACGGATATGGTGATGATGACAATTGGCGGTAATGATTTGGGTTTTGATGATATTATTAAAGCTTGCTTTGCAGCCGTATTGAGGTCTGCCTCGGACTGCCGATCAAAAATTAATGAGGCTAGAGGTCAATTTGATAAGTTGGAAGATAAACTAGGAAGCGTCTTATCTTCACTCAACTCCCGCTTGCGCCCAGACGCGAAGATTATCCTTCTGGGCTATCCGCTACTGGCGCTAAATAACAATGAGAGTCTATCTGGTTTTCCGGTCGCCAAAGAGGTGCGTAAGTTGGGGCTGGAGGGAAATTCACGCCAGAAAAAGATCGTCAATGCTTATAATAAAAGTATTGGCCAGGAAAAAGTGATCTTTATCGACAGTCTGCCGCAGCGGTTTTCCGGTCATGAACCCGATGCGTCGATTTTTAGGAAAAATCATGATCGTTGGATTCACGAATTTTTTGAGCCGAGCGCATTTAATATGAATTCATGGTATCACCCAAATTTCTTCGGGCATAGTAGCTACATGTCGGCACTGCGAGAAAGGGTGCCGCTACCGAACTTAGTGAAGCCAATCGTGCGCACAAATGGCGATATTGATATAGTGTTCGTTGTTGATACGACAGGCTCAATGTCTGGTTCAATTTATGCGGTAAAAAATAACATCCAAAATATAGTAAGCTCAGTTAACGCAAAAACGAAAAGCGCTCGGTTCGCATTGGTAACCTATCGTGATCATCCAAGTCATGGCGGCGACGCGACTGATTATCCGTCGCGGGTTGAGACAGATTTTACGAATAATATTGAGGTTATAAAGCAGGCAGCCAGTTCAATGAGTCTTGGCCATGGCGGCGACTGGGAGGAGTCTGTCTATTCTGGTATGCGGGCGGGGTTGGATTTGCAATGGAGGGCTGGCGTGAAGAAAATGATGATTGTGATTGGCGATGCGCCAGCTAAAGACCCTGAGCCTGTGACTGGCTTAACGAAGCAGTCTATCGTTAATGCTGCTTATGCCGTTGATCCGGCGCAGGTGTATGTTATTGATACAAGCAGCGACTACTCTCTGGCGGTTATGAAATCTTTAGCTGAACAGACTGGCGGCGAGTATGCACGAGCTAATAATGCCGGCAGCGAACTGGTTGACTATATCAACGCATCAATTGAAAATATAACTAGCAAGCCAAATGCTTGGATAAACCGTCAATATGTGGCGAAAGTTGGCGAAACATTAGAACTCGACGGCGCCGGTTCGTATTCGACAAGCGGCAAAATTGTTAAATACGAATGGGACGTTGACCAAGACGGCGTATACGATATGGAAACCGATCAGCCTTTCGCGAACTATGCGTTTACTAAGGAATTTTCTGGACTGTTGACACTCAGGGTGACTGACAGTAATGGATTAACGAATATAGCGACGACAACTTTGACGGTTAGCGATGACGGCGACGAACATGAGCGCGAGTTTGACAATTGTCCTGATGCAGCAAATCCGGATCAGGCGGATTATGATAAGGACGGAATTGGCGATGTTTGCGACTCTGACCCTGGGTATTTGGAAGAATATGGCTATTATCAGGTGTTGAAGCATGAAAAAAATCAGGCGAGAAAAAACAATAATCCGAAAAAAGACAATACGGGTCGCCGTACTGGCGGTGCAAACATGAATAGACAGCTTAAAAATAATAGCAATAAAAAGGAAGTGGCGGTTCGCACTCCGGATGATAAAACGTCAGAATTGCAGAAAAATGACAGTCTGGATGTAAAGGAAAAGATTGAAGAAAATAAGAAAAGGGATGGTAAAGATAAAGACGAATTACCGTGGATAAGAATCGTTTTAGCGGTCGCTACGGTAACTGCTGTTATCGCGGGAATAGTTTCCATAAAAGTTTATCGTCGAAAAACAAGTTCATCATAGCGTGAATCATGATATAATATGGTCATGAAGCCGCAATCATCGTCAGAAGATTTAACGCAGCCAGTGGCCTATGACGCTGATGGGCGTCCGCTGTATCATCATCCGCCGCAGACTGGACAGCCGGCACCTGTTGTGGGACAGACGATGTCTCACGTGACTTCGCGCCCAGAGATAATTGATGGCGAAAATTTTGATCCGCGAATTCGTAGCCAATATGCTAATGAGCCGCAGGTGGTGCATGTTGCCAGAGAGATTGACCCCAAGCCGTTTATGATCAGCGATGAAATCAAGGCAAAGCATGACGAGTCGGTTGCGCGCTATCCGGATTTGAATTTGAGCGAAGGCGAGTATGTTATTTTGGATATTAAGCGTCATCCGATTGGTATGATTATTCCAGTCGCTGTTGCCGTATTGCTTATCGTTGCTATCATGGCGTTTGTGGTGACATATCCATCGTTGGCTGCCGATTCAATAATTTCCGGCATGCCATCGCTGACGACCGTCTTTGGTATAGCGTTGTTGTTTATCGGTTTAGTGGCTTTGGGCGGCGCGGTAGCGTTGTGGATTTATTTGCAGAATCAGTTCTATTTAACAAACGAAAGCGTCATTCAGGAAATTCAGGAAAGCTTAGTGTCGCGCCACGAACAGACAGTGAGCTTGGGTAGTATCGAGGACGCTAGTTTTCGCCAATCGGGAATTATTCAAACAATTCTTAATTACGGGACGATTCGTCTTAGCACGGAGGGCGAGGAGACAACTTATATTTTTCAGTATGTTGCCAATCCGCGCCAGCAAATCGCTATCATAAACAATGCGATTGAAGACTTTAAAAACGGCCGTCCTGTCTGCGACGATTAGTTAGGTTATTTATGGCGGCTTTCTTTGATGTAGTCGTCTTCGCCGGCTAGCACGGCGCGCAGCTTATAAGATTTGCATTTGCCATTGTTGCAGTTTGCTGCTTCGTAGCGGTAAGCGCTTGCCTTGTCGCCTATTTTTTTATTGTTCGGATCGTTTAGTAAAGCCGTGTCCATGGTCAGCAGTGTCCTGTCTTCTAATTTTTCTGGATAATAGCCGTTTTTAGCATAAAAACCTTCCTCCAGGCTGTAATACATGGCGTTGATGGCGGTGCGTTTTTTAGTGTTGTCAGACTCGTCTCGTATCTTTGACAGTTGGAAGAACCCTAAAACTGCGACTGCAATTAAGAAAGCTATGACGACCAATAATTCAATAACAGTAAAACCATTTCGCTTATTCATAGACTAATTATAGCAAATATAGCAACAAATCGGTATAATAAAAGTAACAACTAAGGAGGGGAGCGTTATGGCGAAAGCAGACGGTAAAAAATCAGATAAGACAGTGGCGGCTGAGAAGAAGGTTGATGACGGAAAATTGAAAGCGCTGGGTCTAGCTATGGATCAAATCACCAAGCAGTTTGGTGATGGCTCGATCATGAAGCTGGGCGAAGCGCACAAAGTTGACGTTGAAGTGATTCCGTCGGGTTCGCTAAGCCTTGATTTGGCACTGGGCGGCGGCTACCCAAAGGGTCGTATCATTGAGATTTACGGCCCAGAAAGCTCTGGTAAGACGACCTTGACGCTGCACGCCATCGCCGAAATCCAAAAGCAGGGCGGTACGGCGGCGTTCATCGACGCTGAGCACGCGCTTGACCCGAGCTATGCCAAGCGTCTAGGCGTCGATACCGAAAATCTGTTGGTCTCGCAGCCAGACAACGGTGAGCAGGCGCTGGAAATTACTGAAACATTGGTGCGTTCAAACGCGGTGGACCTCATCGTGGTGGACTCGGTGGCAGCACTGACACCGCAAGCGGAAATTGACGGCGACATGGGTGATTCGCACATGGGTCTGCAGGCACGGCTGATGAGTCAGGCGCTGCGTAAATTGACTGGTATCATCAACAAGTCAAAAGCCACGGTGATTTTCATCAACCAAATTCGCATGAAGATTGGTGTGATGTTTGGTAATCCGGAGACCACGACGGGTGGTAACGCGCTGAAGTTTTACGCCTCGCAGCGCGTGGATATCCGCCGGATTGGGCAGATCAAGGTTGGCGATGATATCCTCGGTAACCGCACCAAGATAAAAGTGGTGAAAAATAAGATTGCGCCGCCATTTCGCATCGCTGAGTTTGACATTATGTATAATGAAGGCATTTCTAAAACCGGCGACATCTTGGATTTGGCAGCTACGCACGGCATTGTCGAAAAATCTGGCGCCTTTTACAAATATAATGGCGAGACTATCGGTCAAGGCCGCGATAAAACTAAATTATATCTGAAAGAAAACCCTGAAGTCCTGGCAGAAATTGACCAGAAAGTTCGGGAGAAAGTAAAAGAAGCGGAAGTCTGAAGCTAAGTTAAGCCAGATAGTGCATGAAAATCACCGACATTTCTCTTCAGGCTCGTGATAAAAATCGTGTTAATGTTAGCGTTGACGGCAAATATCGCTTTAGCCTCGACGTGTTTCAGGTGGGCGAGCTGGGGATTAAGGTTGGGCGCGAATATACCGACGAAGAACTGACAGCACTGGAGGACGAGAGCCAGTTTGGTAAGTTGTACGCCCGCGCCATGGAGTATTGCTTGGCGCGGCCGCGCTCGGTTAAAGAAATGCGCGATTATTTGCGGCGTAAAACCAGGCCAATCAAAAAGCGTTCGCCAAAGACTGGTAAAATTACCGAGTGTCCGGGCGTGAAGTCGGAAATTACCGAGCGGGTGCTGGCGCGATTGATCGACAAAAACTATCTTGATGACGAAAAGTTTGCGCGTTTTTGGCTGGAGCATCGTTTTTTACAGAAAGGCACTAGTGTCAGGCGGCTAAAATTAGAATTGGCGCAAAAGGGCATCGACCGCGAGACGATAGAGCAGCTGGTTAGCGAAAATATCCGCTCCGACGACGAGGAGCTACGAAAAATTATCGCTAAAAAACGTTATAAATACGCTGGTGATGAACAAAAATTTATGGCTTATCTAGCCCGTCAAGGGTTTTCGTACGATGATATAAGATCCGCCCTAAATGCCAAGAACGATAATAATTAAACAGTTAGCGCCTATCTGTTGATTCTGGCTGGGTGCGCGGTTGTTTTCGGAAAGGGTTTTCGTAGCGGGCTGCCGGCGCTGCTTGCTGCCGTTTTTCAATTTTATGCGAAACGGTGGCGGATTTGACAACGATTTGCGTGTCGGTAACCTTAACTATTTGCGAACGATGAATTAATAATTCGGTATCGCCAAAGCTTTTCAGAAATGGCCGCCGAATACGCAGCTGCTGAATTAGGAAATCACCAGCGGTTATCGTATAGCCGATAACTTTGCCGATTTTATGCTTCTTTTCGTCAATGACGGTTTTGTCGTTTAGCGAAAAATTGATCTCATAAATTTTCTTAAGTTCAATAACATCGCTAACACTGACCAGCTCGTCAACAGAGTCGATAATCATGCCGAGCGGCCCGATCTCGCGAACGTCTGCTACTCGTAGAAGACTTGGGTTTTGGTCAAGCAGCCTGCCTTCAAGTTCATACGCTACGATCGATAAGTTTCGCGGGTCAATAATTTCTCTAGAAGTCCGCGCTAACTCAGAACCAGTCTGCAGGCTCATTACGGGCATATGTATAAATCTATCGGCGGCTATTAACATACCCTTATTATAATCTATTTATGCTTTATTCGGCAAATGGATTTGATCTGCCGGCAGGAAGCGAGAACGAATCAATCGACGAACTGGCCGGCTCAAAGTTTTCGATTGACTTAATAGTTTTTTTATCAAAGATAGTCTCTGTGGTTTGAGATTGGTCGGGCGAGGTTGATAATAGCCCTATAAATAAAACGATAACCACTGCTACGCCGCCAATCACGATGAAGCTATAGAGCATGACATGAAACCGCCATAAAAACTTGGCAACGGGCTTTATGATAGGTTCTAGTTGTGCTGATAGTGATGAGTCTTTCATCGTACGTATACTCCCAATTCTAATGATTGCGCTGAGACTTCGCCTCGCTGTTCGCCTCTGGATATCGACACACCGGAAATCTGCATTCGTGTCACGTTATTTTCCACCAAATACAGGAAATGCAGTAGATTGTTGTAAGGAACTTTGTCGCCGAGCTGAATGGATACCGTGATACTTTTAACGCCGTTTACTGAAGTTGGCTTTTTAGTGGTGGTTTGGCTGCTTGACGAAGATGACTTGGCGGAGGTGCTGCTGTCCTGGAAAGTGAACGATTGTATCGGTACGTTTGCTCTGGCAGCGTAAATAGATAGATCGTTGATGATCTGGTTCTGGTACTGGTAGCTTTTTGAATCAGCAACAATCTGCTCTGCTTTTTTAGTAGCCACCGGATTTTTCTCTAGCTGGTCTTTCAATTTCAGCAAATTTTGAATTTTCATATCGACAGCTGAAGCTTCTGTTTGCATATCGGCGACTTCTTTCGATGTGGTGCTTAAAAAAGAATAAGCGAAGTATGATCCGGCGACCATCGCTGCTAAGATTATAAGAAGAAACAGCGCTAAGACAATACGTGCCGAACTAGCAGTTAAACCTTTTTTCATTGCTTGGCTACCTCCGGTTTTAGCGTAACGTTAATACTGATAGAAACTGGATAATCTCCTTTTTCGGCGCCGCTGGTGGCTGAGCTGATTGACTCCAGGTGAACATTCTGAAAGATACCAGACTCCTCTAAGCTGGTTTTTAAGCGCAGAGCATCGTTATTAGTTTTTCCAAGGGCGCTTAAGGATGTCGGCGCTCCAAATGTTGACGAGTCAAGCGTCAATGATTGCAGCACGACATTTGACGGCAGCGCTTTGGCGATTTTGGCGATGACGCTTGAGTAATGCACCTCATTGCCTAAAATAGCCTTCGCTGTCGATAAGTTATTCTTAAAAGAGTCAACATTCTTTTGTACTGCTTGATATTCGGTTAACTTGCGATTGCCTTCGTCGATAGCTTCTTGGGCTGTTGATTTATTATTAGTTAACAACAAATAAAATCCAGCAATCGTCACGGCCAATAGCCCTAACAAAGATAACGACACGATACAATAACGGCGCAGCAGCACGTTGACCCTTCCGGCGGTAATTTGTTTTTTCTCTTGGGGAGGGAGAAGGTTAATCATAGATATCCTCCGATCTTATTAAGGCTAATCCTGCGACAGCCACAAACTGCGCCCGCTGCTGTTTCGCTGGTTGTTCCAGCTTGCCAAAATCCAGTGATTGCCACGGGCTGGCGACGCGCGCTGGCATGACTAGTTCGTTCGTGAAAAATTCACCAATCCCTGGCAGGTTACTGCCGCCGCCGACGATAAGCACTTGCTCAATCTTTTTATCCGACGGGAAACGGTCGGTATAGTACCGCATAACCTTCTTAATCTCGCTGGTCATTTTCAACAAGCTAGGTTTCAGCGCTTCCATGATCCTGGCTTGGCGAGGTCCTGGATTAAGACCATTCAGGACTTTGAATTGGTGGGCTGTCTCAACGGGGACATCCATTTTTTTCGCTAGATCTAAGGTCAGCGTGTGTCCGCCGACATTCAGTCCGCCAGTCACTCGAACATCGGAATTAAGGATAACGATATCGGTGGTGGCTAAGCCGACATCGACGATAATCGTCGGTAAAACGCCTTCTTCGGTCCTTTTTATTAAGCGGGCTATTGAGTTAGCGTCCGGCTCAATAGTAGCAACCTCCAGCCGGCATTGTTTGGCTGCCTCAAGTACATTGTCGACAAGCTTTTTCGGTGCTGCGCACATTAAAACGGTCAACTCTTCTTTACCGCGGCTAATTATCTGATAATCCAAATAAAGCGACTCCAAAGAAACCGGTATGTATTGTTCAGCCTCAAGGTTAACGGCATTGCGGATGTTTTTCTCTTCGCTGATCGGCATTGAAAATGTTCGCGAAAATGTCCGGCTTGTCGGCACGCCCAGCGCCACCCGATTGCTGTCAATTCTGCCGACAATGTTATTATTAAGCATTTCTTTCAACTTGCCAGCAATATATTCGACGTCGTCTCCGGAATCATTGCCGCTTTTTTGCGGATCTAAACTGATTGAACCGTAGCCGTGGACAAGCATTTTATTCTTGTCAACCGACATAATCCTCATGCTAGTTTTACTAACATCAAGTCCGATAATTGGTTTGTTCTTATAAAAAATGTTTGACATTTAATTTTCCCACCTGTACTTAAAGTATTGTAGCATAAACATTTTATAAATACTATGATTTTATTTGCTGAGCTATACCGGTTATCGGCATCATGACGCTGGCGGCGACCAACCCGACCATTCCGCCCATAAACACAATCATCACCGGCTCGATAATGGAGCTGATGCTGTCGATGGCGGTATCGACCTCTTCTTCATAAAAATCAGCAACTTTAACGAGGACTTTATCGGTTTGTCCAGTCTCTTCGCCGACGGAAAGCATTTGGGCGACAATCGGCGGATACAGTTCTTCATCTTCAGCAATTATTTTTGATAAAACTTCGCCGCTTTGAACACGCTTGGCGGCGTTTTTCAGAGATTCCTCGTAAACGGTGTTGCCAACTGCTCTGGCTGTCACGTCGAGAGCCTCTAGAACAGCCACGCCGGCACCGATCAAGGCTGAGAATGTCCGCGTAAAACGCGCTATCGCTACTTTTCTGATGATTTTACCAACGAGCGGCGCTTTAATTAGGAATTTGTCAAATTTTTTCTTGCCGTTTGGCGTTTTAATGTAGCGGAGCGTCGACCAAACCATGCCAGCTAAAACAGGAATAATCAAATACCAAAACGACACTAGAAAGCCGCTGATGCCGAGCATCGCTTGGGTAAGTGCTGGCAATTCCGCGTCGTCGCCAGCGAGGTCTTTGATAGTTCTGCCGATAACCGGAATCACGAATATCATCAAGCCGAAGAATGCGCCGATAGTAATGACGACCAGCACCATCGGGTATGTCATAGCGCCTTTAATTTTCTTTTTAATAGAAGCATTTTTTTCCTGCTGCAATGCCAAGCGTTTCAAAATATCGTCCAAAATACCGCCTGCCTCGCCGGCTGCCACCATATTGACATAGATATCGTTAAATGAATCGGGATGTTTTCCTAGGGCATCGGCGAGTGCCATCCCGCCTTCAACGTCCTTGATAATAGCGTTAATCGTATCGCGGAAACCAGCAGTTTCGGCATGCTGCGCCATTGAACTAAGCGCGCGAAGAATTGGCACGCCGGCTGAAACCATGGCGCTCAGCTGCCGAGTAAACATAACCAGCTCTTCAGTTTTAACGCCTTTTTTCTTGCCAAATGTGAAACCGGAACTTTTGCTGTTCTGTTCCTTTATACTAATTAATTTCAAGCCGCGGGTTTTTACAAGGTTGATGGCTGACAAACGGTCAGTGGCTTCAATTGTCGAACTGACGGTTTCCTTTTTTGAGTTAACTGCTAAAAATTCAAAACTTGGCATATATTTACTCCCTTGTTGCTCGTAATACTTCCTCAATTGTTGTTACTCCCCGCAGGGATTTTATTAGACCGTCTGTTTGCATAGTGACCATTCCTTCTGAGATAGCTTGTTCTTGTATATCATTGCTGGTGGCATTAGCGGTAATCATTTTTTGGATAGGCACGGATATGCCGAGTACCTCGTAAATACCAACACGCCCCTTAAAGCCGACATGATTGCACTCATCGCAGCCCTCGGGATTCGGCCGCCACAGGCGTTGAATTGTCACATCGGTCGAGCCCATCGGCGTGTCGCCGCCAATTTTATCGGCAAAGGCCTGCCCTTCAAGCTCGTGCAGCCGCTGGATAGAACCTTGTTTTAGGCTAAACATTTGCACGATATAACTGAGTTCTTCGGCGTTAGGTACATATTCTTGCCGGCAATTCATACACAATCGCCGCACCAAGCGCTGTCCAATCACCGCCTTGACCGTCGAGGCGATTAAGAACGGCTCAATTCCCATATCCAGCAAGCGCGGCAAACAGGTTGCTGCATTGTTGGTGTGCAGGGTGGAAAACACCAAGTGTCCAGTCAGCGCCGCCTGCACGCCCAAGTTAGCCGTCTCGCCGTCGCGGATCTCGCCGACCATGATGATGTTCGGGTCCTGGCGAAGTAATGCGCGCAGTCCCGAGGCAAAGGTCATGCCAGCTTTGGCGTTAGTCTGGGTTTGGTTGACGCCGGGGATTTTATACTCGACTGGGTCTTCAATAGTTGAAATATTCACGTCCGGCGTGTTGAGTTCCGATAGTATGCTAAACAAGCTGGTTGATTTTCCCGAACCAGTCGGTCCGGTCACTAAAATCATACCGTTTGGCTGTGCCATGGCGTCTTTCACGGTAGCTAGCGACAATCCCCAGTAGCCAAGTTTGTCGAGCGAAATTGCCTGGTTTGACTCGTCCAGAATACGCATCACCACCTTCTCGCCGTCGGCAATTGGCAGGGTCGAGACACGCAGCGCGTATTGTTTGCCGGAAACTTTTATCTTAAAGCGTCCGTCTTGCGGCACGCGGCGTTCGTCAATCTTCAGATTTGATAAAATTTTAATACGGCTAACCAATGCGCCGTGAACATTGCGCGGCAGCTTGTTGACCTCTTTTAATACGCCGTCGATACGGTAGCGGACTTGGACGTAATCCTCGCGCGGCTCGATATGAATGTCAGAGGCATTGGATTTGATGGCGTATTCCAGTAACAAATTAACCGTCTGGGCAATCGGTGAATTTTCCGCGAAATCGTCTTGGCTAACGTTTTGATCTTCGGCAGAAGCGTCTTTTTGGACAGAAATAACCTCATCCAACTCGTCGTTCATGTCGCCGCGGTAATTCTCCAAGCAATCCAGAATATTGCTTTTTGTTGCCAGGAAAACCTTAGTATTGTAACCAATTTCCTTCTGAATAAAGTTAAGCGCCTGTACATCGTCCGGATCTTCCATCGCCAGCGACAAGCTGCCGTCATCGTTTATCGCGAACAGAACGACATTATATTGGCGGGCAATATGCTCCGGGATTTTTTTCAAAACATCGTCCAAAATATCTTTCGGCTCAATTCTGACAAACGGCACGTCGATCAGTTCGCCGATCATTTTTGTCAGCTTTTCATCGGAGACGACTTTTTGATCGATAACAGTTTCCTGCAAGCTCTGCTTTGATCGTTTGGCGAGCGTCTTTAACTCATCAAGCTGCGAATCATTAACGATCCCACCCTGTTTCAGAAGTTTCTCAACTGTCTCGTCCGAAACGCGCATAATTCTTATGGTTATTGTACTATTGTCGCTAAAAAAAAGCTAGCGCATACCGACGCGAATTTTAAAGTTAGATCTCGCTCAAATCAAAAATCTAATACGCGTCAATATATCGTTATGAAATGGTATAATTAAAAGTAGTGAAAATTGATAACGAGGCAAGAATGAAACAGCTGGGCGAGGCGATTGGCCGGTCGGTTTCTGGCGGTGAGGTTTTGGAATTGGTCGGCGATATCGGCGCGGGAAAAACCACGTTGACCAAAGGTATTGCTCGGGCGCTGGGGATTAATGAACCAGTGCAAAGTCCGACTTTCACAATTTCACGCTTGTATGATTCGCCTAAAGGCTTGCGTTTGGCGCACTATGATTTTTATCGTTTGGGGGAGGCGGGTATTATGGGCGATGAGATTCGCGAAGCTATGGACGATGATTCGGTGGTGGTGGTTGAGTGGGCGGGCGCGGTTGATGATGATTTGCCGAAAGATCGCTTGGTGGTAAAAATTACAACAATTAGCGAGGAAGAGCGGCTAGTGGAATTTCATCCCGGCGGTAAAAAGTCAACTGAATTTTGGCAGAAAATAAAGGAGAATTTGGCGTGATAATTTTATTAGATACTTCAACAGCAACTTGTTTTTTGACGGTAGTTGATGATGAGGTTCGGCAGGATTTTGAGTGGCAAGCGGGGCGGACATTGGCGCGCGGTTTATTGAAGTTTTTGGAAGAAAAAACCGGCGATTTGCACGATATCAGCGGTATCGGCGTAATGAAAGGGCCGGGCAGTTTTACTGGATTGAGGATTGGATTGACGGTTGCCAATACCCTGGCGGATAGCCTGAGCATACCAATTGCCGGTGCAACGGGCGAAGACTGGCAGGAGACGGCGCTTAAAAAATTGCGCACTGGTGAAAATGAGAAAATCGTTATGCCAGAGTATGGCGCTGCCGCTCATATTACCGCGCCGCGAAAATGATTACGGTTATGCTATAATTGCGGCATGACAGAGCGCGCCATAAAACCAAAACAACCCGTAAAACGTAAGAAGAAAGCTATAAAAGCTGCGAAAGTCGATATACCTCAGCCAAACAGCGCGGCGGAAGCGGCTATTTTTGTTGGTAGTTTGGGGATGGCGTTGTATGCGGTTTTTGCATTTGTGATGTCGATTGTCGTCGTGGCATTTAACGACACTGGCGCTAAAGGCTTAGAATTAATTAGTTTTGCGATATTCTTGTTTGGGATTAATATTGTAGCTCAGAGCGTTCTTGTGTCTAAAGAGCTACGCCGGGTTGATCGTTATTGTCAAAGGATTATTGCTGTATGTATGACAATTGCTCCGCTTCTAGCCAGTGTGGTATTAATGCCGATCGTGTTATTCTATAACTCTAGCGATTGTAAATACGATGAAGTATCAAATATAGTCTGTGATATTTTACGCGAGGTGTATTATATAGCGAATATGCAATATGTGTTCGTTATTGTATCGATAGCTGGCTCTGCTTATCTATGGTTTTTATTGAGGCATAAAGATAAATTATTCTGGATATATGATAAATCTCCAAAAAATAAAATTGCCAATGAAAAGATAATAGAGCGATCAAAAAGTTTTCGCAGAATTGGTATCATACTCATGACTATACCAGTGGCTCTTTACGCGACTAAAATAATTGTGACCATATTTGGCGGCGGCTATAATGGTGTAGAGGGAGGATGGCTTCGGTTTATCATGCTCGGGGTGATTGATTATTTCTTCGCCTCTATGGTTTGGATAATATTCATTATTGCTGGAATTATATTTTTCATAAAAAGCAAGTAGCCGCCCGGTGATTTTTCTAATAACTTTCCGTGCGAAAACTTTTGAAACCGTGTATAATTAAATTATGGCGGTTTGTAAGTTTTGACTCGCCGGATTAGATAGTTTGAAATTGATTGGTTGTTGATATATTTCCTTGAGGCGAATACTCAGGGGCAGCTAATCGGAAAGGAATGACAATGATAGGAATAATTATTGCCGCCATCGTCGGAGCTGGGCTTGGTGCGGGCGGATTTTTTGGTTATCAGCGGTCGCGCCAGATTAACGGTAAAAATCAGATCGAGCGCGATTTGGCGGATGCTAAAATTAAAGCTGGCGACATCGTTCTGAAGGCTAAAGACGAGGCGCTGAAAATTGAGAACGAGCGCCGTAAGGAATGGCAAAAAACCGAGAATCGTTTGGCTGACCGCGAAAAAACGCTTGATAACAAGCTGGAAGAGCTAGATCGGCGATCAGAAAAGCTGCGAACTCACGAAGATGAGATTGACAATCTAAAAAGTGAAATTCGCGATATTCGTTCCCGCCAGCAGGAGAAATTAGAGAAAATTGCCGGACTAAAGAAAAAGGATGCGGCCGACAAGTTGATGAAAATGACCGAACGCGACATTAAGCAGGACTTGATAGGACTGGTGGCGAAGCTGCAGCATGACGCAATGGATGATGCTGAAGAGCGGGCGCAGATGATTTTAGTAACTGCCATGGAGCGGATGAGTAGCGAAGTAACAGCTGAACGGACGGTGACGGCAGTTAAGCTGACCGACGACGAGATGAAGGGCCGGATTATTGGTAAAGAAGGCCGCAATATTCAATCTTTGCAGCGCGAAACGGGCGTTGATATTCTAGTAGATGATACGCCGGGCATGGTTGTTTTATCTAGTTTCGATCCGATTCGCCGGCAAGTTGCCCGCCTGAGTTTGGAGATGCTGATGAAAGACGGCCGTATTCATCCGGCGCGTATCGAGGAAGTGGTCGCCAAGGCGAAAAAACAGATTGACAAAGAGGTCAAGCAGGCTGGCGAGGATGCAGTGCGCGAAGTCGGCGTGGTCGGTATTCCTAAGGAAATGCTGCGAATGCTGGGCGAGTTGAAATTCCGGACGAGCTACGGCCAGAATGTTTTGAAACACTCGACGGAGATGGCACAAATCGCCGGCATGATTGCCGAGGAAATCGGCGCGGACGTGCGCATCACTAAAATTGCCACGCTGTTGCATGATGTTGGTAAGGCGGTGACGCATAAAATTGAAGGCAAACATCATCATATTGGCGCGGAATTTGCCCGCAAGTACGGCATGGACGAGCGGATTGTACATGCTATTGAAGCGCACCACGATGACATTGAGGCAACGACGCCAGAGGCGATCATTGTCCGCGTATGCGATGCAGCTTCAGCCGCGCGTCCGGGCGCCCGCAATGTTTCGGCTGAGAACTTTGCCGAGCGAATGCGCGACTTGGAGAATGTGGCGACTAGCTTTGAGGGAATTGATAAAGCCTATGCAATTTCAGCTGGCCGCGAAGTGCGTATAATTGTTAACCCAAAGAAAATCGACGATTTGTCGGCAATCAAGCTATCGCGCGACATTGCTACTAAAATTGAAAGCACCATGCAATATCCCGGCGAAATTAAAGTTAACGTTATCCGCGAGACGCGGGCATTTGAATACGCGAAATAATGGTGCAATATACTAAAGAGCAGCGGCAGAAGTGGATGGCTAGTTTGGATGCTCGCTTCTCCAGCGCGGCAGTTTTGATCGAAAATACTAAAGGCGAGCTGCTAATTCTAAAAGCCAACTATAAAGATAATTGGGGGCTTCCGGGCGGTGTCGTCGATGCTGGCGAATCACCGCTGGCTGCTGCCGTCCGCGAGGTTAAAGAGGAAGCTAATGTCGACTTAGCGCCAGGAGAGCTTACCTTGGCGATGGTTGCGTCGCGCCAATCCGAAGATTATCTGTCGCATCAGTTTGTGTTTACGGCAGCGCTGCCTGACGATAGACTCGCTAATATTCGTTTGCAAGAATCGGAAATTGAGGATAGTTATTTCATAAGTAAAGAGGAAGCTGCTCAGGCTAATTTTCCGCTGCTTTGGGCGGTGAAGCTATGGGCGAAGCGAGAGTTCGGTTATGTTGAAACTAAAATTACTAGCACTGTCGCCGGTTCGCAGGACGAGAAAATAGTTGCTATTACGCCGATGTATTCGCTAGCTAAGAAGGAGGATAAAAAGATGGGAAAATTGGTTATTAGCCGCCACGGCGAAAGCGAATGGAATTTGCTTGGCAAATGGACGGGGCTGACTGACGTTGGCCTGACGGAAAAGGGTATAGCCGACACAGAGCGGCTGGGCGAATTGCTAAAAGGTATGGCGTTTGACGAGGCATATACTTCGGCTTTGAAGCGGACGCATCAAACGCTCGACGCGCTGCTGAAAGGTGCAGGCATAGCGGAAGATATGCCAGTAGTGCGGGCGGCAGAATTAAATGAACGCGATTACGGTGATTTGACTGGCAAGAATAAATGGGAAGTTAAGGACGAAATCGGCGAGGAAGCCTTTAACGGTATTCGCCGGGGTTGGGATTATCCAGTACCTGGCGGCGAAACATTAAAAGATGTTTATGCGCGTGCTGTACCGTATTTTCAGTCTGAGATTTTACCGAAATTGCAGGCTGGCGAAAATATTTTATTGGTGGCGCACGGTAATTCTATTCGGGCGTTAATAAAATACTTAGATCAAGTTCCTGAATCAGATATGGCGCACGTGGAAATGCCGTTCGGGCAATTATTGGTCTATACATTCACGGCAGATTCAGCGCTGCCAAAAAACAAAGAAGTTCGTTCGGTGGAGATTGAGCCGGTGAATGCATAGTCTCAAAGCGGAAATATCAGCCAGCCGCAGAGAAAACATCCATGGCGCTGCTCGTGAAATATTACCAGCCATTGCTTATGGCGATGCTGCCGGTTTACCAGTGGAGGCAATGTCGGCAGAACAAATATCTGAAAATTACGGCAGAATTACCGAATTACAGGCGCCGTCGGATCATCCGTTTTTTCCAGGAAGCGCGCGCGGCACGGTTAGCGATGATACACAGCTGAGCCTGGCAGTGGCGCGAAGCCTGCTAAAAAATAACGGTTTTTCGCTTGAATCGCTGGCAGATGAGCATATTGCAGCTTATCGTCAGGCTCCGCGCACAGCCGAGGGCGTGCCGTGCGGCTGGGGCGGTTCCACAGTAAAGGCGGTGGAGCGAATGATTAGCGGCGTCTCGCCTCGCGAATCTGGCGAAAAAGACAAGGCGGGCAACGGTGTTGTTATGAAAATGGCGCCGCTAGTCGTTTGGCAAGTCTTGAGCGAAGTTGATGGGCGAACACGCCGCGGACAATACGACTTGCTCACTAATATGACGCACAATAGCGAAATTGCGCGTATATGCACACGTCTGCATGGCGAGGTGCTGAGCGCTTTGCTTGAAGGGCGAACGGTATCAGAATCAGCTGATCGATTTATTCAAACCCTAGCCGTAAATAATTTTTCTAAGGAAAGCGAATTGATACATCGAGCAATCTATAGCCCGTGCCAAACCGACGAGGAGTTAGCCGAACGGTATGCTGCCGGTAAATCAGGTACAGACTATGGTTTTTATGCGCCGGAAACTTTAGCGATTGCTTACGATATATTCTTAGGGGCTGGCGGTGATATGCAGGCGGCGGTGTACAGGGCGGTGAACCTTGGAGGCGACAGTGATAGCACAGCGTCGATAGTTGCCGCGATGATAGCATGCCAGTCGGGCGGTGTATACAAAGAGCCGCCTGATATGGAGTCCGTTCAAGGTATTGAGCAACTTCGTACAGTATCGACGCAACTAGCTGAGGCGGCATTACGGCGAACAGTGAAATTGGGATGACAGCAACTGGATTTTTTGCCTGATCCATGCTAGAATCAAGCTAGGCAATTAGTTCAGCCTTTTCGGGGTGTGGCGCAGTTGGCTAGCGCGCGCGGTTTGGGACCGTGAGGTCGAAGGTTCGAGTCCTTTCACCCCGACCATATAGTATTTTCGCTTAAATCCACCGTCATATCGTATGGTGGATTTATTTTTATAACAAATACGGAATTGTCTTCAGTATGGAAATTAAATACAACCTTGCGATACGCTGCGTTTTCTTTGATCAAATCCTGCGTTGTAAGTCCAACTCCTTTTGAACAGTCGTAGATATAGTACTTACTGCATTAATCTGGGATTGGTAGATAAATTCTTGCTCCTTGTACGTTCGTGTCTTTTTCTCGTTCACCATACTACCTACTTAATATAATGTCTCGCAATAAGATTTAACGTTTTTATGGCGTATGAAATGCTATAGGCTTTTTGATATAATAAAAGAGTTCTAAGCTTTTAATACACAGCAAGAAACCGTAACGGATTTGTCCGTACGGTGTCCGCTTCTGAAAAGGACACCGTGTAAACAATAGGCGGAAACTTGTTGTGATAAAGGCTTAGAACACCTCACGGTGTCCTTTTTTGCTTGGTACTCTTGTGAGGGTAATACAAGCTAAGCAAGAGGAGTAAACAATGACGAACGACAAAATACTAGGCAAACAAATCTTTAAGAAGTGGTGGTTCTGGGCTATCGTGGTGGTTGTCTTGGGTATTATTGGATTAATGACGCAAGACACTACGACAACTAACAATACAGCCACTAATCCACCAGCAAACAACACCGATAACACGCAAAAAGTTGGTAAATTACCAGTACTCAACAAAGCGGACTTTGCAGGCAAAGAAGGACTAGTAGTATTCCATGACTTAAAGACTAAAGGTTACGCCGTAACAGCTAAATACGAAAATGAAAAAGTACCAGCGGCTAATCAAGACCATACAGAACAATTTACAAATGCCAGCGCGACCAGTTGTAGCGATAGGCTTGGTTGGGATGCATATATTGTAAGCGACATACGGCAAGACGGCGACAATATAACTGTAATTACGACTAATGTACCTAATAGAAATCAAACGTGTCCAGCGGGTACTACAGACGACCGCTAGTGATGCGTTATGAAAGACCGAAGAGCTTACAAAATACTCACCGCCTGTAGCTTTATACTACCTATTAATCGCTTTTATTTAGGCAATCTCAAGGGTATGTTCTTACGCTGTATCACCATGAACTATTTTCTGTTTGGGTGGTTTATAGATTTGCTTTATATGAACAAAACATTTGATGAGGCGATGACTAAGCGTGGTTTCGTCAACACAAATATACGCAATGAGCAAGGATGGTAGCTAAACTTCTGCAATTTGTCATTATGACTTACTGCTCATCGTTTGGGGCGGTTTTGCTTGATAGGTGTAAAATTGTTGGGTAAACGTATAGTAACATGTCTTTAAAGTAGAAGCTTGCCAGTTAGTCTATGCTCTATTCTAGAGTCGAAGGAATGGGCGAAGAATCGTAATTAGCTGGCTTTTGCGGCGGAGCTGAATTGGGAGCCTAACCTTATTATGCAGGTTGGTTACAAATTAGTATTGCACTGCGATTGAGGAAAATATTAGCCCTTCTCATACAGCCCAACAATCAAATCGCCGTCATGAAATTCCTGTTGTAATTTCCAGTTTTTTGGCACGATAGCCATAAATTGGCCGTAGTTTTTAGTTCGGCTGATAAGCCAAATACGCCTTGAGGACACGCTATCCATTGTCGGGATTTGCGGCGTTTTTGTTTTTTTCACCAAGCCCCATTCGCCCCAGCCGTCATCGCCTTCCGGTGCTAGCAGTACGATTTCTTGTCCGGTTTTATTATAATAAGACGTATTGAAATAAGTATAAATTTCTGTCGATAATATCGTGTCGCCCGGCTTAATTCCGCTGTTGATATGGCTCATTGCTGTATTTGTATTATTCCAAGCTGCTTCTGCAACCTCATGAATGCCAACGTTCCACATGTATCTGCCGATGTATATAGCTAAGAGGAGCGCTATTACTGCTTTCCACCATTTTTTAGCGCCGATTAAACACAAATAAACCGCCAGCAATGCGTAAAATGCTGGCGCTGAGTAGGTGAAATAGCGGTCAAGATATACCGGCTGGCGCAAGCTTAATAAGTAGACGATCATCATCGGCGCAAGTATCCAGGACGTTAGCAGCCAGATTGCGGCGCGTTTTTTCGGGTAATGTTTTGCCAGGCAATACGATACGGCGATCATCATCGGCGCCAGCATTAAACCAAAGTATTTGGTTATTCGATAATCGTATGACAAGAACATTGATAAAGTGTTTGGTATACTGAATCTGTCAACTTCTGGAATCCAAAAACCGCCGCCGACTTTGGTTGTTTGGGAGATCATAATTGGCAGCCATGGTAAAAATAACAACATTCCGAAACCAGCGCTTAGCCAGAGATTTTTATTTCGTATTACTTTCAGGAAGGCTTTTTTATTGCCGCCGAAGGTTAGCCATATATATATAAAGTGTGCTGGAATAATAAGCGCCAAAAAATACTGCGTGTAAATTCCAGCGGCAACTAAAGCGCCATACAGCAGCCACCAGCATTTCTGCTTTTTATGATCAATTGCTTGAATAAAAACATATGTGGCGGCCAAGGCGATGAGTGCAGCCAATGCGTACATTCTGGCTTCATTACTGTAACGAACTAAGAACGGTCCAATTGCTGCGAAAATCGCTCCCAGAACAGCGATTTTTTTAGAAAATAGTTTTTGTAGCAGAAAAAAAAGCAGTGCTACGGTAGCAACTCCACAAACAACACTAAAGCCGCGCAGCGATTCGACCGATCCGCCGAATAACAGATGCCAAACATGCATAATCATGTAGTAAAGCGGCGGATGGACGTCGGTGATGGTTATGGATAGAATGTCGCCGATTGGTTGCTTAACGAGGGCGGCGGTGTAGCCCTCGTCGTGCCAAATGTCTGCCTTAGTAAGGTATAGTAGCCGGGCGTGGACGGCTAAAAGTAATATTGGGATAAGATATATCCAGCCGGGAATTTTATGGCATAAGCTAGCAAGGCGTTTGGCTGCTGATTGAGTTTGTTTCATCGCGGGCGTTTCTCAGCTGTTTCTCGCGCTTTTCTGGCTAAATTGTCGTCAATAAAATAATTAGCAATTTCAAGGTTGCGCCGCTTCAGGGCGGTATCGATCAAAAAGTCGGCAATTTGCGGATTCTTCGGTAGCAGCGGCCCGTGCAGGTATGTAGCGATGATATTGTTATACCTTACGCCTTCGTAACCGTTGTCACTGTTTCCCGCGCCTCTAACAACCCGCCCTAAAGGCAGGATATTTTCATCCAAGAAGGTCTGTCCGCTGTGGTTTTCATAGCCGACGATTCCGCCGAATTCTTTACTTTCCAAAGTAATGTTGCCAATCATCCGCTCGTCGCCAGCTCTGGTCTCGATTGGCAGTATTCCTGCTCCGATGATTCTTTCGCCGCTACTGGTGACGAAAAATTTGCCAAACAATTGATACATGCCGCAAATCATGAGCATCGGCACGCCGTCTTCGGCGAGTTTTTTTAGCTCCGCAGCGCGCCGCAGCAAATCTTCTTGGATAACATTCTGGCCGGAATCTTGGCCGCCGCCGCCGATAAAAATATCGCCTTCCGAAAAATCCGTGGAATCGCCTGGATTGTGATCGATAATTTTGACCGGATAATCGCGCCATTGCAAGCGTTTTTTTAAGACTAATGTATTACCCCAATCACCGTACAGATTCATGTCGCGCGGGTACAGCTGAATGATAGTTATAGGCTTCATGATATTTTCTCCACTTCAGTTTTATCGCTGAGTAATTTCCTGAGCGTTGTCATG
This sequence comes from uncultured Candidatus Saccharibacteria bacterium, assembly GCA_963553885.1. Taxonomy (GTDB): domain Bacteria; phylum Patescibacteriota; class Saccharimonadia; order Saccharimonadales; family Saccharimonadaceae; genus Nanosynbacter. Next base: position 49,177 of record CAUVOY010000001.1, read on the forward strand.
GCAGTGTAGCTGCAAAAAATCTGCTTCGGTTCGTCTGGATTATTGTCTATAAAATAATCCAATGCTTTTGCCAGGTTCGGTTCGACTTTTTCAACTGGCACTTCGTCATACTGCAGCCGCAAAGCCATGTCGTAGGCGCGGATGCCACTGACAGTTGATACGGTTTTTATCTTTGAAAAGTCAACGTCCCACAGCCAGCTCATGTCGCGGCCGTCGGCATAATTATCGTTGATGGCGATCATCATCGCGGCCTGGCTGCGGGCAAACGACAGTAGTGCCAGGCGAAAGCCGCTGGGGTTTTTTACGAGGATTAATTCAATTGGTATGCCGTGCAGCATAATAGTTTCGCCGCGGCCAAATGCTGGCTGGATATTTTTTAGCGCCAGAAGCAGCGCGCCGGTTACTTCGTTGCCGGCAATCTGCCGTGCTAAGGCAATGGCCGCCGCGGCGTTCAATAAATTATACACGCCAGTCAGCTGCGTGCTAATAAGCGCATTTTTATCGGATATCCGGAAGACTGCCCGCTGCCCGTCGATTTTTGATAGCAGTACGTCGGCAATTACCCGGCTGTTAGCTCTGGCTGATCCGGACTTGAGTGTGTCGTCGGTCGGCATTAGCTGCAATAACTTGCTGGTTGTGCCGAAGAAAACGGATTTTGCCCGGATTTTTTTACTGATTGCGAATATCCTTGGATCATCGCGATTCAATACTACCGTGTCGATTGTTGCTGCGGCGATTTTTTCTAATAATTTGGCAGTTGTATCAATCTCGCCGAAACGATCTAGCTGGTCGCGCATAACATTAAGTAGTAAGGAGAATCGCGGCTGCACCATTTTAACAAACTTAACCGCCCAAGCCTCGTCTAGTTCCAGTACGGCGATGTCGGCGTCCAGCTTGCCATGAATATCAACTTCGTTTAACAAAGCTGCCGCTACGCCGCGGGAAAAATTGCTGCCGGTACGGTTGGTAAAGACTTTCATTCCGACTGATTCTAATAGCTCAACAACTATTTTCGTAGTCGTTGTTTTACCGTTAGTGCCGCTGATAATTACTACTCCTTGCGGTAAATCCTCCAAGGTGCGCCTGATAAAATCCGGATCAATTTTTTCCACCACCAGACCTGGCAAAGCCGATCCGCCGCCGCGCAATTGCGCCACTTTTTTTACGCTTTTGCCAATAATCGTACTGATCATCTGCCTCTGCATACTAGCTATTATAACCCGATTAGCAAATATGCTACAATAAAAACATGTTTTTGGTGGGGATTTTTCAATGGTGGTATGGCAGCGGCCTGTGGGATTACGCCAGGCGAAGCTTCGTGACAGTATTAAGAGTGGCCGATCATTTCTCTGTTGGGTTGTTGCTAAGGACATTATTTAACCCGTTTCGTCAAATATCCGCCAGTTATGTTGACGGTCCGCTGCCAGTCAAATTAAGAGCCTTTTTCGACAGGTTAATTTCCAGAATAATCGGCGCGGTTGTTCGTACGCTGGTTATTTTTATCGGTATTATAGCGATTGCTATTGTGGTTATTTTTGAACTAATCGGCGTTTTGGCGTGGCTAGTTTTGCCAGTGCTGCCAGTTGTCGGATTTATCTTATGGCGATTGGAGGTGACGCTATGAATGTTGCCCCAAGGCTTAATTATCATAGTTTACGTTCGCAAAAAGCGCGTTTTTCCGTTCGTTTCGGCAAGGCTTGGCATTTGCTGACTGGCGTTTTAAGCTGCGGATTGCTTTTGCTGGGGGTTTGGTCGCTATTTACGCATGGCGCAGCCGGCTGGCTGTTAATCGGCTTGAGCGGCCCGCTTATTATGCTGGCAATTTGGTGGGAAAAAGATTTGAAGACAGCTGAAGTTAGTAAAAATCCGCAAACAATTGATGATGTTATGGCGGCGGATGTTTTAGGAAAGCTATCGCCTCAGCCAACGCCGAAAGACGTGGCTTTAGCGACCGCTGGAACGCGTGCCGGGCTTTTTCTGGCGGTACGTTTGGGCGTGACGCCAAATTTGCTGCAAAATATCGCGTCGGAAAATCCGGCAGACATTGAGGCGATTTGGCAAACCGCGATTGAAATTTGGCAGGAAACCGCCAGTCCAAAGATTACCGGCGCGGTCTTAGCAGCGGCAATCGTCAAACAGCTGCCGCAGCACGATGCTCTGCTGGCAAATATGAAAATTGACTTTCAAGACGTACTGGAGGGAATTCGCTGGTACGAACGAAGCAAAGAACTAATTGAGCAACGCAAGGTTAAACCGCTTCGGACGGGCGGCATTGCCCGGGATTGGTCGTTTGGCTACACGCCGCTACTGAGCCGTTTCGCGCAGAATATTAGCGCGCAGGTGAGCGGCGGTATAATGGCGACCAAGCTTGACATGCATAATAATGCGCTTGAACAGATGCTGGCAACATTTAGTTCCGGCGGGCGGCAAAATGTTACGCTGGTTGGCGCTGACGGCGCAGGTAAGACTACGGTAGTAGCGGCTTTTGCCGAAATGCTAATTGACGGTTATAAAGGCGTGCCGCGGCATCTGCTATATCAGCAAGTTTTTATGCTGGATGCGTCGTCACTTGTGAGTTCGGCGTCCGGCCGCGGTGATTTGGAAAATTTGGTGACGATGATTATCAACGAGGCTTATTTGTCGAAAAATGTTATTTTATGCTTGGATAATGCGCAGTTATTCTTTGAGGAAGGCGTTGGATCGGTTGATTTAAGTAATGTACTACTGCCAATCCTGGAGGCGGGACGGCTGCGCATGATTTTGGCGATGGACGAGCAGCGGTTTTTGCAGATTTCCCAGATGAAACCGCAGTTGGCGCACGCGCTGAATACAATCGCTATTCGTCCGACTGACGAGGCGGGAACGATGAAGATTATGCGCGACCAACTCTTCTTTTTTGAGGCGCAATACCGCGTGGCGTATATGTATCAAGCTTTGGCTGAGGCTTATCGGGTCGGCGATCGCTATGTTCAAGATTTGGCGATGCCAGGCAAAGCTTTGAAGATTCTAGAGTCAGCTGCTAGCTGCGCTCAGAATGGACTGGTGACAGCGCAATCGGTGGACGATGCAATTGAAAAAACTTTGGGTATAAAAATATCCACAGCGAATACTGGCGACGAGCGTGAGAAATTGCTTAATTTGGAAACACTGATTCATCAGCGGATGATCAACCAGTCGCGGGCGGTGACGGTTGTTTCCGACGCTATTCGCCGCGCTCGTACTGGCGTTAGAAACCAAAATCGTCCAATTGGCGCTTTCCTGTTTCTTGGTCCGACTGGCGTTGGTAAAACTGAACTATCCAAAGCGCTGGCGGATGTTTATTTTGGCGGCGAGGGCAGTATGATTCGGTTGGATCTTAACGAGTTTGTTCGCCCAGATGACGTAGCGCGACTGATTGCTGATGGCGCGCATGATCCAGGCAGTTTGACTGCCCAGGTGCAGAAGCGGCCGTTTTCTGTTGTGTTGCTGGATGAGATTGAGAAGGCCCATCCGCAAGTTTTAACAACGCTGCTGCAGCTGTTGGACGAAGGTATCCTGCGCGATGAAAATAACCGGGAAATTAGTTTTCGCGATACGATTGTCATCGCTACATCGAACGCTGGAGCGGATAGAATTCGCGAATATATTGAACGCGGTTACCAGTTGGAGCAGTTTGAGCAAACATTTATCAATGAACTGATCAATGCCAATTTGTTCCGTCCAGAGTTTTTGAACCGTTTTGATGAAATTGTCTTATTCCGTCCGCTGGGCAAGGAAGAGCTATTGCAGGTTGTCGATTTGATTTTGGCTGGCGTTAATAAAACTTTGGCGCCGCAAAAAATCCAGGTTGCGGTTGAGGAGGAGGGTAAGAAATTATTGGTTGAAGCTGGTTACGATCCGCGCCTGGGCGCCCGTCCAATGCGCCGTGTTGTCCAGCGAGCAGTTGAGAATACTATCGCCAAGCAGATGCTAGCTGGTCTGATCGCGCCAGGTTCGACAGCAATTATTACTGCCCAGCAAATTAGCCAGGTGCTTGATGCGTCAGAAGTTTCGCAGCCAGCACCGCTTCCGCCAACAGATGTTCAAGATTTCGGCACTCAGCCTTAGCTAGTGAATTTTACTTTGCTGTAATTGTGGTTTTAACGTCTACCGATGCGATTATCGCGCCAGTCAGCAAAGGCTGCGTTGTATTCCTGTTTGGATTAAATGGTTGTCTATTCAGGTTGTTGCCCTTGCCACCAGTGTCGGCATTGGCATCAACGTAGAATTTGGCGCTAGTTTCTTCTGCTTTGATAATTGCTAGCTGACTATCCCAAACGGACTTCATTAGAGAATTTCTACTTATTAAAGATCTACTCCAAGATCATTCAGGCGATTTCGCATAGTTGCAGCAGAAACACCAAAGTATGTCGCAACGTCTTTGATGTTCGCTCCCTTATTGATAAACTCCAGAACCTTATCCTTGGGTATTAGCAGACAACAAGCAAAGTAGTCTGCAAATAGCTCTCACGGAGATTGGTCAGGCGTCCTTGAGTCGGTAGGTCTGATACCTCCGAGAATTTTCTCATCACTAACCATCGACTCATCGGAAAATCCAAAATATCCAGGTAGTTGCTGGTCCGGGGATTCCGAGTCGCTTAATCGCTCAACATAGTGGCCGATCTCATGAGCGATCGTGAAGCGTTTTCTAGAAGTGGAAGCATTATTATCTACAAGTATTTTCGGCGCTTTCTCTTTTCTAGTTTTTAAAATGGCACCAGCAAGCCCTCCCGGAATAGGTGCAAAATAGACCTCTATCCCCATCTTTACCGCGATACTGTTCGGATCAACAGGGAACTTACCGTCCCAGCACTCGTCAAGGAGTCTACTTGCCCATAGTTCAGCTTTGCCGAGATCTGCTGGCCCGTGGTCTTGATCCCGGGAGTTTAGTTCACGACCGGCTGCCGGCTTCTCGCGGACAGGATCTCCAGTGTTCTCGTTTTTGATCATACTCTGGCGTACAGCTCGGCAGCCAAATAACCTAGCAAGCCACCTGCGCGGCCAGCGCTCTGTAGATAAATTAGAACTCCGTCTGTCTCCCTGTTCCTTCATCACTGAGGATATTGTAGCAGAGATTTAAGAGTCATATCAATTGATGATTCGGAATTGCTGAATGGTTTTTAGAATCAAAATAATTCTGTGTATATTTTTCAAAGACTGTCTACTCGCGCGCCATGTAACAAGCGTATGCACGTTACGGCAATTACGGCGGCGACAAATAGTATTACGGCTGTTTTGGAAAGTATTGAAATTACAGTTCGCGATTTGCGGTTAGTGTTGTCTGAGGTTTTCCTTTGCGTGCGCCAGGCAACAAGCAGTAGTAGCGTAACAATAATAAGTTCGACGCTTAGACCAAAAAGATCAAGCCCCCAATCTCTATGAATTGGAACAATGTACGGCGTCTGATGAATAGCTACGCAATCAAGACGCCTGTGTACTGGGCTAAGAATCCAGCCGGCAGCTTCGTCGTTACGGTAAGGAGTTTTAGAAAAATCACACATAATAAATTCATTTTGGTACCCCGCACAGGAATCGAACCTGCAACCTTTGGTACCGGAAACCAACGCTCTATCCAGTTGAGCTAACGGGGCATTTGGTGCGCTGCTTACAACACAGCCAAAGGACGTACATCGTAACGCCGAGGGTGGTTCAGCTGGATTGCCAGAGCGCAAAAATTGGTACACCCGGCAAGATTCGAACTTGCGACCACTTGGTTCGAAGCCAAGTACTCTAATCCGCTGAGCTACGGGTGCATAACGGGTATATTATATCACACTAGCGCCAGCCAGGAAAAATGATATAATGTGCTTATGGAAATGAGAACTGATATATCTTTGAAAAAATACACAACCATGCAGCTGGGCGGCAAAGCGCGTTTTATGGCGGCAGCCAGCACTGCTGATGATGTTAAAAATATTTATAAGGAAGCTAGTACCAAGGGTTTGAAAGTCTTCGTCCTTGGCGGCGGCAGCAACGTAATCACGCATGATGAGACTTTCAACGGCGTTGTTTTATTGAACCGCATCAAGGGTTTTGATATCGTATCGGATGATGGCGAGAACGTTGTCATAAAAATTGGTGCCGGCGAAAATTGGGATGAAATGGTGGAGAAGATAGTTGGTATGGATTTGCAAGGTGTTGAAGCGATGTCGGGCATTCCTGGAACAGCTGGTGCTGCGCCGGTGCAAAACATCGGTGCTTACGGACAAGAGATCGCTGATACACTGGTTAGCCTGGAGGCGTTTGATTCAAAAGAAGGGAAAGTCGTTACTATTAGCGCCAAAGATTGCCATTTCTCGTACAGAAATAGTATTTTTCGCAGCAGCCAAAAGGGGCGGTATTGTATTTTAAGTATCACGCTGCGGCTGTTTCGTACTCAGCCTAAGCCGCCGTATTACGCTGCCATCCAAAAGTATCTTACTGAAAATGATATTAGAATTGTTAATTTGCCAGTTATCCGAGTGGCTGTTCTTAATATTCGCGCCGAGAAATTGCCAGATCCCGCCCAAGAGCCAAATTCCGGTTCTTTCTTTAAGAACGCTATCATAGAGCAGTGGCAGCTTGACGAGTTAAAGAAAAAATATCCGGATATTCCGAATTACATTATGCCGGACAATACATATAAAATTCCTACAGGTTGGCTTATTGAAAAGGCTGACTTAAAAGGAAAAACATTCCATAATATTCGAGTTTACGAAAAAAATGCGCTGGTTTTAGTTAATAATGGCGCGGCTGGCTATCCTGATTTGGCTATGGCCAGAGAGAAAATTGTTCAGAAAGTATACGATAAATTCTACATTCAAATCCAGCAAGAGCCGCTTGAATTAGAATAAGGCTTGTAGTTTTTTGTCTTTACGGTTATGCTTAATACATGAGGATGAGGCGTGGATTTACAATCATTGAACTAACTATCGTTATTGCTATCATAGCAATCTTATTTACCATCGGCGTTGTTAGCTTTCGCAGCTATCAGGCGAGCGCCCGCGATAAGGAGCGCGAGGCTGACGTGGCGGCGATTCAAATGTATTTGGAAAGTATTTATTCGCAGGAAATCAAAGACGGCGGCGGTAATGTTATCAAGCCGGTCGGCAGCTATCCGGCTTATTTTTCCGGCGTAGCTGGATCGTCTAATTTGACCAGCGCCCAGTTTGATAAAATATTAGCCAATTTACAGGACGATGCGAAAAAAGGCCCGTCCAGCAACGAAGCGCTAATTCCAGCTAAGCAGGGTATATTTTCCGGCGGCCGCAGCATTAACAGTATTGCTGATATAAATTCTTATAAAAATAACTACACTGCTAACAATTTGCCGTCATATCCAAACGGCGCATACGTATACTTTGCTCACTCTGGCAGCGGTACGAAATGCCAGGAGAGCGGCGTTGAGTGCCGCCAATACTCAATCATGTATCATTTGGAAACCAAAGATTCAGATAAATGGCAAGTCATAGAAAGTAGGTATAAATAATGAAACAGGGTGGGTTTACGACAGTAGAAATATTAATAACTCTTTTCGTGGCGGCATTGTTTCTACTGAGCGGTTACCAGCTATACAGCGTAGTCATCAATCAATCGGCTGACACTAGGGAGATGAGCGAGGCTAGCAACCTCGGCTATGAGATTTTACGCAAACAAAATTACGCCGCCGTTGCTAATACTTGCTCGTCGCCGGCTGTATCGCCAGCAGCTCTTCGGCCGAACTCTTTGCCGAAGCCTGCGTCCGCTACTGTCTCTATGTGTAAACCATATACAGATTCATCATTAATAAGAATTGTCGTTACTGTTAAATACGGTTCCGATGGCGGGGAGGTGTCGCATGCAACGTATCTTGGAGGCTAAGAGCCGAGATAGCCAGAGTCGTAAAAGAAGCGCCGGATTTACGCTGGTAGAACTGTTGACTGTCATGCCGCTTATAATATTAATTATTAGCGCCATGGTGGTGGCAATAGTAAACTTAACTGGAACCTCGATGCGCGCTAGCGCCCGTACGCAGCTGCAGAATGAGGTACTGGCGGCGCTTGATCAGATTGAGCAAGATGTAAAAATAAGCACCGACTTTGACGGTATGGCGTCCGATAAAATATCGATGCATAATCTGGCGACGTCTGCTAATCCATTAAGCGCTAACCGGAAGCTGATTAAAAAAAGCGACTGTTCGATAGCGGGAACTGGTATTTCTGTGGCGGAAGCACTGGTGTATAAGATGGAATACTCCGTGGTTGGCGGTAACACTTTAAAGCGTAAGGCTACTATGGATAGCGGCTGTGGCTCATCCTCAAATGTCTGGCAAAGAGGCATTGACGATACGTTGATTTCTGCTGGTAAAGAAGTCAAACTAAGCGTAACTACTAATTCCGATACCGTGGAAGTAAAATTAACCGCTTCTAAGACGGTTGCTGGCGATGATATCAGCTATACCGGCTGGCTATACGTAAAATCTCTCAATTTTTAATAAAATGCTTGCGCTTATTTCTCGCTTCTGATACACTAATGCTTGTTAACAACTTAACTTAAAAATAGGGGGCAAATCAGAAATGGTTTCTTCAAAAAACAAAGTAAAAGGTTTTACGCTCGTTGAGCTTCTAATCGTCATCGTGGTTATCGCCATTTTGGCAGCAATCTCAATCGTTGCCTACAACGGTGTAACACTAAAAGCACGAGACGATAAGCGAGCTTCAGACGCACGCAATGTATTGAGTGCAATTTCATCATATCATGCGGATCAGGGTGAGTGGCTTGATGCTACAAACGCCACAAGTAAACTCGGGACCTTCAACACAATAAAGGTGCCGTCGGATGTTTTGAGTCGGGTAACGGCTGACGAGCCTAGTGGTGCAAGTACCGCAGAAAAAGATAGAATTCAGGTAAAGACTTGTGGTACTCCTGTCTCTGGTGTTGAGATTGTCACTTGGAGTGAAGAGAAGAACGCTAAACGGGACCCTATTAAGGCGGGTAACTGCTAATCTTAGTATAGCGATATGAAGAAGACTCCCAACATTGTAAGTTGGGAGTCTTTTATTCGAATAATCTAAAGTATTCTAATATTTATCACTGAGTCTGGCGTAAATCTAGTATAACAGTGGAAAGCTCTTTGCTAGATGTTCACTCTGTTGTTTTAGCTCAGCATGGACACTCGGGTCGTCTGCTTGAATTGCTGCGATGATCCACTCGGCAATTTGCTTAATTTTCACTTCCATCATGCCGCGCGTAGTGAGTGCTGGCGTGCCTAGGCGTAGGCCGCTTGGACGGAATGGCGGTAGGGTATCGTTCGGTATAGCATTGGCGTTGGCGGTGATACCGCTGGCCTCCAATCGCTCCTGAGCAGTCTTGCCGTCGATATTAAAGCTGCCGTAGACGTCCGCCAACACCAAGTGGTTACTGGTGCCACCGGTCACTAACTTCAAGCCGCCGCGTTTCAGTTCATCTGCCAGAACAGCTGCATTTTTAACGATTTGCTGGGCGTATGCTGTAAATTCTGGACGTAACGCCTCGCCAAAGGCTACCGCCTTGGCAGCAATAGTGTGCATGTGCGGGCCGCCTTGCGTGCCAGGGAAGACCGCCCGGTCAATCAGTGTTGGCAAGTTTTCCAAAGTTTTTTCTGGTCGTTTCAAGGGATTGTCAACTATGCCCTTCGACAAAATCAAGCCGCCGCGCGGTCCGCGCAAGGTTTTGTGCGTGGTAGTGGTGATAACGTGAAAGCCATAGTCAAACGGATTTTTAGCCACGCCGCCAACGATTAATCCAGCGATGTGGCTCATATCTGCCATCAGCATAGCGCCGACTTCGCGTCCAATCTCGGCAAACTTGGCATAATCTAGCTCGCGCGGATAAGCCGAAAATCCTGCCAAGATGATTTTTGGTCGATGTTCCAGTGCCAAACGGCGAATTTCTTCATAGTCAATTTCACCTGTCTCGACATCTTTAATGCCGTAGCGGACGAAGTTATATTCACGGGCTGAGCGGGTGACTGGTGCGCCGTGAGTTAAATGGCCGCCGTGTGCCAAATCCATCGCCAGGATAGTATCGCCTGGCTCGCACCATGCATAATACACGGCCTCGTTGGCCTGGGCGCCGGAGTGCGGCTGGACGTTGGCGTGATCAGCACCGAATAGTTTTTTGGCGCGATCAATCGCCAACTGTTCAATTTGGTCGGTATTATCCTGCCCGCCATAGTAGCGCCGGCCGGGATAGCCCTCAGAATATTTGTTAGTAAAGACGCTGCCCAGCGCTTTGAGTACGTCTGGCGAGACGTAATTTTCGCTAGGTATCATTTCTATCCCCAGCTGCTGCCGTTTTATTTCTGCCGCAATCAAATCGGCGACCTGTGTATCCTGCATGGCATTTCCTCCTTTTCTTCTATTATACCATTGCGTTAATATACCATCTGTGATATAATCACCGCATGAATAAAGATAAGTATTTGAAGAAAATTGGTAATTTAATCGCTGAAAACCGCCAAAAACAGGGCATGACGCAAGCGCAATTAGCCGAGGCAATCGGCACCTCGCAGAGCGCTATTAACCGAATTGAAAACGGTGGTCAAAACATTAGTATCGAGATGGTAGCGCGTATTAGCGAAGTGTTAAATAATAACATTATGACGGTAAACCATTCTGGAAAAATGAATTTTCGGGTGCATGGTGGTAAAAAATTGTCTGGTGAGATACGCGTTAATACGAGTAAAAATGCGGCGGTAGGTTTGCTGTGCGCCAGTTTGTTAAATAAGGGAAAAACCACGCTCAGGAAAGTGGCGCGGATTGAGGAAGTTAATCGGATTATTGAAGTATTAAACTCAATTGGCGTGAAAACTCGCTGGCTGGACGGTAATGATTTGGAAATTATGCCGCCAGCGCGCCTGAAACTGGAAAATATGGACATAGAGGCTGCCAAGCGGACGCGTACGGTGATTATGTTTCTTGGCCCGCTGCTCCACCAGTACAGTGATTTTCGTTTGCCGTTTGCCGGCGGCTGTAATCTCGGCAAGCGCACAGTTGAGCCGCATCTGAGCGGTTTGCGTTGTTTTGGTATGGACGTGGCAGCAGAATCGGAATATTATCATGCGCAAACTAAGGTGATTTCTGGCAATCGAACGATTCTTTTGACGGAGCGCGGTGATACAGTGACGGAAAACGTCATTATGGCGGCGGCGTTGTCGTCAGATACGACAATTATTCGCAATGCTAGTCCAAATTACATGGTGCAGGATGTCTGTTTCTTTCTGCAAAAATTGGGCGTAAAAGTCGAAGGAATCGGTACGACGATTTTGAAAATTACTGGCCGTAAGCATATTAATAAAAACCTTGATTACTATCCAAGCGAAGATCCGATCGAGGCGATGAGTTTTATCGCCGCAGCGGCGGTAACCGGTTCGGAAATTACCGTGCGCCGGGCACCAATTGAATTTTTGGAAATTGAACTGGCAACGCTGGCGGAAATGGGTTTACAATTTGAGTTAAGCCAGGAATATTTTGCGAATAACGAAAGGACGCGCCTAGTTGACATCCATCTCAAACACTCAAAGATGAAAGCAGCTAAGGACAAGCTGCACGCGCTGCCGTTCCCGGGGATTAATATGGACAATTTGCCGTTTTTGGGACTAATCGCGACAGTTGCTAAAGGCCGGACACTAGTGCACGATTGGAGCTATGAAAATCGTGCAATCTATTTCACGGAACTAAGCAAACTAAATGCGCAAATTGAGCTGGTTGACCCGCACCGGGTATATATCACCGGTCCGACGAAATGGAAGCCGGCTGATATTGTGGCGCCGCCAGCGCTTAGGCCGTCAGTCGTAGTGCTACTGGCGATGCTGGCAGCACCAGGTACGTCAATCCTGCGCGATGTGTATTCAATCAATCGCGGCTACGAAGAGCTAGCTCAACGGCTCAATTCGCTGGGCGCAGAAATTGAAGTAATTATTGAATAGCGGCTTTCTTTGGTTCGGACACTGGCGTGTTTCGCGGTGCTGGTGATTTTTGCGAATGGTGCTGCGGAAACAGGAACTTCAGATAATCTTTCATCATACGCGTGCCAGAAATGATCGGCAGATATGCCTTTAGCTGGCGGCGAACAGTCTTTTCTAACAATTGATCGTTCTTAATAGCAGTGGCAGCTTTTAGCATATTGACATATAGGGAAGATATTTCGGCATCGTAATTATTGCCCGACACTTCCAGGCAGGCAATCGGCTTGACGTCTGCAACGCCGCCATCGCTGGTAGAGATAAGCAACTTAAGGTTGGCGATATCTTTTTCCCATGATGTGCCGCATGCCTCCAGTCCGATCATCGGCACGTTAATTGCAATGTCTGAACCGATTGCCAAAGCTCGGCCCAGTTCTTCGTCATAATCCTGGATATAATGGACACGCTCGCGTAAAACTGGATCGCCGTCAACGAGCTTTAGGATGCTGAGAAGTCTCTGGTACATAGCCGTGTCGCCTTGGTGAACTTTGCCGGCTAAAATATAGTGCGCGTTATGGTTGATTAAAATCTGGCGCAGAGTTTCCGGCTGTTCAAACGCCATATACGGGCGTTTATAGTTGGCGAATCGCCGCTTGAAATCAAACAGTACTGCGTCTTCGGGAATTTGCACTGGTTCATTGTATTGATCTTTGCGCGTCGCTAGAATCCTATTCAGTTCCTGGCGCCCAAGTCTTTTTAGCTGGCGAATGGCTGGCGCATCAATTTTATCAATTTGCTCTTTGAACTCTTCTGTTGGCAAGCCAAACTTATCGATGACGTTTTGGCTGTAGTAAGTATTCATGATTTCTGGCAGCACCCACGTTTCCATGTCGATGCCATTGGTGATCGCTTGGAATTTTACTTTGTCATTGTTGCGATCGCGAAAATCAGCTACGCGAGCGTGTAGTTTGCTGACGCCGTTTTTTGCCTCGGTCAGCTCAATAGCTAGTAAATTTGGCCGCAGGCGGTCATTGCGGAATTGCTCCATTAGCCAGCAGCGTACAGCGTTGCTTTTTAGGTTTGGTAAAACTAGTTTTTCAAATTGCGAACGATTGAATTCTGGCTCGGCAGCTTGCAGCAGTGTATGGTTAGTGTACAAAGTATGCTTGCGAACATAGACAATGGCTTCATATAAATTCATGCCGTTCGCGCATAATTCGTCCAGCCGTGCTAGCGCTGCGAAAATAGTTGCCGTCTCGTTCAGCTGGATGACCGCTGGTTTAATGCCGACCAGTTTCAGCGCCTTGTAGCCGCCGAAACCTAGCGCCACTTCTTGATACAGCCGGTGATCGCCAGAGCCGTCGCCTTCGTACAATTGTCCGAAATTTGGCTCTGACATTGTGATAAAATGCGTCGAACCGAGCGTTTTCCTGAAAATACTCAAACTTGAATCGGGGAAGTCTGCCGAACTGACAGTAACTTCGTCAATGTATTCAAAACCGTAATCTTGCGGCGAAACTTTTTCCGAATATTCATTCTGCGACAGATCATCAATTTTTTGGTGTGACTCGCTGCGATAAAACGGCGTCACTACCACGAACGGTACTTCCAGTTTTTCAGCCACCCGCCGGGTATCAGCCGCCAAAACACCGAGGCCGCCGCCGCCCTTAATTCCATTGGCCTTGTCGTAAATCTCCATTGTCCAGTAAACGTATGGCCGCGTCTCTGACAGCTGATGTGTTAGGCTGCTGCGTTCAATCAAATTATAAAATTCTGATGCGTCCTCGATGTCTTGAGGCTGATATTTCGGTGTATCGGTGTAAGAATATAGATCCATGATGCCCTTTATAGATTAAATAACAACTTACTTATTATAGCATAAACATGTTAACTAATTAGCGGTAACTGCGGGTATATTGGTAAAAACCTGCTGCCAATTATATTATGCGCTTGGCGCAGATGCTGCGGAACGACAAGGAAAAACTCGGTGTCATGTTTAATTGCGCGAATTGTTAAATCTGAAGATTCGCTGTTTTGAGTGAGTTGAATCTGCGTATCATCTCTAGTAGTGAGATTTTGGCAGTTTTCATCTTTCTTTTTCTGGGAGCAGTTTAAGGTGCGAAGCGGTGATCGCTTTTTTTCAGTGACCGTAATACCGTTTGAAAGCCAAATCCGATATTCAATATGCCCAGACTTATAACCGTCGTAGATACGGACAAATTTTTCATTTTTTACGCGTATATGGTTTGGTAAATTTAATCGATAGGCTGTAAGTTCTTCGCTGTCGGGCGTAGGGCGTAAGAAAACAATCGCCAAACCTGCTGCGAGATATATAAAAACAACAGCAACTATAACAATAATTAAAAGTCTATGGCGCTTAAAAAAGTTAAGCAAGATAATCTCCTGGTGCGGGTGGGGAGAATCGAACTCCCATCTCAAGTTTGGAAAACTTGCATACTAGCCGCTGTACTACACCCGCAGTGTGTTCTATTGTAGCAGAAAGATGATATAATGAAAACACGCCCTGATAGCTCAGCTGGATAGAGCAGGAGACTTCTAAGCTCAAGGTCGTAGGTTCGAATCCTACTCGGGGCGCCATTTTAATATACATTGCAAACAGGGGGATGTATGGATGCAAGCGGCAGGCCGCGAATGTCGCGCCAATTATTAAACAGGCTGATGTCTAATCATGCAGCTAATGCGCAGACCTACGGTACAACCAGAATGTCGTCTGCGAATCGTACTCACAACGTAGATCGCCAATACATAAAGGGATACGGCGATTCAATGTCGGCAAATTCCAGTATTGGTAGTAGTCAGCGGGTTGGTGGCAGTGATGCTAGTAGTGGTAGCGATACGGCGATGCCTGGACAAAATCGCCAGCTCAATCGCGTGCAGCCTGGTAGTTCTCAACAGTCCTCTACTGGTTCTCAGCAGTCATCTATCGGTTCTCGGCAGTCTGGTAATTCTACTAATGCGAAAGACCGAATTGTCTTTAAGGAACCGCCAGCTCGGTATAATCCGTTTGCATAAAAGCCATTTATAAAAAATTGCTTTATTTGCGACGTGCGCCAGATGCTAAATCGGAGGTAATAGCGGAAGATATGAGAGTTACTATGAGAAAAATACTAATTGCAACTACAAATCATAACAAAATATCCAGGATCAAACGGCTGCTGGCCGATGCGCCAGTAGAGATTATCTCGCTTGCTGATTTGCCAACGGAGCTGCCTGAACCTGCCGAGACAGCTGACTCTGGAATTGCCATTGCTGCTCAGAAGGCACTAGGTTATGTCCAATATGTTGATGAGGGTACTATAGTTTTAACGCAAGACGACACTATCTCATTTGAGGGAGTTGCTAGCGAGGACAATCCAGGTGCATTTATTAAAGAGCCAGTGAGGCTGAAATATGGCGATTTCACAGATGACAATGCCATTAAATATTACACCGATCTTGCGAAAAAGTATGGCGGAACAATTCCAATGACGTTTCATTACGGACACGCTATCGCCTATAAAACTAAGACAGATCGTCAAAGAATAAAAATTGTTGCAAGTTCATCGGAATTGCCAGCCCGCTTAGTAAGTACACCTCGAAAACCAGAACTGGTGCCAGGATATTTCCTATCGTCAATCATGCAACTCAATATTAACGGAGAATGGATATACTACACAGAATTAAATGAAGAGCAGAAGATAAAAGCCGACGACGATATAAAGATCTCTATATTATCATTGCTACAGGAGGTGCTGTAGAGATTTGACCGTATAGGTTTACTCGTGGCTGTGCTGCCGGGTGTTGAATATCCAGATGCTCCTAATTGTTAAATCAAAATATCGCTCTATTGGAGCGATATTTCATTGAAGTTCTACTCTGGAGGGCCAGGAGGGGCTTGAACCCTCGACACCCTGCTTAAGAGGCAGGTGCTCTAACCAGCTGAGCTACTGGCCCATAATTCAATTATACGACAATCAATAAGAATGTCCACACTTTTATTATATCACAATTCACCAGAAAAGTAAATCGCGATAGGACTTGGGGCGAATGATGGGGTTCGAACCCACGGCCTCCGGAGCCACAATCCAGCGCTCTAACCAAACTGAGCTACATCCGCCAGAAACCCAAGCTTTTCAGATTATACCACAGGTTATCTCTGTACTCAAGGAGCGGTAATTGTTATACTGGGTAACGTGAGAGAACTTAACGGATCGGAGTTGGCGGGTTTTATTAAGGAGCGCCAAGCCAAGCAAGTACGAGCGCTACGCCAGGCGCGTCATATTCAGCCGTGTTTAGCGATTGTGACAGACGCCCAGAATCCAGTAATTGAGACATATATGCGCTTAAAACAGCGGTACGGTGCGGATATTTTAATTGATGTGGAAATTCATCGAGCAGCTTCAGGGCAAGCGCTAAATATAATAAAAGAATTGAACACCAGGCAAGACGTGCAAGGGATAATTATCCAATTGCCCGTAGACAATCCAGAGCAGACAGATGAATTATTAGAAAGCGTTGATAAAGAGAAGGATGTTGACGGTTTGCGCCGAAATGCGATTTTTGATGCCGCAACGCCGATAGCCATCAATTGGCTGCTGGTTGGATATGGTATTGAGTTGAAAGGAAAAAAAATAGCGATTGTGGGGCGCGGACGTCTGGTCGGCGCGCCGCTGGAGCGAATGTGGCAGAAGTCTGGAGTCGATGCTACGGTGTTTGAGAAGGGCGACGACTTGAGTGAATTGATAAATTATGACGTTATCGTGTCAGCTACGGGAGTTCCAGGATTAATAACGAGCCAGATGATAAAACCGAAAGCCGTGGTTATTGATGCGGGAACGGCGTCGGAGAACGGTAGGATAGTTGGCGACACGGCGGAGGAAGTTCGCCAGCGGAATGATATTACCATCACGCCTAAAAAAGGCGGCGTCGGTCCGCTTACGGTCGCTGCGTTGTTTGACAACGTCATTAACGCCTGTCTAAGATTGCCGGCAAAAACTAATTAGATATTTATATCAGTTAGCTGTTTTTATGGCTGATTTGACTTGCTCGACAACTTGGCGCGGCGTGTAGTTTGCTTTGACAATGTAGCTGTCAACACCCAGGCTTCGCAGCTCGTGCGGCGCTTCCTCTTCGCCAAGGTTAGTTAGTATGATAACTGGCACGGTTTTTCCCCAATCTTGAGAACGGATTATTTTAAGCGCTTCGGTGCCGTCCATCTCTGGCATTTGCAAATCTAATAAGATTATATCCGGCCGGACCTTTTCTGCTACATTAATACCAATTTGCCCGTTTGCCGCCAAATGCACCTCAAAACCATCAGACTCAAATTTTATGCGGTACATCTGGCTGATGGTTGGATCGTCTTCAATAATAACAATCTTTATCATAATAAAAGTATAGCATGAATTACCGGGTTGGATGTTATAATAAACATTAGCATGACAGCGCACAATCCTATTCTTATGGTTGGTCTGGCGGTTATATTAGCGGCGGTTGCTATCCATGTTTCGGTTTCTCGTTATAAAAAAATAGGTGCTAAGGCGGCGCTAACACGCGGCGTTGTGTATGTGCTACTGATCGGCTCTTTGGCTGGTATTTATTTTGTTTTGTCCTATGCGATATCTAAGCTGCTGCTGTATGAAAACATTGCGCTGGGATCTAGCCTGGAGCCGATAGATGTTATTCTGGCGGTGGTTTTGGCATTTCTTTTCCAGCCGATAAAAAAGTTTTTTGATACATATACTGATAAAATATTTTATCGCAATGAATGTAATTTTGAAGATTTCTCCCAGGGTTTATCGGCTATATTAGCGCAAACTACTGACCTGCAACTATTGCTCAGACGAATCAGCAGTTATATTATGCGGGAATTTGAGCTGGAAAAAGTCACGTTTTGCATTCCTAGTAAAGGTATTTACGGCCGAGCTGGGCGCCGGCGCTATGCGGTAATTGAAGATGATACGCGAAAAATTATGCAGTACTATTGGAAGCATTATAGTTTTCCTGAGGCGATTATTACCAAAGATATTAAAGATAAAAGTTTACAGAAGTTATTTAAGCTGCATAAAACTGCGGTGGCAATTCCTTTAGTGCAGCAAGATCGCGAGGCGGGCATATTGTTTTTAGGCGAGCGTAAAGGGCGCAAATATAGCCGGCGGAATATTTGCATTCTGGAATCAGTAGCTAGCGAATTGGCGATCTCGATTCAGAATGCTCTGTCGGTGGAGGAAATTAAGCGGCTGAACGATACTTTGCAGCGTAAAATTGACGAATCGACCAAAGAGCTGAGGTTGACTAATCGCCAGCTTCAACGGCTCGATGAGTCAAAGAATGAGTTTATTTCAATGGCATCGCACCAGCTAAGAACGCCGCTAACGAGTATTAAGGGATATTTGGATATGCTGCTTGAGGGTGATTTGGGTAGAGTGTCGTCAACTCAGAAGGCTGTTCTAAGGGAGGCTTTTTCTTCCAGCGAGCGAATGGTGCGGCTAATTAACGATTTTTTGAACGTCTCGCGGCTGCAAACTGGTAAATTTGTGATTGACAAGCAAAAAACCGACATTGCGCAAATTGTGAAAGAAGAAGTTGCTCTATTGAAAGTGGTGGCCAGCCAGCGGTCGGTAAAGTTGAAAGTAAAAATTAATAAAAATATACCGGAAGTTAAAATTGACGCCGAAAAAATTCGCCAAGTTGTATTAAACATGATCGATAACGCCATCTACTATTCCAAGCCTAATAAAGACGTAGCGATAAATCTGTCTAAAAAAGGCGACTTTATCGAATTTACAGTGAAAGACTCGGGTATTGGCGTGCCGAAAGCCGAGCAGCCGAATTTGTTTGGTAAATTTTTCCGCGGCTCAAATGCCAGGAGGAAACGGCCGGATGGAACTGGTGTCGGCTTATTTTTAGCGAGGAAAGTTATCCTCTTTCATGGCGGAGAAATAATATTTTCATCAGAAGAGGAGAAGGGTAGCGTGTTTGGATTTAGAATTCCAGCAGGTAAACCTTAGGTGAAACATTAAAACAAGCGGAAAATCCCTGACAGAATCAAGACAATTATTAATATAATAACTAGGACTATGCCAGCTGGTTTAAGCAGTGATTTCCGATCAAACAACCACTGCGATGTTTTCGAGCGGCTGGCGGCGGTTATTTTAGTAACGCTTGGACGCTTAGAGGCGGCGTCTATGCCGGAATATTTCTTACTGCGTTTTTTCTTCTGCTTGGCCATACATTTCTATTATACAACAAAGACACTCCCTGCTAAACAGGGAGTGTACTGTCTGAAACTGAACGCTTCAGAAAAAGATTTTGGAGCGGTCAGTCTCTATATACGACGCCGGCTAATGGCGTAGGCTAGGCCGGCTGTCATCAATGCGCCGAGTCCAAGTCCGCCAACTAGCGGGTCATTCATACCGGTTTTTGGCAAAGCAGCCGGTCCTGCTGGAGAATTTTTTGTTGTTGATTCGGTGTTTGTTGTCGATGGGGATGCTGGAGACGACGGCTGTGTCGGAGATGGGGGCGTTGGGGCTGAAGGTTTGCTTGGTGCTGCCGGTGTTGGGTTTAATGGCGTCGTCGGCGTCGAAGGATTTGTGGGATTTGACGGAGTTTTTGGATTAGTTGGTGTCGATGGTTTCTTTGGCTCTGTCGGCTTTGACGGCTTTGCTGGATTCTTATTGTCGTTCGGTTCTGTCGGCTTTGGATTATTAGCCGCCTCAACTGTCACGGTTGCACTGTCGCAGCTATCCGGTGCATTTGCCGCGGTTTCCGGGATATCTGCGCAGGCGGTGTTTTTAACTGCGCCATTTACAGCAGCCGGAGCTTTCGCGGTAATTGTAAAGCTCATAGATTGTCCAGACTTTAATTCGGCGATAGTGTAGTTCCACTTGTTGTCTTTTAGCGTGCCAGCGCTGGCCTTGGTGAAGGTTATGCCTGTCGGTGCATTGTCGGTGACAGCGACGTTTTTAAGGCTAGTTTCGCCGTTGTTGGCGACTTTAATTTGGTAAGTGAATTCTTTATTAACGCCAACTGCTTTTTGTTTGACGTCTTCTACCAGCTTGTCGATTTTAACGCTCGATTTTTTAGGAGTAGCCTGTCCGTCGATAACGAATTGCTTTTCGCAAGTTTCGCTGGTGACAGTCTTTTCTGAGCCGTCTACCGCCACGGTAATGAAAGCTTTGGCGGTATATTTGCCTGGCTTAAATCCATTGAAGTTTCCTTTGTCCGAGCTGTAAACTTCATTATTATTGGCATCGTAAACCTTGTACACCACCTTCTTAAATACCGCGCCATTTGATGCGGTGTATTGGACGGAAAACTTGAAATCATCTTTAGAAATCTTCTCAATAGTTAGCGAGTTACACTTGTAAATTGGAGCCTGCGCGCATTCGTTTTCTACGGTAACTGTCGCTTCGTCGCTCTTAGGAGTGTTGCCGACGTTAATGGTGGCGGTGTTTTTTAGCACCGTCGTGCCACATGACAAGTTCTCTTTGTTAGGAATGACAGCTTTATAGTAAACGACAGCATTACCGCCCGAATCATGATGTCCGAGATTTACGCCGCTTTCCATAAGCTTGTCAGATAATTTAGTGCCGTTTAAGACAGACGAATTGGCTACGTACCGCAAACCTTTGCCCATTTTATCGCGTAAAGCGACATTGAGTTGGCGAATTTTACTTTTGTTGGTGTAGGTTACTTGGTATTCGACAGTATCGCCCGGTTTGGCGGTAGTACTATCCTTCCATTCAGCTGTACCAGCGACTCGAACTTTCTTATCGATAGTAAAAGCTGCGTCCGTGTTGTTTGCCGGACCCAAAGCGTTCAATGCAACTGGTAAAACTGCGGACACCGCCGCGATCATAACCAGCGCATAAAACTGCTTTGGCGCATTTTGCAGCCAATTGATATATTTACGCATGCATCGCTCCTCCTTACCGTTAGCCAGTTCCACCGCTAGCCAACATACATTATTAAACCTGCGTCTGATAACCATTATTATACAGAATATTTTTAGAAAAGTCAATAATACGCATCAACTCGCCGTAATAGATTATTGCTAAAAATCTAAAGCATAAGTATACTAATAATCATGAATAAGCACTTTAGAGCAGTAAAATATACAGAAATTTAAGCCATCATTAAGGTTGCTGGTTTTATTGTCTGGTATTTTAGCGGTATTTATTGCGCCAACGTTATACCCGCCAAAAGCTGCCGCTAATGCTATTAACAACACAGATTTCGTATTCACTGTTGATACCAGAAAGCCGGGATCGCCGGACACTCAGTTTGTCATTCCGACAAGCGGTCCAGGATATAACTATACTGTTGATTGCAATAATGACGGTGTAACTGAGGTATCTGGGCAGACTGCCTCTTATACTTGTAGTTACGCTACGCCGGGGATCTACACTATACGCATTGGCGGCGCCTTTCCATGGTTTATCGTGAATGGTAGGGGTGATAGGCTAAAACTGCTTTCGATCGATCAATGGGGTACGAACAAGTGGAAGAATATGCGTTCTGCCTTTGCTGGCGCGGAGAATATGGATGTCAAGGCAACTGATACGCCAGATTTAAGCCAAACTACCGATTTATCGTGGATGTTTATCGGAAATAAATCGCTAAAAGGTGAGTCTGCTAACTGGAATTGGAATACATCAACTATTACTAAAATGTCGGGTGTATTTCAAAACGCAAACCGATTTAATCAAAATATTGGTTCTTGGGATGTTTCAAAGGTGATCGATACCGCTGCCATGTTTAGCGGTGCTAGCGTCTTTAATAACGGAGGTAGTAATTCTATTGCTAATTGGAATACGTCAAATTTTGTAACCGCAAATGATATGTTTCAAAGGGCGACTTTGTTCAATCAGCCGATCGGCTCATGGGATATGAAAAAAGTGCAGTTTCTTGTTCGTTTTTTAAGCGATGCGACTTCGTTCAATCAATCGCTAGCTGCTTGGCGATTGGATTCGTTGGTTATTTTGCCGGGAAAACCGTTGTCTGGTGCGGCGGCCGCGCTTGATCATACAGCGATTTCGCGCCAGAATTACGATGCTATACTAATTGCTTGGAATGCGCAGAATCTAAAATCGCCAATGTCGCTTGGTGCGGCTGGTTTGAAATTTTGTGCAGCCGCTTCGGCGCGGGCTAACATCATAAAGCCTGTCGCTGACGGCGGACATGGCTGGACAATCACTAGCGATGGTAGGCTGTGTACAAAACATAAAGTAACATTTGATTCGCAATCTGGTTCTGCCGTTCCAAATAAGATGGTAGGCTATACGTATCCTTTCAGACCGCCGGTCGCCCCGACCCGCTCTGGCTACACTTTTGCCGGCTGGTATACGGACACTACGTTTGCAACAAGCTGGAACTTTACAAACGACACCATGCCAGATCACGATTTGACGCTTTATGCGAAATGGAATAAGAACCCCGATTATATCGCAGCGAGCAGCGGCTCAAATAGAAATTCGCAATTAAAATCCAAGCTGGCTGATACTGGCGCTAACATTGCAGCTATTTTCTCTGTAGCTACTGTGCTTGTAATAATTGGTTGCGCCGCGATTAAGTATAGATAGTTTTATCGGCAAAACAGACCGATTTTTGATTTTATTTATCTCGCTCTTTCTTTTACTAAAGAGGTGATATAATATATATCATGACCAAACAACATGCCTATATCACTACTGCTATTCCTTATGTCAACGGTTTGCCGCACATTGGGCACGCCATGGACTACATGCTGGCGGATGTGTGGACGCGCTATCAGCGGCAAAATGGTCGTGAAGTACGTTTCCAGACGGGCGTGGATGAACACGGCAATAAAATTGCTGCCAAGGCTGCCAGCCAAAATCAGACACCACAAGCCTATGTCGACCAAATGCATGGCAATTTCCAAAACATGATTGCCGAGTTGAATATTTCAGCGACGGATTTTATCCGCACAACTGACCCGCATCACGTTAGCGCGGTGCAGTATATTTGGCAGAAGCTGGCCGCGGCTGGCTATATCTACAAAGGTGCGTACGAGGGTTGGTATTGCCAAGGTTGCGAGGCGTTCGTCACTGACAAAGAAGCGGCTGAAAATAATGGCATTTGTCCTGATCATCAAGCGCCGTACCAGCGGCTGAGCGAAGAAAATTATTATTTTAAGACCGGCGCTTTTTCGGACAAAATTCGCCAGGCAATTGAATCAAACAAGATGAAAATTGTGCCTGAATTTCGTAAAAAAGAGTTTTTGGAATTGATGAAAGACGGCTTGAAAGACGTGTCGGTTTCGCGTCCGCGCAAGAACCTCAGCTGGGGTGTGCCAGTACCAGGCGATGACACGCAGGTGATGTATGTCTGGCTGGATGCGCTGAGCAATTACATCACGGTCATTGGCTATCCTGATCGAGCTGAGGAATGGCAGGCGTTTTGGCCGGCGGATGTGCAGGTGATCGGTAAAGATATTCTTCGTTTTCACGCCGGGATTTGGCCGGCGATGCTGATGGCGCTGGACTTGCCGCTGCCAAAGGTGCTATTAGTTCATGGCTTTATCAACGTTGGCGGCACCAAAATGAGTAAGTCGCTTGGTAATGGTGTTGGTCCGGTTGATATCATCCCGCACTACGGCGTTGAGGCCTTTCGCTATTATTTCCTGCGCCACGTGCCGACGCAAGATGAAGGTGACTTTACTTGGGAGAAGTTTGAAGCGGCCTATAATGGCGAGCTGGGCAATGATCTCGGTAATTTGGTACAGCGGGTGGCAAAGATGGTGCAGAGTTATCAAGCCGGCGTTATTGGCGATGCACCGCAGTCTGAACACGATATGGGGCCGTACCGTGCTGATATGGAGTCTTTAAATTTTAACCTAGCAATTGATGAAATTTGGCAGATTATCCGTTCATTGAATCAATATATTGAGCGCGTGCAACCATGGCAAGTTGCTAAAAAACGCGATAAAGACCCAGAGGCGGAAGCGCATTTGGGCGAGATTTTGGCGCATGCCTGCGGTACATTACTGCAAGTCTCTGACATGCTTCGTCCATTTATGCCGCAAACTGCCGAGAGAATTCACGACATGTTTGCCAGTGGTGTCGTGCCGTCAGAGCTGACGCCATTATTCCCGCGCAAATATCTACATACGCCCGATCCGCGCGCGCCAAAAGTAGAAAACCAGGGCAAATAATAATGAGTCTGACGGCGGAGAATAGTATGGCGGCAGACTTACGCTTGATTGATTCGCATTGTCATTTGCATGATACCGAGTTTTTCGCGGACAATCGCGAGGAATTATACCAGCAGTCAATTGCAGCGGGTATCGGCATGATTTGTGTTGGTACTGACGAGCGCAGCAGTCGACAAACAGTGGAATTTGCCACGAATCATGACTGTACTTGGGCAGCAGTTGGCGTTCATCCGCACGACAGCAAGGATGGTTGGGGCGAGATAGAGCGGTTGCTAAAAAATAGGGCGGAGAATTCGCCGATTGTGGCGATTGGCGAGATTGGGCTTGATTATTATTACAATCATAGCCCGCGCGACGTGCAAATTCAGGCGCTGGAGGCGCAGTTACAGCTGGCAATAGATTATAATTTGCCAGTTAGCTTTCACATTCGTGATGGCGCAGCTGACCAGATATCAGTGTGGAATGATTTTTGGCCAATTTTTGATAATTTTCATGGTTTGCGCGGCGTGCTGCACAGTTTTACTGATACGCGCCTCAATTTAGAAAAGGGTTTTGCTCGCGGGTTGTATGTTGGTTTGAATGGAATTAGTACTTTTACTAAAGACCAAGCGCAGCAAGAATTGTTCGCTTCCATCCCGCTGGAGCGATTATTATTAGAAACCGACGCGCCGTTCTTGACACCAAAGCCATTTCGTGGTAAGATGAATATGCCAAGATATGTAGAGCTGGTAGCGAAATATTGGGCGGATAATCGAAACATACCTTTTGACGATTTGTCTGAAGCTACGGTTCGCAATACTAAGAACCTTTTTGGCATATAAGTGGAGAAAAATATGAACAAGGGAAGCACTAGGTCAGGTATTTTAGGTATTAGTTCGTCTAGGCGGGGCGAGATGTCTCAGAACGTGATTGTTCCAGAAAGAGTTCCGTCTCCAGAAGGGTCTTTTGATAAAGTTAAAGGCAGGGACTCTGCTAGTAATGCTGGTATTAATGGCGGCGTAGCGGTAAAATCGACATTATTTAATCCTGATAGAAACATAGAACCTAGCAACAAGGTAAGTCATATTGGCTATAGAGGAACTCTGGAGGCTGTAGATAATCATGAAAAGAAAGACATACAGCAAGTTTTGTCTATAGGTACTAATCTTGGCGCATTTCGTACAGAGAAAGCAGAGGGGCTAATAAGTGCCGAATCTTATTAAAAAAGCTTTGAAATTAGTATTTACCGACGATGGCGATGCCGGGCTGGCTTCTGTTCTAAAAAAGAAAAATCGGCCGCTAAAAAAATTTACTGAGCGCGAGTTGATTCAATTAGAAAGCGAGATTGGCGCAACTATTTTTGGTGAAAAGCCAGAGCATGTGACGCGGCGGGAATTTTTTAATTTAGATAAAGACACGTGGATTTGGTACGAAGAAATTGTTGATAAAGATGGCAAAAAACAGGAGTTGACGACACGCTACGAAGTGCAGCCAAAGGGTATTTTGAAAGTTCAGCCGAATTATCGGTATAGCTATTTGGAAGGCGATGAATTGCAGAACTTTGTACTGGCGGTTAAAGAATATTACGAACGAGTTTCCCGGGATTTGTATAAACGCGACCCGCAGACTGGTTACCGTCTCTGATATAATAAAGAGGTGAAAGACAAATTTATATATCTTGATCACGCCGCTGCCACGCCAATGGATCCGTTGGTGATTGAAGCGATGCAGCCGTATTTTTCTGAGAAGTTTTTTAATCCGTCCAGTCCATATGCACCGGCGGTCACCGTCAAGCGTGACTACCGCGAGGCAAAGTCGCGTATCGCGCGAGTGCTGGGCGTGGGTGCGGATGAATTAGTGATGACGGCTGGCGCCACGGAGTCAATCAATTTGGCGTTTACCGCGGCGGGTGGTGTGAGTTTGATCTCGGCGATTGAGCATAGCTCGGTTATCAATTCTGCGAAAGCGCGCTCAGAGGTTCGGTTCATTCCGCCGCTGAAAAACGGACGCATCGATCTGCAGGCTGTTAAAAAACTGCTAACGCCAGACGTTAGTTTTATGAGTATCGCGCTGGCGAATCATGAACTGGGGTATATCCAGCCCATTGAGGAAATTGCGGAAGTTGTTAGGGCCGAGCGACTCAGACGCCAGGAAAATGGCGAGCCAACGCCGCTTGTGTTTCACACCGATGCCTCGCAGACTGCGGCACTGATGGATGTGAAAATTAAACGTCTGGGTGTTGATTTGTTGACGCTATCGGCGGCAAAAGTTTACGGGCCAAAGCAGGTTGGATTGTTATGGGCGCGGCCGGGTGTCAAGCTGCGGCCAACTATCGTTGGCGGCGGACAAGAAGCGGGTCTGCGCAGCGGCACGGAAAATGTGGCTGGTGTGGTCGGCTTTGCGGCGGCGCTGGAACTAGCCGCCAAGCGTCGCAGCGGTGAAGTAAAACGGCTGCGAGGATTGCGTGATATGTTGGCAAAGAAACTATCGGCGGCTTTCCCTGACATGATTATTTCCTCTGATCAGAAGAAATCGCTGGTTAATTTCCTCAATATTTCGTTTCCTGGTGTTGACTCTGAGCGGTTAGTGTTTTTGCTGGAAGCGCACGGCGTACTGGTGGCAACGGGTAGTGCTTGTGCGGCTAATTCGGGGACGCGATCACATGTTTTGGCGGCGATCGGGTTGGGCGATACGGCGATTGATGGTAGTCTGCGGCTGACGTTGGGGCGGCTGAACGATGAGGCGCAAGTTATGCGGGCGGCGGACGAGATTATTACTGCAGTGCGTATGGAACAGGAGCGAAATCGATGATTCATCGATTAATCGGCTTAGTGGTAATTGCGGTTGTAGTCATTGCCAGTCTGAGTTATTATTTATCGCCAGATGACTTGAAAGATTGTCCGCAACCTGGATCGGGGCAATGTCAAAAGGCGGGTGCGATCATCGTTATCAGCGGCGGCGACACTGAAGCGCGCACGGCCGAGGCAGTTAAATTATATCAAGCTGGCTGGGCGCCTACTATTATCTTATCTGGTGCTGCGGCCGATAAATCCGGCCCGTCTAATGCCGCCGCCATGAGAAAACAAGCCGAGGCGGCGGGTGTGCCAACTGCGGCCTTGGTGATGGACGAACGTTCAGAGACCACCAAACAAAACGCCCAAGAAGTGGCAAATATCATAGCGCAGCGCGGCATCAAGCGTGTCATTCTGGTTACTAGCGGCTATCACATGCGGCGAGCGCTGGCTGAGTTTTCAGCGCAACTGCCGAATGTTGAACTGCGGGCACGCCCGACGACGCACGACAAGCATTGGAGTGCATGGTGGTGGCTGACGCCGTGGGGTTGGTGGCTGGCGGTCGGCGAATTGCTGCGGATCGGTTTATTTGCACTGGGAGTGTCGCGCTGATGGCTCGGGTATTTGTCGGTATGTCGGGCGGCGTTGATTCGTCGGTAGCGGCAGCGCTATTAGTCGAGCAAGGCCACGAGGTGACCGGCGTGTATATGAAAAACTGGTCAGAGGACTTACCGGGCATGCATTGTCCGTGGGTAGAAGATGTGGCTGACGCCAAGCGCGTGGCAGTGGGGCTGGGAATTGATTTTCAGGTGTTCGATTTTCAAAAAGAGTACAAGCAAAATGTCGTTGACTATATGATTCGCGAATACCAGGCGGGTCGGACGCCAAATCCTGACGTGATGTGTAATCAAGAGGTGAAGTTTAAGTTGTTTTTAGAGGCGGCGTTGGCGGCGGGTGCGGAATATATCGCGACGGGGCATTATGCACGAGCTGAACATGTAGTAGACGGTGCAGCATTGGGTAATTCTGGCGCGGTTGCCTCACGTCATGGTGTTCCCATTGATCCGTCGCTGTCGCCTGCGGAACTCACTGCGTTCAGACAGTCCTCGGCGATTCAGGACGAATCAACGCTTACACCTGGGCTCGTCAAAGCGCCATCACTACCCAACACTGCTCGCTTGCTTCGGGCGCATGATGACAACAAAGACCAAACCTATTTCCTCTACCGTGTGACGTCCGAGGCGCTAGCGAAAACTATGTTCCCGCTCGGCGATTTTACTAAGACTGAGGTGCGCCAAATGGCTAAGGAGCGGGGTTTGTGGACGGCCAGTAAAAAGGAGTCGATGGGGATTTGCTTTGTTGGGCAAGTGGGGATTCGTGAGTTTTTGTCAGAATATGTTGCAACTAGACCAGGCGATATCATTGATCGGTCAACGGGCGTGATTGTTGGCCGGCATGATGGCGCAATTTTCTATACGCTGGGGCAGCGGCATGGCTTAAATGTTGGCGGCGGCTTGCCGTACTATGTCGTCGGCAAAGACATGGAAAAGAATGAGGTTTACGTGTCGCGTTCGATTGATAATGGTAACCTCTGGTGCCAAGAATTGACCCTGACTGACGTTCATTGGATCAATCAGCCGCCAGAAGGTGATGCCTGTCAAGTTCGGGTGCGGCATCGGGCGTCGCTCATTAATGCGGAGATTGCGCGTGTGAATTATGATGATGGCGAGAGAGTGACGGTTATCTTGTCTGAGCCGCAGCGCGCCGTCGCCCCAGGCCAGTCAGCCGTGATATATGACGGCGAGGAATGTTTGGGCGGCGGGATTATTTGCTAAGCTAGCTGCTACTAAGAGGCGTACTTAAGAGCTATCTCTTCCAAAGCTTTAAGGTATTTCAATCCCGGTTTTCTTGGCATCCCCTTGAATCCTACATCGGTCTGACGGCCATGAGCTGGATTTGGCCCATGGTAGTCAGAACCAGCGCTTACAGCGAGCCCAAACTCTTGAGCAAGTTCTGTCATTTGATCAATTGCTGTTATCATTGCTCCGCCTCTGGATTGGTCATGATAGTAGTAAAACGCTTCGAGTGCGTCGAAATTAGTATTGCTAATCACATCGCGGAGAGCTGTCATATCCATATCTTCGTACAAACTGGCAATAGGATGGGCGAAGATCGCAACGCCATGTGCGTCGTGAATTGCTTGGACAGCTTCTGTCGGCGATAGTGTTTCACGTTCTAGGAAATACTTGCAGCCCTCATTCATCATAGCCTCGATAAACATACCGCGGTTAGGAATTTGGCCAAACAATTGCTTTAGACGTTCAAAATTTTCTTCGTGCTCGACGATACTTTGAGAAATGTGAGCTTTAGTAACTGATCCTAGCGAAAGTAAACTTTCTTTTGAAGCAATCGCCCAGCCGTCTTTTTCAAACATATCAACGACGCGGTTCATATACTCAATTCTAAAATTATGCTGCCTCTTTAAGACGTTATGGAGAGTGTCATTCTCATGATCAATAAAAAGTCCCAAAACATGAATACCGACGGATCGATACTTGGCTGAAATTTCAACTCCAGGGATGAGGCGAATGTCACGCTTCTTAGCCTGTTCAAATGTTGATTCGTCTTCATATGCACCTAACGTATCGTGGTCAGCGATCGACAGTACAGATACGCCATTATCATGCGCTCGATCAATTAGTTCAATCGGCGTTAATACTCCGTCAGAGTGGACAGTATGGGTATGTAGGTCAATGATGTGTCGTTTCATTTCCAAGAATTAATCCTTTCCTTTAAGCATTGCGCAACACCGGGCGCTTCAAGCTGGCGTTTCTCTTTCTCGGCTCTGTCGGCTACGGCTTTTATTGGATCGTCAGCAATTAAATCATGTACTTCGTGTCGAGCGCTTGACAGCGCTTCTAGGAGCTCATTGTCATTCCATGTGTGAGGAGTGAAAGAAAATAGAAAATCCTTTATAAAATCGTAAGGCTCATTAGTATCCTCCCAAACCTTGTGCAATGAGCGCGGAGCAATACTAACGGCTCTGCCTTTTCGAATTGCGTCAGGAGTTGCTTTTAGACACTCCAAGAGTTCTACTTTAGTAATTATATGCATATCTACTGGTAGCATTGCTCCCGGTTGAAAACCTCTAAGAACTGTCTCCATAGCGTATCTTGTTGTTTCGAGCGTCTGAATGATATTACTATCAGACGATTCAAATGAAGCTGCTTGAGCGCATCCTTGAATTTTCTTCTCTTGCCGACGAAGGTCTGCCTCAGGAGCGTCATCAACTACAATCCAATAATCTAAATCAAGCAATGCTTTAAAGATATCTCTTGGCTTAAAGTCGACTGAATCGCATGGTTTACAATACTTTTTAAGATCGGGTAAGTCGCAAGCTAGCTCGCAAGCGCCACAAAGCCATCCGCCATATGACCGCAGACGATCCCTATTAATTGCTGCTTGAAACGATTTCTGGTAACGTCGTATCTCAGGTACATCTGCGATGGAGCCGTCGTTCTGGTAGGCATAGAAAGGATATCCAGTCCCAAAAACTCCTATTACACCTGGAATATCCTTGACTGAATCATGAAATCGATCGAACTGATTATTGAAATACTTGCTCTTTGCCCGACTTTCATCGGCAGTAAAGCGAATCGCTGTATTCAGAATGTCTGTCAACGCTCGATGCGACCAGAATTCTCTGGGATATGTCGCTTTAAATTCAGCCACGCGATCACTGGGCCATTGTGGATGACCACCCGGCTTACTAAGTGGCGGTTCTGATAAGTACGCTAACCTCATGGATTTTTTTATTATATTATGTTGCAGCTAAAAGGTCAAATCAATTTTTCACAGCAGAATTGACGACCATGCATAAATAGTGTACACTCTCTAGGAGTAAGACATTAATCAAAGAGTTGTAAGAAAAGGAAGAAATTACACATGTTAGCAATTCGTTTGCAACGGTTGGGTCGCAAAGGTTACCCAGTGTATCGCCTGGCGGTACAAGAGGCGCATCGTCACCCGTCGAGTGGTCGAGTGGTCGCGTATGTCGGTAGCTACAACCCGCATACTAAAGAGGCAAATATTCAGGTTGAATCAGCGCAGAAATATTTAGACAATGGCGCTCAGCCAACACCGCGCGTCGTTAAACTGTTGAAAGAAGCTGGTGTTAAATTACCGAAATGGGTTAAAGAACCGGTTGCTGATAAGCATAAATCTATCCGTAACCCAGAGAAACTTCGCAAGAACCAGCCGAAGGAAGAACCTGCTGAAGAATCTGCCGAGTAGATATTATAGAATAATTGCAAACCGCTCGTTAATCGGGCGGTTTTGTTTTATGCTATAATTACCTCTATGAATACACAAGAAATCCGCCAGAAATATCTCGAATTTTGCCAAAGAAACGGCCACGCTATTATTGAGCGGGCGCCGCTGATATTGCATAATGACCCGACGACGTTATTTACCGGCTCGGGCATGCAGCCGCTACTGCCGTATTTGCTGGGTCAGGATCATCCGCAGGGTACGAAACTAGCTGATAGTCAGACGTGTTTGCGGGCGCAGGATATCGAGGATGTTGGCGATAATCGCCACACGACGTTCTTTGAGATGCTGGGTAATTGGAGTATGGGCGAATATTTCAAACGCCAGCAGATTGAATGGTTTTTCGAATTTTTGACAGAAATAGTTGGGCTAGATCCGCACAAAATCTATGTCAGCTGTTTTATTGGCGATGAGAAAAATAACATTCCGCGCGACGATGAAGCAGCGCAAATTTGGCAAGAAGTTTTTGCTAAAAAAGGCATTGAGGCTAAAATTGTCGAGCTGGATAGCGCTGAAAATGGCGACAAGCTGGGTATGCAGGGCGGCCGGATTTTCTTCTACAACGATAAAGAAAACTGGTGGAGCCGCGGCGGCGGCATTGATAGCACGCCGATTGGCGATCCATGCGGGCCAGATAGCGAGGTGTTTTATGATTTTGGCGAACAGCATCACGATGCTAGTTTTGGGCAGGCGCATCCAGCTAGCGATAGCGGCCGATTTATGGAGATCGGCAACCAAGTGTTCATGCAGTATCGCCGGCTGGATGACGGTAGCTTTGAACCGCTGAAACGTAAGAATGTTGATTTTGGCGGCGGCTTGGAACGGATTGCCGCGGCAGCAATTGACAGTCCTGACGTTTTTAAGATCAGCCTACTACAGCCAATTATTAAAAAGCTAGAAAGTCTAAGCGGCAAGGAATACGCTACGCACACCGCGTCGATGCGAGTGATCGCCGATCATCTCAGGGCGGCTGTATTTTTGGCGGTCGACGGCTGTATGCCGAGCAACAAGGAGCAGGGCTACGTGATGCGCCGCCTACTACGCCGGGCGATTCGCTATAGTTTTGATCTGGGGATTGAGCAGAATTTCCTCGAGGAAGTTGTGCCGGTGATCGCTGATTTATATGAAGCAGATTTCCCAGAGGTTAAAGAAAACCGCGAGAATATCATCGCTACACTGGTTAAGGAAGAAAAAGCCTTCCGCCAGACGCTGCGTAAAGGTCTTAGGCAAATGCAGCATTATATTGACGACGGCTTGACTGGCGAAGAGCTATTTACGCTATATGATACGTTTGGCTTTCCGGTGGAGCTGAGTACCGAAGAGGCCTATAAACAAGGTATCAAGCTTTCTGATAATTGGCGCGCCGAATTTGATGCGCGAATGGCCGAGCAACGCCAACGTTCCAAGACAGCACGCAAGGGGCAATTTAGCGGCGGCCTAGAGGGTCACGATCCGATTCATCTGAAATATCATACGGCGACGCATCTGTTGGGCGCGGCACTACGCAAAGTCCTCGGTGCACCGGATTTACAACAGCACGGCAGCAATATCACTGCTGAGCGCCTGCGTTTTGATTTTAACCACGATAAATTGACGCCGGAGGAAAAGCAAGCAGTGGAAGATCAAGTTAATGCCTGGATCGACGCTGATTTACCAGTCAGCTTTGCCGTCTATCCGACTGACGAGGCGCTAAAAATGGGCGCAATCGGCGCCTTTGGCGAACGCTACGGCGATACGGTGAAAGTCTATTCTATCGGCGAGGGCGATAATGTTATTAGCTTTGAAGTTTGCGGCGGTCCGCACGTCGAACACACCGGCATCTTGGCTGAGGGCGGTAAGCGCTTCAAAATCACCAAAGAAGAGTCTAGCTCGGCGGGAATTCGCCGGATTAAAGCGATTTTGAAATAAACTAAACATGAGGCAATTTATTAGTGAAAAAGTCAACAATTGCCTCAAAATCACAAGCGTTATATAATAAACCTGTATGGCATTGAGAGACATGTTAAAAAAAACCGATAAAGATACTCCGGAATTGTTAGTTGGTTTGGATATTGGTACAGAGGTAGTTAAGGCGCTGATTGCCGAAATAAAAGATGATAATTTGGAAATTATCGGCGTTGGGCGTAAACAGCAAGAAATGGGCGACATGCATTTGGGTGCGATTGCTGATATTGCTGGTGTGGTTGCAAATTGCGAAGCGGCGCTTACTGAGGCGGAAGATCAAGCTGGCATACAAGGCAAACGCGTGATTATTGGTATTGCTGGCGAACTAGTAAAGGGCGTTACTAATACGATTCGTTATCGCCGTCCGCAACCTAATAAGACTTTAGACGTGGCAGAGATGGAATTTATTATCGAGAAGGTACAAGAGCGGGCGCAAAGTAAGGCTCAGGCTCAGATAGCACTGGAAACTGGCAATGAGGATGTTGAAGTGAAGCTAGTTAATTCGGCGCTGGTAAGTATCCATATTGATGGCTATAAGGTGTCTAACCCGATTGGTTTTCAGGGGCGGGACGTAGCAGTACAGATTTATACGGCATTTGCACCGATGGTGCATATTGGGGCGTTGGAGAAAGTGGCTGACGAATTAGCATTAGAATTGGTGGCGGTAGCTGCCGAGCCTTTTGCAGTAAGTCGCAGTGTTTTAGGAACAGATACCGACAGTAATTTTACGGCAATTTTAGCGGACATCGGCGGCGGCACGACCGATATTGCAGTAGTAAACGACGGCGGGGTTGAAGGTACAAAGATGTTTGGCATCGGCGGTCGGAGTTTTACGCGGACAATTGCAGCCGATCTGGATTTGAGCTTTAAGGATGCTGAGAAGTTAAAGCTAAACCTTAATGATGGTAATATTAAGCCGACAGTGAAAAGGCGAGTTGATGAAGCGATTGATAAGACATTAGAGGTATGGCTATCCGGTGTGGAATTAGCATTAAGCGAGTTTGATAACGTTGATTATTTACCAAACCGCATTTTGCTGTGCGGCGGCGGATCCAATTTGAAGAAAATTACTGAGGCGCTGGAAAAACACCAATGGCATGAGGATTTGCCGTTTACGAAAAAACCAGTCGTGCAATATATTAAGCCTAGCGACGTGACTGGCATAATTGATACCACAGGCGATATAGCCGATCATACGTTTATCACGGTTATGGGTTTACTCCGGGTGGGGTATGATACAATAATTGGAAACCAGGAAAGTAATGGTTTGGTCGAAAAAGTAAACAGGTTATTAAAGATTTGAAATGAATAAAGACGTTATACATATTGATACAGAAGACGATATTACGTCAATAATTGGCAAGATTAAATCATCGAAAGAGCGGATTATTGCCTTGGTGCCGCCGCGCCGAATCGGCGTTTTGCAGAGTGCGGTTAATATTCGGCTGTTGGCGCGAGCAGCTAAATCGGCGGACAAAAGAGTGGTAATAATTACCAGCGACAATGTATTGGCAGGATTGGCGGCGACAGCTGATATTCCAGTAGCAAAAACATTGCAAAGTAAGCCGGAAATTGCGGAGATTCCAGCGCTGAAAGTAGACGATAATGATGTGATTGATGGCGGACAGCTGCCGGTTGGCGATATGGCAGATTCGGCTCATAAAAAACCAAAAGACGATAAGGGAGTTAACGGGGCAAATACTCCAGATGCTGCCAATAAGAATAAATCTCCTGGCAATTCAGCAAAAAGCAATAAGAAAAAGCCAAAGATTCCAGATTTTAATGTTTTTCGTAAGAAGTTCGCCTTGATTGGCGGCGGCTTACTGTTATTAATTATATTTTTAGTGTGGGCGACTTGGTTCGCGCCGCACGCGACAGTAATTATTACCGCTAAAACAACGGGAGTAAAAGTTAGCGAGACGGTAAAATTAACGACGGACGACACGGTTAGCGCTAAAAATGACAGCATTAAGGTTCAGAAACGAGAATTACAAAAAGAAATCAGTGTTGAGTTTGCGGCAACCGGCAAAAAGAATGTTGGAGAAAAGGCGACTGGGTCGGTTAAGTTTAGTAATTCGTCAAAAAATAGCGTGACTATCGCTGCGGGGACGATCCTTAAGAATAATGATCTGTCTTATATGCTATCTTCTTCGGTAACAGTTCCGGCGGCGACGTTGTCATGGGATTGCTCTGACAGAACTTGCCCCGGGACGGCGACTGCCTCGGTGCGGGCAGCTGAAGGCGGTTCGCAATATAATGCGGCGTCGGGCAGTATGTCGATCTCAGTTGATGGCATAAAGGCTTCGCTAATGTCGCCAACCAGCGGTGGAACTGACAAAACAGCTACCGTAGTGACGGCTTCTGACGTTGCTAGCGCAAAATCGAAATTAAACGAGCAGAAGGATAATGGTCTAAAAAATCAGCTTGCTGGATCTTTCGGTAGCTCTGCAAAAGTTATTACCGATAGTTATTCTGAAAACCGCTCAGAGCCAGTTCCTAGTGTGGCGGTCGATAGCGAAGCTTCGGGTAGCGTGTTGTTAAAATCGACAATTACTGCCAGTATGCTGGCAGCAGATAAATCTGATATAAAATCTTTCATTGACGCTAAAATTAGAGAAGACGATATTGGCGATAAAAAGTCGCAAAAGATTTACGACAGCGGTGTAGACAAGGTAGAATTTTCTCAATTTACTGATAGAGGGGGTGTCCAGAGCCTTGTTGTAACCGCTAACGGTAAGATTGGTCCGGAAATTGATGAAACTAAAGTAAAAGAACAGGCAAAAGGCCGGACGTACGGCGATGTGCAGTCGTCGATTGAGTCTATTGAGGGTGTTGAGGATGTTGATGTAAAATTCTCGCCTTTTTGGGTAAGATCTGTACCAAATGATATAAAAAAGATTAAAGTTGAGTTTAAGCTGAAGGATGCCAAATAGGAATTTTTTGGCTCTGGATGTCGGCACGCGGCGGATCGGCGTAGCGATGGCTGATTCTCGGGTTAAAATTGCAGTGCCTTTTGGGTGGCTAGAGAATGACGAGTCAACAATCCAAAAAATTGTCGAATTGGTTTTACGAAACGATATTAATATCATCGTCGTAGGCTATCCGCGCAATCAATCTGGCGAACCAACGCAGCAGACGAAATATGTAGAGAATTTTGTCGATCAATTGGCAGAGATTGATTTGGATACGAAGGTAGTATTCCAGGATGAGTCGCTGACAAGCGTCCAGGCGGAACAAAGACTAGGCAATAAAATTAAAGATAAAGGCGAAATTGACGCCGAGGCGGCTAGTATAATTTTGCAAGATTATTTGGAGGAGCATGTATGAAAATTCGAAGAAGCCGCAGAAAATGGCTAATAGCTTTGTCGGTGCTGGTTGCTGTGGTCGGCGTGGCGTCGCTGAGTGCGGCTATGTGGTATCGACAGATGCTTATGCCAGCTGATGTTAGTAATAAAACAGCTGTGAGAATTGATATTAAGGAGGGTATGAACTCTGGCGATATAGCTGACAGTTTGGAGCAGAAAAAACTTATTCGCAGCTCGCTGGCTTTTTCGGCGTATGTGCGCTTGCATAATACTAGCAGCAAGTTTCAATCTGGTGTATATTCAGTCAGACCATCGCAAACAGTGCCAGAAATTGTAGATCGCTTGACTAGCGGTAAGTCAGATGAGGTTTCGATAACATTTTATCCAGGTGCAACGCTGCATACGAAGATCAAAAATTCAGATGGTAGAGAAGTAGAATCGGTACTAAAA
The DNA here is from genome assembly GCA_963553885.1 of uncultured Candidatus Saccharibacteria bacterium. Lineage (GTDB taxonomy): Bacteria > Patescibacteriota > Saccharimonadia > Saccharimonadales > Saccharimonadaceae > Nanosynbacter. The sequence goes on from CAUVOY010000001.1 coordinate 86,071, forward strand.
AAGGCGGAATTTTCGGATAAAAAAATAAAAGAAGCGTTTAATGCCAAATACACGAATCCAATTTTAGCTAGCCGCCCGAACGGCGCTGACCTAGAAGGCTACGTCTATGGTGAAACGTTTTATATTTCGCCTAATGAGTCAATTGAACAAGTGATTCAGCGTTCGCTTAGTCATTTTGAGGCTGTCGTGAAAAAATATAATCTAGTAGAGAAGTTTAAGGCTCGCGGTTTGACGCTGCATCAGGGAATTACATTGGCGTCAATTATTCAAAAGGAGTCAATTGGCTGCGGTGCTGGGGCGGAAATATGCGCTGATCAGCGAAAGATTGCGAGCGTATTCTATAATCGTTTGAGAGCGGATATGCCATTAGGGTCTGATGTAACATATCAGTATGCTGCTGATAAAACTGGTGCAGTACGGACGCCGGATTTAAATTCCCCGTATAACACTCGTAAACATAAGGGTTTGCCGCCAGGGCCAATTGCTGTGCCGTCTTTGAGCGCGCTAAACGCAGCAGCTGATCCGGAAAATACTCCATACAAGTACTTTTTGAGCGGTGATGATGATGTTACGTATTTTGCGGTAACGAATGATGAGCATGAGAAAAATATCAAGCAACATTGCCAGAAAAAATGCCAGATTTCTTGACAAATTAGCATTTCATAAAATCTATTGACAATAATGTCAATGTCGTGTAAAATAAACAGTAGCTCGTTCGCGAGTTGAGTTGTTGGGGACTGGCACGACGAACGGCCTGCCAAGATTGTCGCTACGGATACGATAAACCAAATCATTTTAGAATATAAACTAATTATTAGGTCGACAAGGTATCCTGTTCTATTGCGAGAAGAAAGACAGTTTGGTAGCAGCACTGGCGGCAACGCTGATGCAAGGAGTACGGAGATTCGTAATCAAGTATCTACTCTTCGGAGTAAAAGAAATAAGCTGCGTTCCTTTGCGGTTTATGGCGGAATATTTATTTTAGCTATTTCGTTTTTAATATATGGATATAATAATGGCGAGTCGGCGGCGGCAGAAAATAAAACTGTTGCCTCATCTAATACGAAATCATCAAAATCGCATAATGAAAATACCGCGGCAAGTGCAGTATCTGTTGACCAGCTAGCAGCAGCTACTGTAGTGACGAATCTTGCTGAAACGACTGAATTGCCATCAGCTGGCGATCTGCGTGAAACTACTACGTCTCTGGGGATTAAGAAAGATTTATCGCAAAATGATGCCGAGGTAATCACGAAACCGGAAATCGTCAAGCCTGATACTTCAGCTGGTCGCGGAATTACGACGTATGTGACGAAGAATGGCGACACTATGAACACTGTTGCTAAGAAATTTAAGATCTCGGCGCAAACACTGCGTTGGGCTAATAATACGGATTCCGATGCAATTGAACCAGGCAAGACCTTGACTGTGCCGTTGGTTGACGGTGTGGTTTATACGGTTAAGAGCGGCGATACTACTCAATCGCTAGCAGAAAAGTATAAGACTAGCGCCGAGCGAATTGTGCTATATAATGATATTGAGGAAAAAACAGGGCTTAATGTTGGCGCTCGCGTAGTTTTGCCTGGCGGGGAATTACCGGAGACTGAGCGTCCAGGTTATGTAGCGCCACGGGGTCGATCGTCGTATGGAAATAGTAGTTATGGCTCTTCGACTACCACTAGTGCTAGTCGAAGCTGGCTAACTGCCTCTGTTGGTAACCGATATGCTCCAGGTAACTGTACTTGGTATGCCTACGAACGTCGTTTGCAGTTGGGTCGTCCAATTGGTAGTTTCTGGGGCCATGCCAGGGCTTGGAGCACTAGTGCACGTGCGGCTGGATTCTTAGTTAATAATACGCCAGCGCCGGGCGCTATTATACAGAACGCTTGGGGTGGCTATGGTTACGGACATGTTGGTATCGTGGAGCGGGTAGATGGTCAGAATATCTATGTTTCAGATATGAATTATGCGGGTTATAACGTTATCTCTTCTCGCACCATACCACTTGCTGAGGCTGGACGCTATAGCTTCATCCACTAAAATCTTAAGATGACATCAACACGACACCCCGTCGACTGACGGGGTGTTTTCTGGTATAATTAGCTCATGTTTGTTGATATCGCAAAAGTTTTTGTACGAGCTGGCAAGGGCGGCAACGGCGCAGTCAGTTTTCGGCATGAGAAATATGTTGACAAGGGTGGTCCTGATGGTGGTGATGGTGGACGCGGTGGTGATGTTATATTTTTGGCGACCAAAGATCTGAATACGTTACTTAACTTTCGCTATAAACCAGAGTTAAAGGCGGAAAATGGCGGTGACGGCAGCAAGCGCAACAAGCGCGGTAAAAGTGGCTCGCCGCTGGTCGTCAAAGTGCCGATTGGTACGTTGGTCAAGCGTGACGGCAAGGTAGTGGCGGATTTGACGGCAGACCAGCAACAAGCAGTCGTTGCTCGGGGCGGTGACGGTGGATTTGGTAATGCTCATTTTACATCCAGTACGCGCCAAGCACCAAAGATGGCTGAACTTGGTGAGGCGGGTGAAGAATTTGAAGCAGAGTTGGAATTGAAATTATTAGCTGACGTTGGCTTGGTTGGCTTTCCCAATGCTGGCAAATCGACATTCTTGAGTGTGGTTTCTAATGCTCGGCCGGAAATTGCCAATTACGAGTTTACGACATTGACGCCAAATTTGGGTGTGGCGGATGTTGATGATGGCTCAATTCTGATCGCTGATATTCCAGGATTGATTGAGGGTGCCTCGGAGGGTAAGGGTTTGGGCGACCAGTTCCTGCGCCATGTTGAGCGCACAGCCGTGTTGCTCCACATGATTGATGCCTATAGTGACGACCCAGCGGAAAAATACCAAACCATTCGCCGCGAGCTGGAAAAATATTCTGAAGAATTAGCGGCGCGTCCAGAAATCATCGCTTTGACGAAATGTGAAGGATTGGATGATGAAATCATTGCCATGCAGTCGACAGCGCTACAAAATGTGGCCAATAGTTCGCCAGTGGTGGCGATTTCGTCGCAGACGCATACTGGCGTGACCGAACTACTACGCCTACTGCGTCGTGAGGTCACGAACTATCGAGCACGGGAAGCCGAGTTGATTGAAGAAGAAGGCGATGAGTTGCCAGTCATTGCTTTGGATGCGCAAGCAGCATCTGATGCCTGGACGGTAGAGCGGGTGGTTGGCGCGGAGCCTGAAAATGTAGACGATGAAGAGACGATTAGCTTCATCATCCACGGAGCTAAAATTGAAAAGTTTGCTCGCCGCACTAACTTTGATCAATTTGAATCGGTCAATCGCCTGCGGGATATCATGAGAAAAATGGGCATCACTCACGAGTTAATTCGTCAGGGTGCAGTCGGTGAGACCGTGGTGCAGATTGGCGAATCGATGCCGTTTACGCTGGTTGAGCAGTAGATTTGGGCGTCATCTCGTGGCTTTGCTATACTATAGTTATGGCGCAAACATTCTTCTTCTATGACCTGGAAACCAGCGGACTAAATCCGCGGCAAGACCGAATCATGCAGTTTGCGGGGCAGCGAACGGATATGAACCTTGAGCCGATTGGTGAGCCATATAACCTGCTGGTGACGCTGAATGATGATACATTGCCAAGTCCTGACGCGCTGATGGTGACTGGCATCACGCCGCAAAAAACAGTCGAGGAAGGCTACACTGAGGCACAGTTTGCCCGGATGTTGAGTGAGGAGATTTTCACGCCGGATACCATCGCGGTTGGCTTTAATAATATTCGGTTTGACGACGAATTTATTCGTCATTTGTTGTGGCGCAATTTTCATGATCCGTACGAATGGAGCTGGAAAGATGGTCGCTCGCGTTGGGATTTGCTGGATATGGTGCGACTGACCAGGGCACTCAGGCCAGAGGGAATTAAATGGCCGCTTGATACTAAAGGCGAGCCAAGCAATCGCCTGGAACTTATCACCAGCGCCAACGGTATTGCCCATGAAAATGCCCATGATGCTTTGGCGGACGTGACGGCACTGATTGCAGTGACGAAATTGATCAAACAAAAGCAGCCGCAGCTGTATGATTATTTGCTAAAGATGCGTGATAAAAAATTAGTCCAGCAGCTGGTCAATGTCGACGATAAAAAACCGTTTGTCTATGCCAGCGGTCGTTATGATAAAGAATTTGCTAAAACTACGGTGGCTTTTCCGCTGACGACCAGTCGAAACGGCGGCGCGGTCGTCTATGACCTACGGTATGATCCGACGCCGTTTGTTGGGCTGAGCCAAGAGGAGTTGGTGAAGAAAATCTTTGCTTCCTGGGAGGAGCGGCAGGCTGAGGACTTCGTTAAATTGCCAGTCAAAGAGTTGCAGTACAATCGCTGTCCGGCGGTGGCGCCGCTGGGCGTGCTGGAGCAGGGCGATGGCTGGCAGAAGGTTTCGCTTGATCTAAAAACAGTCCAGAAGCATCAAAATATTTTACTGGATCACCCAGACTTTGCTGAAAAATTACGGACTATTTTTGAAAACAAGCCAGCCTTCAAAAAACTGCCCGATCCAGAAGCGCAATTGTACGATGGCTTTTTGAACGACCGTGATCGTCTGCGAGTAGAAGTGGTGCGCAATGCTGATGAGCGTGAATTGGCTGATTTCCATCCAGAATTCCAGGACGAGCGGTTGGCGCCACTGCTGCTGCATTACAAAGCGCGCAACTTTCCACGCTCGCTCAGCGAAGATGACCTGGCGCAATGGGAAGCCTGGCGGGCGCAGCACCTGCAGGTACAACTACCGCAATTTATGGCGTCCTTGCAGTGTCTAGCGCCGTCGGCGACTGACGAACAACAGTTTATCTTGCAAGAATTGCAGCTGTGGGCGGAGGCGGTACTACCAAGTGATAATTAAACGATAAAATTTAAGAAATTGAAACTGTTGCCAGACGCTGCTGCGTTCCGGTTTTTGCGAGGTTACCTTCTCGTGCATTGATAATATATAAGAAATAGATAGAGATTAGGCATATATCTTCGTCTGGAATTAGTGGGTAATGACATTTTCTTTGCTTCATTTTTACGCGGCGTTGGCGAGCATTACTAACTGATTCTACTATCTTCCAGAATGTGTCGGCAACTGTCTTTCTAAAAAATAACACTGCTGGTAAGACAATTATCCAAAAGACAATCATTACTCTGGCGGGTAGCGTAATATTAGTGAATGGTATTTTTCCTAAGAATATGAAAAGAGCTAGCTGGTCAGAAAATACATGAATAAAACAAACCGCTAGTAAAATTACGCCCAAGTAAATGCCCAACTTTCTCATAAGTTTACTGTAGCATAGTAAAATGTTATCTTGCAATCATAAGCATAATATTATGTAGATATATTTGGGCGTTGGCTTGCTGACTGGAAAAAGTTGTGAAAAACAGGTATAATGTAGCGGTTATGGTAGAGTTTATTCGCGTCAAGGGCGCTCGTGAACATAATCTGAAAAATATCGACGTGGAAATTCCGCGCGATAAATTAGTGGTGATCACTGGCCTGAGTGGCAGCGGTAAGTCGTCGCTGGCGTTTGACACGATTTACGCCGAGGGCCAGCGCCGCTATGTCGAAAGCCTGTCGAGTTATGCGCGGCAATTTTTAGGCATTATGGATAAACCGGATGTTGATAGCATCGAGGGGTTGAGTCCGGCAATCTCAATTGATCAAAAATCAACCAGCCGTAATCCGCGTTCGACTGTGGCAACGGTGACCGAGATTTATGATTATCTGCGCCTCTTGTTTGCGCGGGTTGGCACGCCGCATTGTCCGGCTCTCAAACCAGACGGTACGCGCTGCCATAAACCAGTGTCGCGCCGTACGGCCGAGGCGATTATCCAGGAGATTGCTAAGCAATATGACGGCAAGCGATTGCTGCTGCTGGCGCCAATTGTCAAAAATAAGAAGGGCGAGTTTGCCCATATTCCAGAACAGTATCGGCGGCTAGGCTATGCTCGGGTGCGCGTGGACGGCGTGGTGTACGCGCTGGATGAGTTTCCACAGCTACAGAAAAGCTACAAGCACAGTATCGAGTTGGTGGTTGATCGTCTGGCAATGAACAGTGATCTGACTAGCCGGTTGAGTCAGAGTGTTGAGCAGGCGTTGGAGCTTGGACAGGGTGTGGTTGAGGTGCTGGATGCGGATACGGGTGAACTGAAGACATTCTCACAGCGATATGCCTGTGTTGATCATCCGGATGAGGAGATTCCAGAGCTTGAGCCGCGTCTATTTAGTTTTAATGCACCGCAAGGGGCCTGTCCGAGCTGCACTGGACTTGGCAGCCGTCTGGAGGTTGATCCTAATTTAGTGCTGAATGAGAATCTAACAATTGCCGAGGGGGCAATTCGGCCATACAACCGGATTAATGTTGATAACTTTTACATGCGCAAGATTTCGGCGGTAGCCGAGGCGCATGGTTTCAGTATCCGGACACCAGTCGGGCAGTTGTCTGATGAGGCGCGCCAGAAGGTACTCTACGGTACGGGCGATCAGAAATATCCAGTACAGCTTGGTAATGGGCGGCATTATGATACAACCTATGAAGGAGTGATTCCCAATCTCGAGCGGCGCTGGAAAGAAACCGATAGCGAATTTATGCGCAAGGATATCGAGCGGTTCATGCGCCAGCGGGATTGTTATGTTTGCGGCGGTGCGCGGCTGAAGCCAGTGGTCCTGGCGGTAACGGTGCAGGGCCTGAATATTATGGATATTTGTGATCTCGGTGTTGATGATGCGCTTGACTTGTTCACTCACAAGTTAACATTGAATGAGCAGCAGGCGATGATCGCGCGGCTTATTTTGAAAGAGATTACAGCACGGCTCGGGTTTATGAGTAATGTCGGGCTGAATTATTTGGAGTTAGGGCGCGCCGCCAATACACTGAGCGGCGGCGAGGCGCAGCGAATTCGGCTGGCGACGCAGATTGGCAGCGGTTTGCAGGGCGTGTTATATGTACTAGATGAGCCGTCGATTGGCTTGCATCAGCGCGATAACGACAGGCTGATTGCTACGCTGAAGCGTCTGCGCGACCTCGGCAATACGGTGCTGGTAGTCGAACACGACGAGGATACCATTCGCCAGAGCGACTTTTTGATTGACATGGGACCAGGCGCTGGTGTGCATGGCGGCGCGGTGGTGGCGCTGGGTGCACCAGATGAGGTCGCCAAATGCACAGATAGTATCACTGGTCGGTATCTGTCGGGAGCAGAAAAAATTGCCGTGCCAAAACATCGCCGCCAGGCTGATGCTAGTCGTCAACTGATCGTCCGCGGGGCTCGCGAGAATAATTTGAAACAAATTGATGTGGCATTCCCCTTGGGCTTGATGACTGTAGTATCTGGTGTATCGGGTAGCGGTAAATCAACTCTGGTCAATGATATTATCGCCAAGGAATTAGCGGCACGGCTCAACCGGGCTAGTGACGTACCTGGCGCACACGATAAAATTGAGGGAATAAAGCAGTTGGATAAGGCTATCGTCATCGATCAGTCGCCAATTGGCCGCACGCCGCGCTCTAACCCAGCAACCTACACTGGTATTTTTACGCCAATTCGCGAGCTGTTCGCCAGTACGCCTGAGGCTAATGTCCGCGGCTATAAAGCGGGCCGGTTTAGCTTTAATGTCAAGGGTGGCCGCTGCGAAAATTGTCAGGGCGACGGCATGATCAAGATCGAAATGCATTTCTTGCCGGATGTCTACGTCCAGTGCGACGAATGCCACGGTAAGCGTTACAATCGTGAGGCGCTGGAGATTAAGTATAAAGATAAGACCATTGCTGATGTGTTGGATATGACAGTCGAGCAGGCGGCGAATTTCTTTGATAGCGTGCCTAATATCGCTCGGAAATTACAGACACTGGTGGAGGTCGGTCTTGGTTATATCAAGCTCGGCCAGCCAGCGACCACCTTTTCAGGCGGCGAGGCGCAGCGTATCAAGCTGGCAACGGAGCTCTCCAAACGCTCAACCGGCAAGACGATGTATATTCTGGATGAGCCGACAACTGGGCTACATTCTGCCGACGTCAAGCGGCTGCTGGGTATTTTGCAGCAGCTGGTCGATGGCGGTAACAGTATGATCATCATCGAGCATAATTTGGATGTCATCAAATCAGCCGACTGGATTATCGATATGGGGCCTGAGGGTGGTCTCGGCGGCGGTACGGTGGTGGCGAGCGGCACGCCAGAAGAAGTCGCCAAAGTATCAGCCTCTTTTACTGGCAAGTATTTGAAGAATTTACTATAAAAAGACTATTGAGCGATTTCTAAAATTAGTTTGACAGGAAAAGGTGCAATATACGATGTCTAATTGAAACTAAGTAAATTAGTGCAACGATGTTTGGATTTTATTTTTTTCGGCGGCGGGTAGTTTTTGATAATAAAACCAAGATTTGCTTTTTTAGTGTTGCGCGGAACGAGGGCTTTTTTAGAGCGTGGATGATCATCGGTGAGACAGACAGGAATATAATAATAAGTGCGGTAACTTCAATGTTTATACCGGCCTTAGTTAGGAATTCTCCGGCGTGAAATCCTAGATAAATAAATAGCGACGACCATAAGAATCCGCCGATTAAATTAAAAATTAAAAAGGTTTTATAGTGCATTTTTCCAGCACCAGCAACGATTGGCGCAAATGTGCGGACGATTGGCGCGAACCTGGCCAAAACAATTGTTACTGAGCCGTGTTTGTCATAAAATTCTTCGGTTTGTTCCAAATATTTTTTCTTAAAAAATCGAGAATTTTCTTTTTCAAACAGTTTACGTCCAACTTTATGCCCAAAGCTGTAGCCGACGCTATCCCCGAGTACTGCTGCTATAAAAACTAAGATTGCGAAAATATGAATATCAATATGCAGAATATTCTGCTGAACCATATATCCAGATGTGAACAACAAGCTATCCCCGGGAAGGACGAACCCTATAAGCAGACCCGACTCTGCGAACACTACTAATAAAATTGCTAATATGCCGAAGCTAGTAATTAAATGAACGAAAGACTCCATAATTAAGTATTATAACATACGGTAACCGCTTATGTATTTTGATATAATAGAATGGTAATATAAGTTTACCTCCGAACAGGTACCCGAAAGGAGAAGTATGGGAGAAAAAATTACACTAAATATTCAGCCTCGCCAGATTCATGGTAAGAAAGTAGCCAGGCTACGGCGCGAAGGATTGGTACCAGGGGTGGTCTATGGTGCTAGTGTAAAAGCGCACAATATTCAGGCAGCTGCTAGTGAAGTTGCTAAAGTTGTTGCGGCAGCAGGCAAGCATACTCCAGTGCAGCTGGCTGGCAAGAAACGGCAAATTGCCATGATAAAGAGTGTTGATATTCATCCAGTAAAGCGTACTATTCGTCATGTTGCATTTCATGCAGTTCGGGCTGATCAGCCGGTGATTGCCGAAGTGCCGATTCGTTTGATCGGTACAGGAGAATCTGAGGCGGAGCGTGCCGGCTTGGTAGTGCTGCAAGCGCTTGAGAAGATCAAGGTCAAGGCCTTGCCGATGGATCTGCCAGAAGCATTGGAAGCGCCGACGGATGGTCTTGTTAAAGAAGGCGACCGCGTGACCGTAGGTGATATTGTTTTGCCGGATGGTGTTGAGCTGGTCGATAGCGACGACGGCCGCGAAGGCACGGCTGATGACGATACTACAGTCAAAGATTTGGTTGTGGCAAACGTCTATGAACCGAGCGCTCTAGCAGCTGCCAACGATGCGGCGGCCGGCGAAGCTGAGTCCGCCGATGCCGAGCAAGTCGAAGTTACGGGAGAAGCTGAAAAGACTGAAGCGTCGGAATAGCCTGGCCTTAGATTATCAAAAAACACCGTCATGATTTGGCGGTGTTTTTGCTATAGCCGGAAATGCTAGAAATTACTCCTCGATGAATCCGCCGGATTGCCGCGCCCACAGCTTAGCGTAAACACCGCGTTTTTTGGCAAGCAATTGATCGTGCGAACCATCTTCGACGATGCTTCCGTTCTCCAGGACGATGATACGGTCGAGCTTAGCGATGGTTGATAAACGGTGGGCGATGACAATTGACGTTCGGTTTTTCATCAATGTTTCCAGCGACTTTTGGATTAGCGCTTCTGATTCTGAGTCTAATGCTGATGTTGCCTCGTCAAGGACTAAAATTGGCGCATCTTTCAAAATCGCTCTGGCAATGGCGATACGCTGCCGCTGTCCGCCCGAAAGTTTGACGCCGCGTTCGCCAACTAGCGTGTCAAAACCGTCTTGCAGTTTGACGATGAAATCATAGGCGCCAGCCTTCTTAGCAGCTTTTTCAATTTCGGCATCAGTCGCGTCAGGTCGGCTGTAGGCGATATTCTCGCGGACGGAGCGGTGAAATAGTAGCGGCTCTTGCGGCACATAGGCGATTTGCTGGCGCAGGCTTGCCTGGGTAACTTCGGCAATATCTTGCGAGTCGATTGTGATCTTGCCCGAGTCAATATCGGCAAATCGTAGCAATAATTTGGTGAGGGTAGTTTTGCCAGACCCGCTTGATCCGACTAAACCAATTTTTTCACCTGGCTGAATATTGAGCGAGAAATCATGAAACAAGGTATCGCCTTGGCCTTCGTCGTGCGTAAAGGTTACGTTGTCCATGACAATGCCGCCGCATTTAATTTTTAGTTTTTTGTCGCTGCGATCAACTAGCGTTGTTGGTGTTTTAAGTATTTCTACCATCTCGTGAGCATCGCCAATAATACGATTGTAACTGCGCATGATGCCATTCATGTTCCACAACTCGTGCGCCACGCTGCCCGTATACGTTATGATTAAGTAAACTGATGCTACTGATACTAGATTGTGCTGGGCGGCGTATACCGCAAAAGCAATTGCGCCAATTTTGATAATTGTGTTGATGGTCGAATAAACTGTACTAACTTTCAGGAAACCGCGCATCGTACCCAAGCTAGCGCTGCGCCATGAACTGACCGTTTTTGAAAAGCGCTTTTGCTCCGTCGATTCAGCGCCAGATGATTTAACCGCCAGAATATTTGAAACCATGTCGGCTAATTGGCCGCTAACTTTATTGCTGGCTTTAGCTTCTTTTTCGCTTAATTTAGCCATTGGCCTAGAGCCAAAATAGACGGCAATACTAAAAATAATTGAAAAGATAAACAGGAATAAAGCATACTGCCAAATTAATGTCGATAAAATGATTATTGATCCAGCTAGGGAGATAACTAATGGCAAAATCGACCAGAAAATTGTATCCCAAAAACGTTCGACTGCACCGTTTAGTTTATTGGTTTGGCTGACGAGCGAACCGCCAAATTTATTAGCATGGAAAAACATTGTTTGATTGGTCAATTTACTAAAGCAGCGCGAGTGTAAATCGCGTTGCAATGCAGTCTCGAACGTCCAGACGAGATACAGTACCAAGCGCCAGCCAATCACCGTTGAACATAGTTCGCTAGCGCCATATAGAAAAATTAGCGTCCATAAATTGTTGGCAGTTTGCAGCTGGTTGTGCTGGATAATATTAAGCAGCTCTGCGATAACAAGCGGACCGACAAAAATAGAAATAACAATCGTAGTAATTGTAAAAAATATCGCTAGATTTCTGCGGTGCCTGTAGGGTACAGACACTTGCCAGAATAAGCGTAAAATTTCTTTATCGTTAATTTTATTTTTCAAGATAACTCCTTTCGTCGGTAAAATATTTTTTTGCTAATTTAACCATTCGCTCGCCGATTTCACCATATTTTATTAGCGAGTTAACCTGGCTTAAATAAACCATGGTATTTTTAATAACTCCGCCGCCTGGGCCATTGACGAACTTGCCGATTTTTTCCAATTTGGCATATACGCGAAATTGGAAAATTTGCTTACCGTCAGGTTCGGTTAAGTGCTGATATCCAAGCGGTTGCCATTCAATCACGCGCATATTGCATTCTTCAATCATCTCGCGAGCAATAGTCTGTTCAATTGTCTCGCCTGGCTCGGTGCGTCCGCCTGGTAAATTAAATTCTTTTTCGCATGTTAGGCTGGTGATGAGCGGTACTTGACCATTCAAGTTGCCTATCGCATAAACTTGTTGCCATGGTAAATCGGGGATCCTGCTTTTAGTATTCACCGTGTACCAGTTTGCCAGTATTTTCTGTTTGTTATAAATGAATGATGATTCTATTTCTGGTTTCATGGCTTTCCTTATATTAAGTTTTTAATTGCGGATTAGTGCCTCTTTGCCATTTGAATATTAGCATAGGACTCACTGTAGATCCTTGTATGAGCAAACGTATAGAGCTACTAATTATAAAGTATAATTGTAATTAATGTCAAATGCTATAATAATAAAAAACCAAGTAAGCATAGCGCAATTTAAAATAATAGGTTGCATTACTATTGTAAATGATTTACAATAGTAATATGAAGCAGGTAACTAGTCGAAGAATCACGAAATACACAGGCGATGTATTGTCGATTATATGCCAGTTGCAGCACGCTACCAATACTGAAATTGCTAATCGTCTGAGAGAATTATATCCTTATGTTAGTGACACTACAGTTCATCGTATTACGCAGCGCTTACATAATGACGGCGCAATTGGGTTGGCACCCTCCTCAAAACAGGGTTGTTTGCGATACGATTTTTCGCCGGAGCCACACGATCATTTTATCTGTAGCCAGTGCGATCGTTTACAGGATATCAATGTTCCTGATTCATTGCGTTGCCAGATCGGGCGCCAGCTTGATGGATGTTGTTTCGATGGTCCTTTAGTGATTACTGGAGCATGTCAACAATGTAAAAATAAAAGGAGGAGTTATGGCATTAATTAGCATTACGACTAAACAAGAATTTGAAGAAAAAGTAATAAAAAGCAAGCGCCCGGTCTTGGTTGATTTTTGGGCGCCATGGTGTCCGCCGTGTCGAGCGATGGCGCCAATATTGCAACAGATCGCTGACGAGACAGACTTTAATGTTGTCAAAATTGATATCGATGCCAGTAGTGATAATAAAGAACTGGCTATACATTACCGCGTGCAGGGTATTCCAAATATGAAGATTTTTGTTGCTGGCGAGGAAGTTGCTGAGCTGATCGGTATGAAGTCAAAACAGATGCTAATTGATGCGTTGGAAAAAGCTAGAGAAACTATTAATTAATATGTCATCACGGAGTAATTATCAAAAGCTTTTCGTGCGAAGATCGCTAAGATATTTACCGCACCATACCCTAATGTTAATTATTTACAAAAGTAAGTTGCTTCGTTTTGAAAAGGCTTTAGATACCATCGCTAAAAGGAAAATAATTAATGTAAATGATTTACTTTCATTTGATAGCTCTGAGATAAGAGAATATCAAAACCTAACGAAAGATACTCAACTTTGGCATGGTACTGGTCGTTGGCAGCACGGTAAGGACGGTATCGTTGATGTAATGAAAAGTTTTTGCGATATTGCTGGGCTCAAGCCATCCCGCGATGTGTATGCAGTTTTTGGCGGCAGTGATCGGCATATCGTACACTCGGTTTCATTATGCCGGAGTCGGATGGTGGCGCGATCATATGCTGACATGCATGGTCTTGGTTGGAAAGAGAAAAATCGCTATGGCGACGCTCTGACTTGGACATCGTATTACTACAGCTTGTTTTATGCGCGACTATTTACGGTCAATGGGGTCAAAATGTTGCGCCGTTGGAAAACTTGGCGTGCATTGTCGCATGATGAAAATGGCGATAATACTTGGGGAAAGAAAGTGAATAAGCAGGCGCGCGATGTGTGGGATATCTTCTGTCTGGGTAGTGATATTTCGGGTAATTATCCAATTTTAATTGGCATTAAGAGCCTTGATTCGCAATTAAAATTAGAAAAACCGATGCGCCACTACGAAGTGCGCGCTGATAAACGGATAGGCGTTGCAAATATTTCACACATAGAAGTTCCTCGCGATAAGCAGGACGAAATGCGAGAATTATTGCTTTCATGTGGTATCGACATACCAGTGACGAGCATTGAATTAGGCGAATGTGTCAGTACGCAGAAGCGTTTTACTGAATTGCTCGGCTGGTAGAGAAAAGAAATTAGGCTAAAGCTGACGAAGTGGATGTGATAAGATTATTAATAATATATGAAGTCGCATACTAAACCGCTTTTGTATGATCAGATCGCAACCGATCCAATGAATGCTGATTTTGCCAATAGAGGTTGGTCGCCCGTGTATTCTGCCTCAGTAAGTTCGCGAATTGTACTGGTCGGGCAGGCGCCAGGTCGAATTGCTCAGCAGACGCTAAAGCCGTGGAATGATGCTAGCGGTCGCTTGCTTCGGCAATGGCTGAACGTAACGGACGAGCAGTTTTACGATC
>CAUVOY010000002.1:0-83183 GCA_963553885.1 uncultured Candidatus Saccharibacteria bacterium
TTAACTACAGTCTACGAGGCCTGCTTTTGGTTGCAAAGGTTTTGAGGGGTGTACGCAAATTCCTTAATGTCGTTCAGTTCCTGCTCCTTTGTGTACAGGTAATCACCCTCGCCGCCATACACCTCAGCGTATTTACTGTGCATATCCCAGTAGGCCGGTGTTACTCCTTCTGGTGTGTTGGTAAACTCTATACCAAAGGCAACCTTGGCAACTTCCCGCGTGCTGACTGGTGGCGTCGCAAAATTAACCAGTGGCAGATTATTCTCTAAAGCAATAGTGATATCGCGCCAAATATTGGCAAGATTGTAGTACTGATACATGCCATCAGCATGAATTTTTTCAACCATGTTATTGTTCATCAGATCATAGATAACATTCTTCTTCAGCCCGTCACCAAACAAACCCGGCAGGCGAACAATTGTTGTGTCAAAGTTCTCACGGCAGAACTGTTCAAGATAGTATCTATTGACCCCATACGGCAAAAGCCCTTCGGTTTCAATGGGCGTATCTTCGTCAGCGCCATTTGGGTTTTTATAAACACCAACCGTCGAAATCAGTACAAGCTTCTTAATCTTTACCTTCTTGATATGTGAAATAAAATCTTCAATCTCCGCCCTGTCGACCTCTGGCTCCTGATTAATCCGCCACATTTCAGCACGGTTTGCGGCACTCACCACCAGGTCGTATTCCTGGCCCTCGATATCAGCTATATTTTTACTGTTATAATAGTCGTCAAACTCGTGTTGATTCTTTATATTTCCACCGACAAATCCAGTGTACCCAATTAACGCAGTTTTCATAGTATGTATTCCTCCTACATACATTATGCCAGATTTCATATAAAACACATAGCTATATCCAGTATGGACATATAACGGTATCAATTATAGAATAGTTAGGTACTATGAAGAAACCTAAAATTTTAGGCCAGATAACTCTTAAACAAGCACTGTTTTTTACCGCAGTATTTGTAAGTATTGCTCACTTGCTAGTTTTCGTAGGCTACGCCGTATTAGTGGCTCTTGGGAGTGGCCTAGCTATGGATTCCTATGGAGCTAATGGAACCTTCCAACTATACAACCCCCTCCGTCGATTACTTGATGGTGAAGTTTTGGCACGAGACTTTCCGTTTTTTCACGGAGTGGGAGTTCCTTTACTTCATTTCCCCCTATTCTACATCATGGGACATAACTTGTTTGCCGTAGAAGTTGCAAAGTTGCTCGTGTCGCCGCTCATATTCCTCATCTCGTCTTTCTTGATATTTTGGGCTTACTTCAAAAACGTAAAGAAAGCGGTCTTTACGACAAGTATATTTACTGCCATTTCCCTACTGTGTATTGATACTATTTGGGCGGGAAACTCCCTTCTGGGTCTCAGGGCAGCCTTTCCATTTATTGCAGCAACCTTTATGTTGTGGCGCCCGGACTGGCATGTCAATGTTGGTAAAAATAAAACGAAAGTCAACCTTTATTACCCCATCCTATACACCCTCATGGGCATTTCCGTCGCCTGCGGAACTGAACAAGGTCTAGCATTTATTCTTGCTTACGTACTCATCAAAGGGGTTCAGTATATTCGCTCTAAAGAAACGATAAAAAAGCGAGCAGTAGCGTTTATCGGCGAGTTATTCGGTATAGCACTGGCCACCTACGTCGTGCTTTCAGTTATGACGCTTGGACATGCCCATGAGGCGCTTTACTATGCGCTAGTCGAAATCTCAAGTGATCAAGGGTGGTACTTTGGCGCCCCGCCAAACAGTTTTTTGCAATTAAGCAATCTTGACCAGTTATTCACCAACAGAATGCTATTTTACATGTTGCCTATTATCATCAGTGGTATTATCGCCTATATAATTGGTATAAAGAGAGCTCTGCTATCCAAAAAAGAAACTTTTATTTTCTCCGTCTTACTACTATATGGCCTGGTGGTCTTTGCTGTTTCTGCCACTGGTTACTGGGCGCCTAGTGCGCAGCTCATACCACTGGAGCGGGCGGCAGGAGTTATTCTCATGGCGATAGTAACACGTGTGATATATAAACTAGTTCAAGTAAAGAAGCCAACCTCCACCACCACCAAAGACAAACGTCTCTCGGTTTTAGCATTTGGGTTGTTGGTTGGTAGTATCATTGCACTAGGATATAACACGGCGGTATTTCTACAAAAAATTGATTGGATGCCATTAGGTCACATCATTACCGAATCAAGAAAGGCTAGACACTCTACTAATGATTCTGAATATGTCAGCACCGCCTGGAAAAAGCGCCTCGAGTCCTTTGCTCCATATATTGAAAAGGGGGCAAGTGTCTGGTCTACCTACACCAGTGTTTACGATTCGACTCGCCATCAGAAAAATGGATCTTCCGGGGGTGAAGACTATATCATACACGCGCTGGGCCCCACCAGAAGAGATCGTTATACTCAAGATTTCATAACCCAAAAGCCCGACTACGCCATAACTCTCAGTCCCTCATATTTCATCTACGAGGAGTGGTTATGGACTCGTCATTGGTCATTTTATAAAGAGCTTCAGGACAACTACACTATCATTGCAACAAATGATTCTCATGTTTTGTGGAAACGCCGGGCGGGTACTGCGGTACAGAAAAAAACGAGCCATCCGAAACATCGCATACAAAAAGACACAAACGGAGATTATGTCATTACTGCTGGTGCCGCAAACAATATACGCGTGTTTGAAGTATCGGTTCGCTACAATGCAAAGAGCATGCTGCCCATGACAGCGAAGCTGCCAAGATATCTTTTAGAATTATCTGGGTCATCATTACAAAAATATCCCGTATCATTACCGCCATACAACACAAACTGGAGTTTCCCCGTCGCACTGGCGCCAAACGACTCATCTGTACGAATCTCGCCAAAAGTTTATAGCCTGATACCAGGGGCTTCACTGGAAATACAAGACGTATCTTACCGCGAGGTTACTGCCCAAAACAACCTGTACATCTATCAAAGTAACTTTTGCCTACATAACGCTAATAAATGCGAAGGGATTAATAAACGCTAGCTACGAGTGGCGGCCTTCTTTCTTTGGTCGGCTTAATATTATTATCGTGAATAGTCCGGACAATATCGCTGCAAAAACCGACCAATACATATACCGATAATCAACTGCTACAGCCATAGGAACGTACGCCACGATATATATGAGACCCGACAAAGCCACCGCACGGATAAAGCGCCGCTGCATATGTTCTCGTATTCTCCTGCTCTTATAGTAAATAAACATCAGGATAACGAGGTATAGCCATGGCTGAAATATCATAGGAATATTTGTCTGAGCACCACCCTTAATATATGCCGCTAGACCACTAATAGCATATTCATTCCTTACCGCGGCACCGACCTGGTTTTGCTCAATACCAGGCTGAAAAATATACATACGCTCTGGTTGCGGAAAGAGAAATATCGAAAAAGTTGCCAGTCGATATGATGCATATCTTATTGGATGTCTTACAATCGTCGATAGCCAATCATTAAATACACCTTGATGTTCATTTTTGAGCGCTTCTCGCTGGGCGGCCGTTGTACATATGATATAAGAATTCATAATATCTTTTGTTTTATCGCGACAGGTGTCGTGAACCTTTTTGTACATAGACCACCGACCGTGCTGTTCTCCATCAAAATTAGCGACGTGAACTATATCATCAAGTTGTACGGCGGTAATCGGATGAGTTTTCTCGCTAGGCTGATTAATAACAGCGGTGACACCAATCGTCACTACTAAACCCGCCACTATACAGGCAAGACCGCTCCACACATGAAATCGCTTGGTCAACAAGCTCGGCAATACAAACAGAATGGGTAGCACCGCAAACAATGCGTTATGTCGTAGCATACCAGCATAGAGAATCAATAATAGCGCCAGTCCGATAATACCATACTTAGCAGTACGTCCTAGTGGTTTTTTACTGCTTATGATGAACCAGATGAGGATTACCGCCAACGTCAGACTGAATGCCATCTGAACATCTTTCCATATCACGCCAGCAATGTTCACTACATTAGGCAGTAGCAAAATCATGTAGGTAGAAAGAGCCCATGCGCGATTACGAGTGTGCCGATACACGATAATCGATAACGTAAACATAGCCGCAGCAAGCAGTACTAGCTGAAAAATCAACATCGATGAGATGTGACCAGTTACTCTAATCAGAACTCCCCAGAGTCGCGTCATCACTGGCGGATGCCAATCAGTGAGGTGAGCTACGCCCGTGGCTTGCTCAAGGTGGCTGATGGAGTCGGGCGACATATATCCGGGATAGAAAATAACGATAAGCAGCACCAGCATACTTACTGCTACTAACGCAGACTGGATATGAAATTTTGGGAGGCTATTTTTTATGTTTGCGATATTTTCCGGCCACCGCATAGAATAACACCTTCAGAACGTGCATGTTTCCCTTAATTGGGCTAATCTTTGTTGGCGTCTTGCCCTTCTTCGGATAGGTTCGCACCACTGGTGTTTCGGCTGTTTTATACTGCTTACGGCGGCTACTCTCAATGGCGAGGTAGTAATGAAGCTCATAGGTTTGAAATATATCACGGAATACGGCAATATCTGGGTCTTTAAGTAGCTTTGCGCTATAGGCGCGGAATCCATTTGTGGTATCGGTATGCCTCTGACCGGCCGCAAGACTTATCAGCGGCGCGTGAATAAGGTGAAGGCCTATCTCTCTCGAAAGCGGCGTATTTACCGCCTTGCCGCCCGGTATAAATCGTGAACCCTGAATATGGTCATAACCCTGATCAAGCAGCTTAATAAAATCAGGAATTCTCTCTATACTATCCTTGCCATTACCGTCAACAACGACCACTCCTTCATAACCCTCAGAAAGAGCCCAGGCGAACGCCATTCTCATTTGTGCGCTTAATTTGCCCTTGCCTTTCTTTGTCAATAAAGCGCGCACGTCTTGAGATTTTAAAAAGTCAGTTTCAAGCGAACCATCAGTACTACCGCCATCGGCTACCACAATGTCAATTTGTTTTGCTAGCGGCTTCATTTTTTGCAATTGCTTTTGAACACGCTCTCCCTCATTAATGACAAAAATACATACACAATATTTGTGTTTTTTCTTGTTTATTTCACTTACTTCAAAGTCTGGAAACTCCCACTCCGGATGGTCACGGCGAATATAGTCTTGTTCATTGACTATAGGGGTTTTTGTCATGATGCGATATTCTTCCTTTCTGCATTTGCTAATGACGTTGTACTACTTAGCTCATCAAGCACATAATACCGAGCATCCCGCCGTGATTCCACTAATATTTTACCAATATATTCAGACAGAATTACCATAAATAAAAATAGGATGAAAAACATTCCCGACAATTCAAGTGACGTCGATACCCAGCCCTCCGCAACATTCTTTTTCGTAAAGGCTATGACCACGACATAAATAGCATACGCCATATTCACGACACTGGCGAAGAACCCAACCCATGACATAAAGCGAAGTGGCTGAGTGGAGTGGCTGGTAATAATGTCAAGCGCCTCTAATGTTCCTCGTCCAAAACCATGCTTTTTCATAGGATCGACTAGGGGTGAATATTTATATTCAGCATATGAATAACCAATGCTTCTTATCATGTGCCTGATATGACTGTCGTGTCTGGTCGATAGGGTTATCGCTCGTATGGCGCGACGATTGAGAGATATAAGATACGTTGCTTGTAGTGGAATATCTATATTAATGTATTTGCGGTTATACCAGTAGAATAGTCTGCGACCAATACCAGATTTTGACAGAAGGCGCTTTGTGGTTATATCGGCGACGCCTTGCACGATATCGTGTTTTTTGTTCGCCTCAACAATACTCATTACATCCTCTATGTCGTCAATGGCGGGATTAGTTACTACCGCATAGTCGCCAATTGCGCCTTCAAGACCAGCGATAATGGCAATATCATACGTGTATTGTCGAGAGAGGCGGATAAGCCGCATACATGGCAGTTCATCGAGAAGCCCACTAACAGCTACTACACTATTTTGACTCAAATCATTATCGACAATTATAATCTCATAATTTGTGTAACTACCCATTAACCTCTGTGAGAGCCTGCGACAATAGTCGGGAAAACCATCAAAGTCGCGCGCTACCACAATAACCGATACAAAGATATCTTGTTTGCTCGATTTTTTATTTGTCTTAGTTGAACTATTTTTTGCCATACAGCTTGTCTAACTCCTCGTACACATCATAAATATTATCTAACTTACCGCCCATTATACAAACATACCCGTCATAGCCCAAATGGGCGTTAAACAAAATAGGACGGCTATCATCATCTTCACTCTTAACGAGCACTGTCTTTACCTCAACGATCGACTCCTCATATTTCATATCCTTGAGGGCTGGGATAAAACGCACCACATCGTTATACATTTGTTTATAATTACTCTGGAAAGAACTTTTGTCGAGATAGGCGTGAGTGTCAATTTTCTCAGCCGGCGTATCCTCGTTGTCAACCCATGACTCGTGCGGCGTATACCTGACATGAGAGAGTGTATATAATCCCCTGGAGGGAAACGGCATAATAGAGAAAAACGGGCCGTCCATCACCGTAATACTAAAGTCCTTTAGGTGCTCTGGCAAGCTTACCAAACACATTTCCGTAACCTCGTGCTTCAAGCCAACAAGTGGTATATTTGATGCACGATGGAGCGTGTTAATATTGGCATACGTACAATTTAATACAAAGTCGCCCCTGAATTTGCCACCATCAGTGACAACGCACAGCCCATCTGGCGTTTCGTCAATCATCGTAACGCGACAGCCCGTATGAAGCGTTATCCCCGGACGATCGTTAATTTGCCGTAGTAAATCGTCTCTCAGGGCGTGGGCATTAAAGGCATATTCTTTAACCTTAAAGACTTCTTCAATGAGATTTTTATTAAACATTTTTTGAATGTTTGGCGGAGCTACCGCTATATCTGCCTCAATCTTATCCGCAAAATTCTTGAATTGATGTGCATTAACCTTGGATAGATGCTTGGCAACAGCATAATATTTATTAAAATCTGAATGAATTGCCGCCCCAAACTGTTTCGTAAAGCGTGGAAAATTAACCGCTGAACGATATCCCGTTAGAATACTTCTCGGGTAGTGATAGCCATTGTGTACCCTAGCTTGGTTAACATATGACGCCCGAGTCATCGTTTGTTTTTCTTTTTCTAAAATATCAATATTCTTGACGCCCAGGGTGTCGTACAGGTACAGCGCTACACTCAATCCATAAAAACCACCGCCAATTATCACCGTTTTGTTACGCATGTTTTCTCCATTTTTTAACCATATTGCCAACATACAAACCAACTATCATATAGACGAACAGAAGCAGCGGCATATAAAATACGATACCGTTAATGTGAGCATGCGGCAAGGCATGTCCAGGCATAAGAATTAACCAACTCAGTGCCCCGGCTAATGAAATGTGTAACGACCATAGGAATGAACGATAATACTTGAAAGACGGATGTCGCCTCTTAAGATAGAATAACACTAAATACCCCACAAGCACCCAAACGAGTATCGACTGAACTATCTCACCAAACACCCCCTTGATCGACAGCGGCAAGCTCAGTGCCGGCAATAGTACATAGTTACCGGCGTTTATCGCCAGATACTGATATGTTAATCCTTTATCTTTTGCCAGCTCCTCCATATTAATAAATCGATCGGCAAATGTATATGACTCAGGTAGCAGCGTCTTTAAGTTACCAATAGCATGTGTTCGCATCTTTCGAATCCCCGAAAGCCCTCTCTCCGATGCCCGCTCATTAATCATCTTGAGGGCGGTGTCTGAGGAATGATAGTAATCAGAGAGTGCCATAAAGTTGGTTGCGTACGCACCAACAAAGGCCACGACAACCACGACACATGTCATGACGGCGTGCTTCCACAGCTTGATAACTTTTTGTTTATTATTGACGAGTTCAAAGAATATAATTGGCACCAGTACAGACATGGCAATCGTTGATATATACTCATAGCCGCCCAGAAGTTTTAAGAATAGCAATATGGTTTCACCGAGGTAGAATAGCCACAATTTCTTTGATGATTTACAGTATGAGTAGCTCAGAAAGGCAAAGGTGAATGGAGCAAACATCAGCGGCTCTATCCAGTACATGTTTTGTGCGTAGCCAACAACCCACGGGCTAAGCGCAACCAGCGCCGTAAATATCACTGCGGCAACAAAGCCAAATAATTTCCTAACCCTAAGGGCCACAAGTGCCATAAGGGCTGCCATGGCTGCGGACAACAGTATATTAACTTTCTTAAAATACGATGGTAGTTTTGCATTGTCCTTTGGCGCCAATGCGGTGATTATTCTCGCCTGCAAGCCATACTGTGAGGCATAGGGTTTGAGTAGGCTGGTGTCGCACCCTTCAGACATCATAACTGAATTATAATCTTCATTTTTAGTGACGATTAATGGTCCGCTATAGCTAGACTTTTCCTTGCAGAGAGCTGTTTTTTCTATTATGGCTGATGAGTCGCGCTGAAAGCCATCAAACCAGCTCTGCCACAAGCCAACACCAAAAAAATTACCAGTGAATGATATTACTAGCAAAAACCATGTTACAAAAAAGAAAACTACACTAGCCCGATATTTCATCCACTTTTTCATCACAATTATCATGATAGCACAAACCAGCAATAGACTAAAGAACCAGCCTGGTCTATAATTTAACTTATGAAGAAGAGAGATTGTATTCTATCCATTATCGTTACCGCCCACCACGAAGGACTCATTGCCCACAAAACAATGCAGTCAATTGAGCGCGCCGCGGCCAAACTCGAAAAAGCCTCGCTGCCTTATGAGGTGATCATATCGATTGACCGAGGAGATAAAACTACTGTTGATTATTTTAAGAGCTATAACAACCTGCCAGTCACTGTATACCACTGGGACCATGGCGATCTTTCGAGTTCACGAAACAGCGCCATCGCAAAAGCACATGGTAAATTTGTCGCTTTTATTGATGCCGATGATCTGATGAGTGAAAATTGGCTACACGACAGTGTTCAACTGCTATCGCAAAAAACGTACAATAACTATGTCGCCCACAGCGCCTATACCATAGAATTCGAAGGCGCAGATGCTATCGTGCAAAAAACTGGCTGCACCAGCAAAGCTCAAGATATGCTACTTAGCGTACTTTCTGGACGCTGGAACTCAGTCATCGTTGCGCCAATCACACTCCTCAAAAAATTTCCCTATGCTCCAAATAGTCCTGGTTACGGCTATGAGGACTGGTATTTAAGCTGCTGCCTAATTGATAGTGGCGTAAAAAATATTCTTGTCCCCGAAACAGCCATCTTTGTACGGCGCAAGGCTTCAGGTTCAGAATGGGCGCGACAAAAAACCAGCCGGTCGCTCCTACATGCCCATGCAATGTTTAGCCCGTCGCGCTTTCGAACTATAGATATTAAAAAGATCAAAGTGCCGTCATCTGAGCAACGCCGCCAAACAAAAAACACTATTAAGGAGCTCCTTGTGCGGTCGCGTATACCTCTTGGGCTAATTCGGCGTCCGCTAGCCATCATACGTCGTGGCCGCAACGCCCTATCAAGACGACCAACTACGCAAACTGCACCTACTCTGCCAAAATGGCTAGATAAGGAATGGCGCGCCCTTCATGCTATTGAAAAGAAGATTTTTCCGCCATCGCCACTGCCTATGGTTTACCATACGATCACCGATGATCACTACAGAGTAGGTCTTGCATACTGGGAAATATGCAAAGAATTACACAGCGATACCTACGATTATATATTGTTTGTACCGTGGCTTAAAAGGGGCGGCGCAGATCTGTTTGCGGTTAACTATGCAAACACTGTAGCCTCGCTAGGAAAGAAGGTCTTGGTTATTTCCACTAATGAGGTGGCCGCTAATTACCCAGAGTGGCGATCAGAGTTAGATAAGGGTATCGATTTCTTGCAATTTGGCACAATCACGCAGTTCTTTAGCACTGATCAAAAATATCGTTTACTTGAACAATTAATCGAGAATACTAGCGTTACAACCTTACATATTCTCAACTCCGAACTAGCTTATGACTTTGTCCGCGACCACGAGGTGTATATAAAAGCGACAGGCAAGCATATAGTTGCCACCGCTTATAGTCAAAGTACTGATACTACCGGACGAGTCTTTGGCTTTTCACATAGTCATATCCCACAGGTATATCATTTACTTGACTTAATAACAACGGACAACGAGGCAGTAAGATCTATGTGGATCAACGAGTATGCATACAATCCACAAAAAATAGTCGTACACCATCAACCGCTCACAAAAAATCATTACCCTGCCGTCAATAAACTATCAAATAGCCGTCGAATACTGTGGGCCTCCCGGTTAGCGCCAGAAAAACTACCTCAACTAGTAGCGAAAATAGCTGACCTACTTCCCGAAGATGTCCATATCGACATGTACGGCGATACCTCATCAGAGTTTCCTGCAAGTAAGCTACCAGTACACCCGCGTGTTCATTATCTTGGCGGATTTAACGGCGTAGCGTCATTGCCAGTCGAAAAGTATGATGTTTTTCTTTATACGTCACTCTTTGATGGCATGCCAAATACGCCGATAGAAATCGCTTTGCGAGGATTGCCTATCGTTGCAGCTCGAGTCGGCGGACTACCTGATTTTATAGGTAAAAATGGTCGTTTGGTTGAGGATGTCACCAGCCCAGAAGCGTACGCTAAGGCCATCAGTGACACTCTTGCTGATATAAAATCCTCATTTGACAGCGCCAAAACTTTACGTAAAAAAGCACTTCATGACTTTTCTGAGAAATCATTTATAAGTGAAGTCAAAAAAATGCTTTCAGATAACTAGTTCGAAACTCTCATCTCTGCCTTCACCGCCTCTTGACCAGTTTCGAGAGGTGGTGCTTTGTAGTCTCGCCAATGTCTTCCGTCGAAGGTTGAGAAGTAGGCGCTATAAGTACCAACTGGGAATGATCGGGTTGCTTTAAATTCTAGTTCTTGATTTGGTTGAATTGTCGCTGGAGAGAGGCAGCCAAAGTCATGGTTTGCACCGCTCTGACTACGTAAAATGAAACAGTTATGCTCTGTTGTCGTTACTGGTTGGTTAGAAAAGTTTTTCAGTTTGAAAGTAGCCGTCACTGGCTCTCCAGCTCTAGGATTAGCATTAGATAGTGTTAATCCTTGTGTGAGTGTTGGGTTAGAGAGGATGGTGAAGGTGGTACGCGTCGATTCATTACCTTTAAGACCAGTTAAAGAGCTACCTTCATACCATGCTCCATTGTCATAAAGCGCAAAGAAGGCCTCGTATTTACCGGGACGATCAAATATACGACTCAAGGAAAAACTCGATTGACCTCCAGGCTGAATACCACTAGCTGATAGGCACCCTAAATCATAGTTACCACCATCTTGTGCGCGAATAATGTAACACAGTTGCTTATTAGAATTAGATACAACAGAACTAAGATTTTTCAGTTTGAAGGTCCCTGTTAGACGGTCGCCAGAGCGTGCAGTAGTACTGCTAATTGACATTCCCTCTGAGAGTACGACATCAGGAAGGACTCTCATCTCTGCCTTCACCGCCTCTTGACCAGTTTCGAGAGGTGGTGCTTTGTAGTCTCGCCAATGTCTTCCGTCGAAGGTTGAGAAGTAGGCGCTATAAGTACCAACTGGGAATGATCGGGTTGCTTTAAATTCTAGTTCTTGATTTGGTTGAATTGTCGCTGGAGAGAGGCAGCCAAAGTCATGGTTTGCACCGCTCTGACTACGTAAAATGAAACAGTTATGCTCTGTTGTCGTTACTGGTTGGTTAGAAAAGTTTTTCAGTTTGAAAGTAGCCGTCACTGGCTCTCCAGCTCTAGGATTAGCATTAGATAGTGTTAATCCTTGTGTGAGTGTTGGGTTAGAGAGGATGGTGAAGGTGGTACGATTATTGGCACTGGCTGCCGTAGGAATAGGGTATTGCGCCTCAGTCCATGTCTTACCCTGATCAAGCGTTCCACTAATCCGAGCACGATACACCCCTTCCTCACGAGGTATGAATTCTTTATTATAATCATACGTAGCACCTGGAGATAATTGGTTGACCGTGTCAAACACAACGTCAGCATTGCGACCACTTGGGCTGGTCATAGCTAGCCCAAAATATCCTAAGTCAATAGGTTTACCGCTGTTGTTTTTTACCTGAAATCCTACACGAGTTGGCTGATTTTTATGGGTACGCGGGTTTTGAATTGTAATTGCAGAGGTTACCGTCGGTGCCGTCTGTACGAATGCTGACACTTCACGGCTATGGCCCGAAGCCGACTCTGGATAATTATCACTCCAGCCAGCGCCATCACGATAGTTTGTAATCCAGAACTTATAGTCCTCTTCTTTAGTTAACTTAATTGTCGCTCGATAAGTATATTTCTGCCACGGCTCAAGAACAACTCGCTGACTACCAAAATCATAGTTGTTCCACTTGCTATCACGGGCGGCTATCGCCATAGTACCTAGATCGCGACGCTGATTTGTGGCGTTACGGATAGTAAACGATGCGGTTATTGTCATGTCCGTAAATAGTTTTGACCCGGTCCCCTCCGCCCTCACCGACAGTGGCGATTCAATTCGCACAGATTTCAGCGGCGAACCAAACCATTCATTAAAGAAGCGCCAAAAATTACGATTGCCATACGCGCCGCAGTGAGCTGTTCCTGGATAGGCGTTGAGCGCACCTTGATTTGGCTGATATGGAGTGTAGTTGTATAAATTAGCTGTTGCTTGATTCTCGATATATACCCATGAGCCGCCACAGGCTGCGTTTGTGCTATACTGGATATAATTTGACCGACCAGCCTTGTAGCGATATTCACCCGGCCGATTGGTATACAAACGGAATTGACGCGCTGCCATCCGCAACTGGTTGTACATGCCAGCATATTCATTTGAACAGTTTGCTGTATTACCTGGGCCGCTGTCCGGACAAGCAAAGCCCATAGCATGCTTATACTGACTCTTGAGCGGCCAGACATCAGTAAACAACGACCCCTGTTCTTTCTTTAGCGTCACCAGCATTACTTGCGGATTAATACCAAACTCTTTTGATACATTCCAAATAATATTGGCCACCGACAGACCGCCAGCAAACCAGCCACCACCCCTTTCGAACGAGGTTTCTTTCGTACTTGGATTTTCGTGATAATCACGCAGACAGACGTATGGTGGACCATGCCAACCGCGTTTAGCTGCATATTGCGCTCGCGTGCCTCCGCCATACTCAGACGGACCAGTTCCCCACGTATCGCAGGCTGGCGTATGACTATTGATAAAATTTTGAATATCCTGGACGCTTGAAAATGTATTAGTGTCATAAAAAACATTGTCATCAATAATTCGCCCGGGGCTCCATGGCGACAACGCCCCTGTTTTTGGCCAAAAAATAACCCCTAGACTAACAATACTAACGACGACCAGCGTATATCCGACACGCTTTAGCCAGGACGGTTTCATGCTCTGTAACTGAATCACCGTAACCCCTCCTTGCGGAACGATGGCCCATTTGTAGATTCTCCAATATATGCACTCGATGAGTAAGTAACTTTAATTGACATGTCAGTACCCGATGGTAATTCTGACAGCGGAATCTCGGACATCCGACAATTCGTTGAACTTGGGCCAGCAGATGCACCAGTTTGGCGTGAAACTTGACCGCCAGACCAGTATACTGTAAAGGTACAGCTACCGCCGTTTTCGACAATAGCATTAACGCCACCGTCAATTTGTAGACGCTGCCCGTCGCCACTGAGGCCGTAGCCGCTCACAATCGGCGTTACTGCTCGTTTTGAACCGCGTTGCTCGCCAGGACCAGCTGGTCTGTCAGAATTACGACCATCCTGTTCTTCTGGCTTCGTCTTACTGTCGTCAACTTTTTTATTATCACCTTTGTCGTTGTTTTTTTCTTTTGTCTGGGACGAATTAACATCATCTTTAGCCTGCTCTGCCTGTTGCGGTCGTACCATTGTTGCGTAAACAATCGCTGCAACAGTAGCTACGACGATTGCACTTATTAAACCGATTACCACAACCTTAGTTTTCTTTGATGATGTTTGTTTAACTCGCATAGTGTCATTTCCCTTGTTTTATACTACAAGCTTAAGCATAACAACTAATCGCTGAATTTTCAATATTTTTATCGATAAAGATGTTATAATATCCTGTATGAGTGCAAAGAAATCCCAAGCCAAAATGCCATTAGTGTCAATTATTACTGCCACCTATAATGACGAAACGTACATTGAGTCCTCAATTCGCTCCGTACTGTCACAAGATTTCACTGATTTTGAATACCTTATTATTAATGATGGATCATCAGACGGCACCAAAAAAATAATTGAACGTCTACAAAAAGAAGATAACCGCATTCGCATTATTAATCAAAAAAATCAAGGACTCGTTGCTTCACTTAATCGTGGGTTAAAAGAGGCTAAGGGCAAATACATTGCTCGAATTGACGGGGATGATGAATGGCTACCGCATAAACTAAAAACTCAAGTAGAAGCACTTGAGGCAAATGATCGTTTAGTCCTTATCGGAGGTGGGGCGGAAATTATAAACCAAGACAGTGTGCCGACTGGTTTTATTTTTAACGTTGCTCGTAACGAGGATATTAGACTCGGTCTTTGCATTTTTAATCAATTCTGCCATTCATCGGTCATTTATCGCCGCCAGACAGCACTTGATGCTGGTCTTTACCCTGACACCTGTCCGGCTGAGGATTATGACCTGTTTAGTAAATTTGCCGAACATGGTGAACTTGCCAACGTACCTTACCCCGTTTTTCGCTATCGCATTAGTGACGGCAGCATTTCGGCAAAAAGGCGCGATGAGCAAAACAATCTTGCTAAGGAATTTTCGCATCGCAACTGGGACAGTATCCAACCGACAGTCACTAGTCGCGCCGATATTAAGCGCGCCTTCGCCTATTATCTAAAAAATCCAATTAGCTGTGATTTTGGAATTAGCCACAAGCACGCCTACACATTTGTGCTCATGCGTATCGGCTATCGCATGCTTCAAAAGGGACAGATTGGCAAGGGACTCCATCAGCTTTGGAACGTGGCATCAACCGGGCGCACTGCCTCCAAGATTGTTGTTAAGTGGGGGCTTGATATCATCAAGATTAAGCTTAGACCATCACGTCGAAAAACAAAAACAGCAGCTTAGCAGTACGAAGACAGAATATCACCAAACTATTGGACGGGCTATCCTTTTCTATCTGTGATCGTGGCGCCACTGCCGCGGAATCAATGTTAATCCCCCAAACGACTGCCCAACCACTGAAAAGTCTTTCGTGATAGTAAATTCCTCGGCACGATAGGCAACGTCATATTTAACTGACCCATCGTGATTGAGGAGATTAACATCAACATAATACGACCCCGGGCCCAAGTTTGCCTCGATATCAAGTGTCAGTTTTTTGTCTTTAGGTAGTTTAGCGAAGCCTTCACGATTAGTAATAAAATTCGATACCAAATCACTGTCCTTGCGATACAAATCAACCATGATTGCTCGCGTCTTATCGTGGCGCCAGACAATATCAAACGAGATAGTCTCACCAACCTTAAAGCTACGCTGTTTTTTACCTGTCGCGCCGCGAATTGTAACATCAACATTTTCACCAGTATATTGCCGATCTCTGTCAATACTTGCGTCAATCACCGCCTGGTTAAGCCGACTATACTCATTAGCTACCTGAACCGGGTTTCCCTCTTTAATGATCTTACCATCCTGAATTAGCACAGCACGATTACAAAACTTCTTGACTGTTTCCATATCATGTGTCACCAAGACAACTGTTTGCCCGCTGGCCTTATACTGCTCAAATATATCGATACACTTGCGCTGAAATGCCTCATCACCGACAGCCAACACTTCATCGAAAATCATAATATCGTTACGCGCCTTAATTGCTACTGAAAACGCTAATCGCACCTGCATACCCGACGAATAATTTTTTAGTTTCTGATCCATGAATGGTTCAAGCTCAGCAAAGGCGACAATCTCGTCATACATCGCCTCCATCTCTTTACGGGTGAACCCAAGCAGCGCTCCATTCAAAAAAACATTGTCCCGGCCAGACAGCTCCGGATTAAAGCCAACGCCCAGTTCAATAAATGGCGTCAACTTACCGTTTAGCTGGACATCTCCGCTCGTTGGCTGATATACGCCCGCTAGGATTTTAAGCATAGTGCTTTTTCCAGAGCCATTCCGACCAACAACCCCGAAAAAATCGCCCTGATTAACAGTAAAACTAACCCCGTCTAGCACTTTCTGGACGGTCTTTTTATTCCTCTTGACAATATTAACAAAAGCATGCTTGATGCTAGAGTTTTTTGACTGCGGGAGAATAAACTCCTTACGTACGTCTTTAACTATAATAGCCGGCTTCGTCATCTAAATATCCTCCGCAAATGAACGTTGCTTACGCTGGAAGTACCACCAGCCCAATCCAAACAACCCAACAGTTATTATAATTGGAACAAACCATAATAACGGATTGTGAAATGTTTGCCAAATTGTCTGAGAGGCGGGGTTGCCGGGCATAAGTGCATGCCTGGCATCTTGAATGATTTGAGTAACGGGGTTCAAAAATGCAATCTTCTGGATAACCGCAGGCATGTAAATAATGGCAAAAATAATACCGCTGGCATAAAACCCAGCCTGCAATAAAATCTCCCAAATATATGCGATGTCGCGAAATGTTACGTAAAGCGCCGAAAGTAAAAGAGACAACCCAATCGACAACAAAAATAACTCGGCAACTATTGGAATTAGCAGCAGCCACGACAGAGTTGGCATCAAACCGCTCAATAGAGCAAAAATTATTACCACAACCATTCCTAGACCAAGATTAATCAGCGCTGACACAGAGCTAGCAACCACCAGGAGGTGTCTTGGGATTGCTACCTTACGAATCAGCTGCCCATTATCCACCACTGAGCGAGTACCTACCATCGTTGCCTCAGAGAAAAAATTCCATAGCACAACGCCAGTTAACAACCAGACCCCAAAACACTCAATTCCCTTGCTTCCCTGAGGAAATGCATAGGTAAACAGAACATACAATATACCAAATATAAACAGAGGCTTTAATAACGACCAGACGTACCCTAAAACAGAACTTTGATAGCGAACTTTAAAGTCTGCACCAACTATTGCAAATAAAATTGCTTTGTTTTTTCTATTGCCAAGGACATGTAACACTTTACGATTATACCAAATTATACTAAAAAGATATATACTCATAAATATGAGACAGTTACGGATTATTATCATACGGAACGCCGCACCTTATGATTTTGGTGGCGGTGAGCGTTTTCCGGTTTTCTTGGCGCGAGAACTGCAGGACCTTGGTCATCTACCAATAATTATGAGTCGCCACGCGAAGCTGTGCGATTATGCTAAACACGAGCAAGTACCGTATCGCCGCTCCTGGTGGTGGTCTAGGCAAAACTGGAGTGGACGACAGGCCTTAATGACACCATTATACATCCTATGGCAATTAATCCTCGTTTTGTACTATATTATTCAATTTCGTCGCTACCAGCCTGATGTTGTTCATTTGCAAAGCAAGGATGACTTCATCGCTGGATCGATTGCCGGAAAGATCGTTGGCGCTCGGGTCGTTTGGACCGATCACGCTGACCTTAAGCATATCTGGCGACAAGTCGACGTGCGGTGTAAAAACCCAACCGGTAAGATAGTTGCCTGGGCAGCACGTTTTACTGATGCTATAACTGTCGTTAGCCAGAGCGAGCGTCGCCTAGTCACAGACAACCTACCGCCTAATTCATCCATTCACCGTAAAATAGTTGTTGTTTATAATGGCATTAACGACCAAAAACCAAAGCGCATGCCGCCTAAAAATAAACTCTTTACTTTCTGTATTTCTGGTCGTCTCGTCATTGACAAGGGGATTAGAGAAGCAATCACCGCTTTTAGACAATTTCACGCCGCCCACAGTAACTCACGGCTTGTCTTAATTGGCGACGGACCAGATCGTCTACAATTTGAACGGCAAGCAAAAAACCTTCCAGTTATCTTTCGCGGATACAAAACAAACCCCCTGCCGGAAGTTGCTGCCGCCGATGTATATCTTCATCCGACATATCATGAAGGGTTTAGCGTCTCGTTAGTCGAAGCCAGCATGCTGCAGCTACCAATTATTGCAACCAGCGTCGGCGGCAATCCAGAGATTATCCACAATAATAAAACTGGCCTTCTTATCCCCGTAAAAGACCCAACGGCGCTAAGAGACGCGATGGAGCGGCTGTACATCAACCACAAACTTCGTGCTAATTTGGCCGCCGCAGCTCGTCGTCAATATCTCACCCTATTTGTCTTTCATGCTATCGTTGAAAAACAGTTTATCCCCTTATACGAAAATGGTATACTATAGCTTATGAAAATTCGTATTGAAACTGCCGCCCTCACCGCTCCCAATATATCTGGCGTTGGTCATTACACCCGCATGTTGATTAATAGCCTGGCTCGTTATTCACCGCCAGAGACTGAAGTTTCAGCGTTTTATTTTAATTTTCTAAGCAAGCACCGAAATCCCGTCCTAGACGACCAGGTTAAGCACGAAAAACATACGCTCATGCCGCAGCGGCTATTTGCTAAGCTCCAAAGTTACGGTCTGCCACTACCGTACGACCTGCTGTCTTCACCTGTTGATGTCGCGATTTTTCCAAATTTTGACCGCTGGACAACCAGTAAGGCAGCTATTACTGCCGTTGTCATTCACGACCTTGGCTATCTTTATTTTCCTGAAACGATTGAACAGCGTAACCTAGCCCATTTACGCCGTCGCGTCGCTCATGCAGCCCGAACGACAGATCTTATTATCACCGTCTCAGAGTCGGTCAAGGCGGAGATTATCACTGAATACGACGTGCCAGCCTCAAAAATTATCGTTACGCCAATACCGGCTGACCCAATTTATTCTCAACCGGGTACAATCGATGTTGCCGCCAAATACAACTTACCAACCAAGCGGTATATCTTTTCAATCGGCAATCTCGAACCGCGCAAGGATTTACCGACAATGATTGCTGCCTTTCGGGCCCTGCCAGAAAAAATCCGCAAACAATATTCGTTAGTGTTGGCTGGCGGTAAGGGCTGGAAGACCGAAGCTACTGAACGTGCCATCGCTGAAGCCCAGGCTGCAGGTGAACATATTGTCCGTCCGGGATATGTCCCCCAGGAAGATGTACCTGCGTTTTATCAGCAAGCAGACCTTTTTTGTATGACTTCTATTTACGAAGGATTTGGTATGCCGATTATTGAAGCGTTAACTAGCGGCACACCAGTAGTTGCCTCAGATATCCCAGTATTACGCGAAGCAGGGGGGCGTGCGGCTTTGTACGCACAGCCAAAGAACCCAGATGATTTTTCTAAAAAAATTCTATCCGTAATATCTGACCCAAGTGCACGCAACAAAATGCATAAAAGCATGCGGAATCAAATAAAGAAAATCTCATGGGAGAAAAATGTTGATGTCCTTATAAAGTCTTTTAGAGAGGCTTTAAATAAATCATGAAATCAATCACCCTCCTCATCCCTGTATATAATGAAAAGTCTGTCCTTCCGCAGCTTTTTAGCAGGCTGGATAAGTTTGCGAAATCTACTCCCAATTACCAATTTGAATTTCTATTCATCAATGATGGCAGTGTCGATGAGTCTTTATCTATTATTGCCAGTCAAGCTCAGAAAGATACACGCATCAGCTACATTAATCTGTCGCGCAACTTCGGTAAAGAAATAGCGATGATTGCCGGAATTGACCATGCCGAAGGCGACGCTGCCGTGATTATTGACGCTGATTTGCAAGATCCGCCAGAGTTAATAAAAAAGATGATTGCCTACTGGGAAAATGGCTATGATGATGTTTATGCTCGCCGTAGCAGCCGACAAGGTGAAACGTGGCTAAAAAAGAAAACCAGTCAGTTGTATTATAGAATCCTCCAGAAATCGACCAGTATCCCTATTCAGGTTGATACCGGCGATTTTCGCTTGCTAGATCGGCGTTGCATTGAAGCCTTGCGGCAATTTCGCGAATCCCAGCGCAATACTAAAGCGATTTTCAGCTGGATTGGCTATAAGAAAAAGGAGATTTTTTACGACCGCGACCCCAGATTGGCCGGCCAAACTAAATGGAATTATCGTAAATTGATCAACCTAGCCATTGATGGTATCACTAGTTTTACCACCGCGCCGCTGCGGATGGCTACCATTTTTGGGTTTATCATTTCCTTCGTGGCTTTCTGCTGGATTATATATCTTTTAGTTCGCCCTTTGTTCGGAGTTCCGACTGGCGCCGGCTACTCTTCTTTAATGGCAGTCATTCTATTCTTAGGCGGTGTTCAGTTATTATCATTAGGGATAATTGGTGAGTATGTCGGCCGGATATTTATTGAAACTAAAAATCGACCACTGTATTTAATGGAGGAATATCATGCAGGAAATTGCAAAAAAACACGCCGATAAACTACGTTTTGCTATTGTCGGCAGTATTAATACGGTAATTGATTTCAGTATTCTCTTTACCCTAACGATGTTTCTTAATATCCCAAAAGAATTAGCTAATTTTATATCAACATTTATTTCCTTTTTGTTCTCATTCTTTGCTAATAAAAAATATACTTTCAAATCAACGTCTAAGAATCTAAAAAAACAGTTTCTATTATTTACTATCGTCACGCTATTTGGTTTGTGGGTCATTCAAACGATTATTATTGCTGCCATCACGCCAGTATTCACAAATCTTGGCATAAATAAACCGGCAGCCCTACTTATTAGCAAGTTAATCGCCACCGCCGCCAGTCTTATCTGGAATTACACCCTCTATTCCAGAGTAGTTTTCAAAAAACCTAAGAACTCTTCTGACTAATAATCAGCTGGCGATCTCGACCTTCACCCTCGGAGTGCGTCTCAATATCGCTATATTCACTCGCCAAATGATGCACTGTCCAGCGATCAGCCGCATTCAAATTGACGATCTTTGATTCGCCAGTCCGGCGAACTTCTTCAATCCAACCGCGCGCCTTCTCAATAATTTTCTCAGCATGCTGTTTTTTATAATCAGCGATATCCAAATTCACCCGCGAAACTGGCGCGCCAGCATTATTAAGCGTAGCAGACAGTAAATATTGGATACTGCGCAGCGTCTCGGCGTTCCGCCCGATCAAAATACTGCTTCTATCGCTGTGCGGCACTGCCACCACCACGATATCATCCTCAATTTTTACATCCACATCCAGGTTCAAATCAAAAAACGTTAGCAAATCTTCCAGATATTGTTTCGCAAATTTGATCGTTTGAATTTTATCCATATTCCCCTCCTAACCCTTAGCTTTTATTCGCGTTACCCGCGCCTCGGCGGCATTATCTGCGCGTTTCTTAGCCTTTGCTTTCGAGGGTTTAGGTGCTTTTTCATTGGCTATGTCCTCCATCTCGGAAGAGTCTTTTCGTAAAATAATAAGGTTTTGCAAATACCCCACCGCATTGGCAGTCGTCATATACATCGCCAGCGCTCCTGGCAAATAAATAATTATCAAAAACACCATAACTGGCATAAACTTCATCATTTTCCTGGAAACAACTGCATTAACTTCCGACTGGTCGGCTTCCTTGCCGCTGCCCGCCTCGCTTAGTATATCGCGCAGGCGCCGCTTACTATCAGAATTAGGCGACAACTGCTTTGCTGTCAAATATTGCAAAACAGCCGCTAAAACCGCTAAAACCAGCAAGCCGATTACTACGCCGCTTTTCGATATTGCATGCTGTGTCAGGTCAAAAATACCTAAAAAGTTTTGATTAAACTGATCCGGATTGTTTACCAAATTATTTGCTACCGGCAAGTTTTTCACAGCGCCGTAGACATATTTACCCAAATCCGCCCGGTTTGATGCAAAAATCTGCACCACTCGGTACATGGCGATCAAAATCGGAAACTGAATTAATAGTATGCCAATTGGACCGAAAACGCTAATATTGTGCTTTTTATACAGCTCCATCATCGCCAAATTACGCATCTGCGGATTTTTCGCATATTGCTTATTGATTTTTGCCAGCTCCGGCTGCATTTTGCGCATCGCTTTAGTATGGTGCAGCTGCTTTTTCACCAGTGGCCATAGCAACAAGCGCACCAAAATTGTGAAAATAATAATACTGACGCCAAAATCCGGAATCAAACTATAAATCAGCATC
This sequence comes from uncultured Candidatus Saccharibacteria bacterium, assembly GCA_963553885.1. Lineage (GTDB taxonomy): Bacteria > Patescibacteriota > Saccharimonadia > Saccharimonadales > Saccharimonadaceae > Nanosynbacter. The sequence continues at coordinate 22,272 of CAUVOY010000002.1, forward strand.
AACAGATTAAAAATCGGCTGAACAATTACTGTATCGAAAAAACTCATACGCTATATTATAACAAAATTACTGTTATTTATACAGTTTAGCTTGAAAAAAAAGGTTTTTGATGGCTGTTTGCAACTCAGCGTGCGGCATAGCCAGCACTTCTGCCGAAAAAACAATGACCGCTATATCCTGGCTATTTTTTAAGTTTGGCAGCTCGCGGCGAATAATTTCATATATACGGCGGCGCACCCGGTTTCGGCGAACCGCAGACTTTAAGACTTTCTTACTAATCACCACCGCAAACCTGCTGTTTTTACGGTACGGATTTTGAACATATTTCAGCGCCGCCAGCGAAGAGCGCGCCGTCTGGCCGTTTTTATAAACAAAACGCAGGCTGCCATGCCCGTGAAATCGGTTAGTTTGTTGCAACATATTTTATAATTATATCAAAAAGTCCCGCTGCTATCGACGGAACTTTTGATAAATATTTGCTTAAATAGCAATCTTCGCGCGGCCTTTCAGGCGGCGGCGTTTTAGCACTACGCGGCCAGCTTTGGTAGAGACCCGCGCTCTAAAGCCGTGCGTCTTAGCACGATGACGAGTGTGTGGTTGAAATGTTCGCTTTGGCATATCGTTATATAGTGTACATTTTTTTGACTTTTTTTGCAAGCAGCGAAGCTTTTTCCACTACTTAGCATTACTTTTCCACAATTTTACAGAGGTAATTCGCCGTTGTGGAAAACGCTACCCCTGTTTGCTGTAATCCTTCGCACAACACATCTTATGCTTGTGGAAAACTCTAGTCTTTTGCTATAGTAGTATTAAGATTATTAAAGAAATAAGGGGTAAATTAGTGAACGATCGCGCAGTGTGGCAGGGTGTTTTGGGCGAAATTGAAGTTACTGTATCATCGTCGTCTTTTACTGCTTGGTTTAAAAATACCAAGCTGGAGATTATATCCGACAAAGAAGTTGTGGTGATCGCGCCAAATATTTTCGTCAGAGCCCAGCTGGAGAAGAGATTTCACCCGCAAATCATGGAAGCCCTGTCCCATAACGGCATCAATTCGCCAGCAATTACCTACAGTGTCAAATCCGGCGCCAGAAAACCGCGGATTAATCGTGAAATCACCCAGGAAGAGCAATCGAAATCTAATGCAATAGATTCGCTCATTATCCCGTCTAAAAAATCAAATTCCAGCAACCTTAACCCGCGCTATACCTTTGAAAACTTTATTGTTGGCTCCAGCAATGACCTAGCTTATGCCGCTTGCCAGGCAGTCGCTTCACACCCCGGCGCTAAGTACAACCCACTCTATTTGTACGGCGGTGCCGGCCTCGGTAAAACCCACCTAATGCAAGCTGTTGGCAACGCCATTGTTAAAAAACAGCCGTCGGCGCGCGTGTTGTATATTACTACAGAAACATTCGTCAATGAATTTCTTGACTCAATTCGCTTTAAGAAAAAAGGCTTTTCCGATAAATATCGCAACGTCGATGTACTTATCGTCGACGATATGCAGTTTATTGCCGGCAAGGAGAAAACCCAGGACGAATTCTTTCACACATTCAACGACCTTCACCAGAATAATAAGCAAATTATCATTAGCTCCGACAAGCCGCCAAAAAGCATCCCCACCCTGACTGACCGCTTGCGCAGCCGATTTGAATGGGGTATGGCAATTGACATTCAGATGCCCGACTTTGAGACCCGCTGCGCTATCGTCAAGGCTAAAGCCGCTTTGAGCAGTTTTGAGCTGGATTCTGACGTGGTTGAATATTTAGCAACCAATTTCAAGACTAACATTCGTGAGCTGGAAGGCGCCCTAAACCGGCTGCTGGCCTACGCGGAAATGCAGGATTTCACACCCGACATCATGGCCGCTGAAGGAATTTTGGGCGACATGAAACGAACTCGCCCGCAACACATCACCGCCAAGCAAATTATCGATAAAACCGCTCGTTACTATAATATTGAAGTTAAAGATATGTGTTCTGCTCGGCGCGATAAATTCGTCGCAATGCCGCGGCAAATTGCCATGTATCTGCTGCGCAGCGAACTTAAAATGAGCTTTCCGAAAATCGCCCAGGAGCTAGGGCGTAAAGATCATACCACCGCCATGCATTCGGTAAATAAAGTTACTAAAGAAAGTACGGTTAATATCAGTATCCGCGAACAAATAAATGACATCCGGGATAAATTATATGTTCATTAGTAGTGGAAAACCTGCGAACAACCTGCGAATTGGCAGCGAGTTAATAAACAGCATAACTGTGCATAATATTCGGCACTCTTTCAACCAGTGGAACACTTCATTTATATCCACCATAAAACCGACCTTTCATACACAGGGTTTTCCACTGCTAAATTTGTCAAATCACCCCTGTTTGAATATATTTTTTACTCAGTTTCCACAACGCCTATTATTATCACCGCGAATTAATAAAAAAGGATTATAATAAGTAATATGAAAGTATCAATCGCCCAAGAAAAATTAGCCAAAGCACTTAATCTTATTAAGGATGTTGCGTCCAGTAGAAATGAGCTAGCTATTTTAAATAATATTCTATTACGGACTGACGGCGGTAGATTGTTAATTGCCGGTACTAATCTGGAAATCGCCTCCACGCAATATGTCGGTGCTAAAATTGACCAGCCGGGATCAATTACTATCCCTGCTCGCTTGGTGTCTGAATTTATTGCTAATTTACCAAGCGGTACAGTCGAGCTAGAGACTAAAGATAGCCATCTCAATATTACTTCCGGCAAGTTCTCGTCGGTGATTAACGGCGTTATTGCTGACGAATATCCTGAACTACCGACCGTCGATGAAACTGCTGCGATTCGCTATGAAATTACTGCCGGAGACTTAAAAAAAGCTATTAATCAGACGAAAATCGCCGTCAGTAGCGATACGACGCGCGCGGTGCTGACGGGTATTTATTGGCAAACGCATGAAGGCTATTTATATTTGGCGGCGACTGATGGCTACCGACTGGCGGAGAAAAAAATGATGAAGTCGGATAGCGAGCTGGCGGCGATCATTCCGGCATCGACGTTGGCCGAGGTTGGTAAAAGCGCTGATGATGAGGAGCAATTGACGATTTTATTCGACGACACGCAGGTTTGCTTCCGGACCGATAATATGGAAATAGTCAGCCGCTTGATTGACGGCAAATTTCCTGATTACAAACAGCTGATTCCGGCGACTTCGGATATTGAAATAAAAATTAAAAAAGCAGATTTTAGCAGAATCACTAAAATTGCAGCGCTATTTGCTCGCGAGTCTGGCGGTGGTATTACTCTAACGGCATCTAAAGATAAATCTTTATTATCAATTCATTCAATTGCATCTGAACTGGGAGAAAATACCTCAGAGGCAGCTGCAGAAATATCTGCTGACGGGCAGATTACGCTTAATTCGCGGTATTTAACCGAAGTTTTGAACGTGATTGACGATGATGATATCGTGTTTTCTTTCAATGGTAAACTGTCGCCGTGTGTCATCCGCGAGCAAGTTAAAAACCCTGATTATACGCATATTATTATGCCGTTGAAGAGCTAGTTATTTAGAAATAAGTTAGCTTATTGGCGTCTTCCAAGACATTCTCGGGTATGTTTGATGTGTTATGGATAGTGTTGACTATCTGCGGTCGATTTTTAATATCCCAAGAATTACCATTCTTCTTCATGATCACGATATAAGAATCGCCAGAATTCTTTGCTTGTGCTTTTTCTTGGTATGCTGCGGCGTACCATTCGGCGTTTTTTCCAGACAGTGTTTCCTGGCGGAAGATATAGCTGGTTTTTAATGTGGGATACTTGGCGAACAGTACTGATTCAATATTTTTCCTATATTTATTTACTTCTGATGTTATGAATGATTGGCTATATTCGGTCCTTATGTTAACGGTAGTGTCTTTATCTTTTACGGTGAAGTTGGTGGTATTTTCTTTTATAACATTACTTTTAGAGAAAGTTTTTATAGTATAGTTACCATCAACTAACCGTAACGTCGACGAGTTATTTATGTCAGCTACCTTATCGATTGATTTACCAGATCGCCTGCTTATCGTTGCTGATAGATTGTCTCTATCGAAGTTGACATTTACCTGGCGAGTGGGTTTTATGAATAAATAAGCAGCCAGTAAGATGATAAACAGCGATGTGCCAGCGGCAATTAATAATATACGTTTTCTACTCATGTATCAATCTACTCCGTGAACGGATTTGCGTAATCCCTAAAATTAATATTAAGTTTTGAAGGGTCAAAACCAGCCTTTCTTATCTCGTTAACGGCAGCATTTTTATAACCTTTAGGAGCGTCTATCTCTACGATGATGCCGTTTTCTTTACTGCTATCTGCCCTGTAGCCGATAGAATAAATGAAATTTTTAATTGGCAGTTTTTTAATGACAGGATTAGCCTCTGCAAGCCTTGTTTGTTCTTTTTCCAGTGCTTCGGTGGTGATTTTATCTATTTTGGGGGCGTTGGTTGATTTTTCTGATTTAGACACCTTACCTGTTGGTGTTAAGGCGAATACTACTCGTACTGGTTTATCCCTGACGGTTGTTTGGATAGTATTTTCTTTGAATCCGTTTCTAGCTGCCTTGAAAGAGTATGTTCCGGGCTTTAGGTAGATTGTTCTTGATCCGGTGATTTTTTGATTATTAAATTCAATTTGCGTTTCGTCTGGAGAAACTACGAACGAAACGGCAGTTTTACCTGCGCGTCCGATGACAGTACTGATAATAAGAAGTAACATTGCTGCACATAATATTGACAGTGCTAGTATAATGTATTTTTTTTGGTTTTCTGTTATCTCCATAGTATCTCCTACTTCTTTCTAAACCATGTTACGTTTCCGGATGTAATACTCTCTAGGCCTGCCTTAGGCGCATAGTCGCATTGAGACGCTGATGCTATCTTTGAGTTAAATCCAGGGATATCTCCTGCATATACGAAAGTATGTCCTGGGCTATGAGCGACGTCGCCTGGCTTTAAATCAGCTACGTTAATAGAAGCTCCATTGCCTAATGTTTGCCAGTTTGCTTCTGCCCAGGCGCGCTGTACACTTGTGTTTCCTGCTCCGTCGGCATTTTTTGCACCATGATTATATCGTTTATCAAATCCGCTATCATAAAGCAAGGTAGTAACGAATCCGCCGCAATCGTTACCGCTGCAGGTGCCTATGTAGCGACCATCTGATTTAGCTGTACTTATAGCGTTTGCATAATCTGGCATCTGTGTTAGGCGGCTTACTGAGTCTGGGTGTGCGTATTTTTTAACATATTCTTGCAGATTTCCGTCTGATGAGGTTGAGCTAGGAATACACTTTTCGGAATCATCACCCCCAGACCCCTTTAACGAATCTTTTAGAAATTGAATATAAAGCTCTTTACCTTTTGTTTCGTTTATGTGGTAGCCATCCTCTTTGTAGAAATCCCGGTCGCTTACGCCGTCAGCTTTAGCCTTTTTTTCAACTTCAGCTTTCCAGTCTAACACTTTGACATTACTATACCCCTTAGATATTTCTGCTATATTTCTATTAACCAGCTCAAAGTTTACATTTCCGCCCTTACCAAAATTGTTGACTAGGTAGACTTTTTTATCTTTCAGTTTATCTAGCATCGTCTTGGCTTGATCGACTGGGAAATTGTCGTTAGTACCTATGTTAATAACTACTACGTCATTAAGGGTAATTCCTGAATCTATTCTACTATTTAGCCAGGATATGCCCTTCCCGACTTCTGCTTCCACGTTTGATTCTGAAAAGGTTGACGTTAGGTCTGATTTCATACCGACAGTTATTGAGTCGCCTAAAAATGTAATCTTTGAGCTTGAGGCTGAAGAAGAGCTGGATGAAGAGGAGGAGGACGAAGATCCCGAAGAGCCTTTAAATTTGTCATATATTGCTTGCGCAAATCCGCCGCGAACTTCTATAACCTTAGATGGCGAGTCGTCAGAAACCTCAAAATTGTTGTGCCAAAAAACAGTTGCGTTTTCAAGAGTGGTTTGCTCCTTCAATCTGTCCCACTCAGTTGATGCGCTTCCAGGAAATCCGGCAGCAGTAACTGGTCGGCTGCCGCTTTCTTGAATAAGATACTCCAATTCAAACTTTAATAATTTATCATTGTCTTCGATCGGAATAGAGCTCAAGGTGCCGTTTTCATTAGCGGCACCGCCATACTCTTGGCTATGATACTTTTTCAGCTCTTCTGGCAACTTGCTAACTATGGCGGTTCTTCGTCCAAATGTCCACTGCGCTAGACCCCAGCCGCCTCTTTCCCAACCCTGACCATCTTCGTGTCTGGTTGGACTAAAGCCAGATTCAGCTTGCATATTACCCATAACGCCAGCTGCTTGTTCGGCGCTAAGCCCTGATCCTGTTAAAAAATTCCAAATTTTTTCTTGGTTGCTGTTTCCTGAAATATCGCCTGTGGAGCCTGCCTTTTTACAGGGGTCTTTATCTCCTTCCCGAAACCATCGAATATCTTGTTCTTCATATATAGTATCTAGCAGACTTTGCTCTCTTTTTGGCGCTTTCTGAGCCAAAGTTATTGGCTGAATGGTCATGCTTATCGCCATAAAAATACATATTCCTAGACAAAATTTCTTATACATCGCCCTTCTTCTCTGCATACGCTTTAATTATTTCTTCTGGGATGCCGCTGCTTCGTAATTGGGATGATTGATGACTGCTGAGAACTCCGGAAATTAGCTTTGAGTCTTGGAATATAACATATTCAGTGTATGACCTTTTTTCTACGTTATTGTATATTTCAACTGCGGCGACGCTATAGTCGCTGATTTTTTTAATGACAGTATATGACGTTACCTCGTTATTTCTGTATCGGTCGGGATTTGATTTTATCAGATCGGACACATAATTAGCGTTTGATCTATCTGAGCTGTTAGTGGTGTTAACGCTAATTTTACTCACGGTAGATTTTTTTATACTTTTGTCTGAGGATAAAACGGTAGTGAATTTATCGTCTGGAGGATTTTGTGTCACTACATATAGAATAGTTAATAAAATGAAGGATAACGTAAACAACGTCAGTAATTGATGACGTTTGATAAAGATTGTTATTCTTTCTATATTTTCCATAGTTAAAATCCAGACGTTGAGAAGTGCCATGCCTCCGAATCAAGTTTATAAAATCCATATGTCTTGGCGTTTGCCATCAGCCAGTCATATCCAGCATTTGATCCGGCTGGACAGGTAGCGTTTTTAAAACAGATCGTTTGTCCGTTTAATCCCCAGTCAACAGCAAGACCCCGTTCGTGTTGAGAGGTTCCAGGTTTTGCTGTCGCTACGCTACATTTTCCTCCCGGACAGTTTTGCTCATATAAAGCTGCTTGTTCAGCGGATGAGCGGAAGTCGCTTTCAGGGGTGATATTTACTCCAGCGGCATGGGCAGCCTCCATCATTTGCTTTATTTTTTCTGCTATTAAAGAGTTGACTTTTGCTGTAGAGTTACCCACAGTAACTAGGCATATTCTAATCTTTGAAGTGCCGCCGTCTACTGTTACGTCAAAAGTACCACCATCAGTTGATCCGGCGCTACACTGTACGCCAGTGTAATCAGTATTAGGTTTGATAGTCCATCCAGATCCAGTGTTTTGCACGTTCTCTGGTGTGCCAACAGCGGTGGCGGTTGTGGATGAGGGTTCCTCTGATTCTCCTTCTGTTCCATCTTCTTCATCTTCTCCGTTCATTGATTGGGCGACCTGAAAATCAAGCAGTAGTACGGACATTGCCGCTAACTTTTTGTTGCTTATGGTGTTTACGGTTTCACCTACTCCTTCTTTTTCTGCTGTATAGCTGATGTCGCTGCCATTTTCATCCTTTAGTCCTGTAGACATTGAAGTAGTGCTCCTATCTAGAGCGCGTGACGATGCAGTTTCTGGTACGGTGCAGCTGTTCATATTAGTCCAGTAATCGCCTTCCTTTGCGTCGCTGCACGATTCAACGAAATCTCTTAAAGGAGTATCTTCTTTTATGTAATTACTTTCCAATAAATCACTAATAGTCGCTCCATCTTTTATATCTACACTGTCATCAATCCATCCTTCTTCCTCAGCAATTGACAGAGCTTCTTCGGTCGACATACTAGCCTGACCTTTTGTAATGCCAGTGCATGGCAGTCCTGCTATGTTTACTGCCGGCATGCCTTCTTTGCTATCTTGTTGAAATTCTTTACCGTAGTCGCAGTAACTTCCTGAGAATATAGTACTTTTCGCATGAGCGGTGGATGAAAATGATAATGCGAACGATGGTAATCTCAAAATATTAGATAGCGTAGAGACAAACGACCCGTCAGAGGTTCCGCTTGCTAGCATCATATTACCCATATTGTGGACAATACTGCCCATGAAAGTGTATTTACTGGAAGTATCGAACGGACTAAGCGATGCAATATCCATCCTTCTTTGTAATTCTTCATTGGCTAGTTGGACTTCGCCAAACTCGGCCAATTGGCTGGTTTTTAAGGTTGGTAACATTTGCGCCATACTTCCAGATGAGAAGAATGCCGCCAAGCCGACACCCAATGCGTCGCCTAAATCCTTGAACCTCGCTTTTGGTAGCATGTCGTTTTTGGCTAAATCTTCAAACACCGGCTGAAGCATGCCTGAGGCTAGCTCGCCTATCCATTTACCGACCCGCTCTTTTATAATCTTTTTACCTATCCAACTAACGAGAGAGGATAATCCGCCCGTCCAGACAGCTAAAGCTGCTTCGGCGCCCATAGTGGCATACATAGCCATAGGGCCTAACATTACATTGCAAATAGGTTCTATTTTATCTCCAACTGATTTTGCACCCTGAACGATTGAGCTGGTGATCATTTTATAGCCTGGGGCAAAATCGGAAATTACTTGTTTATTTTTAATTATACCAAGAGACGCCATAAGTATTGGCGAGTCTACTGCTGCTCCCTCGGTATTTTTAGACCCCTCAACGGTACCCCTTTCGGTTAACACTGTACCAACTGTATCCATCTGCTCAGCAGTAAAACCACTGCCAAACCCCGCTGCTTTGGCTTTTGACGCTGGTGTTAGTATAGTATCAAAAGCAACGCCTACGATAGGAAGAAGCTGTATGGCAGTTACTGCGGTGGCTACCATGCTTGGTATTTTTACACCTATGCAAGTGGCTGTTGCCAAAAGATAAACAAAGCCGCCCTTTTTAGCCTTGCCCATACTATTATTGACTTTACTTGTAAGTTTCTTACCTGCTTCGCCTGAATTAAATTTTGGCCACTTTTTCTTAAATTTATTAAGACGTTCGCTTATTTTTAATTTTTTATCTACCTTATGGGCAAGCCCACCGTTTCTTTTTAGCTTAAATTTATTAAGAAAGCTTTTTTTAATATGTTTTCCTACCCAGGATTTGACGCGCATTTTAAATGCGCCAACTCTGCCAAAAACTTTATTAGCCTGTTTCTCGTTGCCTTTTTGCAGTAGATGATCAACCAATTCGTCTTTTTTTATCGTCTTACCGTCGACGTCATACTTAGCTGGTTGGTTATCCGGATAACCTTTTTTACCGATATCGAACTTACTGCCGTCTTCATTGAGAGGAGTAATTCCTTTCTTTGATAATTTTGACAAACCTTTATTAGATATCTTGCCCATCTTAGTGCCAAGTTTGCTTTTATACCCTCGTTCTTTAAGCATGTGCTTGAGAGTTTTCATGAGTCGGGTTTCTTTGGCTACTGAAGCAGAGTCGTTTTGTTCTGTTACGTTTTCACTGATATTAAACAGAAGTGCCATTGGTCCTGCCATCGACCCGCCGATAAACGCTCCGCCGCCGATAAGTGCGGTTATTACCCCTGCTGGTCCGCCCTTTTTTAATAAGCCCTTTAATGTTAACGGCTGCTTTCTGCCGGAAGAACCTTTGCTGGCTGCTGGCTGGTAGAATCCATTTCCTTGCGGTGCGGAAGATTCTTGCCTGTCGGCGGCTTCGCTGGCAGCATCGACTCGGCGGCCGTCTATATCAGATTCAGAATCGCCAAACTGAGACTCAAGACCGGCAATAGCGGCGTTTTCGCGGTCACTTAACTCTGACTCGCCGAAATCAGCCTGGGCTTGATCAAACCTAGCTTGCTCAGCAGGACTAAGTCTCTCGTCGGCCCTATCGTCCGTGGTGTAGTCAATCCTTGGCGGTCTCGTTTTTGTTGCCATATACTCTCAATTATACTACATGTCTCCGTACCCGCCGACTGGGGTTTCTGACGGTCGTTTTTGCTTGGCTGCCGGGCTGGTGTTTATTAGGTTATATTCGGTGTCGCTGGCTTGAATTTGAATGTGGACATGGTTTTGTCCGGCGAAGAATAGGCCTTGTCCGACTGGGAAGTTGGATAAGCGTTTTTGCTCCTCCTCGGTCAATTTGAAAACTTGCGATAAGACGTCGACGGCACTGGTGGACTGTTTAAGGAGCAACTGAATTGACGAGTTGGAAACAATTGCCCGCCCCATCTTGCTGCCGACGAAGTCTTCCACATCCTGGGTAATAGTGGTTAATCCTAATTGGTACTTACGGGCGCGCTTTGCTAAAGAAAACAAGAAACTGGCCGAATCATCGTAGCGCATTAACTGCCAGGCCTCGTCAACGATTAGCATGCGTCGTTTTTGGTCGGTACGGGTAATATTCCAGATGTGATTTAGCACGATATACATAGCAATTGGCCGCAGTTCGTCCTCCAAATCGCGGATATTAAACACTACCATTCGGTTGTTAATGTCAATATTTGATTGCTGCGAGAAAATGCCGGCAAACGTACCAGCGGTAAATTTGCGCAGCCGCTGTGCCAACGCCGGACCAGTACCGCCCATGTGCAGCAAGGTATCGTATAAATCGGAAATTGTTGGCGGTAGTGAATGGTGGGTTAACGGATCGGAGGTGATACCAACGCGGGCGTAGGTGTCAATCAAGGCTTGGTCGATATCGGCCTCTTCTGCTGGCGATAGTCCGGATGTAATTTGCCCGTCAGACTGGAGGCCGCCTAACATTTGTCGCAATAGACCATGTAGCGTTACCAGGTTGGCCCGCAGGGCGTCATCCGCTTCATCGGTGTCGATTACCTTTGGTAAATCAAATGGATTAACGCGCGTGTCGCTACTCAGACTTAAGCGGATATAGCTGCCGCCCACCGCATCGCATAGTTTCTGGTATTCGTTTTCCGGGTCGATAATCACGATATCCGAGCCGATCATCATGCTGCGCAACGCTTCCAGTTTGACGGTAAACGATTTGCCGGCACCAGATTTAGCGAATACCACCATATTGGCATTTTCCAAAGAAAAACGGTCGAAAATCACCAGGCCGTTATTATGCATATTAATGCCGTACAGCACACCCTTGCCGTCGGTCAGATCAGCTGACGTGAACGGAAAACTGGTAGAAATAGCGCTGGTATTCATATTGCGGCGAACCTGCAATTCGTCAGTCAATTGCGGAATAGTACTGTTTAGTCCCTGCTCCTGCTGACTGGAAGCAACTTTTGAAAACACTAGCTGCTGGCCGAAAATTGTCTCAATTTTATGCTGCACAAAATTTAATTCATCCATGCTGTCAGCATAAATCGTGATATATAATCCGTAGCGGAAAAACTTTTCAGCGCCAATCTGTAATTGGTCGCGCAGCTCCTCGGCATCCTGCAGGGCTGCCTCAAGGGCCGGGTCGCGTACTTTGCCCTTTTCTGTATTAATATTCATGGTAGCTTCCAGTTGCGTCACTTTTTTACGTAAATTGTTAAGAATTACTTGCGTGTCGACTGGATAAATAAACATACTAATGTCCAGAACTTCGTCGATATTAATCACCGAACTGAGCCAACCAGTGTAGATTTGCCGCGGATAACCGTATACATACATCGTTCGGCCGTATTTTGCGCCCAAACGGAAGTGGTCGGCGTGGAGTTCCAGGCTGCTGGGCGCGATAAAATCGCGCATTGTTCTGACACCTGTCAGGAAAGCTTGTTCGACTTCGGCTTGTTCGCGCGCCCGCTGCTGCGCCGCGATATCGATAACATCTTTCTTCTTTGCCATTACAATAATCCCCCTCCTGTTGGCGGCTGGCCTTGTCCTTTGGTGATGTAAGTGGTTGTCAGTTCGCTCGGATCAATAGATGCTAACGATTCTCTGGACGATGTATCAGGATTATATAATATATAGAGTAATTCTCCCAATTCTCTGGTGTTCAATTGGCGGCTTTTGACGCCCATCTGGAACATACCGCTCATTACCGAATCGAGGCGGTTTTTAATCTCGTCTTTCGCTTTCGTATAGGTTACTTGGTCAATTTTTGTCACAGAGGTCTCTTTTTTACCACTGAAAAAGCTATTAAACAGACCTTTGGCTTGCTGTTTAGTTACGCTTTCGTCGCCCTTTTGGTAGTAAGGTACTACTACGTAAAAACTTTTATCCATAATGTTGGCTTCTTGGGCTAGCACGTCGATAAAGTCCATATAATCATCCATCAATACGTTCAAAAGCATGTTATCTTGGTTGCGGCGAATCTCTGCTAGCCGGTCAAGATACGGTCCAATGTCTACCCGCCGCGATCGGATTAAAATTTGCACAGGAAAGTAAAGCGAATTAATAAAATTCTGGTAGCTGAACTCAACACCCTCCCGTTCCCTTGCGCTCATCAGATCGAAGTTGATTGACTGGCACTCAACTACCGCTCGGAAACTGCCGTCGCTCATAATGATCATGTTGTCGCGCATTTCTGAAAACAGCAGCGTGTTTTGGGTGCTGATCGCGCCGTTCTTTTTTTTATCTTTTGGAGATTGTGTCTTGGACGTTTGGTCTACTGGTTGCTGCCCAGAACCGATTGGCTGCTGCTGTGGAGTATTACCGTCAGGAATAGCCGCATTAATTTGCTGCGGTGCTGGCGGTTGATATGGTTGCTGGTTTTGTAGTTCTGGCTGCATAATTCCCACCTTAATGTAGCGAAATCACCACCTCGTCTTCCATCTTCTTTGCTTTCTCTTTCTGTTCAATCTCGTTCGCTACGCGCTGAATTGTTTGAATGGAAAAATCGCTGTGGTTCTTTGCCAAGTCCATTATAGCAGGCGAGACGCTATCAAAGCTAGTCTGTGGTGTTGTGTCTGGTGCTGGACCTGGGGTTCCTGCGGTTGGCTGTGTCGGTATTTCATCCAGCGGTATGAGTGTTGATTGCCGCATGGTTGGATATGGCCCTGTTTTCATACTGGACGCTATAGCCTGCTCTATATCAGATTGCTGATCGGGTTGATTATCAATTGTCAATGCCCGACCTGCTGATGCGTTATCATCTAAAGCTGACGTTTGATCGGGTTGTATATTGCTTGCGCTGCTATTTGGGTCTGGCGATTGATTGGATTGGGAGTCGTCTGCGGACGGCACGCTTTGGGGATCGTCCGGTGCTGTCTGTTGGGCTGCTGACATTGTTTGAATCATTGCCTGCCGCCGCCGGGCATCCGATTGATTGATTAGATTGGTAATGTTCTGCGCAGTTGCTCCAGCCTCGTCTAAGGGATCAAATGCGGCCTGCGCTTCATTATATAAATCGGCTTGCATCGGACTATCTGGGTTGTTAATACCGCGAATTGACCAGCCGCGGCTGTCTACCAAATTTGCCAAATATGACAACCGCCGCTGTACTTCTTCCTGGTTATAACCGTTTCCATAAGTTTTTTCCTCGGTTTTTGGCGCGGTAACTTCCACCAAATATTCAATGCCATCAGGCTGCCATAACCGCCTCTTTGGCTTTAGCATAAAAGAAATTACCGCCGCCAAATAGACCTCCATAGGCTGGTCTTTTCTTAGAGGCAGCGCTAATGCGCCGAAAAATAAGGCAATAGGTACAGGAATTAAGCCCAGTGGTAGTAGTATCCGCGCCAGAATATAAGCAGCTCCCAGCGACACGACAGCGATAATTAAGAAAATAAACTGCCGAAAACTAAACGGTCCAAGCAGCTTGTCTTCCGCCTCCACATCCTGAGGGACTTTATATACAGACATACTGCTTATATTATAGCAAATTAGAGCATAGTCTTAAGAATTCCATATTGTTCTTTGGCGGCTTTGGTGACATTGCGCTTAAGCTCTCTTTCTGTCAATGCTTCATCAATCATATCTCTGAAAGCAGCTCTACTCCCTGCTGTGACAATGCTGCCGTGGCGGCTTCTAAGGGCCTTCTGGAGCAGCTTAACACCCTGAGCATCAGTAATAGAAACATCCTCGGCCTTGAACTTACCGCCCTCAACCCACTCGGCGACATACTTCAGAAGCGCATCTTCGTTAGGAATATCACCCTTGACTATGTCGTCAATTAACTTACCGCCTAAGAACGGCGCCTTGCCCTTTACATTTGATGAAGCTAGACCTGCCGCTATGGAGCCGTTAAATTCCGGCGGCATGTGGCTGATCAAATCGACAACTTCGTCCACTGTTCCATTTTTCATCTGATCTTCCAGAGCTGCCTCAAGTACGTACGGGGTATTGCGGTTAAACGCCCTGTTGCCGCGATAGACGACACCGCCCTTTGCCAATTCCTGCTTCTCTTGAGCGTTAAATTTGAAATGGTTGATGACCTGGTGCGCTTCCTCGATGGATTTGGCGGTTTCTCCGCGGGAGGCTGCGACGGCCGTTGCCAATGCTGCATCCATACCCAGGTTGTTGCCGTGCTCGTCAACATACACATTGCCGCCAGCCATTCTCTGATAGGTGTCATTGTCTAAGATGTCCTCAGCCAATTTTTTATTCTGGGCGCGCTGCGCGTTGGATTTGCGGATTCCTTCCAGCGCTAAGGTACGAGTAGCCTCTTCTGCTTCATCCATAAATTGCTGTTGTCTGTTTGCCCATCTTGTAGACACTCTTTGCAGTGCTCTGTCGGGAAGAGACTGCTTGATATCGGATGGGGCATATCCCTGAACTGCTTCGGCGTATCGGTTTTCATCTTGTGCTGCCAGAACTTCAGCCTGCCGCTTAGCTTGCTTGGCATGCAAATCTTCTCGTTTATGCAGATTAGACCGGCCATAGATATTGTCTGCCTGCTGCTGCAGCCGCTCCTGCCGCTCTTTTGTCCGCCGCTGGCGGTGGCTCATGCGCCGGCCAGCCCGCCGGATAAGCTGCCGGCCTTTTAGGTTGTCATTGCCCAGCGACCGCTTGTTAGCAATTTCCGTGCTTTTATCTTTAGACCAGTTGCGCGTCCTGTCGATAAGCCCCTTGTTTGGGTTGTTGACAATTCCAGCGATACGATTTAGGATTCCGCCGCTCAGCTTAAATAGGAACGGCGTTAATGGCAGCGCTATAATCTGCACTGCTAATCCCAGAATCACCTCTATGATGGTTGATGCATTCTGTAAAATTGCTGCGGCTGCTAACTGAGAGCCACCGAATAATAAGGAGAACGCCGGGAAGAAAATCAGCATCGTCATGAACATTTTACGCCACTTTTCGAACCATTTTTCTGTGCCTGGCAGTAAATAGCAAACAAATGCCAGCGGTGAAATAATTGTCAAAATAACGATTAACGCATGCCGCGCCGCCAGCACTAAAACCACCATTAAAACCGCCAGCAGCGCTCCCAGTAAAACTGGTAGCAGCAGAATAATCGCCGATGATAAAACGCCGCCTTCGCCGACTAAAAAGGCCCTGATGCCGACTGCCGCCGCGCCGCCGGATAAAATAAGCGCTGTTAAATTCTCCCAGGTAAATACTTCAATACTGCCGCCGCTGGAATGTCCAGTTGTTAAAACCGTGGTTCTAATCTGCATAAAGACATCTTGCAGAGCATGTCCGGAAATATTTGATAAATCAATAGCAAATGCACAAATATAATAAGATATATTCACTAGCACCGCGGCAATTGCCAGGCGTGGCAACATCTTTTTTATGCCATAATTACTAATTCCCGCTGAGGTAACTTGCGAATAAATAATAACTAAGAAGGCAATGATAAACGCCGCGTTGGCAAATCCCAGCATAATATTCCATGCCAGATATAACCCGCTTTTATTATCAGTAACATTTAATGGCTGCGTTTCCAGGGAGTCGTTCAATTTGCCATACAACCAGTCCATGTTTCCTGCTAAAAACGTAGAAACTGGACAAATTACCCAGCCTAATGACGCTATGCCGCAATCGCTGCTGCCAACATCAGGATTTTCACCGGCTGCTTCGGTGGAAATAGTTGTTGATGATTCTCTGGTGTAAGTCCTTGGTTTCTTAAAGTCATAGACGATAAACTCTGCCGAGGTTGCTGTTGTCATGTCAGTACCGGACGGAAAGTAAATAACTTTCATTTTTTCCTTGCCACCGGATTTGTCCAGCATACCGTAAGCGAAGCCTTTTTCATCCAGCCCCATGCTTTTTAGCTGGTTTTCGTCGGTGATATTTATGTAAGTGTTGTCTTGGTAGACTAAAGACCGTCCATTCCAGGTAGCATCTGCCGCCATAACAGGGGTAGATTGTAAAAAAGTACCAGCGAAAACACCAACGATCAGTCCAGCCGTCAGAAATGCAAACCATCGCGACCGCTGTATTAACTGTCGCATATGTGTCTGTAACCACTTCATATACGGATTATGTTAGCATTTTTTAGATAAAAAGTCAAGGAAAACGATGGAGCTATTTAAGTTTTGCCAGGAGGTGACGACGGTGTCACAGGTGGTCGCTGCGTCGGTTGCCCCGCAGAATGCCCTTGCCGGGCTTGTCCCGATGATGTTACTGGTTGTGTTCCGGTTCCTCCGCTTACTTGTGTTGCGGGTCTTGTTGCTCTTTCTAATATGCCTTCAAGCTCTTTTTTAGTTTGATCAGAAATATTTTGCATAGCTTGTTTGTTGTCTAGCACCTTTATGGCCTGCTGTGCATCCATACCGCCTGACTTTATTTGCTGTGTAATATTTGCCTGTATACTGGCTTTTATAGCTCCTATGTTTTCCTGCGGAGCTTCTCTCATAATATGTCTGTCGCCCAGAACTCTGGTGGCTTGCTCCCAGTCCATACCGCCAGCTTGTATGGCAGCGGCGTTTTGTTCGACAGCTGCCTTATCTCCTAGCTTATCAAAGCCTTCTTGGGTAAGCCTATGCATTTCGCTAACGCCGGTATATACAGGTTTTCCGCCCGACTGCTCTAATTTACTCATAGCTGCTTTACCAGCTGCTGCAACACCAGCATCGCGGCCTTTCATCTTCATTAAGGCTTCAGCCATGTCGGTGTTGTCGATACTACCGCCTTTTTGGAGATATTCGCGAACTTGATCTATCTCGCCAGCACTGCCTCTTTCGGCTATCTCTTTAACGGCTAATGCCTTAACGTAACTATCGTCACTCTCGTTAAGCGCTCTTACGGCGTTGCCATTATATTTGTTTTGCAGTTCCATGCCAGCAGCTTTGAAAGCAGCCTCTTTTATATAAGCTTTACCACCAACAGTTTCAGCAGCCTTGCCGAGGATTGATGGATTGTCTGCCACTCTTGCATCAAATTTTCGTTGAGATTCTTGCTCAAATGCCGCTTCTTGCGCTTTTGCAGCTCTTAGGTTTTGGTCGAAAGATTGTCTTTTTCTTCCCATGGCATATCTTGCTTTTGTGGCTAATTTTAGCGGGCTATATTTATGCCGGGATGCAAGTCTTTGTGCTTCTGTGTCTTTAGAATAATCCCGGGACGCAATTTCGGATTTTCTCCTCGCTTTCGCTGCTCCTGCCATTGCTCCGGCGTAGCTTGATAGCGAGTTTACTGCTGGTGCAGTTAGTTTATTACCGGCATTTTTTATGCCATTTATCATGCCGCCCATGATAGAGTTTGATTTTATGGCCAGTACCGCCACAAATCCGCAACCTAACAGCAACATGGTTACCGCCATCATCCTAAATAAAATTTCATTAGCTTCTGTTTTAGTGCTTAGAATAGTTAAAGCTATAAACTTCAGTCCGCCGCAATATAAGGAAGCAAGCGGATATAGGAATACCATACCCAGAAAAGTACTTTTCCACTTTTCAAACAATTTTTGAGTATTTGGTAATACCCAGGCGGCGATAGCGATCGGTGAAGTAATTGCCAACACCGGTATAATACCTGCCCGGAATACTAAAGCCATCAAGCCAGCGATTAAGCCTAAGATGGCTGGTATAACGAACACAAGTAGTAACAATAAGCCTACTTTTGGATCCATGCCAGCAGCTGCACTCCATGCTGCCTTTCCTGCTAATAGGCCGCCGCCGATTGTTATACCACCAGCAATAATGTCCGTTATGATGGTTCCCCATCCAACATCTTTAGGATCCACCTCTGGTGCTAATTCTGATATGAAGACATATAGAGTTGATCCCAGAATATTCGCTACGTCTGTAATAATCTGCATCAGGAAGTACGATATATTTATGGCGATGGCAGCGATTATTAACCTTGGCAACATTTTTTTTACGCCGTAATTGGATATACCGATGTTTGAGACTTGAGAGATGATAATTGCCAGGAAAACGATAGCTAATATGGCGTTGGCCACATCCCTCAATCCGCTCCAGGCCGATCGTAAAGCACTGCCTTCATCGTTTGGTAAAGGATCGGTTTGTAGCAGATATTCAAATATACCCCACGTACCATCAGCAAACTCAACAAGTTTTTCTAAGAGTGGGCATACGAAATAGCCTATAGCGTCTAGCTCAGTGCCGCACTCGCCTTTATTTTCTTCTTCGCCTTCGGTGGTCTGTTCTTGGGCAAGTTGTTGCTCGGTAGCTGCAGTAACCTCTGCACCTTTTGTAGCGCCAACAAGCGGATCAACGCCGCCAAGAGCCGCCTTTACCTCGTCCACTGATTTGCCTGTTTTTCCAGCCAGACACTGAGCGAAGATTTCCTGGCGGCGCGCCGCTTCGTCCGGCACGGAGTGGCGGCTTTTTTCCATTTCTACAGAATCTTTGGCCTGTACTGCGCATTGTCCAATAACCTTAGGATCAGAGGTAATCTCGGCTAAGCCAGGAGCTTGTTTAAGCATTTCTTGTCCGGCAGCCGTGTATACGCCGTCGCCAGCGCTAACGCAGCGGCGCCAGGTTATCCCATCTTTTACAGCTTCCTGCATTGCTGATGATGTAGAACATTTAAAGTTTATCGCGTAGTATTCGTTTCCGTCATAGCAATAAAACCCGCCTTTGCTATCGCCTTTTTTATGGTTCGCTGCTTTTGAACACTTTGCGACAGTAGGACTTACGGTAGATTTTTTATCGCCAGCGAAGGGGGAAGTGGGTTTGGCAGGTTTGGAGGGTTTAGAGGAAGAAGACACGACGCATCTTTTCTTATATACATTCGAAGCCAAAGCGTATGTAGTTTTTTCGCCATTTTCAACTTTTGAACCTGTCGGGCAAGTGAGTACTGCTTCTTTAGTTCTTCCCACCCTAGATGGAGACGGGCACCAATATCCTTGGTCTTTATCACCTGATATTTCAGCTGTAGTTGAAGTCGTGTTGGCGCATTTCTTTTCAGTTGGTTCTACAGTTTCCTCAGCATACACAACGTTCTTGCTTACTAGTGCCATCGACACCGTGAAGAATAGAAACAGCGCTACTACTAAAGGCTTTTTATGATGAGCATACCGCATATGCCTACAATTGTAGCATATTTGCTGGTAGTTGCGGTAGGCTAAAATCTTCAAATATTTTATGAAAAATGCCGCAATTTTCTTGCATTTTATGGTAAATATATTACAATAAAATCAATCAGCCCGTGCTGAGGAGAGTTTATTTATAATTCTGGTACAACCAGAGGAGAGGAGCCCCAAGCGTTATGGAACGTAAACCACATAACCCAAGCGGTTCAATAATAGACAAATTAACAGGCAGGAGAGGTTTTCTGGGTGCAGTATTAGCCGGCGCTGCCCTTGTAGGTGCTACTGCCTGCGGCAGAAGCAGCGGAGAAACTAAGACAGCACCCCCTTCGACGTCACCAACAGAAGCTGCCAGCGGTGCACCAACCTCAGCAGCGCCAACGCCTGAAAAAACCGCTACGCCAACGCCGGAAGCGCCGAGACCGAAGTTTACTTATGAGAAACTGAATAGCGGTTTGCGCGAATGGGTCGGTCTTGATGATACCGTCACCAGACTGAGCGCTGCCTCCGGCGAAGAAGCTAGGCGCGAAATACTGTATGAATTCTTTGGTAATGAGAGTAATAATGACGGATTACCGTACCCAGAGTTAAGCGGTCCAAAGAACGCTCGTTGTAACCCTGAAAGAAATGCTGAAGTTGTCAGGAGAGCGACAACAGAATTAGCGACCGTAGCTGCCTTATTAGCAGACGCCTCTGTGCCTGAGAAAACAAAAGAGGTTATAACCGGCCAATATGGCGATCTGTTTATGAAACCTAACTCCGAGGAAGATCCTCTGACAGAGATCCGTAATATGGTATCAAAACTAAAAGCAGAACAGTCACACCGTTGCAACCTGTTTAATATGTCAAATGGTAAGATAGAAGGTGCAGAGCCGCCTATCCCCGAACTACCTGCACTTATTGCTGTAAGCAGCAGTGATGAGCGCGGCGAATGTATATCAGAACGAAGAAAAGGCAACTCCGCAGCCAGTAACACGATACAGATGGCGTTTGTTCCTAAGTCATTAAAACCTACCGTAGATTCGGAGGGTAACATTACAGGTTATGAGGTAGACGAAGAGTCTGCAGCTAAATCTCCAGTGTGTATTATTGAAATGGTGCCAAAATCTACCGATACGAACAATATGTACTCAGGTTTAATTTGGGCTGTATCCAATGTTATACCAAATGGTAGCCAAACCACGATAAAAGTCGAAGGAGTGGAAAAACCGATATCTAGCTTACGTGCCAAATAACGCGATAAATAGATAAGACTCAATACCGCATATGCTGTAAGTTATCAGCATATGCGGTATGCTCGTCATAAAAAGCCTTACTTGTTGAATTTGCCGACGGTTAGACTTTCAGAATGGTTTGTGCTGCGACCTGGAGAGTAGAGATTCTGTAAAATTATTTGGAGAGACAACTGAAAAATAGGTATCAGGATAACTTCTGATAAAATCGACAGGCGGTTTTGGCTGTTTTTTAATGCTGAATTTACATTCAAATGCGCGCAGGGTGCCGCCCTCTTCTTCTATTATGTCAACTTCTCTTTTGTCAGAATTACGCCAATAAAAAGACCGCACTCTCATATTTTGGTTTTGTATATATTTTAGTCGCTCAATTACGCAAAAGTTTTCCCATAGCGCACCAACGTCGTTCCTAAGTTCTAATGGCTTAAAATCGTCAAGCAAAGCGTTGCGTATTCCCAGGTCGGTAAAATATATTTTTCGCAGTTTTCCAATTTCCGCTCGTTGGTTGCGTCTGTATTGGTTGCGTCGAAATATGATGAAGGCTTTTTCGAGGAGGTCTATGTAGCGCTTGACCGTTTCATTGTTAATGCTTAATTTTCTCCCCAATTCGCTATAATTTACTTCGCTGCCTATTTGATAGGCCAACAGCCGTAGTAGGTTGTTAATAATTGTTTGGTCGTATAGAACCTTCGGAGAAAAGGCGTCTCTGTATAAGTAGTTTGTGGCTATGTTGCTTAATCTATCAAAGGCTGTTTCTGCGCTTAATTTCCACATTCCCGGATAACCGCCGCGAACCATAATGATATTAGCGTTAGCGGCTAGTTCGGTTGGGTTTGCAGACACTTCCTCTACGCTGAGCGGGTATAGTATTGTTTCTATGCTTCTACCGGTTAGCGGTTCGGTAATTTTGTTGGATAAATCCAAGCTTGACGACCCAGTGACTAGTAATTTTATTTCTGGGTAGGTGTCGTGTATGAGTTTTATGCTAATTCCTATATTCTCTACTCGTTGGGCTTCGTCAATAATTACCAAATTGGAATCGCCAATGTATGATCGTAATTCAATGGCTGATTTTTCAGTTAAGGAGCTTACTACGACTGGATCGTCGCAGTTCAGGTAGAGTGATTTTTTATAGTTTTTAGCAATTTGTTTGGCTAGCGTTGTTTTGCCAACTTGCCTGGCTCCATAGACTATTGAGACCATACCTTGGTTAAGAGTGTCTATTACTTGCTGTTGTACTTTTCGAGTAATCATCAACTTATATTATAGCAAGGTAGCTTATTTTATCAACTGTATATTTCAAAAACACCTGTTTTTACATACTCAAACCGCTAAAAAACACCTGTTTTTACTGGTTCTTATCTGTTGGGTGATTAACAATAAAAAAACACTCCAATCAGGAGCGAATCATTGTGGCGCGCTCGACCGGATTCGAACCGGCGATCTCCTCCGTGACAGGGAGGCGTGATAGGCCAACTTCACTACGAGCGCATCTGACAGTAGTCATAATAGCAAACATCCCTGCTCTTTTCAAGAAACTATTTGCATTTTTTCTCCGGCTATTTTACAATTTTAGTCAGAGAATTGTTTATGATAAAAAGAAATACCATCATTGCTGTCGCTTTTCTCGCTGCGGTTGTCTGCGGTTCTATACTAAGTACCGGCCAAGTATTCGCTGAGACTGAGTGTGCCGGGGCTAAGACATCGGTTATTGTCTGCGGCGGTGCTACTGGACAGGCTGCTATTATCGAAATTGTGAAAATGGTTGTAAAGATTATGACTGCTGGCGTTGGAGTTTTGGCGGTTGGTGCGGTGATATTTGGCGCCATTTTATATACTACTTCCGAGGGTAGTCCTGATAAGCTTTCCAAGGCTCGAACGGTTTGGATTAATACTATCATTGGACTATTGCTTTTCGCGTTTATGGTGGCGATTACAAACTTTTTCGTTCCGGGAGGGATATTCTGATGAAAAAAATCATCTTAGCTGTTTCATTAATTGTATTTGGAGCTTTCAGTTCCACTGTAATTTTTTCCGGCAATCAAGCCTTTGCTGATTCCTGTTCTGACAAGGGTCAAATACTGACGTTTAAGCCGTGGTACGATGGGCTGACTGACGGATCATGCAATATCATAAGCCCTGGCAGCGATACAGATAAACAAGCGGCATTTGTATGGAGAATTGTACTGAACGTGATTGATGATTTGCTGCAGGTTGTCGGCTATATTACGGTCGGTTATATTATGTATGGCGGCTTCTTGATGATGACTAGTATTGGTTCGCCAGATAAAGCAGCACATGCTCGGAAAACAATCTTAAGCGCGGTTATCGGCTTAATAGTTACACTGTTGTCGATCGCTATTGTTAACTTAATATCATCAACGATAGGTTTGTAATATGGATTTTTTACATTTTTTGGCTGGACTACTAGGTGAAGCTTCAAAACTGGGGGTGCCGAGTAATACTGCGGACAACAATGCTCTGAACAAAGTTGTTAATTTGGTGTTTATGATCGCTGGCGCGGTGGCGGTAATTATTGTGGTTGTTGCTGGTATTAACTATTCCCTGTCGGTCGGCGAGCCATCGAAGACTGCCAAAGCAAAGGATGCGATAATTTATTCGGTGGCTGGGCTGGTCATGGTCGCTGCGTCGTTTGTTATCGTAAAGTTTATCATTGGAAGGTTTGCGTAGAAAGGAGTGTCGCGCATGAAACAGTTGTTAAAAATATTGGTTGTACCGGCGCTTTTGCTTAGTACACTATTTACGGCGCCAGTGATAGTCTCGGCGGTTGATGTCTGCTCTGGCGGCAATGCCACATCAATGTATTGCCAGAATAAAAGCGAAGGCGAGGCTAAAGTTAAGTCGACAATTGGCAACGTTACGAACCTTCTGTTGATGGCGGTCGGTGCCATATCGATTATTATGATAGTTGTCGGCGGTATATTGTTTGCTTTGTCGAATGGTGACAGCTCCAGGGTCACTAAAGCCAGAAATACGGTTTTATATGCTGCGATTGGACTGATAGTTTCTCTGTTGGCGTCGGCGATCGTTAATATGGCGTTTGGGCGCGTTTGGTAAGATAGAAAAGAAAGGACAAGGTTATGAAAAAAATAGGATTTATAATAGCATTTGTGGGCTTGTTGGGTGTCTCTAGCCTAGCTGCTACCTCGTTATTAGTGCCTGATGCCTCTGCTCAAGTTACGTCGGGTATAAATGCCGCAACAACCGGTGAGATGCGTGGTAAAAGTGTTGATAATACAGTTGGCTCAATTGTAAATGTTTTATTATGGGTTGTTGGTATTCTGTCGGTAACTATGATCGTGTGGAGCGGTTTTAAGTATATTACTTCGGCTGGCGATACCAGTAAGTTGGCTTCTGCAAAAAGTACGCTGATTTATGCGGTAGTTGGTTTAATTATTGCTATTTTAGCCTATGCAATCGTGACGTTTGTCCGAACTCAAGTAGTGTCTACAGGTAAATCGTCTGGCGGAACTATATCTGGCGGTCATGGATCTGGCGGCAGTTCTGGTAGCAGCTCTGGTACTGGTAGTGGCGGTGCTTTTAAGCCTGGAGTAGGTTGGTAAACTAATTATTAGGGAGATGGGATATAGAAATGTTGATATAGGCTACGTGTTGCAATATATCAGATAAAACAGTACAATAATAATCATCAAGTAATAAACAAGGAGAATAAGCGAATGAAGAAAGTAAAAGTGTTGCTGGCGGGACTGCTGATGGTGCCGATAGTTGCTTTGGCTGCTTCACCGGCGGTTAATGCTCAGTATAATCTGACAGGTGGAACTGATGCTGCAAAGGGTGACGGTATGAAAGACGGCGTGGGAGATGCTAACTCGTTGGTGAAGAACGTCGTTAACATCATCTTGTGGGTTGTCGGTATTTTGTCGGTGATCATGATGGTTTGGGGCGGTATTAAATATACGACCTCGGCTGGTGATAGCAATAAAGTGACGTCAGCGAAGAATACCATTATATATGCGGTGATTGGTTTAATCATCTCTATTATGGCGTATGCTATCGTCAACTTCGTTATCGGGCAGATTGGTACAGCGTAGCTTTAAGCTTTTGTCAGCGTTTTAAACCCCGGCATGCCGGGGTTTTTATAAAGCGAATTGCGGGTTTAGGTTTTTGATTTTTACTTTGCCGCGCAAAACAGATTTAAAAACTCAACATAGAGTCTTACAAAACTTTAATCTTCTTTGCTCGTTCTTGCTTGATTTTCTCAAAGGTGATTGTCAATACGCCGTCTTTTAATTCTGCCTTAACACCTTCTTCGTTGACGGCGGTTGGTAGTGGTAAGGTACGGCTAAACTCGCCCCAGTAGCACTCCTGGATGTGCCAGTTGCGTACATCGCCTTCGTCGCCGCTTGATAACGTGCCGCTGATGGTTAAAATCCCGTCGGAAATACTAACATCCAAATCGTTGCGGTCAACACCAGCGGTGCGGGCTTTAATAACCAGCTCGTTTTCTGTTTCAAACACATCGACAGCCAGCTGCCCCATTAAATTTTCAGAATCTTCCCAAGTCTCGTCGGTTGCCGCGACAGCTGCCGTAGCAGCAACGGTGTCGTCGCTATCCACCGGCTCTGGCTCTGGCATGGAACTGTCGTCGCTCCCCAGGAACGCCGCTGTCAGTTCATCGTCCAGTAATAGATTATCATCTTGTTTGCGGGCCATAATCTCCTCCACTGTTTATATAATAGGCTCATGACAGTAGTCTATTACAATTATAGCTGTTATATGCGGTATAATCAACACTAGAGGTTATAAAAGTATAAATTACGATGTTTGACCAGATCTTATCAATTATTGCTCCCCACCGCTGTTACGAGTGCGGTAAGACTGGATCTATCCTATGTCAGAGTTGTAAAAAATACATCATCAAGCAACGGTTTCAACTATGTATTTTATGCGGTAATTTGCTAAAAACGGGCAATCTTTGCGATAATCACCAGCAGCCGTACGATATGGTGTGGTGTTTTGGGTATCGCCGCGGGTCAATTGCTAAGATTATTGACGATTATAAATTTCTACGTGTTCAGGCGGCAGAGAGTGTTTTAGGAGATTTGCTGGATTCTACCTTGCCGGAGTTGCCGGCGGATGCGGTTATCGTGCCGATTCCCACGACGTCCAGGAATATGCGCCGCCGCGGTTACGATCATATGCGGCTTATTGCCAAACATCTGGCCAGAAAGCGGAAGGTCGGCTATTCTTCCCTGCTTCGCCGCCGCAATAATGTCGTCCAGCACGCCACTAGGTCGTCGCGCCAAAGAAAGCGGCAAGCTAAAGAGTTCTTCGAGGTGTCTAAATCGGTTGATCAAAAGAAGTTGTATGTAATAATCGACGATATCTTTACGACAGGCTCAACCTTAGCGGCGGCAGCTGACTGCTTGAGACAGGCGGGTGCTGAAAATGTCCAGGCGGCGGTTATTGCCCGGCATGGCAACATATAAATCACTGATGGTGATAGCGGCTGCCTTTGGCTATTTCCTGCGCGCGGTACAGCTGCTCTGCCAGGATGAGGCGGACTAGTTGATGTGGAAATACCAGTTTTGATAGCGACCAAGTTATATTGGCTCGTTGGCGCATTGCATCGGTAACGCCATAAGCGCCGCCGATAATAAAAACGATATGCTTAGTGTTGTTTTGTAAGATTAGGCTAGATAATTCCGGCGAACTAAGGTTTTTACCGCGCTCGTCTAGTAAAATTGTAAAATCGCTGTCTTTTAGCCGTGATAATAATCGTTCTGACTCTTCTTGGCGCGCTCTGTCGTCTTCAAAGCTTGAATGTGGTAGAATTATCATCTCTGCGGCAAACGGCGCTCTCAGACGTTCTAAAAAACGAAAAACGCCTGGTTGAATCCAGGGTTCGTTCTTTTTACCAATTGTTAGAATGGTTATTTTCATCTTAAATAGTTGTGGCGGAGAGAGAGGGATTCGAACCCTCGATGAGTTGCCCCATACCGCTTTTCGAGAGCGGCCAGTTCAACCACTCCTGCATCTCTCCATAAAGCTAATGTGGTACACCCGGCAAGATTCGAACTTACGACCTCTGGCTCCGCAAGCCAGCGCTCTATCCAGCTGAGCTACGGGTGCATACAGCCTTTCGGAAAACCGATTGGCCATAACAGAAATATAAAGTGCTTTCTCCGCCCAAAAACGGTGAACTTTCGTATTCTACCACATATAAACTAGCGGGGCAAGTTATAGTTTTATCATACGGATGAGTTTTTCCAAGGCGTCGGGCTTAATCTCCTGCATTGGCAGCCGCGCTCCCAGCATATCGACTATCCTCTCGCCCTCTTTTTCAGAAAAATAGAGCGTTAGTCCGGGCGAAAAGCGCTTGACTGGCAGTAAAATTGCTGAATGCTGGTTATTTTCACGGGTTATCCCGAAAGCCCTAAACTCGCTGAAGTCGTAAAGCTTATCGCCGACATAAATGCCTTTGGGGCTGACGGCGTAATTGATGTTTTGCGGTGTTTTCTCTGATAGTAAAAACAGCGCCACCGTCATAATTGGTAGTAAAATGGCAAAGGTCGGGCTTTTGAATACTAAGATAGCCAGCGCCATGAGTCCGATAAGAACCACGCCGAAAGCGATATACCACCACAGCTCGCGGTGGACCTTGATACCCTCTGGGGCTGTCCAAGCAATCGGCTCTTTTAAGCTAAGGTTATCCTCTACGTTAGTCGTGCCTGCGTTTGCGTCATTGTCAGATTTTTTCGGTTCGGAGTTATCAGTCTTCGGTTTATCATAAAATACGGCAGATTCTTTAGTTTCTGGCGGCTGATTGTCTTGGTCTGTATCCATGGCTATAGTATACCACGAGCAATTTCATCAGGCAATTTTTATACGTTAGTGGTCGGTCCGCCGCTGCCGCCGATCGCAGTCATCAGAACGAAGTTGATGATGGCATAGGCGAAAATGGAGATTAATAACCCGATAATAGCATAAATAATGGTGTTTTTGGCGGCGGTTACCGAGTCTTTTTTACCGCTGGAAACGACGTAGCGGACGCCGCCCCAAATCAGCATAACTACGCTGAGGACGCCGACGCCGTACAGCATCAGGTTAATGCCGCGGCGGATGATTGAAGTATCGCCGTTAGCCAAATTTGCTGGCATGTTATCGCCGCGCGCCGCATTGACGCCGGCTGGCGCGCCGCCCTCGCCGATGGCTGAGACTGGTACAGTAGCAACCATCACGCCCAAACCAAGCGCCAAAACGCCCGCAACTATCCCCAAAAAACCTTGCTTTATCATGATAAGACTATTATATCGTCTTTATATGGCAGCGTCAATCGACAATTTGCCGATAAAACTATGAATTATGGCCGATATATGATACAATCTACCTGTAGATCTGGAGGAGTACCCAAGTGGCTGAAGGGGACGGTTTGCTAAATCGTTAGTACGGAGAGATCTGTAGCGGGAGTTCGAATCTCCCCTCCTCCGCCAGATTTTGAACTGATGTTGATGTTGGAAGGGTGACCGAGTGGTTGAAGGTACCGGTCTTGAAAACCGGCGTGCGGTAAAACGTACCGAGGGTTCGAATCCCTCCCCTTCCGCCAGAGAAGATAGCCGCGGCTAGAGAGCTGGGGTTATTTTAGTTTAGCGAGTGTGTATATTTAGGAAAATATACTTGACAAAAAACAAAACTTGTGCTAGTATTAAGACCAGTATTTCATAAAACAGATACAAAACAGGAAAATAAAATGAATATAGCACAACAGTTAATTACCATAGCGACTATGCTGGTTAGCGTTCATACGGCAATTGGCGTATTGTTGCATGACACGAGCATGGATAAGGCGTTTACCGCGTCTTGGGAATATGTTTATTATGATAAATCGGATGCGGATGAAGCGAAAATGCCGGAAACTAATCCGCACACCCATCCAGAGCATGCGCAGGTGTCTCATATTTTAAAGAACGGTTCATCGCAGCCTCGGACAACGCCGCGGGATAATGACCGTAAACGATTGCGCCAAAAATACGCTGCGCGCGGCCAGCACACGTTTGATGGTTATCGGTTGATTGTCAGCGACGCGGCTTAGAGCTGTTAATTATATAGTTTTAGGTTGGCGGTTCTTACCTAGCTTGCTGATTGAGGCCTG
The DNA here is from genome assembly GCA_963553885.1 of uncultured Candidatus Saccharibacteria bacterium. Classification (GTDB taxonomy): domain Bacteria; phylum Patescibacteriota; class Saccharimonadia; order Saccharimonadales; family Saccharimonadaceae; genus Nanosynbacter. The sequence continues at coordinate 51,220 of CAUVOY010000002.1, forward strand.
GCTTATATCTATCCCGCCTATTTTACGGTAATTACTTTCAATTCAGCGACCAGCCGCGCGATAATTTGCTCTTGTTCGGCTAATTGTTGGCGGGTTTCTTCAACCAAGTAAGCTGGTGCTTTTTCAAGGTATGTTGGGTTGTCGAGTCGTTTTTGTAAGCCAGTTTTCTTTTGGCGGGCTTCAGCGAGGCGTACTTCCAGATTCTCCTGATGCTGGTATAGCGTTTCGCTATCAATATCCAGCCAAGCTTCTCGATTGGCGACAGCCAGCCGCAATCCTTTTGGCTGGTCAGTCTGCTTGATTGAGTTGAGGCGCATCAAATGCTTAACGGTATCCTGGTTTTCATCAATTAAATTGTCATTACCGTATAACAAGCGGTATTTCTTGTTGCCCGGCAGCTCAGCGATTACCCAGCGGCCTTCGGCGACCAGCGTTTTCAGCTGTTCAAACTGCTCGGCGGCGATGGGGTCGAACTTTTCTGGGGTTGGCCAGTGGTCGCGCATTAAAATACCGTCGGTGTAATTAAGCGTCTGCCAAATCGTCTCGGTGACGAATGGCGCGAATGGATGAGCGATTTTCAGGCTGGTTGCCAGCGCCCATGACAGCAATGGGCGGTTGATAGCGGTTTTTGATGATTCGATATACCAATCAGCTAAGTCGTCCCAAATAGCGTGATAGACCGTGTCCGCAGCTTCAGAAAAGCGGTACTGCTCCAGGCGGACGGCGACGTTATTGGCGGCGTCGTTCAGCTGGCGGATAATCCAGTGGTCGGCTGGTGTCTGCGGCTCCAGGTCAACGATTTGGTGTTCATCGCCAATTTGCGCCTCGACGAAACGAGCGATATTCCACAGCTTATTACAGAAGTTGCGAGCAGCGATGACCGCGCCCTTGTTGAAGGCTTGATGTTGGGCCGGCGCGCGGCCAGCGATGATGCCCATGCGGGTGGCGTCCGAGCCAAATTCTGAGACTAGCTCCATTGGGTTGATGACATTGCCTTTGGATTTGGACATTTTTTGATTGTGCTCATCATTGACCATACCGTGCAAATAAACGTCCTTAAACGGTAGTTTGCCGGTGCGGTACAGGCTGAGCATAATCATGCGCGCTACCCACGCCCGCATGATGTCCATGCCGGTTTCCATCAGGCTGGTTGGAAAATATTTGGCTAATTCCCCGCCGTTTAGGTAATCGGTAACGATGTACGGCCACTGTCCAGATGAGAACCAAGTGTCAAAGGTATCCTCTTCCCTGATATATGTTGTGCCATTTACAACTATTTTTCGTTCGTCAGTACGAATGTTAAATATCCAATCGCGCGGGTCGCTTTCATTGACGAATGCCGGAATCGGGATGCCCCACGGGATTTGCCGGGAGATATTCCAATCTTTCAATTGTTTAAGGTAGGCAATGAGCTCTTTGCGTTTGGCGGCTGGATAAAAGGTAATCTCTTCCCTCTCTAAGGCTTCAATGGCTGGCTGAGCCAGCGGCTGCATTTTAATAAACCACTGCTCCTTAACCATCGGCTCGATGATGCTGCCGCACTTATAACAATGTCCGACGGCATGTTCAATGTCTGTTTCGCCGCGGCGCAGTTCCAACGATTCCAAGGCCGCCAAGACGCGAGTGCGGGCTTCTGCCGGCGTTAGGCCTAGGAATTGCGGCGGTACATTAATCATCTTACCTTCTTGGCTGATGATTTGTTTGAGCGGCAGATTGTGGCGCTGGGCCATCTCGAAGTCGTTCGGGTCGTGCGCCGGCGTGATTTTCACCGCGCCAGTGCCGTAGTTCATGTCGACGTACTCGTCGGCGATAATCGGGATTTCCTCGTCGGTGATTGGCAATAAAATTCGCGTGCCGATGAGGTGTTTGTAGCGCTCGTCATCCGGGTGAACAGCCACTGCCACGTCGCCCAGCATAGTCTCCGGCCGCGTGGTGGCGACTACGATTTCGCCGATTTTATCCAGCGTCGGGTAAGCAATTTGCCACAACTTCCCTTTTTCATTTTTATGCTCAACTTCAATGTCGGCGAAGCTGGTTTGGTGTTTGGTACAATAATTGACAATCCGCTCGCCGCGGTAAACTAGCCCGTCATCCCACAGCTTTTTGAAAGTCTCGTACACGGTGGCGATGACTTTATCGTCCAGCGTAAAGGTCAAATGCTGCCAAGAAGCGCTGACGCCCAGAGCGCGCAATTGCAACTCCATATTGCCGCGTTTTTCTTCAACAAATTTCCAAACCTGATCGTACAGTTGTTCACGTGAAAAGTCGAAGCGGCTTTTTCCCCGTTTGGCTAGCTCTTTTTCATAAACTACCCACGTCTCAAAGCCAGCATGATCCGCTCCAGGAATAAATACCGCATCATCGCCCTTCATGCGGTGATAGCGAATCATAATATCCTTCAAATTCATGTCTAGGGCATGGCCAATGTGTAAGTTGCCATTGGCGTTGGGCGGCGGCATGACGATGGAGTACGGTTTGCCGGTGCCGGTCGGCTCTAATGCGCCGCTGGTTTCCCACATGGCGTAAATGTTTGGTTCGTAATCGTTTGGGGTGTATTGTTTGGCTAGTTGCATGAATAATTCCTACTTTTCACGTGAAAAGCGAGCATCGCTACCGTCAAGATTTTTCACGTGAAAACTCAGACAATAGGCGTAAACAATCTCTCCACGCGGTTATATTACCAAGCCAATTATACCACAAATCAAAGGGCGGGTATTAGGAATGGTGGCGAATTGTTTGATAAATTTTTTGATAGAGATGATAAAGATTATAGGTGATAGGACGCAGTGGTAATTCCCAAGTGCCAGGAAATTCCGTTGGCTGACCGCCAAAACTCTTTTTGAATTGCGTAAAGCCGTACCATGGATTAGTTTTTGGTGCATCTTCTGGTGCGATACCGTAAAAATCAAAAAACTTATGACCTGTTTGATGTGCATAACGAAGCATTTCTAAACCAAGAGCAGTGGCTGGGCTTAATTTGCGGTATTCTGAATAAGATCCAGCATGACCGTAATACATCGTTTCGCCATTGCTGAAAAATAAAATACTAGCGACTGGTTTATTTTCGTAGATAGCATAAAAAATACCAGCCTGCTTGGTAGGAAATAGGGAAGACGCCATCTGGCGGAAATAAGCGTCACTGTGCGGTATCATACCTGTACGTTTAGCCACATCGTGGATCATATTGATAAAAATTTCGATATCCTGAGGGTCGTAGCTAGCTTGAAAGGTAACGCCCGCTTTAAGATTTTTGCGCCACATACGACGGACAGTCTGGCTAGTAAGAGATTGTATAGTTTCGTCGTCTGTTAAGGTGTTAATAATAGTATGAGACGGCTGAACATCCTTGGCTTTCCGATAGCCAGCTTTTTTGAGGATGGCGGTGTCGATGTTACCCAATGGTTCAATGCGAATAAAGTCAACTTTTTGTTGTTTGGCGGATTGTTTAATGATTTCTAGGAGTTTTATCAGGTTGTCGGCCGACTGGACTTGTGGTCCGTAGGGAATGTAGAGGCGAGAATTGAAGCGACCTCGTTCGATGATGCCGAAAAAATCTCCGTAGTTAGTGTGTTTACGAACTGCTTTTCGCTTGAGGTCAGTTTGAAACTTTTCCCAAGCCTCAGATTGTAAAAAATGTTGATTCATGTTGTAATCTCCACAACGTTAGATTGATATCATTGATAAACTTGGCTGCACTTCCAGGTCGTACGGGTCGGCGGGCTGGTCAATGTGGGCGCGGAAATAACCGAGCGCGGCGATCATGGCGGCGTTATCGGTGCAGAGCTGGATCGGTGCGTATTCAATGTCGATAGGCAAGGTCCGGCGCAGTTGGCGGCGTAATTCTTGGTTGGCGGCGACGCCGCCGGCGATGACGACGGAAGCGGGCTGAAAATTGTCAAAAGCTTTTTTGGTTTTGTCTACGAGAGTTTTGATGGCGGTGCGCTGGAAGCTTGCTGCCATATTATGCCTTAATGCATCGTCTACAAGCCCTGGGAGCTCGTGTGAAGGAAAAGTAAAGTCTTTTCCAACTTCTCGCTGAACGGCCCTTAAAACGGCTGTCTTGAGGCCAGAGAAGGAAAAATCGTACTCACCAGCGAGTTTGGCGATGGGCAGGTGAAAGGCGTGCGGATCGCCGAACTCAGCTGCTTTGGCGATGGCAGGGCCGCCAGGGTAGGGCAGGCCAATGATTTTGGCGACCTTGTCGAACGCCTCGCCGACGGCGTCGTCTTGGGTTTGGCCGATGAGTCGGTAGTCGCCGTGATTTTGGAACAGGACCAGCTGTGAGTGTCCGCCAGAGACGATGAGGGCGAGGAGAGGGAAGGCGGGCTGGTGGTGTGGCAGGATAAGACTAAGGCAAGCTGGCGACCTCTCATCGGTGCCGATGGTTTTGCGGACGGCGCTGCCGGATGCATTCGGCGCAGAGGAGGCGGTTGCCAGTTGCCGGCTAGGGACAGGGGCGTCTGTCGAGGAGGCTGTGACGGGCGCGTCAAGCCCCGTCAGCCGAACGCCACGGGCTGGCGAAGCCACCCGTAAAGAGTACTCCGAGACGGACGTCCCTGTCTCGCGACCTTGTTTTGTAATGAAATTAGCATACACATGCGCCTCGACATGGTGTATCTTGTAGAGCGGCTTATTGTGAATGATGGCGAGGGTGCGGGCGGCGAGGGTGCCGATGAGCAGCGAGCCGATCAGGCCGGGCGCATAGGTGACGGCGATGGCGTCGATATCGTCCCAGGTGCAATCAGCGTCGGACAGGGCTTTTTTGATGACCGGGTTAATAACCTCCAGATGGCTGCGGGCGGCAATTTCTGGGATGACGCCGCCGTATTCGGCATGGATGTCGATTTGGGAATTGACCACATTAGAAAGTAGGCGTTCGCCGTCTTCAACGACCGCCGCCGCTGTTTCATCGCAGCTGGACTCGATTCCCAAAATCCTCATTTGCTTTTATTATAGCAAATATAAGTGGTAAAATAGGGACATGAAGAACAAGTTGGTAAAAATTGCGAGGAAAACATTACCGAAGGGAGCTTTGAAAAATACGGAGAATGCCTACAGGATCACTCGCACGAAGATGGTTAGCTTGCGGTATGGCAATCCAGCTCGCGGTTTGAGGATCATTGCGGTGACCGGGACTAACGGTAAAACGACAACCGCTTGTTATATTAATGAGATTTTGAAAGAGGCTGGCTTTAAGACGGCGTTGTTTACGACGGCAGTGATTGAAATTGCTGGCCAGGAAAAACTGAACGATTTGAATGCAACGGTACCGACGGTGGCGAAGTTGTTTCGTTTTTTCCGGGCAGCGCGGCGTAAAGGCGCGGAATATGTGATTTTAGAGGCGACTAGCCACGCTTTATGCCAGCATAAGTTTGATGGCGTGCCGATTGAGGCGGCGGTGATGACGAATTTGACGCAAGATCATTTGGATTACCATAAAACGATGAAGCAATACGCGGCAGCGAAAGCGAAATTATTTGAGAAAAAGCCAAAATATATCGTACTGAACCGCGATGACGCGTGGTTTGATTATTTTAATCAGTTCACGGCGCGCGAGCAAAAAATGACCTACGGCATGAATCCAGAAGCCGAGGCGCACATCACGCACGTCAAATTATATAAGAAGGGGACGGAGGCGAGTTTGCTGATCGACCATCAAACTCATCTGGAGCTGGCGACAAATCTGCCGGGCGAGTTTAATGTGATGAATATGTCGGCGGCGGTGTCGCTGGCGTATCTGTTGGGGATTAAGCTGGAGGATATTCAGGAAGGCGTAGCGAACCTGGAGGTGATTCCGGGACGGTTTGAACGGGTGGATAACAAGCTCGGGATTGATATTATCGTGGACTATGCGCACACGCCAGACGCGCTGGAAAAATTGTTAAAAACTACGCAAAAGATTACTAAGGGGCGGCTAATTCTGGTGTTTGGGGCGTGCGGCGACCGCGATCAGTCGAAGCGGCCGATTATGGGAGAATTAGCGGCTAACTTGGCAGACAGGATTTTCCTGACAGATGAGGAAAGTTATAATGAAGATCCAGATGAGATTCGGGCGATGGTTCGCCAGGGGATTGAAAAGACGAAAAAATCTCATAAAATGACGGAAGTGGCCGACCGGAAGCAGGCAATTAGCCAGGCTTTGCAGACGGCAGCGCGCGGCGATACGGTTTTAATTACCGGTATGGGACATGAGCAATACCGAATTGTTAATGGCAAGCGGATTCCGTGGAATGATAAGGCGGTGGCGAGCGAGGTTATTGCCGAGATTGGTCAAGAGAATCGTAAAATTTCGCTTTAATTCGCTGCCAATTTGGTGATTGGCGGACGAGTTTTTGGCTGTCGGCGGGGTTTTTGAGGAGCGGCTTGATGGCTTCCTCGAGGTAGATGCCGCCCTGCGAGCCTTTGAAAAGGATGGTTGCGTCTTTAATATCGCTGTTTTTTAAGAATTCGCCAGCTTCTGGGGCTGATTGGAAAGATGTGATTTTACAGCCGTTTACTTCGGTGGCTGGCGCTAGGTGGCTTTTTGATAGGTCGCCGACAGTGATAAGCATATCTAATTGCTTAGGATTGCAAAGTTTGCCGATTTTCTTATGCTCTGTTTCGGATATGCCGCCAAGCTCGTTCATGTCGCCTAAAACCGCGATTTTATGCTTAGCTTCCAGGGAATAAAGGGTTTTCAATGAATGTTCCATGGCGATGGGGCTGGCGTTGTACGTGTCATCCAGTAATGTACAACCCCGTATACCGTCTAAAATATTCATTCTGCCAGAGACAGGTTGGATTTTCTCTAGGGCTGCTGCCACCTCTTCAATATCCATGCTGCAAGCCAGTCCTGCTGCTGCCGCGCCAGTGATGGAGCGAATATTATGCTCGCCCAGCATGGAAATGGTAATCGTGCGGGACGTTTTTCCAGAAAATTGCAAATTCGCTGCGCAGCCGCTACTGGTAAACTTTTTGATTTTTAGGAAAACGTCGGCGGCTTGATCGCCATAGCTAATGCGATTTCCGGCGATGAGAGAATGATATTTTTTATCAATGTCGTGAAGGTTGAATATGGTTTTTTTGGCTGCCTGGCTGATGGACAACTCTTCGCGCGCTACCGTGTCCATTGTTTTGAAAAACTCCATATGCTCCGGCGCAACAGAGGTGATAATGGCAATATCAGGCTGCATATACTTGGTGAATATTGACATTTCGCCCGGGCGGTCGATGCCGCATTCTTGAATAATAACATCGGGCGCGTCTGGAACATGAATGCTGGCGCGGGCATCCGCAAAGACCTTCAGCCAAGCTAGGGGAGATTTGGCGTTTTTCGGTCCGTCGATGCCAAGGATTTCCAGAGGCGCGCTTAAGGTGGTGTTCAAATTGCCGCGGCTATGGCGGACAGTGAACTTTTCTGCTAAAACAGTAGCGGTCGCCGACTTGACGCTGGTTTTACCGACGCTGCCAACTACGGTGATTAGCTTAACTTTGGGGTGAGATTTAAGATATTTCTTAACGTAAGAACCGAGGATTTTTTCTAAGAGATGTTTGAATAATTGCATGGGGATATTATAGCAGAGTGAAGAAGAGAGACGATGTGTAGTGTATTTTATTAGGGTGATTGTTTTAGTTTTATAATGGGATTAGATGAGCAAATGTGATAGATTGGTTATTGCAGACAATGACTAATAGTAAAAAGAATCCGATAACCAAACTTGATGATTTAGGCGAGTTATTGATAAAAAGAATGACTGACAGCGAAAAGAAGCTAGTAGTAGAGCTATTGCCATTGTTTGAAGCTAATAATATAGCTGAGGCTGGTAAGCTCTTTACGGAAAATTATCCCCGCAATGGATATAGCGACAGTTTTGACAGGTGGTACAGCGTACATATTTGGACAGTCTATCAAGAACCAATTGAACAGGAATTAAAGCAGTATGATTTTACTGGCGCAATGGAGATGTTCCTAAGTATTAGTACTAATAAACCACGCCAGTTTTCGCTTTGGTTTGATAAAAAACTAAAATATTACAAAGAACAACAATTCGATAAACTTAAGCCGTCGATTGAAAAGAGGTTGCAAGAATATGATTTTGCAGGTGCGAAGAGGATTCTATCAATATTTGATATTACTGATACAGGTTGGTTTGGAGAAAGATTACAATATTACAAAGAGCAACAACAATTCGATAAACTTAAGCCGTCGATTGAAGAAAAACTGCAGTGGTATGATTTTGTTAATGCGAGAAAGATATTTTCAGAATTTGGCGCTAAGGACTCGCATTGGTTTGAAGACAAATTGCATTACTACAGAGAAAAACATCTTACTGAGTTGAAATCATTGATTGAGAAGAAACTTCAACAATACAATTTTACTGAAGCAGAGCGTATTTTATCAAGATCTGATTTGATCGACAAAACTTGGTTTGATCAAAGACTACAGCACTATAAAGAAGAATTACTTAATGAATGGAAACCGTCGATCGAGGGGCGGTTGCAGCTATATGATTTTGCTAGTGCAGAGAATATACTACTAAAGCTTGGTCTAACCGACATGAACTGGTCTAAAAAAAGACTGCAATACTACAAAGAAAAACAATTTAATAAGTTGAAGTCATCAATTGAGAAGAAATTGCAACGATATGATTTCATCGGTGCGGATAAAATATCTAATGCGCTAGATAGACAAAGTTATGAGACTATAAAAGCAAAATACGTAAAGCAGTGGTTTAAGCAGCACGTTTCTGAAGATGACAGGTCTTATGTGCTTGATGAACAACAAGTGCTTGCGGTGCTGAATGGTAATAAAAATACTATTGTGACTGCTCGCGCCGGTTCAGGTAAGACGCGTACCCTGGTTGCCAAAGTCGTTTATTTGGCTGCAAAATATAATATTAAACCTGACGAGTTGTTGGTTTTCGTCTTTAACAAGAAAGCTAGCGACGAGATCAATGAGCGGTTAGAAAAAATTACAGTTGACGGCAAGCAAATTTTTTATAATCCAGAGATTGCAACGACATTTCATGCCTTTGCACGCAGAATCGTCTATTCAATTTGCGGTGAAAATGAAAAATACGGTAAGATTTTAGCAGAAGAAAAAGCATATTTTATTCAGGCGGTTATTAAGACTATACCGAAGCGTAAAGTTTATCAGTTCTTTCGCAGTGAGTGTTTTCAGATCAAGCGCGATAAATTTGCTAGCGAGCAAGAATATTTTGAGGCACTGCGCAATTCAAAGTATGAAACGCTTGATGGCAAGGTTGTAAAGTCGGAAGCTGAAAAAATTATTAGCGACTACCTGTTTGAGCATGGTATTGCATATTACTATGAGAATGAATATTATCTAAACAGCGCATATGGCATCTGTCAAGAGGCTAACCGAAAAAGATTATATGAATTGAAAAATAAATTCAAACAAGAGTCGATTAAGCCAGATTTTTACCTAAAAGATTATGATATTCCGTGGGAACATTGGGCGATAAACGGCGATGAATCCTTGAACAAAATTGCTGATATAAATAAATGCGGCATTATTGGCGACTACGATGAATATAAAGCAAAAATGATTTGGAAAAGGTGGTTTTATCAAAAATCCTGGATTGACAATGGTAAACCAGCAGGAAAATACGCCTTGCAGATAAAAAATATGAGACCATTGATTGAGACAACGAGAAATTTTGAGAATCGAGAGGAATTTGAGGCAAAGATTGAAAAAATCCTGCAAGAGCACGGCATTAATAAACCAAAATTACCAGAAGAAGAATTGATTAAAAAAGTCTGGAATAGTCAAGTCAAGCGATTTTCCAAAATGATTATGCAATTTATTGATCGGGCGCAGCAGCAGTTTTTTGACGATACCTCAGAATTGAGGCAAAGAGTGGAGTGTTTTAATGGCGACGACAGGACAAAGGTGTTTTTGGAAATTGGTCTACGGTGTTATTTTGACTATCATAATTATTTAGCAGGAAAACTGCCGAAGGAAAAACTTATTACTAAAATTACCCGTAATAACAAAGAGAGGATTTTAGACTTTAGGCAATACGGTATAGATTTTAACTTACTGCTTAAAAGAGCTATTGATATTGTCAATGGAGGCGAGCATGAAGACGTGGAGAGCCTGCTTAGCCTAAAGAAATATATTTTAGTAGACGAGTATCAGGATTTTTCCAAGCTATTTTTGAAGATGATTCTTTCAGTAAGGGATGTTTGCCCCGAGTCGAAGCTGTTTGTGGTTGGTGATGATTGGCAGGCGATTAACCGATTTGCAGGCTCGGATACGGAGTATTTTAAGAGATTTACCGATTATTTTCCAGAAGATAGCCGCAAGTTGGAAATTACAACGAACTATCGATGTGATAGAAGAATTGTTGAAAACGCCAGAACTTTTATGAGAAATAGTTTGGGCGAGAACGGTAATTTTAGTGCTAATAGCGGACATAATGGCGAAGTAGTACTAATTGACCCAACTAAAACATATATTGATTATAGGGATGATAAGGACAATGTTTATAAAAAAGCAATGATGGTGTCGGAAGGGCGAAATCCGTCAAAAGCGGCAGTGCAGTATATTAAAACAGTAGCGGAAATCATCAAGGGTAACAAAGATAAACAAAAAATTCTGCTTTTACACCGTAATAATGATACGTCTTTTTGGTTTATAGACCTGTTAACTTTCTATAATCGGCTTTGTTCAGCAGTGGTTGAAAAAAAGTTTATGCACGAAGACGAATTTAAGGAGAAGGTTGAAATTCTGACAATGCATCGGGCGAAGGGTCTGGAGGCGGATGTCGTGATAATTTTAGAGGCGGACGACGGTATAATTCCTATGTATCACCAGGATACTCATTTGTTTGAGGTTTTTGGCGAGACTGAACAAATTGTTCTAGACGACCAGAAAAAGTTGTTTTACGTGGCAATTACTAGAGCAAAGGAGAAATTGTATATACTACATAATAAGAATCCAAAAGGTAGAAATGGATTTATAGAGTTTGTGAATTATGGCGAGTGGCAGCAGGTGCTCTTATATGGAGCCTGCTTCTGGCTGTAAAGTTGGTGCAATGGTGCGGAGACAACAAGCATAACTAAATAGCGACGATACCTCAAACTAGCTTGAACTAGTAATTGACTAAGGTAGGTGGATAACTGCGGAGATTTAGCACTCGCCCTTGACGAGTGCTAATTTAGTGCGGTACAATGGGTGTATTGTTAACGAAATGGAGGATGATATGGATACACCTATCAAGCCTCTCGGCGACCGCGTGGTAGCGGTGCGCGAGGAGGCGAAGACGCAGACGGCTAGCGGGATTTATTTGCCGGACAACGCCAAGGAGAAGCCAGTGGTGGCTGAGGTTAAAGCAGTTGGCGGCGACGTCAAGAATGTAAAAGTGGGCGACAAAATTGTGTATAAGGAGTATTCGACCACGGATTTGAAAATTGACGGCACGGAATATTTGATCGTCCGCGAGGAAGATATTTTAGCAACGGTTGTTTGAGAAAAGGGGAGTTTTTATTATGGCAAAAAAAGTTTTTTACGATGATGATGCGCGCGCTCGCGTGTTGGGTGGTGCCGAGGCGCTGTATAACGCAGTTAAGGTAACCTACGGGCCAAAGGGCCGCAATGTGGTGATCGCCAAGGGTTTTGGCGGGCCAACCGTGACGCACGATGGCGTAACGGTGGCAGAAGGCGTTGAGCTGCCAGAGAATGATGACGAGACGCTGGGTTACAAGGTTGGTGCTGACCTGATCAAACAAGCGGCCAAGAATTTGAACAAGCAGGCTGGTGACGGTACCACGACTGTGACGGTGCTGACCTATTCGATTTTGAAGGAAGCTAACCGGCTGATCGCAGCGGGACACAACCCGATGGAACTGCGCAAGGGTATCGAACAGGCTGGCGCGGAAATTGTCAAAGAGCTGAATAAATTAGCTGAGCCAATTGAGGGTAAATCTGAGCGCGTGGCGGAAGTAGCGACCATTTCGGCGGGCGACGCGGAAATTGGTAAGCTGATCGCTGGTGTCATCGAGAAAGTTGGCAAAGACGGCGTGGTGACAGTCGAAGCTGGTCAAGGTTTGGAGCTGGAGGCCGAGGTCGTTGAAGGCTTTAGTTTGGATAAGGGCTGGGTTAGTCCGTTCTTCGTTACCGACACTGGTCGGCAAGAGGCGGTTTACGAAAAACCAGCAATTTTGATTACCGATAAGAAGATTTCTAGCGTGCAGGAGTTCCTGCCGATGCTGGAGAAATTGGCACAAAGCGGTAAGAAGGACGTGGTGCTGATCGCTGATGAAGTCGAAGGCGAGGCGCTGAGCATTTTGGTGCTGAACAAGCTTAAGGGCGTATTTAATACCGTGGCAGTCAAGGCGCCAAGCTTTGGCGACCGCCGCAAGGAGATTTTGCGCGACATCGCGGTGTTGACTGGCGCAACGGTGATTTCTGAAGATCACGGTTTGACGTTTGAGAACGCTGGTTTGGAGGTCTTGGGCTCGGCGCGTAAGGTGATTGTCGGTAAAGACGAGACCACCATTATTGAGGGTGCAGGCAAGCCATCTGGCGTTAAGGAGCGAATTGCTGAGATTAAATCGCTGTCTGACAACGCCTCTAGCGAATATGAAAAAGAGCAATTCGACAAGCGGGCAGCGGCGCTATCTGGCAAAGTCGCCGTCATCAAAGTCGGCGGCGCGACCGAGACAGAGATTGACGAAAAGAAATTCCGCGTGGATGACGCTGTAGCAGCTACCAAAGCAGCCTTGGCCGAGGGAATTGTCGCTGGCGGCGGCGTCACCTTGGTGAATTTGGCCGGCGGTCTGAAAGTGACTGGTGCAGACAGCATCGCGGCTGGTCGGCAGATTTTGAAAGACGCCTTAAAGCAGCCGTTCCTACAGATTATGCGTAACGCTGGCTTGAACGCCGACGCGCTGCTGGCGCAAGTCGAGGCGGGCAAGGCTGGATTTGGCGTTAACGTGATGAAGCCTGAAAACGAATTGGTAGATGTCAAAAAAGCTGGCGTCATCGACCCAGCGCGCGTCACCAAGGAAGCGGTGCAGAACGCGGTGTCCATCGCCTCAACTGCAGCAACCATGGGTGCACTGGTCGTCGACGTGCCAGAGCCAGAAGCTCCAGCTGCGCCTGGCGGTATGCCGGGCATGGGGATGATGTAACCTCTAACGGCTGGTTAAGCGGGCGGGTTTGCAGATTTTGCCAAAGCCGCCCGCAGCTGATAAAAATACCCGCCGGGCAGCGGGTATTTTATTTAATAAACTAAACTTTTATTTGCTGGATTCAGAAAAGTAGTCAATTTCTTTAACGATATCCAACAGTGCTTGGGCGCGGCGAGATTCGTCAACGATGGCAACAGCAGCTTCATGTGCTGGCGCGATCAAATCTCTGTCGTCAGTTGAGCGCAGCAGCAATAGATAGGTGTCGAACTTTTCTTCTGGCGATACGTTAAGCTTGTTAATAAGCGGACGCAGTTCGTATAGGGCAGTTTGTTTGATCTCGTCAAGCGTTGAATCAGATGTAGTTGACTGCTGCGGCGCTCCTGGCTGGACAGTCCGCCCTGAACCCGAAGACAAAGATGTTTTCGCTGCATCCTTCGCGGCAGACGTAGCGTTCTGTACTGGATCTGGGTCGGCAGTTTGCACCGGGTCAGCAGCAGGCGCTGGATCTGGCGAGATAGTAGCTGGATTTACAGTTGCTGGCGCCGCGACACTGCCGGTTTCCTCGAACTGCATATTATTATCCGCCTCTTGAGAAACGCCGGCCAACACCTTGGCTAGTTCTTGATCGTCGCTGATTGATTGATTAGTATGAGAACTCATATACCCACCTTTATATTAATTCTGTTTACGCTTATGTTATACTTTAACATGGACAAAGGGAGAAATGCAAGATGTTAGATGATTTGAATGTAATAAAACAACGCGATCCGTCTGATACGCTCGGCGGTATTTTAGATATTTCCAAGCAAGCAGTGTACGAAATAGAGGTAGTTCCTGGCGATAACCAGCGTCGCGAATTTAAGAATGTGGTTTTAGCTGGTATGGGCGGATCGGCTTTGGCTGCAGATATGATTAAAGTCTTAACGGACGGCTGGCTGCATATACCGCTTGCGGTGGTAAAAGGCTATGATCTACCGGGATTTGTCGGTGAAGAGACGCTGGTGATTACTATTAGCCATTCGGGCAATACTGAGGAAACCCTGAGCTGTTACCAGCAAGCATTGGAAAAACAGGCTTGTTTGGCGGCGTTATCAACGGGAGGATCGCTGATTGAGCGCGCCAAATCTGACCGCGCGGCGTACGTGGAAGTTCCATCAGGCGCGCAGCCTAGAATGTCAACGGTGTATCATTTGCGAGGACTGTTGAAATTATTACAACATTTTTGGATTATTGACGGCGATCTATACCAGCAAGTCGCGGATAGCGCAGGCTGGCTGCGTAGCGAAGCGGCTGGCTGGGCGGCAGACGTACCCGAGGCGCATAATTATGCAAAACAGATTGCTAAAATGGTAATCGGTAAAACACCAGAGTTTTTTGCTGGGGAATTAACCTGGCCGCTGGCATATAAATGGAAAATCAGCTGGAACGAATCGGCGAAGAATCTGGCTTTTTCTAACCAGTATCCAGAGTTTAATCACAATGAGTTCATCGGCTGGTCGTCGCATCCGGTAGAAAAGCCGTTCGCGATTTTTGATCTTCGAAGCAGCTTAGAGCGACCGAGAATTCGCGAGCGTATGGAGTTAAGCGACCGCATGCTGAGCGGCAAGCGTCCGAAGGCATATGTAGTGGAACTCGCCGGCGAGACGTTGATGAGGCAGTTGCTTTGGGGCTTGGTGCTGGCAGACGTCGCTAGTATCTATACCGCTATATTAAATGGTGTTAATCCTGGTCCAGTAGTGCTGGTTGAACGGTTGAAGCAAGAATTGAGCTAGCAATTAGCTCAATTCTTAAGCCAGTTGCTATACGAATGTGGCAGTTTAATCTGCTTCCACTTCGTTATTTGGAGAACTTGCTGCTCCGGACAGAGGATTTAATACCGAAGCGACTCAATCGGGTCGCGCTTGGTGGCGCGGAAGGCTGGATATAGGCCAGCGATAATGCCGATAAGCAGCGATAGGAAGATAGTTATTACAATAGTTTGCCAATAAATATATGGCGTAAACGATAAATAAGCACCAACTATATAAGCGCCGCAGAGACCTAAGAAGTAACCGATAATGCCGCCCAGTAGGCCAACGATTGCCGATTCAATAACGAACTGGTTGATGATGTGCTGGCCGGTAGCGCCCACAGCGCGACGAATTCCTACTTCGCGCCGGCGTTCAGCGACATTAACCAGCATAATATTCATAATACCGACACCGCCAACTATCAGCGATACGCTGCCGATAACAGCCATCACGAATGATAGTAAATTGACTAAGTTGCTTTTACTCTCGTTTATTTCGTTACCCGTAAGGATACGGTAATCATTATTGCCGTCGTGGTTTTTATGCAGGATTTTCTCGGCTTCAGAAAGGCCAGACTGTAGTTGTTCGCGAGAGTCTGCAGCGACGGCGATTTGCTGGATTTGAGCAGCATTCTGAGTGAATCTTTTTATGACAGACAGCGGCATGATGGCGGCATTATTAAAGTCGACATTAAGATGTTTGGCGGGATGGCTGACGTTTTTTAAGACGCCAGCGACTGTAACTGGCTGGCCGTGGATATTGATGACATTGCCGATAGATTTATCGGTACCAAATAGGTCGACGGATAATTGCTGTCCGACGACGATGCCGTCAGCCTCGTCGATGAACTGGCCTTCGCTAACTTCCAGGTTGGCGATTGACTTTAACGGACCGGTACTGCCGACTATCGCGGCTTTCTGGGTGTCAACTTTACCGTCGCGCGCTTTTAGTTCGCTGTGTAAAAAAGCGATGGGCGCTGTCTTAAGGTTGGGAATTTTTCCCAAATCGCTTACATCTTGCTCGGTTAGCGTATTGACCGTAGTTAATCCGTCTGCTTCAGTAAAAATGTTCGCGCCAGTTTTTTGTCCGCCAGACCGGATGACGGCGACTGGCTCATTAGTGTTGATGTTCTGCTGTCCGCCAAACAGTTTGGTAACGCTGCTGGCTAACGATAATACCATGGTTATACTGGCGATACCGACAGTGATGCCGATAATCGTCAAAAATGTCCGGCCGCGATTAGCTTTCAAGGCCTGAGTGGCGTTTTCAAAATGATTCTTTAATAACATACTCACGATTCTTTTTCCTTTTTCTTATCAGCTTTTTCGGGTTTCTCCGCTTTCTCTGGCTTTTCGGTCTTTTTAGTTTCTGGTTTGGAATGTTTACTTTCTTTATTTTCTTTATCGTCTTTGGCGGTCTTATTTACGGTTTTTTCGCCAGTTTCCTGCTTTTCTTTATGACTTTCGCTTTTATGTTTAGTGTCTTTATCTTTCTTTTCTTTATCATCGTCTGCAATCAATTTTTTAGTAAATTTTTTCCTGCCCAGGTGTTCGTCGGTGTCGATTTTACCGTCCAGCATGGTGATAACGCGGCTGGCGTAACTGGTTAATTCCGGATTATGCGTTACCATAATAATAGTGTTGCCGCGGCGATGGATGTCCGCCAATTCTTCCATGATCAAGTGGCTAGCCTTACTGTCCAAATTACCAGTCGGCTCGTCTGCCAGAATAATCGACGGGCTATTGACTAGCGCCCGAGCGATAGCGACGCGCTGCACTTGGCCGCCGGACAATTGATGCGGCATGTAATATTCGCGCTCGTTCAAATGAAACGTTTTCAATATTCGGCTAGCTTCCTGTAATCGTTTAATTTTGCCGAGGCCTGTGTATGTCAGTGGCAGGGCAACATTGTCGATAACGGTTAGCCGCGGTACTAAATTAAAATTCTGAAAAATAAAACCAATTTGCTTGGAACGAATCTGGGCGCGCTGGCGCGGCGTCAAAAAATCAACCGGCCGATTATCCAGGTAATATTCGCCGTCAGACGGCTGGTCTAATAGTCCAATCATGTTAAGCAGCGTCGTTTTACCGCAGCCGCTTGGACCCATAATGGCGATAAATTCGCCCTTTTTGACGGTTAAATCAACGTTATCCAAGGCGCTAATCTCGGCGTCGCCGATCCCAAAGCGTTTGGTAACATTATTAAGCTTAATGCGTATTGAAGGATCGTTCATCATTGCTTTTTATTATAGACAAAAAGCAGGCGATGTTGCAACCGCTATCTGATCTTCTGTTATAATACTGATAACGGAAGGATGCAGGAGTGGTTGAACTGGCACGCCTGGAAAGTGTGTAGGCTCTTCACGGGGTCTCCGGGGTTCGAATCCCCGTCCTTCCGCCAAGAGGATTAATTCATGTCAAAGCAGAACACGATATTAGAATCAATTGCAAAAATCCTGATCATCAATGGTGACGGTAATGTTTTAACTCTAACTTTGAGCGAACACTTAAAATATCCAGAGAGATCATATCAGCCAGACTTGCCGGGTGGAATTGTGGATGCGGGTGAGCCGGAGCATTTGGGGGTGATCCGCGAGGTACAGGAAGAATGCGGAATAGACTTAGATCCAGCAAAAATACAATTAGCGTACGCCGAGACTACATACGATGAGAAAGAGAATAAGTCGGTTACGAAGCTATTATACGTCACGCATTTGGATAATACGCCGGCGGTGAAGTTGAGCTGGGAGCATAGCGATTATAAATGGGTGTCTGTCGCTGAGTTGCAGAACATTAATATGCGTCCTTTTTTCAATCAAGCAATTCAGTACGTAATCGAACACAATATAATTTAGTTTATAGTAGCGGTTTAGCTTGTCACAAATTCACTCACCAAATAAAACGACCCGGTAACAACGACGTACGTATCAAGCTGCCGGGCTTTTTTGATGGCTTTCGCGAGGGCCTTGTCTGGATTATATTCAATCTTGACTGCAGATTTCATGATATGGCGGATGTTTTCCGGCGGCACGTTGCGGTGGTTTTTGCCGTAATTGGCGCTGAATGTGGTGGCGTAAGCCAGCTGTGCCAGGTTATCAATTATGGCAAGCGATTCTGCCAGCGACGAATGCTTATTTTGCCCGAATGCTACTACGAAGATAGGCTTTTTATCCGGATACAATTTTCGTAATGAATCAACCAGGGCGCGGATTTTCTGCGGATTATGCGCAACGTCAAATATGATGTTAACTCCTTCAATATTGCGCTTCTCTAACCGCCCGGGAATAGTGATATGCATGGATTTTTCCAGAACTTCTTTTGGCAGAGGCGGCTTTTTATCCAGCGCCAGCCGCTTTTCAACGGCACGGTATGCCAATGCCCAATTCCGCTGCTGAAAATCCGGCAGTATTTTCAGAAAATCACTAGCCACTGGCGAAGCAATCGATAACTGTGAATTCTGTGACTCTGCATGTTGCCGAATAACCGTTTCAATTTCAGAAGCTTGCCGGTTCATAACGACTGAATCGTTTTGATGAATAATACCAGCTTTTTCTTGGGTGATTTCTGTCAGAGTATTGCCTAGTAATTCCGTATGGTCCAGTCCAATATCAGTGATGACGCGTACAGTTGGCGAACGGGAAATTACATTGGTTGTATCCAGCCGTCCGCCAATTCCAACCTCAATTATGATATAATTAACGTCTATTTTCTTAAATAGCCAAAAACTAAAAATCGTCAAAAATTCAAAATACGATAGATGCAGGTTGTGTGCTACGCAAAGGTTGGCAAACGCTTGAAAATAATGCAAATATTCTTGTTCAGGCAGCGGCTGTCCATTGATTAGCGAGCGCTCGGCGACGCTGGCGATATGCGGCGACACTAATGTACCGGTAGTATAGCCAGCCCGGTTCAGTAAACTGGTAGCATAATAAGCAGTCGATCCTTTACCAGAGGTACCGGCGATGTGGATGGCGGGAATCTGATTTTGCGGACTGCCAAGGGTTTCCAGAATATGCGCTACATACGCCAGCCGATCATGCTTTTTGGGCGGGCGGGCGATTAGTTCGTCTAAAAAATAAGTGACGTCGCGCATTGAGACAAATTTCATACCGTATCTGATTATAGCAAAAATAGGTTGTAAAATTTACCAAATGTCTTGAAAAACACTATATGTAGCGGCTATAGTTAGTGTTGTACGCTATATATGTAGCGAACCCATAAATAAACAAAAAGGCAAATTATCCAAATGAGCCACCAGATGGGGTACTGGCGGCTGATTTTTAGCAGGGCAAATTAAGGAGGGTACATGCAACAAATTAACGTCATCAAACGCGACGGGACGAAAGAGCCGTTTGATGCCAATAAAATTAACGCAGCGATTTTGAAGGCTTGCGACGGGTTGCCAGATCAGGTTTCTAAGGTGGTGCAGGTGGCGACCGAGTTGCAGCTGACGCTGTTTGACGGGATTACGACTGAGCAGCTCGATCAGGCCGTCATCCAGACGACACTACAGAATGTTAAGGATGATCCAGATTATGATAAAATCGCAGCTCGCTTGCTACTAAAGACTATTTATAAGAGTATTTTGGGCGATTACGAGACGGCAGACGAGTTAAAGAAATTGCATGCCCGGGAGTTTCCGAAATTTATTAAAGCGGCGGTCAAAGATGGCTTACTTGATAAGCGGATGAGCGACGGGCGATTTGATTTGAAAAAATTGGGCGAAGCATTACAGCCAGAACGTGATGACCTCAGTAAATACCTCGGTGTAATGACTAATAAAAACCGCTATGCCTTGCGCAAACAAAGCGGTGACCCGCTGGAAACGCCGCAATTTACTCATATGCGTATCGCTATGGGACTTAGCTACAATGAGCCAGACCCGACTGCGGCCGCGATTGAATTTTATGAACACATGAGCCAATTGGAGTATCTGCCAGGCGGCTCAACCCGCGTAAATGCTGGTGGTTCATTCCCGCAGCTCAGCAACTGTTTTTTGCTAAACGTCGACGATGATATGGAATCAATTGCCAAGAGTGTGCGAGATACGATGTTTATCGCCAAGGGTACTGGCGGCATCGGCATCGGTTTTACGAAGCTGCGAGCAGCTGGTAGTCCGGTCAAAACCACTAACACTGAATCAACTGGCCCAATTCCATTCATGAAGATGATTGATACGGCGTTGTTCGCAGTATCGCGCAAGGGAAAAAAGGCGGGTGCAGCGGCCATTTATATGGAGAACTGGCACCTTAATTTTGGGCAATTTATTGATCTGCGTTCTAACTCTGGCGATCCGTATATGCGCACGCGTTTTGCCAACACGGCGGTATTTATCTCTGATGAGTTTATGAAGCGGGTGCAGAAAGATCAGGATTGGTATCTGTTTGATCCAGCGGAAACGCCAGATTTGCCAGAGTTGTACGGTGAGGAGTTTTCGGCACGTTACAAGGAATATATTAAGCTAGCCGAAGCTGGTAAATTGCGGGTCTTTGAAAAGATGTCAGCCCGCCAGCAATTCAAGCAGGTTTTGACTAGCCTGCAGGCCACCAGTCATCCGTGGCTGACTTGGAAAGATACCATTAATGTGCGGGCACTGAATAATAACACCGGTACAATTCATTTGTCCAACCTTTGTACGGAGATTACCCTGCCTCAAGACAAGGATAATATCGCCACCTGTAACTTGGTCAGTATTAATCTGTCGGCGTTTTTGCGTGAGGACAAGACGTGGGACTGGGATCGCTTGAAGGAAGCGTCACGGGCAGCGATTCGGCAATTGGATAATCTAATCGATATTACTGAGACGCCAGTTAAAGAGGCAATGCACGCCAACCAGCAGACGCGAGCTGTTGGACTGGGTGTGATGGGTTTTTCGGACGTATTGGAAAAGCTTGGCTACTGCTATGAGTCGAACGAAGCCTATGAGTTGATTGACCAATTGACCGAGTTTATCAGTTATCACGCCATCGACCAGTCGGCGGATTTGGCGGCCAAGCTCGGCAGCTATCCGACATATAACGGCAGCGGTTGGAGTAAGGGTGTTTTGCCGATTGATACGGTGGCGGAATTGTCGAACAATCGCAAGGTTAAGGTGAAAATTGATAACAAAACCCGTCTAGATTGGGATAAATTACGTAAGAAAGTTAAAAAAGGCATGCGTAACGCCACTTTGATGGCCATTGCACCGACTGCTAACATCGGTCATGTGGCAGGAACGACACCGGGTATTGATCCGCAGTTTGCGCAGATTTTTAGCCGCTCGACTCTGAATGGTAAATTCCTAGAAGTAAATAATAACCTGGTGCGCGACCTCAAAGCACTGAACTTGTGGGATGATATCAAGGAAGAGGTGTTTGCCAACCAGGGTGATATTCAACACATTGATGCTATTCCGCAAAAACTGAAAGATGTCTATAAAACCAGCTTTCAGCTCAGTCCCTACGCCTTTATCGAGGTGGCAGCCCGGGCGCAAAAGTGGGTTGACCAGGCGATTAGCCGCAACATGTACCTGGAAACTCGTGATATTGATGAATATGTGGAGATTTATTCTGAAGCCTGGCGCCGTGGTTTGAAAACTACCTACTATCTGCACGTCAAGCCGCGCCATCAGTCAGAGCAGACCACGGTATCGGTAGAAAAATTAGCAGAACAGAAGATTCGAACTGGTGCTAAAACGCGCGGGTTTGGGTTTGCCAAAGTTAATAAATAAAAGGAGGAGAAATGGGAATAGGTGACACAATCTTAACTGACAGAGGGCCGGCAAGGGTTGTAGGTATGGAATGGGGCAGGCCTGTTGTCCAGTCGGTAAGTAGTGGCTGGGAAAGCCTCACGGATGACAATAGACAAGAGCTACCATTACAAGATCAGCTCTTTGATACTCAGGTCAGTATCGGCGGGCTAAAGAAAACAATAGAGGAGGTATAACAATGGGAATCTTAGGTTCAGGACTACGCGACGGTTTATCACTGCATCCAATCCGCTATCCGTGGGCGTATGACTTATACAATCAAGCGGTGGCGAACACGTGGTTTCCTAACGAGGTGC
Organism: uncultured Candidatus Saccharibacteria bacterium; assembly: GCA_963553885.1. GTDB lineage: Bacteria > Patescibacteriota > Saccharimonadia > Saccharimonadales > Saccharimonadaceae > Nanosynbacter. The sequence continues at coordinate 73,190 of CAUVOY010000002.1, forward strand.
AGTTGGTGCAGGATTTGGCAGATTTTGAAAAACTCAGTGACGAGGAAAAGCACGCGCTCAAAACGGTAATTAGCTACCTCAACCCAAACGAGCTACTAATCAACAAGTCGCTGGCCTTTGGTATTTATCCATACGTTAACGCCGCTGAAGCACAGCTCTATCTGTCGAAGCAGATGTGGGAAGAGGCCAACCACTTCATGACGTTTGAGTACATCATCGAGACGTTTCCGTTTGATCGTGAGGAGATTTACGCAGCGGGCTTTGGTAAAAAATCGCTGGCCGACAAGGCAGATTTCCAGAACAAGCACCTGGATGTGATGCTCGATCCAAACTTGGATATCTACACGCTGGAGGGTAAAAAGGATTTTGTCCGCTCATTGGTGGCCTATAACATTGTGCTGGAGGGCATCTGGTTCTATTCGGGCTTTATGGTCGGCATGAGTTTCCGTCAGCGTAACTTGCTGCGTAATGTCGGTACGCTGCTGGACTGGATTACTAAGGATGAGAACTTGCACTTGACCTTTGGTATCAATTTGCTACTGACTATTTTGGACGAAAACCCAGAGCTGCAAACCCAGGAATTTGCCGAGGAAATTCGTGGGCTTATCCTGCAGGCGGTTGAGCTGGAAAAAGAATACAACAAGGACATGTTACCAAAGGGAATCCTCGGCTTAAACGCTGATTATGTCAATCAATACGTCATGCACATGACTGACCGGCGCTTGGTTGAACTTGGATTTGAGCCGGAGTACAACGTAGCCAACCCAGCCAAATGGATGGCCACCGCAAACGACACTTTGGAATTGGTCAATTTCTTTGAAAGCACTAACACCAGCTATGAAGTAAACACCACGAAGTAACTGCCATGGACAAAATTACAACAGATATTTTAGATACAGTTGAAATTGGCGCTTTGGCGACTGTTAATCGCGATCGCACGCCGTTAATCACGCCGCTCCACTTTGTACGTTATAAAAATGACAACATTATTTGGATTTCTGACCGACAGTCTCGCCATGCCGTTAACGCCTATCGTAGTGGTGTTGTGGAGTTTGTAGTTTGGAATGATCAAAAGAGTGCTGTCTTTTTGACAACAAAGGTACGAGAGTTGCCAGAGGAAGAGGAGGCGGCGGCTTTGCAGGCGTATGCCAATAAGTTAGGCGACTTCATGCCGCGCGTGGAAAATAGGCAAATTTACATCATGCCAATTGGTAATCTTGATGAAAAAACTACAACAGGAAATTGGCTGCACTATGTTGCATAAACGCTACATGTAGCGTATTATAAGCATAAGCAGATACTAAATATATAGAAAGACAGGAACATGAACGCAAGTCAAATTATTTCTGACGACATGACTTTGGAAGAAAAATTGAATGCCATTGATGCGGCGATGCAGGCAGCGCAGGCGGTGGCCGACGAGCAGGCTAAGGCGAGCGGGGGCGTCGCTGCGCCCATTGATCCGGCGAGTCTGACGATTTGTGATGGTTGTGAATAAAACAACAGAGGTGTCGATTTGACGCCTCTTTTGATATGTTGGAGAAGTGATGACAAAGAAGTATATTTTCGTAACAGGTGGCGTGCTGTCGGGCGTTGGCAAGGGTATCACGGCCGCCAGTATCGGTGCAGTGCTGCAGGCCAAGGGTATTGCCGTGTCGGTACAAAAGTGCGATCCGTATTTGAATGTTGATGCTGGGCTGTTGAATCCCAAAGAACACGGCGAGTGCTTTGTGACCAAGGATGGCGCCGAGACTGATTTGGACTTGGGACACTACGAGCGATTTTTGGATTTGGAATTGACGCGGAAAAACACTACGCTGTCGGGCCGATTGCTGCGCGATTTGATCGCCGATGAGCGGGCCGGCAAGTTTGGCGGCCAGACGGTACAGATGGTGCCGCACTTGACTAACTCTATTAAGGCGGCTATCCGCGAGGCGGCCGAAGGCGACGTTCATATCGTGGAAATTGGCGGCACAGTCGGCGATTACGAGGGCCTGAGCTTTATCGAGGCGATTCGCGGTTTTGCGCTGGACGTGGGACGAGAAAATTGCCTGTTCGTGCATGTGGTGTATGTACCATTTTTGGAGGCATCGCATGAATATAAGACTAAGCCGGCTCAAAATGCGCTGGCGGATCTTCGCGGTTTTGGCATTATGCCGGACGTGGTGGCGGTGCGGACTGAGGGTCATGACAAGCCGCCGCGCAGTATCGGCGAAAAAATTGCTATTTCGTCTGGCGTGCGCCAGGAGGGAATTATTATGATGCCAAATGTCGATACGGTATATGAAGTGCCATTGACGGTGCACCGTGATTTGGGCAAGTTGCTCGGCGAGTTTACCAACAATTCAGTGGAGCCAAATTTACAGCGATGGAAACGTTTGGCAAAGCGTGATAAAACTGAGTATGCCAAGCGGGTAACCGTCGGCCTAGTTGCCAAATACATTGATAATTCTGATACCTACTTGTCGGTGACTGAGGCGCTAAAGTCTGCCGCTTGGGCGAACAAAAGCGAGATTTCTATCAAGTGGATTAACGCTGAGACAGCCAGCGAAGCTGATTTTGCCAGCGTTGACGCTATTGTGGTGCCGGGCGGTTTTGGTGCGCGCGGCGTGGAGGGAAAGATCAAGGCGGCTGAGTATTGTATAAAAAACAACAAGCCGTATCTAGGAATCTGCCTGGGTTTGCAGGTAGCGGTTATTGCGGCGGCGCGCCTGGGCGGCGTAGCGAATGCCGACAGCGAAGAGTTCGGTGCTGAGCCTGGCGCGAATGTGGTGTACATCATGGACGGACAGCAGGGCAAGCAGTCGACCGGCGGCACGATGCGCCTTGGCGATTATCTGGCGGTGCTGAAATCTGGTTCGCTTGTTGCTAAAATTTATGGTAAGACAGAGGTAACTGAGCGCCATCGTCACCGCTACGAAGTGAATCAAGAGTTTATTCAGGCGATTAAGCGGGGCGGTCTGGCAGTTTCCGGTACATCGCCAGACGGTCAGCTGGTGGAATTTATTGAAGCGCCGCATCATCAGTATTTCGTGGCTACGCAAGCTCATCCTGAATTTAAGTCGCGCCCGTTCCGACCGCATCCACTATTTGACGGGTTGATTCGGGCTATTTTAGCTGGAGATTCTTAGTCAAATATTCTTATTCTAGCCTGGTTAGGGAATACTGCACTGATGATATATTATGCAGACTATATAAAAGTCATTTTTGCTACTTTTGACAACTGGGGGGGGCGGGTAGTAGAATGAGGCTATCATGACACTATTTTCACGTTCTCCAGCTATACAAGAAATTAATCGGCAAGCTAAAGCTGGGGCGGCCGAAGGACTATATGAGCCTAGCCAGCGGCGATTACGAGTTCCGCTGTCGATGGTGGCAGATATGTTGCTAGGCAACGTTACGGTTGAAGTTGACGGCGAAGAACATCTGCTTAAAGCAGCTGAAAAGACTAAAGGTACTGAAGAAGATAATGACTTTATAACGGCAACCAGCCACTTAACTGATGTTGATGTCTCGACTATTGCCAGTATTATCGCCAATATGAATAAAATTGTAGTGCCGGTTGCTGAAACTAATATGAGGCTCTGGCATCAGAGATTACCGTATAAACTTGTCGGTATGGATAATGTTTACCCGGTAGCTTATGAGAATATGCCAGGTGTTAGCGGTGAAAGTAGCGGTGAAAGTAAATATCCGCTGCGGTTTAATAGCAGCTACTACGGCGGGCTGACACAAAGAATGACAGACAGCGGCTTGACGGTTGTGACGGCAGCGCATAACCCGATGACTGGCTACGGTGTGGAGAATAACGGCGAATTGCCAAACAAGCCAGGCAAATTAGTGCCGCATTTGGCACTGTCAACGGGGCGGGCGATTTTGCCGGCGCTTATGCAGGTTGAAGGACAGCGCCGCAATCCAACCCAGCTTAATGATAATAAAATTCATCCGTCATGGTCGCTTACAAATAAGGGTGCGCTGCTGGTGTTTGGCGAGCCGATTACTCCAAGCGATCAGGATGTTGAGAATTATAAGGACGTATTGGGCAGTTTGAGCGGTCCGTCTTTGGAAGCAGCCCGTCAAAAACAGCGGGAGATATTAAATACACTTGGCGGGGTGGTGTTGGATTGGATGCATCGGAATTACGACTCGGGATTAGCATCATAATATTGACAAAATAAAAAGCATATGCTATCATTAAATAGTATATTAAATTAAACATAAAAAGGAATAAAAATGGCTGAAGAAAGCAATATCCGCGAGCTGGATGATAATAGCGTGCTGAGCCGCGACGATATGTCGGCTTTGGACTATGTCTTAAAGCACGTCAAAGGCTCTAGCCCAAGTTCGATGAGTTTGTTGCAGTTGGAAGAAATGAGCGAGGAATAATTTAGGCCATATCTGTTATACTAAACAGTATGGAACGAATTATTTCTGAGATTATTACAAAACTTTTTGATCAAGATGTATCGGTGCAATTAACGCGCCCTGATCCAAAGTTTGGTGATTTTGCGACGAACGTGGCGCTGCAGTTGGCGAAACCACTGGGCAAAAACCCGCGTGAGATTGCCGAGGCGATCGCTGAAGAGCTGCGCGGCCACCAAGAGCTTAGTGAGGTGAACGTGGCTGGGCCAGGCTTTATCAATGTGACGTTAAGTGACCAAGCGGTATTGGAATCGCTAAAAGTGCGACCCGCAACTAATCGCTTAGGAAAAACAGTGGTCATTGAGACCAATTGCCCAAATCCGTTTAAGGCCATGCACATTGGCCATGCGCTAAATGCGATTTTGGCGGACACGATGGCGAATTTGCTGGCGGTAGATGGTGCGTCAGTACACCGAGTCAGTTACCACGGCGACGTCGGCACACATGTTGGCAAGAGTATGTGGGCAATTCTTCGCGAAATTGACGGCGATGTCAGCAAGCTAGACGCTATTCCGGCTGATAAGCGCAATGAATTTATGAGCCGTATGTACGTTGAAGGGGCGCGGGCAGCCAAGGAATCATCAGAGGCGCGGGCGGAAATTGATGAGCTGGCCAAGCAATCGTTTGTACTGGATGATCCGCTATATAAGCAGGTGTACGAGATTTGTAAAGCCTGGAGTTTTGATGAAATTGACGCCAATGTAGCGCGGCTGGGCAATGTGCCGATTGAGCGGCGCTATGTCGAGAGCGAAACCGAAGTACCAGGTAAAGCTTTGATCAAAGCAAAAACCCCAGAGGTCTTTACCAAATCGGACGGTGCGTATATCTTCAAGGGCAGCCAGTACGGTGCGTTTGACAATGTGTTCATCGGTTCGCACGGCAACGGGCTGTACGGCGCACACGACATGGGGCTGATTCAGTTGAAACATCAGGATTATCCGAACTTAGATTTGTCAGTTACCGTCAATGGCGAAGAGCAGGCGGCGTATTTCCGCGGGGTGATCGCGGCTAGTGAATTGGCGATTCCAGAATTGAAAGGTAAATTGTTTAATTATGCAACTGGCTTGGTTAAACTAACGACCGGCAAGATGAGCTCGCGCACCGGTGAGGTAATCACTATCGATTGGCTGTTTAACGAGTTCAAGAAAGCCATCAAGCAAGCTGGCGGCGAACCAACCGACGCGGTGGTGGTGGGTGCGCTGCGCTATCAATTTTTGAAGGTGAAAATCGGTAGCGACGTAGTGTTTGACATTAACGACGCGGTTAGTTTGACGGGTAACACTGGTAGCTACCTGCAATATGCACACGCTCGGGCGCGGGGTATTTTGGCAAAATCTGAGCAAGCAGTTGCATTTCCGAAGGAATTATTCGACGAAGACCGGTTGTTAGTCAGGAAAATGAGTGAATATGCGGGGGCGGTTAACCGTGCTACCGAAAGTTTAGAGCCGCATCACGTCTGCGCCTACCTGTTTGAGCTGGCGCAAGAATTCAACCGCTACTACGAGAAAAATCAAGTCGTCGGCAGCGATAAAGAAGCGCACCGCGTCGGTCTGGTGGCAGTGTACGCTGATATCTTGAAGGCGGGGCTGACGATTTTGGGCATCGCGGCGCCAGAGCGCTTGTAAAGTCTGTTATATTAGTATATAATAATGCAGTTATGGACGAACGATATTCGGCTAAATTGTTGACGCCAAAAAGCAGGCTACTGGAAGCTGATCCTGATTTGGAACGCGCACCGTTGCTAGAATCGCAACAGTTACGGACAATAAAAGCAGATTATCAACAGTCGTCGCAAGCGTTTGATGATAAGATTGAAGCGGCAAAAGCCGTTGGCCTATTAGTACGGCAAACGTTAGATTTTTCCACGACGAGTGATTTCACGCCGGTATTTAATGCGGAGACGCTGGCGGGAAGGGAAATGGCGAACTGCTTTGGTTATACGATTACGGCGTCCGAGTGCCTGGATAAGGCTGGTATAGAACATCTTATAACCTACGCTAATCAGCATGCTATAATTATAGTGCCTGATAGGAAAAGTAATCGTTTATTTATGTTGGACACGCCAACAAAGGAATTGTATTGCGAAGTGACAGGAGCTGTTGGCGGCGCAGATCCGCTGGATCAGTTAGAAACTGGCGAACTTCGGGCGGTAAACAGCTTGCATACTAATCAGGTATTGAAGCACTTGCCGCCCGCTATTGACAGGGAACGGTTTGTTGATCGAAGACCCTGGTTGAATTTCTCCAGCTCAAACATGCGGTTTCAAGACAATCCTCGCGATAGTATTTTACAAATGATAAGCTTGCCGTCAATTCCTGGCAGAAAATTATTGGCGATGGAATATAATGCGGAGATTTTGCGGCGGCAGCATCGTTCGGAAGAGGCAGCTGGTTTAATAGAGGATCTTTCGGGTATTTATCTGGATGTTGATTCGCGTAATAATTTGGCGGAAGCGGGCAGACTGTGTCGCCAGCTGATAGAAAACAGCATGGGGGAGGAAGCTGTCAGGGTGGCTATGGTGGTGGACGAAAGTCTGGTCGTAGGAGACGCTTCAAAAAATATATTCTTTTTACCAGACACCAAGCGGAAAGCAGCTAGTGCAACTGGCGATGCAGGCCTAATGGAAGAAGCGGTTGCGTTGTATCGTGGACTTCCGCCCAGCAAGCTAAGAGCTGGAAAATTAGCTAAAGCCTGCCGAATATTAAAAATGTTACAATCAAACCATAAGTAAAAGGAGCTTACATAATGGCAAAAACTATTTCATCAGTAAAAAAATCAGCTAGCAAAATTTCGGAGACGAAATCTGTCGCTAAAAAACGGCCGCTTAAGACTGCTGGAAAACTATCAGCCAGTGGCGTGGCGTCCGCTAAAAAGTCGGTTACCAGCAGCGCTAAAGCTGCCGTGAAGGCGATGTCTGCCAAGGAGAATAAAGTAGTCCGCGAGGCAATTAAAGACACCCACATGGGCGGTTTCGTTAATTTTATCCGCGAACAGGGTATAGTCGGTCTAGCGGTTGGTTTGGCAATTGGTACGGCGGCTGGCGATACGGTGAAGAAGCTGGTGACAGCGTTTATTGACCCGCTGGTGCAGTTGATTGTTGGTTCGCAAAAAGGCCTGCAGGCAGCATCGTTTACCGTCGAAATTGCCGGACGTAAGGGTGAATTTCTGTATGGGGCGTTTATTAGTTCGCTGATTACGCTACTGGCGGTAGCATTTGTGGTCTATGCAATTGTGCACCTGTTTAAACTCGATAAATTAGATAAGAAAAAAGATTAATTGGGCTTTGAAAAACATATCCGCCGGACAAGTACGGCGGATTTTTATGCAAGGCGATTTATGCCGGGACAAGATGTGTCAATAAACTAGGAGATAAGCGTGCCGACTGTTTCGCCGCGGGCGGCTCGGGCGATATTACCGTCGGTGAGTAAGTCGCAGATAATAACTGGGATATGTTCATCCATAGCCAGGCCGATGGCGGCTTTGTCCATGACGGTGATGTCAGGGTTGGTCAGAGCTTCGTGATAGCTGAGCTGATCAAATTTGGCGGCATCAGGGAATTTGGCAGGATCTTTATCGTACACGCCATCAACTTTCGTTGTTTTAATCACAACATCGCATTGCATTTCTAAAGCTAGGTTCAGGGCGGCAGTGTCAGTGGTTAGGAACGGCCGGCCAGTACCGCAGGCAACGATGACCACGCGGCCTTTTTGAATGTGGCTGAGCGCACGGCGAAAGGTGTAGTGATCGATAAATTGATTAATTTCGACAGTGGACAGGGCGCGGGTTGGCAAGCCAGCGTCGTTGAAGACATCAGCCAGAGCAATGGCGTTCATCAGGGTAGAGAGCATGCCGATATTATGGGCCGAGACAGGCTGAATGCCGTGGCCGATGATTTGGTTGCCGCGGACGTAATTGCCGCCGCCAACCATAATGACGATTTCAGCGCCAGTTTCTAGCGCTGGTTTGATTTGTTCGGCAATCCAGCGGGCGCGCTTGGGATCGAAGCCGCTGGTGAACTCGCCTTGGAGCTGTTCGCCGGATAATTTGAGGAGGATACGTTTAGTCATGGTTTTAGTGTAGCACGCTGCAAGGAAGTGGTAAAATATAAATATGAAAGCCAGTTTTAAGCCGAGAAAGATTTTATGGATGGATTTGGAGATGACCGGGCTGGATCCGGTGCATGATGAGATTTTGGAGGTGGCGGCGATCGTCACGGATTGGGATTTTACGGAGATTGCGACGTATGAAGGAGTTGTGTGTCACGAATCGGAGAAACTGAGTAAATTACTGGATCGAAACGCCAGCTTTTGGAATGAACATCCGGAGGCGCGGCGTGGTTTGGAGGAACAAAATGCCTCGGGTAAGCCGCTGGCCGAGGTGGAGCGTGAGCTGCTTACGTTTTGTGATAAACATTTTGCGGACGAGCCGCGGATTTTACTGGGTGGCAATTCGATTCACCAAGACCGGCGGTTTATCGACCAATGGTGGCCTACGTTGTCAAAAAGACTACACTACCGGATGTTGGATGTTAGTGCTTGGAAAGTGGTGTTTGAGGGTAAATACGGCAAGAAATTTGTCAAACCAGAGGACCATCGGGCGCTGGAGGATATCCGCGGTAGTATTCAAGAATTAAAATATTATTTGAAGAAGGTGAAACCATGACCCATAAACAATTTGAAGAATTTATCCTCAGTTTGCCCGGTGTATGGCTGGACTATCCGTTTGGCGAGGATATCGCGGTGTATAAATTTGGTAAGAGTAATAACGGTGCGGGGAAGATGGTGGCATTGGTGGCGGAGGGCTCAAAGCCGCTCAGGGTGAGTCTGAAGTGCGATCCATTGCTGGCTGAGAATCTCCGCGAGAAGTACGAGACGGTGTTGCCGGGGTACCATCTGAATAAGAAGCACTGGAATACTATTATCTGTTCGGGACAATTGAGCGATGAGGAAATTTTTGATTTGGCGCGGCTAAGCTATCGGCTGGTGGCGGAAAACGCTAATTAGTTTTTAAAAACTCTTCTAGTTGTTTTTGAATATTTTTTAGATCAGCGACTGTTTTTACGAGGTATTCTTTGGTTGATTTGGACCTAGTGCTTTTTTGCAGTTTTTGCATCATCACAAGCGTATCAGTAATTTGTACGTTCATTTCATGCGCGTATATGGAGTCGAGTTGTGCGTTTAGGGAGGCGTCTTCAAGCTTTTTATCCATTTTTTCCGAAGGTTCCATTTTCACAATTTCTTTTTTCTGCTTTTTATAATCAATACCGGAATTTTGGAGCGGTTCGGTCAGGCCAGCTTCAGCGCTAGTTAAAACAGAGACGAACGAAATATTAATAGCCTGCATTGTACTGGTTTGTAATTTTTTATCGTATTTCTGAGAAATAGTTAGAAGCTTATTTACGCGGGCAGCAACTTGAATTGGCGAGGCGCTGGACGAGCCCTGCGACATTATAAAAATGGCCACTAAGCTGATAATGCCGAATAAGCCGATAATAGCAAGAATGAGCTTGGTTTTTTGATCAAAACCTTGGGCTGGCGGCGGGGTAGCTATTTGATTAAGGTAATCTATCCCC
>CAUVOY010000003.1:0-77926 GCA_963553885.1 uncultured Candidatus Saccharibacteria bacterium
CAGCCGGGCTAACGCCCGGCTAGGGATGGGGGTGGTTTGTTGCAGTTGAGGTTTAAGTTGAGGATATGAATATGCGTTAAAATGTAATGCAAAATGTAGATAGATAGGAGAGATGAGTGATCATAATCGAGAAATTGTTGTAGGTAAAACCGACGGTTCAGCCAGCAGTGATAATACTAATCCGTGGGATGATTTGTCAGACCAGTTTAATAAAGGGGGTGGCAGCGCGCCAGTAGATGCCGATTTGGATCGTGTTTCTGAGTCAATGGAAAAAGCGTGGAGCATACGTCAATCAGGAACTTCTTGCTCATCTTAAAGTGGCGAAGCATGAGACAATACGCCTTGGCTGGCAAGGAGATCCAAGCCAGCTTATCCTTTATCCGGGCAGCAATTCTGACAGGACGATGACTGAGGTGTTTGGTAATCAAGTTGTTCATATTGATCCGGATGACAAAGCCTTGGTGCTGCTGCAGAAGAAGGGGTTTTGTACAGAACAAATGACAATTGAAGACTATATTGCTAACATGTCTGACAGGGAGAAAATCGGCATGATACTTTCGTATAATGCAGGTCTGGTATCTGATTCGGCGCTGGAACGCCTGCGGGAGGGCGGTATTATATTGGCAAATAATTGGCATGGTTCAGCGGATGATTTGCATAGTAAGAAAGGACTTGAGCTAATCGGCGCAGTTGTACAAGGCACCGAAGATTTTGTTACCGGGCCGACGGCGGAAAATTTGCTGGGTATGCAATGCTTTGTGTATAGCGCGGGTGGTCATGTCAATGAAAATCCTACAGAGGAAGAGATAGGGCAAGCTCGTGCGGATGCGGATGTTGTCTTTGAGGAGTATAGAAGCTCTGATTCGTTGTGGATATTCCGTAAGGAATCTGTTAAATCCGAATAAATGCCGCGCTGCTCTCAGAAAGAATTGCCGTTAATTCTCCTGAGACTAGTGAAACTAAGGTAGTACTAACCATCAAAAACCAGACAAAACCCGTCTCTTATCACGAGGCGGGTTTTATTAATATGCGGTATAATTACTGATAAATGTTATACGTATTATGTGGTGAAAATGAGTTTGATAAGCGTCAAAAGCTGGCGGCGCTGATTGCTGGCGGTGCTGTACCGGAGCGCTATGACGGCGAGCAGCTGGACGCGGCAAGTTTGCGCGATATTGTGCAAGGACAATCGTTGTTTACATTGGAGCGTACAGTAATTATTTCGCGGCTGAGCGATAACTCCGCGCTGTGGGCGGAATTGCCCGAAATTGCTGTTAGCGGCAGCACTGAGGTGGTTTTGCTGGAGAGTAAGTTGGATAAGCGCACGAAAACATACAAATGGCTGCGGAAAAATGCCGAGGTTTACGAATTTACACCGCTGAATGAACGGCAAAAACCGCAACTGGCGAAGTGGTGCGTCGACGAGGCGAGGAAACGAGGCTATACACTGAGTGTAGTGCAGGCGGAAATACTGATTGACCGGCTGGGTTACGATCAGCTGCGTTTGAGCAATTTTATTGAACAATTGTCTTTTGCCGGGGAAATTACCGATGATTTGCTTGATAAACTAGCGCCTTTGGCGAAATCGGAAAGTGCTTTTGAGTTGTTTACGGCAGCGCTGGCTGGAAACTCTGGCCGTATTCATGAAATTATCTCGTATTTGGAAGCTGAGGGCGGCGTAGAAAGCGCATACCAAACAATGGGGCTATTAGCGTCGCAGGCGGTCAATTTAAATACTTTGGCGTTGTCTGGCGATGATATTGCATCTGTCGCAGCGGATTTTTCAACCAATCCGTATGTTTTACAGAAATTATCTTCTTACGCTAATAAGATTAATTCCAGGCAGTTGGCGGTTATAAACAAAGCGTTGTTCTACGCGGATTTGCAAATGAAAACAACCAGCGCCTCGCCGTGGCTATTGATAGAGGCGACGCTGATTGAGATTGCTGCGGGGAGTAAAAATCTTGACTGAAGTCGCTAGTTGATTTTATGATATATCTATAAATAGCAGACTTAGGAAAAGGAGTTAAGCAATGCCAGGAATTGATGGAATGCCGCCAATGGGAGATGTTGGAGGGTGTTCAAGAAGAAATTTTTTGAAAGGAGCTGGACTTGTTGTTTTATCTGGTGCTCTCCTCGCTGCTTGCCAGAAAGGAACTGACGAAGGAAATGATGGCGTGCCGCCGCGCGCGAATTACGACCATAAAGAACCGCCGCCGCTACCTATTGAATTGACTAATGAAGAAAGAAGCGAAATTGATAGCTTAGCTCGTATGGCTGCCATCTCTATTTTTGAACGCATTAGGGGTAAAGCGAATCATTTGCAAGAGTTTTTTCCTGGTGCCTGCGTTATGTTGCATCTGTCTGACGATAGATATGAGTTTAAGGTGGATCAAAACGTAACAGGGTGTGAAAATGATCCAGATGTTGGTACGCGTATATGGGTAACGGTGAAATCTGGAGAGTATCGCGATTCTAGCCAACCATGCTCCGATGATAGAATTGTGCTGGAATCTCCCAATAGAATTGACGGCGATGGAACTGTTTCTTTGGAAGAAATAAAGTCGCTGCTGCAGGATGATAAAACTAGAATAGCTAGATTGCTAGCCTCAGACGGGGAGGCTATGAAGCTTGTATTTAACAAGCAGACGGTCTCAAACTACTGCCCAAATAAAGTTACAGCACAGCAAATCACCGACTATATTGAAAAGGTGTATGGCGCTTAAGACGCATAACTAGTCTAAGCGGATTAAGTTAAAAGCAATTATTTAGCTGCTTCCAGCTTTACGCCGGCGTTTTTGGCGATTTTGCTTAAGGCGCTTTTGCGGCGGGCGACAGTATTTTTCTTAAGCAAACCCTTTTTTACAGCGGTATCAAGCTCGCTTTGAGCGCTGGCCAGCGTTTTGGCGCTTGGGTTGGCATGGAAGGCTTTTACAGCGGTTTTAATATCTTTTTTAATGACTATATTACGTTCGCGGCGTTTGACGGTTTGTTTAGCGCGTTTTATGGCGGATTTTATGATTGGCATGGTACTCCTTAAAAGTTAATTTAATCTCTAATTTTTTATTGCTAATCAGGAGGAATTATACAGAAAATAGCCAAAATTGTAAAGAGGAGGGTAAAACTATTGACTTTATGGTAATGCTTATGGTATAGTGGAGGCAAGTCGTAATTAGATAAAAACAAAAAATAGGAAAAAATATGGCTGATGGATCTTCAAAGCAGAGAATAATTGATAGCATCAAGGATGTTACCAATATTTTGGTGACGGTTAGCGCTAATCCGTCGGTTGATGAACTGTCGGCGGCGCTGGCGTTGACGATTTTTTTGAACAAGCTGGGCAAGCATGCCACGGCGGTATTCAGTGGCGAAGTACCGCCAGCGATTTCGTTTTTAAATCCAGATAAGACGTTTGAACAGACGGCGAATAGTTTGCGCGATTTTATTATTGCGCTAGATAAAGAAAAAGCTGATCATTTGCGGTATAAAGTGGTTGATGACGCGGTAAAGATTTTTATTACGCCTTATCGCACGACGATTTCCGAGAAGGATTTGGAGTTTTCGCAGGGTGATTATAATGTTGAGCTGGTGGTGGCGTTGAATGTCGAGAATAGCGAGCGTATTGACGCTGCATTGACAGCGCACGGTCGAATTTTACATGACGCGATTGTGGTAACTATGACGGCGGGCGGCGTTAAGAGCGGTTTGGGGTCGGTTGATTGGCATGAAGATAGCGCGAGTGGTGTCAGCGAGATGATGGTTGAGCTGATTAACGATCTGAGAACGCAAAGTGCAGCACTGGACGAGCAGATAGCGACGGCATTGTTAACTGGTATTGTGGCGGTGACGAACAGGTTTAGTAATAATTTGACGTCATCTAGGGTAATGACGGTTGCTGCAAATCTGATGGCGATTGGTGCTAATCAGCAGCTGGTGGCGATGAAGATAGCCGAAAGCGAGGCTAGGGCTGAGCGGCCGCAAGCTATTGAAGAAGCGAAAGACCGGAAAAAACCAGGCGCAGATAAGAAGAGCTCGGAAAGCGAACAGGCTAGAGCTGACGGCGCATTGTCGATTAACCATGAAAAAGAGGGCAGCTTAGACGAGGTTTCACATCAGACTATCCAAGAAAAACGGCATGAAGCGGCACAATCGACGCAAACTAAGCTAGCTCATATTGAGATGGTGAATAATTCCGCCGCGTCAAGCCAGGCAGATTCGACTGCTAGTAATGATGATAAAGAAGATGACGAGCCAGCCCCAGTAAAACCTCCAGAGATTAAGTTGCCGCCAGTGCAGAGTAGCGTAAAAACTTCGACGCCTGAGCCGATAGGTAGTACGCCGTTGATGGGCGGCACGTTGAATGCAACTACCGAGCAAGCGGCTAAGGATAAAGAAAGAGAATTGCAAAATAATCAGAATAAGACAATTTTGACACATGGCGAGTATATTGGGTCTAATGAGCCGTCATTTGGCGATACGCCGTTAAATGCCGCCATGGGCAAATCTGACGAGCCGCCGAAAATTGATCCGTTTGCAAATAATTCTTCGACGGCTGCTTTGCCTGGTATGGGAGCGCCGGAAACTCCTCCAGCTTCTCCGGCGGACGAATCAATTATGGATGCGATCGCTAAAGACACAACGCAGTTAACCGGTAAACCAGCAGCGTCGGCTTCACCGGCGGTTAACGACCGCGAGTCCGCTTTGGCGGCGGTTGATGCTGCGCTTTCTGCTGCTCCTCCAGCTGCGGCTGCAGCTTCGCCAGCAGCGCAGCCTGCCCAGACTCCAACACAGAGTACGGGTAAATCTGCAACACCGACACTAGCCGAGCTTGAAGCTGCTGCTCCGGCTTCATCTGCGCCAGCATTGCCGCCAATGCCAGACTTTAGTACATTGCCGCCAATTCCGCCAGCACCAACAGGAACGCCGGCTGGTTTGCCGCCAATTCCGCCGCTGGGCGGTGGTATGCCCTCTGCTCCAGTAGCACCTGAACCTGCCGCCGCGCCGCAGAGTACAGGTTTTAATCCTTCGCAGTTTCAAATTCCAGGTCAGAAGTAGTTGATGGATGAAATATTGCTGATTGATAAGCCGGCGGGTATGACTAGTTTTGGCGTGGTGGCGCGCTTACGCCGTGTCTTATCCAAGCAGGAGGGTAAGAAAGTCAAAGTTGGACATACTGGAACATTAGATCCGTTTGCAACTGGATTAATGATTATAGTTACCGGTCGGATGTGTCGCCGGGCTATGGAGTTTACTAAGTTGGATAAGTGGTATGAAGCGGAAATTATCCTTGGTGCAGAATCGACGACCGGCGATCCGGAGGGAGAACTATCCAGGATGTCTGATAAAAAACCAGAAAAAGGCGAGATCAAACAAATTCTTAAAAAGTTTACGGGTAAAATAGAGCAGACCCCGCCGGCGTTTAGCGCTGTAAAAGTTAATGGCCGGCGAGCATACCAGTTGGCGCGGGCGGGTAAAAAGGTTGATATCCCCAAGCGGACAATAACTATTTATGCTTTAGAATTGATAGGATATGATTATCCAGTCTTGAAGTTGCGGACGCACGTCTCCAGCGGTACATATGTGCGCAGCTTAGCGGCGGATATTGGCAAAGAATTAAAAACTGGCGCTTACTGTCAGAATTTACGGCGAATTAAAATCGCTGATTATGACGTGAAGAATGCTAGAGTGTTAGCGGATTTTGGAATTCTGTCGTGAAGTGGTATTATCAGGATATGGGCAAGCATAAGGGTTTTACGATAGTTGAAATATTAGTTGTCGTTACAGTTATTGCTATTCTGGCGACGATTTCAGTAGTTTCTTATACAGGCATGACCGAACGTGCCAGGGATTCTAAAATTCGTTCTGTTGTGAAGACGGCGGGCGATGCTCTGCAGTTGTATGAAACGAAAAATAATAGCTTGCCGTCAGGACAAGGGAAATTTAACCAGGCAAATAGCGTAGATTCTTTGGCGCCGCAGTATCTTCAGCGTGGATACAGGGATGATGCTATAAGTAAGAACGCCTCTAATAAAGATGATATTTTTCTTTGGTATCAATGCAAGGATGGAAGCGGCGCAGTAACTGGCGTGGCGGTTTTTGCCTCGCTGAACAGTCCTACTAGCGACGAATCATCTCGAGTTGCTACGATAAAGGCTGATTGTCATATCGCTGCCAGTGTTCCTACTTCTGGTAATCCTGCGTATAATTACGCGCAGGTGTTCTAGGTTGCGTTTACAGGTTAGGCTTGGTATAATGACAGGGCTATGATTAGCAAAGATAATAAAGCGAAAGCAATTGCTTTGACTCAGGTCAATAAAAACGACGTTGGCAGTCCGCAGGCTCAGGTGTCGGTTTTAACGGCTCGTATCAAAGAGGTCACGGAGCATTTGAAGGCGAATAAGCACGACTTCATGGCGCGCCGCGGCTTGGTCCAAATGGTTGGTAAGCGCAAGCGTTTGCTGAAATATTTGGAGCGAACTGATTTTGAGAGCTACAAAGCAGTTGTTGCCAAGTTAGGTTTGCGTAAATAATTTCTATTAGCAAACTAGACTGCTTAAACCCCTTTATCGGAAGGGGTTTTTGATTTATGGCTAACGTTTGGTTTGGCAATGATTACTTCGCGTCCGTCGTTGGCGCCGCCTAAAGTACAGGAATAGAGGGTTAGTTGCGGTTGGGCGGTTCGTTGCTCGATTTCTACTGCTTCCGGCTTAACGCTGCGTTTTTCGCTGATAAGGTACTCGTAGCGCTTGCCGTTATAATCAACGATGATTTTATCGCCGATATCCAGCCGGTTGATATTATAAAACGGTGATTTTCTGAGTGTTTGCTGCGGGGTCATGCCCATAATAAAACGGTGTGCGGATAGAACAAAATTGCCGCCGTCCTTCGGGTTGCCGTTCTCTGGTTTGCGCCACCAAGCGCCGTGTTCCATAACGCTGGCGGGGCCGGCAAGGTATGGCAAATTAATGTCAATCTTAGGGATATAAAGGCGATTTTCGGTGATGGTTTGAGTTTGCGCCAGGCGTTTCGTTGTAGAGTTGTTGGTTGTATCAATAAATTGCGACTGAAAAAGCGGTGTTAATATCGTAAATAGCATATATGCACCCGCCAAAATCATGGACAGGGCTATGATGGCAGTAAGCAGACTTTTGGATTTGCCAGATTTCTTAGTATCGTTCAGCTTGAGAGACATAGATAAAGTATAGCATGATTGATGGAGGATGATTTTTCTGGCGGTTCAAGGGTTTGAGGGTTTTATGTTTTGGCATAAGATTTGTTATAATAAGAGTAGTTATCGTTAACGCGGAAGCGATAGAGACGAGAATTTGTCGCGTGCGATGTTATGGCGCTATAACCTCGATAAGAATGAATTTTCACCCCTGTTGCTTGCCGCGAAGAAAGGAGCTCTTTTATGAGTATTATTAACCCGAGCGGCAAGGAGATTTTTGCTGTCGAGACGGAATTATGCGGCCGGCCGCTGAGCATCGAGGTCAACCGCGTCGGTTTTCGGACGACTGGTAGTGTATTGGTGCGCTATGGCGATACGGTGGTGCTGGGCAGTGCTCAGGTGGGCAGCCGGCCGGTACAGTTGGATTATTTCCCGCTGTCGATTGATTATGAAGAGCGGTTTTATGCGGCGGGCAAAATTTCTGGTTCGCGGTTTATCAAGCGCGAGGGCCGGCCGAGCGACGAAGCAGTGCTGATCGGCCGGTTGATTGACCGTCCGATTCGGCCGCTGTTTCCAAAGGGCTACCGCCAAGAAGTGCAGGTTGTGGCGACAGTGCTGAGCATGGATCCGGATTTCCGCCCGGACGTAGTGGCGATGATTGCGGCTTCAAGCGCTTTGATGCTGACCGGTACGCCGTTTGACGGACCGGTAGCGGGCTTGCGGGTAGGTCGGGTGAACGGCGAATTCAAGGCCTTTTTGACGCCCGAGGAGCGTGAGCAATCTGATTTGGATTTGGTGGTGGCGGGTATCGAGAGCGGCATCACCATGGTGGAGGCTGGGGCTAAGGAAGTGTCAGAAGAGGTGATCGTCGATGCCATGGCTTGGGCGCACCAGATGATGCAGCCAGCGATTGCTTTGCAGCGAGAGTTGGCAGCCAAAGTGGCGCCAACCCCGCAAGAATATGAATTAGTTTTACCCGACGAAGCAATTCAGCAGACGGCTGACGAGTGGGTTGACGGTAAGTTAGGCGAGAAAATCCGCCGGCCGTATCCAGAGCGCAATGAGGTGGTTAATGAGATTCGCTGGGCATTCCACGAAGCGATGGCCGAAAAGCTGGGCTTGAGCGCTGAGGAATACGACGAAGTACGCGACGAATACGATGAAGCATTTACCTTGGCATTGCACAAAGATGTGCGCCGCGGTATCGTCGAGGATAATATGCGTCCAGACGGCCGCAAACTAACTGAAATTCGCCCGTTAAGTTCAGAAGTTGGTTTGCTGCCGCGAGCGCACGGTTCGAGCTTGTTTACTCGCGGCGTGACGCAGGGTATGAATATTGTCACCTTGGCGCCGCTCAGTTACGCGCAGCTGGTTGATACCATGGAGGTTAACGACGGCGAGCGGCGCTATATGCATCATTACAATGCGCCAGGTTATACGGTTGGCGAGGTTAAGCGGATGGGCAGTCCGGGCCGGCGCGAGATTGGCCACGGCTACTTGGCGGAGCGCGCCTTGACGCCGGTGCTGCCGAGTGAAGAAGACTTCCCGTACGCCATTCGCAGCGTCACCGAAATTATGAGCCAGAACGGTTCGACGTCGATGGCAGCGACCTGTTCGAGCTGTCTGGCGTTGATGGACGCTGGCGTGCCTCTCTCGGCGCCGGTTAGCGGCATCGCTATGGGTCTGATGATGGACGGTGATACACCGTACGTATTGAGCGATATTGCCGATGCTGAGGACTTTGCCGGCGATATGGATTTCAAGGTGACTGGTACAGCCAAGGGCATCACGGCGCTGCAGATGGATATGAAGGTGCATGGTTTGCCAGTGGTAGTGCTGCGCCAAGCGATTGAGCAGAGCAAGGCCGGCCGAGCGCACATTTTGCAGCACATGTTGAGTATTTTGCCGGCGCCGCGCGAGGCACTCAGCCCGTACGCGCCGCGGATTGAAAAACTAAAAATTGACCCGGATAAAATCGGTGCGGTCATCGGCAAGGGCGGCGAGGTGATTAACAAGATTACCAGCGAGACTGGTGCCGAGGTTGATATTAAGGAAGACGGCCTGATTACCATCGCCAGTCCGAACGGCGAATCGATCGAGAAAGCGCTAAACTGGATCAAGAGCCTGGTCGAAGAGCCAGAAGTTGGTAAAATTTACCAAGGTAAAGTCGTCAGCATCAAAGATTTCGGGGCCTTCGTGAATATCTTGCCGGGGATTGACGGTATGGTGCATATCTCCAAGCTGGCCGATCACCGCGTGGCTAAGGTGACTGATGTGGTCAAGGAAGGACAAACTGTTCGCGTAAAAATTACCGGCATCGATGAGCGCGGTAAGATTAACTTGACGATGATTGGGTTGTAAATGATATACTAGAAGAAGTTAACGAGGAGGAGTATGGATAATAGTAACAATCAGCAGAAGCAACAGCCAGTCCAGCAACCAGTGCCGCAGCCAGTACCTGGCGGTCAGCCGCCGATGCCCAGTCAAGCACCAGCGCAGCCCGGTACACCGCCGTATCAAATGCCGCCAAAGAAAAAAATGAGTAAAGGCGTCCTGTGGGGGATTATCGGCGGTTCAATCGGCCTGGTGGTAGTTGTTATAACAGTAGTTTTGGCCATTGTCTTTTTGGGTGGCCCAAGCAAGGAAGATTATAAAGACTTGGTATCGACAATTAATAGTTTTAACCGGTCGGACATCTCTGGAGGTATGAGTTCAGATCCTGATAATTATAAAAAGAATGTTGATAAGGCTATAGAAAAGATTGACGAGTATCATAAAAAAATAGATTCGCACAAAGCTCTTAAAGACAAAGAACTGAAAACTGCCTACGATAAGTACATTGACGAATGGAATAAAAGCAAGAAACAGTTAGCTGAAGCTGCCGAGGGTATAGGCTCCTACAGAAAGTATGCAAAAGTATGCAAAGCTTATGTAAGCGTGAGCTATACAACGAAGACTGGCGACGAGGTGGCAAAAGAATTCGACGAAAAAACGAAAGACTGTATTAAAACGTTGAAAGATATGGAAAAATCCGGTAATTCAAAGGTGTCAGAATTTGCTAAAAGTATGTCAGAATACTATTCGGCGCTGAAGAAATATTACGTAGACGTAGCTAAAAGATACAGCAGTAAAGATACTTCATCGGCTTATCCGACATACCCGAAATATCCAAGCACATCGTCGCTTATTTCATCCATGTCAAAAAGTGCTGATACGAAAGCGTTGGACGACTCATATAGTGATTTTAAGAATATCCTAGAGGAAAAAGCTAATAAATAGTCGATTTTAGCAGATCATTAAAAACGCCTCGCCAGACGGGGCGTTTTTTGGTATACTTTTGGTATAAAAAAGAAAAAAGGAGAATTCATGAACGAACAACCGCAATCGCCTCAAATGCCATTCCAGCCGGCACCGCCACAGGGTCCGCCAACTTCGCCCCAACAGTACGGGCAGCCGCAGCAGCAATTGACGCCGCCGCAGCCAGTACCTGGCGGCCAGCCGCCGATGCCTGGTCAAGCACCGATGCAGCCGATGATGCAGCAGCCAATGCAGCCGTATCAAATGCCGCCAAAAAGAATAAATAAAGGTCTATTATGGGGGATTATCGGCGGAGTCGTCGGACTTGTCTTGATAGTCGTAGCAATAGTTGTGTCTTTGATTGTGTTCTCTGGTCCATCGGACAAAGATTATATGGAGGCGCAGAAAGTGCTGGATGAAGCACACACTGCCTATTCGGATATTTCGGATAAAACATATACTTTGTTTTCGTCGAGTACAAAAGGGGCAAATAACTCAAGCACAATTGATTCGCTGAAAAAGTCAAAGAAGACGCTGGATGAGAAATTTAACAAACTCAGCAAGATGAAAGCGATTAACGGCGATAAAAAGGTAAAAGAAAAATGGGATAAATTAAACGCCAAGCGTGATAAGTTCAATAAGATGATTGATTTTTCAATTGAACTAGGAGAAAAGGTATTGCCGGCATTCTTTAAGGCATTACAGCTTAACAGCTCTTCAACAATATCGGATATTAATAAAGCAATTACTGACATTGATAATATTTCTACTAGCGATGCTGATACGAAGCAAATGATGACAGAAGCGGCAAATTATTTGAGAGCAGCAAGAGATTACGCGAATGCTAAAAGTTCAAGCAGCTACTCTTACGATTCAAATGCCTATGATAAATACATGGATGCTGCCGATCGGTTTGAAGCGGCGCATAAAAAATGGACTAATTCGGTCGACAAGCGGACTGATGAGGCGCAGATCAAGGATGAAGTAAACGATTTGATTGAAGAGTTATCGCATAAAGGTAAAGATTCGTAAAAGGAAAACATGGCCGCCTCGCTTCAATTAGGGGCGGCTTTTACTAAGTTATGGATAAGCAAGCTGAATTAGACACATTGGCGGCGGAAATTATAGAAGCTGGGATTTGTTCGGAATTAGCGAGCCAAGCGACGCAGCTGGTGATGGGCGATGGCAATGCTGATGCTGATATCGTATTTATTGGCGAAGCGCCGGGCAAAAATGAGGATCTGCAGGGCAAGCCGTTCGTTGGCGCGGCGGGCAAATTTCTCGACGAGATGCTGGCGGCAGCTGATTTGCGGCGCTCATATGTTTATATTACCAACATTGTGAAGTATCGGCCGCCGAATAATCGTGACCCGCTGCCAGAGGAGAAGCGCCAGTTTTGGCCGTACCTCATGCGGCAATTGGAAATTATCCAGCCAAAAGCGGTGTTAACATTGGGGCGGCACAGCGGCGGCGGTTTTATTCCTGGACTGCGGATCAGCCAGGACCACGGGCAGCCGCGGCGGGTGCGTTTGCATGAATTGGAATTTGTGGTGATTCCGCTGTATCATCCGGCAGCGGCGCTGTATAACGGTAGTATGCGTCAGACGTTGATTGACGATTTTATGCGGGCGGCGGCGTTTGTGCGGCAGGATGGTCCTGAATCGTAAGATTGACACACTGGCAACCTATAGATATCTGCTCAAAAACCAGGGCTTATTCCCAATTCGTTTATTAAACTCTTGCAAAAATTAAGCAACCGTAGTATAGTGGATAATCGATATCCACTATATCTAATTTACGAAAGGACTAACGTGAAACTATCAGGAGCTGTTGAACAAGCATGCTGTATCATGGCGATTTTAGCTGATCCACAGCGAAAAGCGCCGATGACCAATGATGCTTTGGCGAAAAAAATGGCAGTATCGCCGACGTACTTGAAGAAAATTAGCCGCAAGCTGGTGGTGGCGCGGTTGATTACCTCGACGCAGGGCGCTGGCGGCGGTTTCATTTTGGCGCGGGAAATGGGCCAAGTGACGCTGCACGATGTGGTGTTGGCGATCGAGGGCGAAGCGCCGTTTTTTCAGCCTCAAGGAATTGTCGAAAGAGTGTTTGCGTCGCGGCCTCGCCAGGTGGAAATTGGCATGAATATGATTGAAAAAGTCTTTTCCGAGGCGCAAGAGAAGTGGAGCGAGTATCTAAAGACGGTAACGTTAGCAGACGTTGTCAAGGAGGTAATGTATGGTTGAAAAACTAAAGCGGCTGTCAAGCAGGCGCCGCGTCAATATGGTGCGAGCTGAGTGGCAGCATCTCTTTAAAAACAAAATATTACTACTATCGATGGCGGTTATTTCGTTTATTCCGATTATGTACAGCGGATTTTTCTTGGGTTCAATTTGGGATCCATATGGGCAGGTGAAAAATCTGCCGGTGGCATTTGTTAATGAGGACAAAGGCGCGCAGCTGAACGGTCAAACGGTCAATATCGGGCAATCGGTTGAACAAAAACTCAAGAATAATCATGATTTGGGCTGGGAATTTGTGAATAAACAGCAGGCTGATGACGGGGTCAATAGCGGGCATTTCTATGCGGTGGTGACTGTTCCGACGGATTTTTCGGCAAAAGCGGCGTCGATTACTGCTGCTCAACCGCAGCAAGCGGTGATTCGCTACACGACTACGCCAGCCAAGAACTATATCGGTTCGCTGGTCAGTAATCAAGCGGCTGAAAAAGTCAAAACGTCGGTGGCCGAGCAAATTACTCAGGCGTATGCTAAGGGTGTGTTGGAAAATATCGGTAAGCTCGGCGATGGTCTGGAGACAGCAGCGGGCGGCGCAGCTAAACTGCACGGCGGTTTGACGCAGCTGCAAGCGGGCGCGCAGACGTATACTGGCGGTGTTCGGCAATTGGCGGTAAATCAGCGGGCGATGGCTAATGGCTTAGCGCGGCTCGGCGATGGATTGCGCCAATTGCAAGCAGGCTTGGGGCAATTGTCGAACGGTTTGCCAAGTGAATCGCAAGTTGCGCAGCTAACAAACGGTATGAAACAGTTGCAGGCAGGCCTTAATCAATTAAATGCTAGCGTTCATAATCCATCGCCAATACTCGCCAGCCAACAGAATAAGGTACAGAGTGAGGCGCTGGTTTTGGCGCAAACGATGCAGACGTCTTTGGCGGACTTAGCGGCAGCGGGCGGGACGCTGCAATCACTGGGAGCTAATGCGGCAAATTCTGGCGGTTCGACAACCATAACTTTGCCGCAAATTAGCCAGCTTTCCCAGGCGCTTAATAAAACGCAAACGATTAGCGTTCAAGCGGCCGCGCTGCTTAAAGATTTGCAGATACTCACTCAGAGTCTGTCAACGCAGCAAGCACAACTGCAAACCGGCGTTTCTACGCTAAACAACGGCGTTAATCAGTTGGCGCCGAATGCAATCACTGCTCTTAATGGCTATAATAGCGTGAGAGCGGCGAATAATCAGTTGCTGGCTGGTTCGTCATCGCTAACAAACGGTCTGGCGCAGGCGCAAACTGGCAGTCAACAGCTAGCGAACGGTGCGCGGCTGTTAGATAGCCGCTCCAGTATACTAACGAATGGCGCTTCGCAATTGGCGGGCGGCGCGGATACTTTGGCTGTGAAATTGGCGGATGCTTCCCGGCAACTCAAAATACAACCAACTGGCGCAGCCACCCAGCAGCAGATGGCCAGTCCGGTGAAGTCGGAAACGACCAAGCAGGGCGACGTGCCGAATTACGGCTATGCGCTGGCGCCGTACGTGTTGTCGCTGAGCTTGTTTGTCGGGGCGCTAGCGGTCAATATTATTTATCCAATCCGCAAGACTTTTGCCGAGCAAGAAAACGCTTTTCGCTGGTGGCTGGCCAAAGCTTCGGTTACTGGTATGGCGGCTTTCGTTCAGGCAACAATTTTGATGCTGATCATGGTTTACTGCTTGGGTCTAGTGTCAGATCATCCAGTGAACTTCATCGGGGCGATTTATTTGACGTCGTTTGTCTATATGTCAATCGTATCGCTGTTGGTGATTGTGCTGGACAATCCAGGACGCTTCCTAGCGATGGTACTATTAGTATTACAGCTGGGTTCGAGCGAGGGGACATTCCCGATTCAAACAGCCAATGGCTTTTTCCAAGCAGTCAATCCGCTGGTGCCGATGACTTATTCTATTCGGGCGCTGCGCCAGGCTATTTCGGGAGGCTTAGGCAGTTCGTTCTATAGCGATAGCATGTGGGTGCTAGCTGGATTCTTACTGGCGGCTAATCTGCTGACAATCGGTTTCTTTATCTACCGCGGCAAGCGCAAATTTGCTCATACTTCGGTGGATGGCGACGATTGATCCTCTTTGAAGCTTTTAGAAAATGCCAGTGTCTTCGGGAAACGGCGCTGGCATTTTGGTTGGTGTAGGGTCATTTTTGACAAAATACGGGCAGTTTGCTAAAATAAAGCTACTAACGAGAGGGATTTCTAGCGAGTAAAAGACCTCTCTACCTGGTTTTTAGATTATTGTAATAAAAAAGGAGTATAACAATATGGGTCAGCGGCGACTGGCAACACCGCAGAAGGATGATGCTAAAAAGCGTCCTCAGTCGAAAAAAAGTAACAATGCAGTATTAAATAGTACCACTACTCGTAAAGGCGAGGTGTTTCGGGCGCAGCGGCGGACGAGCGAGAATGTTAACCTCAGGGCGTCGCAGCACGTGATCGATATTCCGGTCAACAAATCAGTTTACAACGGCTATGGCGGCGAGCAATTTAGCGCCAGAATGCAGCCAAAACGCACTCGCGGCGGTAAGCCAAAACTAAGGATTATCCCAATCGGCGGTGTCGGCGAAATGGGCATCGGTAAAAACATGAACGCCATCGAGTATGACGATGAGATTATCGTTGTGGATATGGGTTTCCTGTTTCCGGGCAGCGACTATCCAGGCATCAATTACATTACACCGGATATCACCTGGCTGGAGGAAAACAAGCACAAGATTAAGGCTCATGTGTTCACTCACGGACACCTGGATCACATCGGCTCCTTCCGGCACTTTATTCACCGGATTCCGGCACCAGTGTATGGGTCGAAGTTTACTATCGGCATGCTGGATAAGTCGATGGCTGATGCTGATACTGATTTTCAGCCAGACTTTCGGGTGATGGACCCATTGAGCCACGAAATTGTTCAGGTGTCGAAGCATTTTTCCGTGGAGTTGGTACGGGTTAATCATTCAATTCCAGATTCAACGGCGGTGATTATTCGAACCCCGCTGGGTGTGATTATTGACTCTGGCGACTGGCGATTTGAGGAAAGTCCGGTTGACGGACAGAAGTTTGATCTCAAACGGATGACCGAAGTGGCGTCCAAAGAAGGCGTCTTGATGTTTATGAACGAATCGACCAACTGTGAATCGGCTGGTACGCATACCCATACTGAGTTTGATATTCAATATTCCATCGGCCAGGTAATGGATAAATTCAGTAACAGCCGTGTGATTTTAAGCTGTTTCTCATCACAGGTGCACCGTCTACAATTGATTTTGGAAGAAGCGCATAAGCACGGGCGCAAAGTGGCGTTTGCCGGTTTTTCGATGATTCAGAACTTGGAAGTGGCGCTGCGCTCAGGAACTATCAAGATCCCGAAAAATACCGTCATGAAAATGGAAGACATTATCAAGCTGCCGGATAGCCAGATCACCGTGGTCTGTACCGGTTCACAGGGTGAATTTAATGCAGTGCTGAGCCGCATGGCGACTGGCGCGCATAAATACATGAAGATCAAAGGCTCTGATGTGGTGGTGTTTAGCTCTAACCCAATTCCAGGCAATGAGAAAAACGTGGTGCGAACGGTTGATGGCTTGATGCGCGAAGGCTCTGACGTGATTCAGAACGGTAAAACGCATCTTACCGGGATTGGGCCGCTGCACCTGTCGGGCCATGGCTATTATGATGATCACGTCAAACTGATTAACGCCCTGAACCCAACGTACTATATGCCAATTCACGGCGAATTCCACATGTTGGTTTACAATGCGCGGCTGGCAGAGAAGGAGTGTGGCATTCCTAGGAAGAATATCTTTGTGTGTGATGCCGGTGATATCATCGAAATTGATATTGAGCGGCAAGCTAAGAAAGCCGGCCGGATTCAGGCTGGCGGCGTGATGTATGATGATACGGGTGCTATCGTTTCTGAGGTGGTACTAAAAGACCGCATTCATATGTCTCAGGAGGGAATGTTTGTGGTGGTATTGACGGTGCAACGCGGCACCGGGCGGTTACTAACCAGTCCAGACATTATTTCCCGCGGTTTCATCTATCTGCGTGATTCTGAGGAATTGATGAATATGATTCGCCAGTACTTGAAACAGAAGGCAGCACGTAGTTTTGCTGGCAAGTACGACCTTGACGTGGTGAAGAAGGAAATTAAGGATGAAATTACCCATATATTATATGACCAGACCAGGCGGACGCCGATCGTTATCCCGGTAATTAACGAAGTTGGCGGTTTGAAAACGGTAAAATCTACTGCTGCTTCGAGTACTTCTACTGCAAAGACACCGGTGCGCAGCAAAAAACCTGCCGCCGCTTCAGCGGAAGAGCCAAAAATGACTCTGCCAACTATGCCGCGCCGCCGTTTCCCGCGCCGTCAGGTGCCAGACACCGAGGCGAATGATACCAAGGCTCGGGAACGACATGACGTGCGGGCGTATTAACGTGTATAATAAATAGGTATGGCGAAGAAACGAAAGGCAGCTAAAAAGGCAGCTCCTACCAAACCGCAGCACAGCTTGCCGGCGGGTTTTTGGTCGCAGGTCGGCGCGGTGTTGCTGATTCTGTTTTCTTTGCTGCTGGTAGTGGCGTGGTTTGGTGTTGGTGGTCCGGTGCTTAAATGGATTGATACAGTGTCGCTGCAGGCTGTCGGCTATACGATGTATGCTTTGCCGATTTTGCTAATCTATTTGGCGGTGGAAACCTTTCGAGCGGAGGGTAATCAGCTGCCGCTAGCTGTTAAGTTTGCGGCGGTTCTGGAGATTGTTTGGTTTTCTGGTTTGTTCGGTTTGCTAAAAACCGCGTCGCGTCCAGAGTCTGGCGGTTTCGTCGGCGATTCAATTAATATGGGTGTTCTACAAATGGTTGATTCGGCAATTGCAGCCATAATTTATTTAGTCTTAATTTTTATTACTGTGCTGTTTATTACTCAAACGTCGCCATTTACGGTATTCAGTAGAGTTTGGGAAATGATAAAAACCGACAGATCTGAAAACGATAAGAACCGCTCGGTAATGAAACAGGCGGCAAAGCGCGACTCTGGCGATAAATTGGGCGACATCAAGCTGAATGCTGGCGTGCCGATTATTGACACCGCTAAAGAGAAGAAAAGTTTACTAAAAAGTAGTAAAAAGCAACTGCCGCACCCGGAAAAGGCGGAAGAGCAAACTGCTTTGGTGGCAACTCGGGATCCAAACTGGCAGCCGCCAAGCTTGGAATTGTTGGAGAGGAACGAAAGCGGCGCCGATGCTGGCGATACGCGCCAAAATGCGCAAATTATTCACGATACGCTGTCGGAGTTTAATATTGATGTGGAAATGGGCGATATTAATGTCGGGCCAAAGGTGACGCAGTATACCTTAAGACCGCCAAGCGGCGTGAAGTTAACGCGAATTACGGCGTTGGAGACTAATATTGCGCTTAATTTGGCAGCGCAAAGCCTAAGAATTGAAGCGCCGATTCCTGGACAAAAAGCGGTGGGTATAGAAGTGCCGAATCGTAAAGCTGCTGACGTGCGCTTATACGGCACGCTCAATTCCAAACAGTGGAAATCTGCCCGCGAACAACTTAGCTTTGCTATCGGTAAGGATATTTCTGGGAAAGTTGTGGTCGGCGAGTTGGGCAAAATGCCCCACTTGTTGATCGCTGGACAGACTGGTTCTGGTAAGTCGGTGATGATTAATACGCTGTTATCTAGCCTGCTTTACCGTAATAGTCCGAGCGACATGAAATTGATTTTGGTTGACCCGAAGCAGGTGGAAATGGCGCCGTATGAGGACATTCCACATTTGCTCACACCTGTTATTACCGAACCGGAAAAGACAATTTCGGCGTTGAAATGGGCGGTTAACGAAATGGAGCGGCGATATAAATTGCTGGCGGCAGAGAAAATTCGCAATATTCGAGATTATAATAAAAAGTTGCAGTCGCGCGCTAAAAAGATTGCTATCGCTGATGAAAATGGCAATGTCCAGCAACACGAGGACGGTTCGATGCCGTACATCGTGATCGTGGTGGATGAAATGGCGGATTTGATGATGATTGCCAAACGTGATGTTGAGGCGCTAATTGTTCGCTTGGCGCAGAAGGCTCGTGCGGTTGGTATTCATTTGGTGCTGGCGACGCAACGCCCGAGTGTTGATGTGATCACTGGTCTGATTAAAGCAAATGTACCAGCGCGTATTTCGTTTACGGTGGCTAGCCAGGTGGATAGTATGACGATTTTAGACCAGGCGGGCGCCGAAAAGCTGCTGGGCCAGGGTGATATGCTATTTTATACGCCAAGCATGAGCAAACCGAAGCGTATCCAGGGTGCGTGGGTAACCGACGATGAAGTGAATAAAATAACTGATCATTTGCGAATGCAGATGGCGCCGCAATATAACGATGAGGTGGTGGCACAGCTAGTACAATTGAATGGCAAGGGTGGCGTCGTGATGGACTTCTCCGAGGGTGGTGATGATAAATTTAAGGACGCGGTGCGTGTGGTGGTTGAGCGGCGTAAGGCTTCGACAAGTATGCTGCAGACGCGTTTGGGGATTGGTTACCAGCGGGCGGCGCGGATTATTGAGGAAATGGAAGAGCGGGGTATCATTAGTGCCGCGAACGGCTCAAAGCCGCGTGATGTCTTGATATCCAGCGTCGATGAGTTGGATATATAACCCTGGCGTTTTCTGTGGTAGCAGACATTTACCTAATAATTATTTAGCAACTGGATTCATATTCGCCGAGTATTGTGACATTATGTCCAGTACTTCTGACCTCATCTATAGCTTGATGAAGTCGGCTCCCTGCCGCGTCAACTGTTAGAAAAAATTTATATTTCCAAGGTTGTCCGGCAATAGGCTGAGAATGGAGACTGGCTAGATTTATATTCTGGCGGGCAAAAATTTGGAGAACCTCGGCCAAACTACCAGCGTGATGGGCAGTAGTTACGACCAGGCTGGCGCGGTTAGGGTTTTTCGGTGACATATTCGGATCAAGGACAAGGAAACGGGTTAGGTTATCGTCGGAGTCCTGGATGTTTGTTCGGAGAATTGGTAGGTCGTATAAGTCCGCCGCCGCCGTGCTGGCAATTGCCGCAATATGCGGATTTTGCTGCTGTTTGACAAATTCGACAGCACCAGCAGTGTCAAAGAACTCAATCTGAGAGGCATGCGGTAGAAAATCTTGCAGAAATTTTTGGCACTGGGATAGGGCGACCGGATGCGAATATACTTTTGTAATGTGAGATAGCGTCGTGCCTGGCAAAGTAATCAAATTTTGGCTAATGTGCAGCGTAACTTCACTGGCAATAGGAGCTGTACAACCTTCAATTTGCCGGTATGCTTCGTTGATGGTGCCGTGGATAGTGTTTTCGACGGCTACAATGATGGCGTCAGCCTTGCCTTCGCGATAAGTTCTAAAGACATCGCCGAAGGTATCGCAAGGCATAATTTCAATATCTGAGCCGTATTGTTTATGGGCGGCCTGTTCATGAAATGAGCCAGCTTGTCCTTGGATAGCGATACGCATGCTAGTATCATAGTATACTCTTTGGCTGGCGGCAATGGTTGCAGTGTGTAATATTGCAAATGCGGAATATTATTGTCTTACTATTGACAATTATAATAAAATATGCTAGTATTGACAGGACAAAATTAGAGTAATAAGAGTTAAAAGAGGAATTTACGTGCCGCGGCCAAAGCAAAAATCACCCGAGCAATTTATCGCTTCATCGCCAATTGGCGAAAAGGTAATGGGGGGTATTTGAAAGAAACCTTGCCTCTGGCGCGCTACGCCTTATTGAAATAAACGGCGAACCGCAGGAGCTTAGCAAATTAGGCAACAAAGAAGAAAAAATTAAGGGAACGCTAAAAAGCGGCTATTTCGGTATTATAAAACCTGAAGCTATAAACCCTAAATCAAAAAAACTTGAATCAAACGAATTATATATTAATGCAGAAATTGAGGGTCTGCTGGTTCGCCGCAATGAAGTGCCGGAGTCGTATTTGAATTGCAAAGACGGATTGCGCGCGAACGCGGTTATGGCGACTTCGAACTTACCGACAGGCAAAAAGAAGAAGATGTTAAAAGGCTGCGAGCGGATCAGAAGGAAAGTTTAATGAGGTGGTCTGGCTATTTGCGGAGCAAAAAAACGGACACCCCTATCCTGATTGGTTTAAGGTGTATGTCTGGGAATCGCTCAAAAAGATGGGTGAATTTGATGAAGAAAGCGGCAAATTTAAGAAGCGTACTAAATCTACCGTGGCGCCGTGGCCAGAACTGAACGCTGAGGCATTGTCGTATGTATATGATAGGGTAAGC
This sequence comes from uncultured Candidatus Saccharibacteria bacterium, assembly GCA_963553885.1. Taxonomy (GTDB): domain Bacteria; phylum Patescibacteriota; class Saccharimonadia; order Saccharimonadales; family Saccharimonadaceae; genus Nanosynbacter. The sequence goes on from CAUVOY010000003.1 coordinate 21,040, forward strand.
GAAGGTGTTATTCAGGGCAAAGAAATTGAAGATAACCAAATGGCGGAGCTACTGAACAGGGGAAATTTTGCAGCCATGTATGCGTATGCTATATACAGCTGCGAGGTTGGCGGTTTAACGCCAGAGCTGCGTGAGATTACTGATGGATCTTGGGTGAAGTATGATCAGATTGAAGGAGAATATAGTCCGAATTATAGTTGCCGCCGTACTAGACGAGGGTATGAGGCTGCGGACGAAAGCCCTGTAGATAATAGCACTGCTATGCGGCTCGCTGGATCTCTACAGGGAAAAGGCACAGGCTGGTGCACGGCTGGCACGCATACTGCGGCGAATCAGTTGTCAAAAGGAGACTTTTATTTCTATTGCACGCCTGATAATGATGGTAACGATACGATGCCGCGTGTCGCGATTCGCATGGAAGGCAATCAGGTTGCCGAAGTTCGCGGTATTGCGCCTGGTCAAAATGTAGAAGATAATTTATTGGATGTTGTCGCAGAAAAGCTTAACACGCTGCCGGGCGGTAGCGAATACTATAAGAAAGTCGAGCAAATGCGACGACTAACAGAAATTGATAATCGTGTTAAAGCTGGCGACGAGTTAACAGCGGAAGATCTTGAATTTTTATGGTTCGGCGAGAAGATTAAAGGGTTTGGTTTATATGAAGACAGCCGCGTTGACAGGCTTTTAGAGAATAGGTACCGTGAAGATGACTTTAATTTTGTGCTTAGGTCTGCTGGCGATGTTAAAGAATTAGCTGATAGGATGAATATTAAAAAACTTTTCCCAGAGGAAATTCGCAAGCTTCTTGAACTTGAAGCGAATGCGGACGATATTGCATCTCGTATGGACCATCGTGAAATTAGCTGTCTTTTTTCAGATCTTGCTTCGGCTGGGGCTGACATGGAGGCGATCGCTCATCGTCTTTTTATTGAGTGTCCAGAGTTTTTCATAGCACATCTTAAAAGTTTTATTGAGGTAGGAGTTAAGGAGGTTGACGACGATGATGCAATAGCTGGACTTCTTCCGCGGTTTAGTCCTGTGTCGTTAAGACAATATGTTTATAACGCAGGAAATTTTGGACATCAACCGCACCCGATGGTCGAAAGATATGCTTACGGCTAGTAACTATACCCTGATTCGATTCTTTCTGGATTGGCCGGCTTCCTCTGGTAAACACCACTAATTTAGTGTATAATTACTCTTGTATATTAACCTAAGGTTGCGTGAGATAGCGTAACCATCCGTACGGATTCCAAAGGAGGAAATATGAACGAGTACGAGCTGACTGTTCTTATTCATCCGGATTTAGAGTCTACTTTAGATTCGGCGCTGGATAAGGTTCGCGGCTTAATCACCAGTAATGGCGGTGAAATTGTCAAAGAAGATAACTGGGGTAAGAAAAAGCTGGCTTACCAGATAAAGCGGGAAGATTTTGCAATCTATGTTTGCTTTGATGTTAAGCTGCCAAGCGATGCGCCGCTTAAAATATCAAATATTTTGAATATTACTGATGAAGTTTTGCGCTATTTGTTAGTTAAAGTTGATGAAAAAACCCGTAAAGCCTTAAGCGAGCAAAAAGAGCAGGCAGAAAAAGCTGCCGCTGAGGAAGTGTTAGATAAAGATTAGCCGTTTATTTTATTAACTAAAAAGAGAGGGTAAAATTATGGCAAGAAGTATCAACCAAGTTATTCTGCTCGGCAGGCTAACGCGCGATCCGGAGCAGCGAACAACTGCTTCCGGTAAGAATGTCGTCAGCTTTAGTATCGCAGTGAGCCGGGCGACTCAGGATGACCAAGCAGATTTTTTCAATGTGACTGCATGGGAAAAGTTGGGTGATTTGGTCATGCAATACCTGAACAAAGGTCGCCGCGTACTTGTTCAGGGGCGCTTGCGCCAGGATAGCTGGGAAGATAAGGATACTGGCAAACGCCAGAGTAGGATTGAGGTTGTGGCGACGGACGTAACGTTTTTGGACGGTCCGGCTAATGATAACAGTTCTTCTACAACTTCTGCGGCACCGAAAAATAGCAAAAGAGAGGAAGCGGTAACGGAAATCGACGACAAGCCGATTGATTTGAGCGAGATTCCTTTCTAGTATAATAAGGAGTTTATATGGCAAAAGTAAAGAAAAGTACGCCGGTAGTTTTTGACTATAAAGACGTCAAGACTTTAATGCGGTACATTAACGCTTATGGGCAGATTGAGCCAATTGGCAAAACTGGACTAAGCGAAAAACAGCAGCGAAATTTGGCAGTAGCGATCAAGCGCGCCCGCCATCTTGGCTTGTTGCCATTTGTTGCCAACAATTAATAGTAAATTAAGGTAATATCTCGCTGCTGTTCTATTTTGGTAGCGGGATATTTTGTTAGGAAGGTAAAATGTATCAACCAACAGATTTGAAAAAAGGTACGGTGTGCCAGATTGACGGTAAGCCGTATAGAGTAGTAGAGTATAGCCAAAAAGTAATGGGCCGCGGCGGATCGATTGTAAATGTTAAGCTGAAGAATTTGATTGACGGTAGCGTAATACCTAAAACATTCAAAGGACAAGAACGAATTGAAATGGCAGAAGTGAGCAATAAAACGGTTCAGCACTTGTATAATGATGGCAGTAATTTCTTTTTTATGGATCCAGAAAGCTTTGAGCAGTTTGAATTGCCGGCAGATATTGTGGACAATGCTAGCAACTTTTTGAAGGAAGGCGATGAACTTACTTTACAGTTTTTTGACGGCAAAGTTATTAATGTAGAATTGCCAAAAAACTTATATTTGAAAGTTACGTATACGGAAGATGTCGTTAAAGGCGATACAACTTCATCGGTTATGAAGGATGCAACTATGGAAACAGGATTGGTAGTAAAAGTTCCAGCGTTCATTAAGCGGGGAGATATTATTAGCGTCGATACCTCAACTGGCGAATATCGCGAACGTAAAAAAGGACTATAAGCTAGCACGAATTTAGTAAAAAGCGCCGTAAAGCAACAAGCTTGAATGGCGCTTTTTTAATTGTACTGTGACTGTAGTGAGGCTATTGTCGGTAAGTCTGCCGGGGGCTTTATTTACTTATTTTTAAAATCGTAACCAGCGTTAGCAATTGGGCAAAATTAGCTACATTGAGCAAAATAAGTGTTCAGTTGAGGCTTTGTTTATTTTTGATAAAATTTACTGTGCTTGGAGTGATATGGTTGAGAAATACGATAATATTACGTTGTTATTTATACAACTATATGTAAAAAGAACAACAAAAGCTTTAATTAGATGATAAAAATACAACATTGTATAAAATACAAAAATAATATGCCAACCTAATAAAAATTGATAAGGAAATATAGAAAATCTGGCCAATAGAGTAGAAGAAATGTACTAGATTATGGAATGTATGGTGCTGTAAAATAATCAACGATGTGTATATAACTACGTTGTTAAAAAAGCCACGTTACAATTGATGCCATATTTACATCAATTGTAGTAAAAATAACCTCATGGATTGTTGCTAGCAAGCTGACCGCCAGTTTATGGGTTGCGCGGTATTTTCGGCGATGACGCGCGACATTGAGCCGATTATGTATCCATAGTAGAATTAAGGAATGAAGCAACGGTTGGATAAATTGATGTTGGCACGCGGGTTGGTGGGCTCGCGCTCGGAAGCTGAGAATTGGATTCGTTTGGGGCGTGTGCGCGTTGGCGGACAGACGGCAGCCAAGCCGGGATTATTCGTTGATGAGTCGGCGCCGATTGAATTAGCAGTATCAGAACGTTATGTGTCGCGGGCCGGACTAAAATTGGCGGGCGCGGCGAAAGCTTTTAATTTGGACTTTCATGGCAAGACGGTATTGGATATTGGCAGCAGTACTGGCGGTTTTACTGATTTTGCATTGCAGCATGGTGCGAAGAAAGTATACGCTGTGGATGTTGGTACCGATCAACTACATCCGAACCTGCGCGGCAATAAACGAATTGAGCTATATGAAAAAACTGACATTCGAGATTTTATGCCGAATCAGCCAGTCGATGTAGTTGTGGGCGATGTATCGTTTATTTCATTGCGGGAGATTTTGCCGCATGTTGCGAAAAACATTATGCAGCCTGAGACTATTTTGGTGGCGATGGTTAAGCCGCAGTTTGAGGCGGGCAAACATCAGGTAAATAAAGGCGTGATCAAAAACGACAAAGTACGCCGACAGATTTTGGCGGATTTTGAGAATTGGGCTAAACAATATTTTGTGGTGCTGGATAAAAAAGACAGCGACGTAGCGGGTGCTAAGGGTAATGTTGAGCGGTTTTATAAAACACGTTTGGCGAAATATTAAAGACTATACATTAAACCGAAACTCAACCACATCGTCTGGCTGCATGACATAAGTTTTGCCTTCAGTGCGGATTTTGCCAGCGGCACGGGCATTAGCCTCCGAGCCGGCGGCGATTAAGTCATTGTAGTCGACGACTTGGGCGGCGATAAAACCGCGTTCGAAATCAGTGTGAATGACGCCGGCAGCTTGCGGTGCTGTCCAGCCTTGGCGGATTGTCCAGGCGCGGACTTCTTTCGGTCCGGCAGTAAGATAACTTTGTAGACCCAACGTGTCGTAGGCGGCGTGGATCAATTGTACTAATCCTGTCTCCTTGACGCCGTAGCTTTCGAGTAATTCTGCGGCTTCACTGGGCGAGAGGCTTTTTAGCTCTTCTTCGATCTTGGCGCAAATGAACAGTGAACGGGCGGGTGCGACCAGGGTGCTTAAGGTGGCTTGTAGACCAGCGTCAGTTAGGCCGCCTTCTGTCACATTAAACGCATAAATTACGGGTTTAGCGGTTAATAGATGTAGATCGGCGATTTTTTCATAATCAATAGAAGGCAGAGCTGACAGCGGCGTGCCAGCCTCAAGATTTCGCAGTAGGCTTTCAAGATAGCCAACTGTTTCGCGCGCCGTCGGGTGAGCTTTGGCTTCTTTTTGCAGCTTAGGCAGGCGATTCTCAATCGTTTGCATGTCTGCCAAAATTAGCTCGGTATTAATAATCTCGATATCAGCAGTCGGATCAACCGCCGAACCATCGTGGCGCAAAATATCGTCATTTCTAAAAGCGCGCACTACATGAACGATAGCATCGCACTGGCGGATATTAGCTAAAAACTTGTTGCCCAACCCTTCGCCTTTGGAGGCGCCGGCGACCAGGCCCGCGATGTCGACAAACTCGATGGTAGCTGGCAGGATTTTTTCAGAGCCATACAGCTCAGCTAATTTTTCTAGCCGCTCATCTGGCACTGGTACGATGCCGGTATTTGGCTCGATAGTGGCAAACGGATAATTGGCCGCTAAAATATTATTATTGGTTAGGGCGTTGAACAAGGTCGACTTGCCGACATTCGGAAGTCCGACGATACCGATAGATAAACTCATGATAGCTATTATAGCAAAATACTTGCGATTTATAGATGACTGGGTTACCATAAGTATTATGAAGAATAGGGTAATAATATTTATAAGCATACCAGCCATTGTGTTATTTATCTGTGTTGGGCTTATTCTATCGGGTTATTTATATGTCGGTGTAAAAAGTCCGTCCCAGGGGGTTGTTTTGTCCAGTGCGCAGTCGGCTTGTGGGCAAAGCAGGGTTGATGAGTTTAAAAAGATCATCAATTCAAACAGCGGATATGACCAAAAGTCGTTTGACGGTATTGTCGGCGACATAAAATCAAAGGCAGGCTATGATAAGAATCCGGTTTGTAATTATATAGTCTTGTATCAGGCAAGTTTGGGCGATGATAGAAATCAGATAAAACAACTGAAAGAAATATTTGAGAAATCTATCAATGAGTCTAACGACACAGGGCTGTTATATAAAATTGGAGCTACAAGCAATAATATAGATAAATTGACGGATAAAAACAGTATAGGTAGAGGATAAAGTGAAACGAACACACCTGTTTGTACTAACTAGCGGTATCCTTTTTGCCGCAGTTGTTGGGGTGTTCGGCAGTACTACGGCGTCTGCTGTAGAAGAGTGGTATTGCCGCGGTCTTTATGGTCCTATTTCTGCCATAAATCAACAAAGATGTATTAATGCCAGAAATTTTGGCGAGGTTCACTCTTCGTATGCCATTTGCAGCGATTATAGTACAGCGTCAACTTGCGGCGCCTTTTGGGCTGGTTATCCAGGGACTAATTATTTTAGCGATTATATCCCTGATATAGACCCGAATCAGAATAGTGTAGATCTAGAACTAAGAGGATCGGCATCCCCCGGTCCGCGCTCACAAAGAGGGTATATATATGCTAAAAATATTCACATTGAGGCTAATGGTAGGCGAGTTGCTAATAATCTTTGGCTGTATAGAGGAGATACGGGTAGCACAGGCAATTATACTTGGACGACTGATCAGGCAAACTATCCCAATCAAAGCGTCAGAAGGTTTAAATTAGATATAAGTAGTATTCCTCCGGGCGGCGTTAAGACGTTTCATATACGTATGTATAGACGGTTTGCTTTTTATAAAAGGGAGACATACAGCAGGTGCGTAAGTCTTTACGGATGGTTTGACGCTAGGGTTTGTCCGTCTGACAGCGACGGTTCTGCTGCGTGGCAAGATTTTTATGTAACGATTAAGAAAAAACCTGGATTATGGACTATTGATGGACAATCATATGTTACTAAAGATGATGGTGCTACCTGGCATCAGGGTTCTAATGCCTTGGTTGCGAAGCCGGGAGATATTATTAGTTGGTGGCATGGACTAAAGAATACCACGGCAGATATGAGCGAAGGCGTGGAGACGGGTGTTGAACAGGAAAAAAGATGGTTTAATGACAGCCAGATTGGCGGGAGTTATTTCTACAGAACAGATAGAGTCAAATCCAGAGGGACGAACAATAATAAATGGTTTTTTATGCGAGATAAAACTAACGGCGATATGTTTACACATAGAGTAACTCAGGATGATTTGGGTAAAAAGATATGTCAGAGAGTATATTGGCGCAAAGAAGCCTGGAATAGACCGAATTGGGGGTATGCTCAATCTGGTTATGCGTGTGCTAATGTGCTTTATGACTATAATTTAATACCGTCTGTCGGCGTTGATTCAGAGAAGATAGACGAAGATACAAAAGAGGTTAGCGGTATTAGGGCGAGTGTTCGGAATAGCGGTCCAACAAAAACAGATGCCAATACTAAAAAATACGCAGTAGCCCGCTATGTTATAAAAGCAGAATCTTCGCATGTTGGGGTTCCGTCTTCGGGAGACGGTGTTAGCCGGCCGGTGAATAATGGCAATGATGTCTGCGCGATTGTTCAGAGCATAGCTGGCGGCAGGTTTAATCCTAATAGCTGTAAGAGCTTGAGCTTGTCGAGTAATAATGAACAGCTGGCATCTGGCGCGATGACTGAATTCTTAGGAAATACTTCTGATGATGTGTCTGATTTAATTTTGCAAAGCGGCGATAAAGTATGCTACGTGTCGATGGTTAGCTCATATAATAGAACTGTCGGGGAAAACATTTTCCGGTATTCAAATTCAAAGTGCGTGTTTGTTAGTAAAAAACCTAAAGTGCAAGTGTGGGGCGGCGATGCAAAAACCAATAAGGAAGCCATCACAAGCGTTACTGTGCAAAAAAATACGAGATCGGAGACAGAGCATGTAATAGATGCGTCGGTTTTGCAGTCGTCTGGTTTTTGGAAGACGGGTATTGATAATAATGGCAATACCTTGAAAGATGATTCTAAAGATCCTCATTGGTCTATTATTTGCTCTCAGGATTATAAAGGGGGCAGCGGCAATCAAAAAGCATATAATCAGAGCAATAGTCCTGCTTGGCTGCCAGCCTGCAAGGATGATGCTAGCGGCTTGAAGACCGAGTATCAGGCAAGAGTGATTATGCAGCGCGGTAATATGGTTGGTAATTATACGTGTCCGTGGTCGCCGCCTCCCGCAGGGTATGTTAGTATTTTAGGGGATGTTCCGACGTCTGAGAATAGTGATGGACTTTGTCGACTTGGACCCTGGACAAGGACTTCAAATAGCGCTAAGTGGATAGGTTTGAATATATACGGACAGCATACTAATGCTAGCAATCGTCCAGATCCATCTTCTTCTAGCAGCATACCTGGTCATCAGGTTTTAGATTATGGAAATATATACGTATTTCGCTTAAAAAATGTAAAACTAGGCGAGTTGAAGGATGTAAAGAATTTGAGGTTGAAATTTTCTGGAGCAGTAGACAACCTAATAAGAGTCAAGATCAACGGATATGAAATGGATGTTAACGCGCAAGAATGTCCGACATGTCCATACGGGAAATACAAAGATACACCTTGGGCATTACCGTGGTGGAACGAGTATTCGTATTTTAACGCAGACATGAAACCAGGTACGGTATTAAAAAGCGAAGGCAATGTTATTGATTTTTACATTAAGTCTGACTGGACGCATATGGGATTATTGATTGATAATATAGCCATGACGTATACTATGGATCGCACGTATCAGAGCACGTATGGTTCATGGGGCGAGTATGGGATTGCCGCGAAAGATAAGGTCATTTCATCTTCCGGGGCTGGATTATCTTCTGGGTATGCCGGCAGGGATGGCGTTAGTACAGCAGGCTACAATAAGTTAACGTTTGCTAATACGCCAACGTTTGGTAATTTTACGAAAAATTCTCTAGTTTTAGGCGGTTTTACTACTCCGTCGGTGCGCGGCAATAGAGGACGTATCTCTGGCTTGGTGGATGTTAATAATTTATCAACCGGGGAATATATGGCTGGTAATGTCACGTTGTCTGGAACAACGCTGGGTACTGGGAAAAGTGTTGTGATTAGGTCTAGCGGTACCGTAAAAATCTCTGGCAATTTATTGTATGAAGCGACGAGCGATACAACTCGCCTGCCGCAGCTAATTATCTATGCTGAAAACATAATCATAGAGCCGGATGTTTCAGAAGTGAATGCATGGCTGATAACTCGCGACAAAGGTTATGTTAGTACATGCGGCAGTATAGTAAATATGACGTCGTGGTTGAGCGGGTTGTCATCCAGCCAGTGCAATAAGCAGTTGCGGGTAAATGGTCCTATTATGGCAGGCAGTTTGTTTTTGCGGCGTACATACGGTGGTCGTCATTCCGGTCCTGCTAGAAATGATGATAATATGCATCCGGGTACGCCAGCTGAGGTTTTGAACCTGCGAGCCGATGCTTATATTTGGGCCTATAACAATTATCGTGGTTCTGGTGCGATTCGTACGATGAACGTCAAAGAATTACCACCAAGATATTAAAAATTGTTTGCAAATTAAACCGCTAATGTATATAATTAGAATCGGTTATGAAATTAGCAAAAGGGTTGGGCGACTTCTTCGGACTAGACATCGGCACGAATGCAGTGCGGGTGGTTCAGCTGTCGCGTTCTGGTACGGGCTGGAATCTGGCTCATTATGGCTATACGCCTGTTGATGCAAAGCTTGTTGGCGGCGATTCGCCAGAATCAAGACGTCGCTTAGGCGAGGCTATTACCACTGCTGTTGGGCAGGCCGGTATAAAAACGTCTAATGTAGCAGTGGGTTTACCTTCAAGTAAAACATTTTCTACCGTAATCGATGTGCCGAAAGTTCCAGATCAGGAGCTGAAAGCGATGATGAAGTATCAGATTGATCAATATATACCAATGTCGCTTGATGAGGCGGAGGTTGATTGGGCGCTGCTTGGCGATAGCTTGCGGGAGACGGATAAATACGAGATTTTACTGACTAGTGCGGCTAAGACATATGCTGAGGAAAGATTAGAATTAGTAGAGGGATTGGGTTTTAACGTCATAGCAGAAGAGCCGGATCCGATTGCTATGGTTCGAGCTTTAGCTCCGTCAGATATTCAGGATGCCCGGTTGATACTTGACATGGGGGAAAGTTCAACTGATTTGGCGGTGGTTTATGGCGGCGTGCCGAGGCTCATTCGTACAATTCCAACAGGGCTATCGTCGCTAGTGCGTGCCGCTGTTCAAAATCTAAGCATTCAGGATGATCAAGCACGGCAGTTTATCTTAAAGTTTGGGTTGGCGGCTGATCGACTAGACGGTCAAGTGCTGCGAGCAATAGATCCAACTTTAGACAATTTTGCTTCTGAGTTGGTAAAATCGGTGAAGTTCTTCCAAACCAGATATCCAAATATTTCAGTGCCAGGAATCTTATTGTCAGGTTTCGGTTCGGCCATTCCGCAACTTGATAATTATGTAACGACGAAATCTGGCATTCAGTCTGCAGTAGCAGATCCATGGCAGAAAGTTCAAGTGTCGCAAGCAGATCAGCAGCAGCTAGCGCCGATAGCATCGGAGTTTGCAACAGCTGTCGGATTGGCCCAAAGGAGTAATTTGTCATGATTGAAATAAATCTTATACCAAGCGTTAAGAGAGATTTGCTGCGTGCGCGGTCAATCCGTAATCGTGTTGTATCGGTGTCGTTTTTGGTTGGCAGCGCTTCAGTGGCGGCGGTCGTTGCGCTGGCGGTAATATTTGGCGGGCAGATTGCAGCGGAGGCTGTGCAAAACGGCAGTATAAGAGATAAAGGTAATAAATTGTCGTCTATTACGGACTTGAATAAAGTTGTAACAATCCAAAACCAATTGAGTAAAATTACCTCGCAGCACGATTCTAAGAAAATAAACTCCCGGGTGTTTGATGTGGTTTCCGCTGTGAATCCGCCTGCGCCTAATGACATCAGCTTTTCGACGGTCAAACTAGACCCTGAATCGAAGACGATTACTCTGGAAGGGACGGCAGCGAATGGATATAGTGCTTTGGAAACTCTGAAGAAGACCATATTGAAAACAAAAATTAAGGTTACTGGCGATAAGTCGTCGGAGGTTTCTTTGGCAGAGAGCGTCCAAGATGGCAATACTAGTTTCGGCGAAAATTCTGAAGGAAAGAAAGTTTTACAGTTCTCATTCTCATTTAATTATCCGGATGAGCTTTTAGGAGTTTCTCGCAATGGCAGCGTCTCTATCGTAACTCCAACGTCCAAGGTTGATGTGACTGATTCGCGCCAGAGCATTCCGGACAGTTTATTTAAGAAAGAGGCGACAAAAAAATCTTCAGACAAGGAGAATAAATAGCGTATGTCAGCCAATAATAAAGATGTAGCAGTCCGCAAGCGGCAGCAAATTGATTCTTCAAGAAAAACGATGTTTGTATTTGTTGCTGGTGCAGCGTTTTTGGCGGGAATCTCTTTAGTTATTAGTATTTTTTTGATTCAGCAAATTGTATTTCATTCAAAAGTTATTATTGAGAAACAGAGTACAATTTTCAGATTAGATAAGAACTTAGAATCGGTAGATGAATTAAAGAAGAATGTGCGCGTGCTAGAGACAAATTCAGCTCTTAATTCCGTAAAGGCTAATAGCGAGAATAGCGCCTTGCAAACGGTTTTGGACGCCCTGCCAGATAACCCTAATGCCGATGCCTTTGGAGCTTCAATTAAGAATAAATTTGTTGATACTGTTGAGGGCTTGACGTTGGATAACTTATCGGTGACGCCGCCGAATAGTCAGGGGGAGGAGTCAGAGGGCAACAATTCTGAGTCAGCAGATTCGTCAAATACGTTACATTTTTCATTAGAAGTTAGCGGATCGGCCGACAAGTTACGGGAATTATTAACGAAGTTTGAGCGGTCAATTCGTGTTATTGAACTCAAATCGTTTGAAATTCATACTAGCGAGGACAAGTTGAGTCTGACGATCCAGGGAGTTGCCTATTATGAGCCTGCGCAAAAAATACATTTAGAAAAGAAGGTGGTAAAACCATGAAGAAAACAGATATTGCTATGATTGTTTTAATAGCTGGACTGGGTGTCGGCATTGGTTATCTGGCGGCGTCGAATATATCGTTTTTGAAAGTTCCGGAAAAAGGCGTTGAAGTCCAAACTATACGGGAGATATCTTCAGACGTAGAGAAGCCGAGCCAAGCTGTATTTAATAGTAATGCGATAAATCCAACTGTCGAGGTGTTTGTGGGTCAGAATGCTGCCAATTAGGGAGGGGACGTAGCGTATGGCCTTACTTACGGATGATATTCAGGACAAGTTGATAAAGCTGCTTGTTGATGAGGGGTTGATTGAAAAACCGGTAATTGATGCTGCTGTGAAACGGGCAGCCGATATAAATAAGCCGCTGTTCAGTTTATTGGCTGACGAGGGGATTTTAGACAACGAATTGTTAGTTCATGCTGTGGCGCAGGTGTCTGGCGTGCCATATGTAAACCTGGAAAATAGCATGATCAGCCAGGATATTTTGTCGTTGTTACCGTCCGATATTGCCGAACGATTTATGGCTGTGCCACTGGCTGAGGTGCAAAACCGCCTGGCGGTGGCGATGATTGATGCCAATAATGTCCAGGCCGTCGACTACTTGTCAAATCGGATTCAGCGTCCGCTTAAAGTATTCATGGCCTCGGAAGAAAGTGTCCGCCATGTATTAGACCAGTATAAAACTGACCTATCAACTGTTAATATGGCGGCGCAAGCATCGCAGGAAGAGATGCGGTCAGAGACGAGCGATATTAAGACTATCGTTCAGGATTCGCCAATTTCTCGGGCATTGTCGACGATCTTGGAATACGCTGTTAAAAGCCATGCTTCTGACGTTCATATTGAACCGCTAGAAAAAGCTTTGAAGATTCGCTGCCGCGTGGACGGCGTGCTGCGCGAGATTATGCAGCTGCCGAAGAGTATTGAGCCGGCGCTAGTTAGCCGTATTAAGATCTTATCTAATCTGAAAATTGATGAACATCGCATTCCGCAAGACGGTCAGTTCGCGGTTAGCGTGGCTGGAAAAGAAGTTGACTTGCGTATTGCAATTTCGCCGGTCGTTTGGGGCGAGCAGGTAGTGATTCGCTTATTAGATAAGACTGGTAATTCGTTTAACTTGGAGGATATGGGTTATGCCGGGCGTGCTTTAAGGGCTATTCGCAAGGGAATTAAGCGTCCAAACGGCATGATCTTAACGTCGGGACCGACCGGTTCGGGAAAATCGACCAGCCTTTATGCGTTAATTAAAGAGATTAAAGACGATACGGTTAATATCGTGACGCTGGAAGATCCGGTTGAATATAAAATTGATGGCGTTAACCAGATTCAAGTCAATGCAGAGGTTGGCTTGACGTTTGCGTCAGGATTAAGGTCAATTTTACGCCAAGATCCGGATATTGTAATGGTCGGCGAGATCCGCGACGGCGAGACAGCAAACCTGGCGGTGCAAGCTGCGCTGACCGGACATTTGGTATTTTCGACGCTTCATACCAATTCGGCTTCTGGCGTTTTACCGCGGTTACTGGATATGGGAATTGAGCCGTTTTTAATTGCTAGTACAGTAAATACTATTATTGGCCAGCGCCTAGTGCGGCGAGTTGCTAAACGCCGCGATCTGTATCAGTCGTCGCCATTAGAGACGCAAACCATTCGGAGTACGGTCGGGCATTTGTTGCCGCAGACTAAAGAGCAAGTGGCAGCGTTTTCTCAGGATTTGGGCTATGACAGCTTGCCGTTAGCAAACCAAAGCTCGTTTATATTAGCAAAAGGCCGTGATGCGCCGCAAACGCCGCATGGTTATTCTGGCCGGGCTGGTTTGTATGAAGTGATGGACGTAACGGAGGAAATTCAGAATTTAATCGTTAGGCGGGCAACGACTGCTGAAATCCAAAAAGCAGCAATTCAACAGGGAATGATTACGATGCGCCAGGACGGATACCTAAAAGCGTTAAACGGTATAACAACATTGGAAGAAGTTAATAGAGTAGCGGCGGACACCGCATAAAAGGAGGAAATATGAATAATCAAGAATTACGAATCGAGATTTTACTAGAAGAAGTGGTAAAAAAGCGGGCTTCAGACCTTCATATTCAGGTTGGTTTGCCGCCGATGCTAAGGATTGACGGGTCGCTAATGCCGGCTGCGGGAACTCAGCCGCTGGATGAGCCTGCGGTGGAGCGGCTAGTGTTTCAGATTCTTGACGAAGATCAGCGCCAGATTCTGTTAAAAGACAAGGAGTTTGACTTTTCGTTTGCGTTCGGTACGTTAGGACGATTCCGGGTGAATGCCTTTCATGAACGCGGCAACCTGGCGGCGGCTTTGCGTTTGATTCCAAACGAGATTAAGTCGGCAACCGAGCTAGGCATGCCGCCGGTTGTTAATACCTTTGCTGACTTTCCGCGCGGTTTGGTGCTGGTGACTGGGCCGACTGGCTCAGGTAAGTCGACAACTTTAGCAGCGCTGGTTGATAAGATTAACTCTGAAAAGTCGCAGCACATCATTACCATCGAAGACCCGATTGAGTTTACGCACAAGTCGAAAAAATCGGTAGTGGTGCAGCGCGAAGTTCATTATGACACCTATTCATTCTCGGCGGCGCTGCGCTCCAGCCTTCGCCAAGACCCGGACGTGGTGTTGATCGGCGAGATGCGCGACCTTGAGACAATCTCGGCGGCGATTACCATTGCTGAAACCGGACACTTGGTGTTCGCGACACTGCACACCAACTCAGCAGCACAATCGGTTGATCGTATGATTGACGTTTTTCCGCCGCACCAGCAGCCGCAGATCCGGGCACAGCTCAGTAATATTCTGATGGCAATTTGTTCGCAGCGGCTAGTACCGTCAATCGGCGGCGGACGAGTTGTGGCAGCGGAAGTGCTGATTGCCAACCCGGCAGTCCGCAATATTATTCGCGAAGGTAAGTCGCACCAGTTAGACGCGGTGATTCAGACTGGTGCTGATCAAGGAATGCAGACGATGGACAGGACTTTGGTTAATTTGGTGCAAAACGGTACAATTACGTATGATAGCGCTCGCGAATTTGCGGTCGATTTAACGGAATTCGAGCGTTTGATGAGGGGGTAATATATGAAAAAATATACGTATGAAGCCAGAGATAGCGCTAATAATAAAATTGTCAAATCAACCGTTCAAGCAGAAAGCGAGAATACTGCTGCTAAGTTGCTTACCGAACAGGGTTTTGCGCCGTTAAAAATTGAGTTGCAGGATGAAAAAGCAGGTTTTTTCGCGCGCTGGTCGAATAGAATTACCAGTAAAGATAAAATCATTTTTACGCGCCAGCTGGCGACGCTGATTGGCGCTGGTTTGCCGCTGGCTCAGAGCTTAAATACCGTTCAGGAACAAACGGCTAATAAAAAAATGCGGGAAATTGCTCAGGAAGTTCTGTCTGATGTTGAAGGCGGTAAATCGCTGTCTGATGCTTTCGGCAAGCATCCGGAAGTTTTTGACAAAGTTTATATCGCGCTGGTTTCGGCGGGCGAAGCTTCGGGAACGATGGACGAGGCATTGAAGCGTTTGTCTGCTCAGCAGGAAAAAGATGCTGCTATGATAAGTAAAATTCGCGGTGCGATGACCTATCCGATTATTGTTTTAATAGTTATCGTTATAGTGGTGGCTTTTATGCTCCTGACGGTGGTGCCGCAAGTTGAACAGTTGTATGACGATTTGAATAAAGATTTGCCGCTGCCAACGCTAATTATGGTTGGAACGGCTAATTTCTTTACTAATTTTTGGTGGATAATTTTATTAATTGGTGGCGTGGGAGTTTACTTTTTAGTTCAGTATCTGAAAACTGAACCTGGTATCAAGGCTAAGGATACGCTTAAGCTCAATATGCCGCTTTTTAAGGGGATGTTTCGCAAGCTGTATATGGCGCGGTTTACGCGGACAGGACAGACATTATTAAGTACTGGCGTGCCGATGCTGGATATGTTAAAAATTACCAGCGACGCAGTTAATAATGTGGTGATTAAACAAAGTATTCATCATGCAGCGGATAAAGTGAAGGGCGGCAAGGCGCTTTCTACTGCCTTGAAAAATGAGGATTATTTCTTGGTTATGGTGCCGCAAATGATTAAAATTGGCGAACAGTCGGGTAAAATTGACGAAATGATGGGTAAAACTGCTCAGGTGTATGAAAACGAACTAGACGAAGAAATCCGTGCAATCTCAACAGCGATTGAGCCGATTCTGATGGTATTCTTAGCCTTGGTGGCGGCTCTTATGGTTGGGGCGATTCTATTTCCTATTTACAGCCTGGTCAATAACATACATATATAGACAAATTTGGCTTTTATGTGTATCATAAACGTAAGCGTTAAGCGTAAATTAATAAAAAAGATCATAGAAAGGTGGAAATTTTCATGATCACTCAACAGAACAAAAAAGGATTTACTATCATTGAGGTTGTTTTAGTCTTAGCGATTGCCGGACTTATCTTTTTGATGGTGTTTGTGGCACTGCCGGCTTTGCAGCGCGGTCAGCGCGATAGCCAGCGGCGCAGTGATATTTCGCGTTTTATGTCGCAAATTAATAGTTACCAAACAAATAATGGCGGCCGAGTGCCATCTGCTGATAAAGATGCTATGGGGAAATTCTTGAATAATTATATGAAACGGAGTTCCGGCGAATTTGTCGATCCGCAGTCTGGTAATAACTATACGGTAGGGTTTAGCGGAAATCCTTCTACGTCGCATATAATATATGCTACCCAGACGAGGTGTAACGGCGAGGAGTTTACTTCAGCAGGATCGAAGAAGCGCGCCGTAGCTGTTCGTATCAAATTGGAGGGTAGTGGTATTTATTGCCAGGATAATCAATAATCAGGAATAGCGAAAGCCGATTTATATAATAGCAGCTCCAGTTTACGGGGCTGTTATTTTTTGTTACCATACTAGTTATGGTAATGTTGATTTTGATTGGAATATTGGGTGCGGCGTTCGGCAGTTTTGCTGGCGCGCAGGTTTGGCGTTTACGGGCTCGCCAGCTTGTCGAAGATAAAAAAGCTGGCGAAAAAGTTAGTGCAAAGGAGTTAAAAAAACTATCTCCGCTTATTAAGAAAGTGTCGAAAGACCGGTCGCGCTGCTTATCTTGCGGTCATGTGCTAGCGTGGTACGACTTGATTCCGCTGGTTAGCTGGCTGTCGCTACGCGGCAAATGCCGTTATTGTAAAAAATTTATCGGCTGGACAGAATTTTTGTTAGAGGTTGGCATGGCTGCACTGTTTGCTCTGTCGGTCGTCCTGTGGCCGATGCCGCTTGCTAGTTTTTGGCAAATTTTAACGCTGGTTTTATGGCTGGCGGCGCTGGTGCTGCTGGCAATTTTGTTTGTTTACGACCTGAAGTGGTTATTACTGCCAGATATTGTTAATATTCCGTTTATTGTTCTAGGCGCGGTTTTCGCTGGTATAAAATTGTGCTTAGCGTCTGACGTTACCAGCGCGCTGACATCTCTTCTAGGCGCGGTTTTCGTATTGAGCGGTATTTATTTGCTGTTATATTTGTTTTCAAAAGCGCATTATGGCGAGGATAAAACGTGGGTCGGCTTTGGCGATGTTAAGCTTGGCTTGGGTCTATCGTTATTTTTAGGAAACTGGCTGCTGGCATTTGCGGCCTTGTTTGCTGCCAATCTTATCGGCACAATTTTAGTACTTCCATCAATGTTAACAGGCAAACTTCGCGGCAATTCCAGGATATCTTTTGGTCCATTGTTGATCGCTGGATTTTTGATAGTCTGGCTGTTTTCTGAAAGTATTTTGAATTGGTATCAATTTATTCTTTAGCAAACCGCCTATGCTATAATTAGAGTAAGTTATGAAACGCCAAGACGGATTTACAATTATCGAAGTGACGCTGTTTTTGGCTGTCTCTGGATTCTTTGCTATTTCTCTGCTAGTTGGTGCTAGTACTGCTGTTCAGCGCCAGCAGTACCGCGATTCTGTGCAGTCTTTTGCTAATTATTTGCGTTCCCAGTATTCGCAAGTTATTAATGTAGAAAATGACCGCAATTTTGGCAAGTGCCCAATTGGCGGCGGCGATACGAATCGAGGGCAATCAGAATGCGTAATTTTGGGTAGATATATTGAAACAGCTGCTGGTGTCGATAATACCGGTGACAGATATCAATCTTATCCAGTTTATGGGCTTTATTCTAAAGCAGGCTCGTCCTGGAAATATGCGCTTGGCGAATCTGCTTCTTATCAAGTAAATTGGGGCGCTAAAACTAAATTGGCTAATTCTAATACTAATATTTCGATGCTTATGTACCGCGATCCAGAATCTGGCGGCCTGCAAGTAAAATTATTCAACAGTCGTTTTTCTAATACTAATATATCCAAGGCATTTTCAGACAGCACTGTCTCTGATAATGAAATTTGCGTTTACGATGACGGCTGGATGTCGG
This sequence comes from uncultured Candidatus Saccharibacteria bacterium, assembly GCA_963553885.1. GTDB lineage: Bacteria > Patescibacteriota > Saccharimonadia > Saccharimonadales > Saccharimonadaceae > Nanosynbacter. Next base: position 39,238 of record CAUVOY010000003.1, read on the forward strand.
GCGAGCGTCTTTCGGTGTTTTTGCCGCAGCGTGCCGGATCTGCCGATGCTATAACTGTTGGTAATGCGAGAGGTTGCAGCAATGGGTAGGCGCATGTTTAATCGCGGAGATACGATTGTCGAGGTGGTTTTCGCTGTGACAATATTTAGTATGGTTGCTGTTGGGGCGATTTCGATTATGAATAAGGGCGTGGCAATTGCGCAGCAATCGCTAGAAATTACTCTAGTGCGCCAGCAAATCGATTCGCAAGCAGAAATGCTGCGCTATGTTCATGATAAGACAGGCAGTAATGATGCGGCTTATGTTTCACTGTGGAAAAACATTTTACGGGAAAATTTGAAAGGACCTGGTGAAGTGCAGCAGGTCGTTGGCAGTAACGGCGGTTCTTGCGGCGATGTGCGCAATAGCTTCTTCTTACGTCCCAGCGGAAAAAATATTGTAAAAGGCGACGCTAGCCATTATGAAAATCCAGAAACTTACGCTAAGGTTGAAGGCGCCAAGCCGTACGGGATATCTATTCAATTAACAAAGGGAAGCAGGCATTATGACGCGTATATCCAAGCCTGCTGGTATGGTCCTAGCGGTGCAGCGCCAACGACTATGGGGACGATTGTGAGGTTGTATGATAACGATGCATAGTTATGATAAGAAAGGGTTTACGCTCGTCGAGCTGATGCTGGCGATGGTGTTTGTGTCAGTGCTGCTTCTGGCAATTGCCCTCACAGCAATTCAGTCGGGAAGACTATACAATAGAGGTACGATTTTAAGAAGTATCAATCAAGCGGGTCGCGATATTAGCGATAATCTTCGCCGCGATTTTCTTCAAGCTAATTCGCAGAAGATTAATTTGGGTGCCGATCCAGCAGATATGTCGGGAAATATTATTGAACATAAGTCTGCTTCCGGAAAAACTGGCGGTCGGATTTGTCTAGGTTATTATTCTTATGTCTGGAATGATGCTGTGGATAATGCAGCTTCTCGGTCGGATTTGGTGAAGTATGATTCTGGCGAAGCGATTAATTTTGTGCGCGTGGCTGACTCTGGCGGTAATCTCTGCAGAAAGACTGAATCATCTGCCAGCAAGTATCCGTATGTGATAAAAAAGAGCGATTCTACAGAACTATTAAAAGGATTAGGAGAAGATACTTTAGGTGTTCATTCGTTTGAGATTAATAAAATTACCTCTGGAGATGATGCCGAGGAGTTGTATAAAATAAGTTTGACGATCGGTACGAATAGGATAGGGGAGATAAATACAGTTAACCAGCAATGCAAGCCGCCGTCTAACGATGAAGAAAATATACAATTTTGTGCAATAAATAAGTTTGAAACGATTGCGAGGACAAATGGCTAATACACATAAACAGCGCGGTGCGGCGTCGCTATTTGCGGTGATTTTTGCAACATTATTATTGACCGTGCTGACAGTTGGTTTTATTAAGTTAATGATCCTTGATCAGCAGCAGGCGACAAACAATAATTTATCGCAAGGCGCTTACGACGCTGCTTTGGCGGGCGTTGAGGACGCTAAACGGGTGGTGCGTGCTGCTCAAACCGGGAATACTGCTGCTACACAGGCGTTGGTCAATTTTGGAGACACTTGTAATGTTATCAGAAGGTCTGGCGTAGTGAATGGAGCTTCTGACATGGAAACTATTGTTAAATCTGGAACTTTATCTACTGGCCAGGTGTTTGACCAGGCCTATACCTGCGTAAAAATAGCCATGAACACTAAGGATTTCATATATAAAGCCGTTGAGGATAAGTCGCAAGTTATACCCTTAAGAGCTACTGGTGATTTTGATACAGTGGTAATCGAGTGGTATAAAAGGGACGACGAGGGTAATTCTGGGGAAGACGCCGCTTCTCCGGCGAACGAAAGCAGCATGACTGGTCTTTTATATAACAAAAGTACGTGGGGGGCTAGTACTCCGTCGCTTATGCGCACCCAAATAATTAATCCCGGCGAATCATTTAATTTAGAACAATTAGACAAGACTGGTTCAACGATGTTCCTGCGTCCGTATGTACCGAGAAGTGACATTCCTAGCGCATCGCTGGAAAATGGTACGTCATTAACAGCCTCAGCTCATCCGCGAGCAACTGACGGACACGCTCACGATAACGATGTAAGTATAACTACTTGCAGTAAAAGCTTTCGATTTTCTGGCACGTATGCTTGTAAGGCTTCTATAAATGTCGGTACTATAACCAGAAGCGCCAGCGCAAATGCATTCTTGCGGTTAAATTCAATATATAAGGGAGCTAGTGTTAAAGTTTCCTTAAAAAACGGACATTCGATAGTGTCGTTTGACGGCGTGCAGCCAGCAGTCGATTCAACTGGACGAGCAAGCAATTTGTTCAGGCGGGTCGAGGCGAGGCTGCAAATTGGCGACGATTTTGCTTATCCAGATAACGCCATAGAGTTGATCAATAGCCTCTGCAAAGATTTTTCGGTAACTGATTCAGGGCATTCTTACGGAGAATGCAAGCCTTATTAGACCTAGTCAGTATCGCTATGAAACCGTTCGTGGATATCTTTAAGATGCTGGTCGGTGACATGGGTGTAAACTTGCGTGGTAGATATATTACTATGTCCCAGTAGCGACTGAACAGATCGCAAATCTGCACCGTTCATCAGCAGATCAGTGGCAAAACTATGGCGCATGGTGTGCGGACTGACGTGTTTTGTTATGCCGGCTAACCGGGCATATTGGCTAATCATCCGCTGAATACTACGGGCGCTTAACCGTCTATAGTCTCCTGATAGATTTGGTGCGGCATTTCTTCGGCTATAGCTTAAGAATAATGCTGGTAAATTATCTGTCCTGGCATCCAAATACGATGAAACATGTTCGGCGGCGCTCTTTGAGATGAAAACGGGACGATCTTTTTGGCCTTTTCCGCGCACCATAAACTCGCGCCGTGATAAGTTTATATGGTCGCGATTCAAATTTACCAGCTCCGAGACTCGCAAACCGCTGGAAAATAATAATTCAACGATTGCTCGATCGCGCAGACCAGCTTCGTTGTCGGTTGGTATCTGATTTATCATTCGCACAACCTCGTCATATTGTAAAAACGTAACTTGTTTCCTGGCGGTTTTAGGCAAGATGATTTTATCGGCAGCCAAAGATGTAATATTCCGGCGTGATAAATAAGTTAAAAACCCGCGCAGAGCGATTAAATGGTAACTTTGGGTGATTAAAGACAACTCTTCGTTTGTCGTTTCGTTTTTGTATCTATTGAGCCAAAGCCTGTATCGGCGAATTACTTCTGATGTAATTTTATCAACAGTGATATCACCAGCAAAATCTATGAAGCGCTCTAAATATAATTGATAATTAACAATTGTTTTTGGACTGCGGCCGCCTTCAACTTCTAAATGCTCTAAGAAATCGGTTAACGCTTCTGATATAAACATATGCTTATTGTACTTGCCGCTGTAAAGTTTATCAAATTAGCGAATTTCTGATATTATATAGCATAACAAGTTAACAGAGGAGATATCATATGTCAGATAGTAAGAAAAAGTATTGCGGTGTTGAGAGAACGCTTGTCGTTTTCAAGCCCGATGCGGTGCAGCGGGGAATTGTCGGCGAGATCTTGCAAAGATTTGAACGCGTTGGACTAAAGATGGTTGGAATTAAGATGGCAGCGCCAGACCGGGAGCATTACTATCATCATTATGAAGATATTGGCAAGATGGTGACTCGCCGCGGCGAAGATGCGTTTAACGTCACGCTTGATTTTATGATGAACGGCCCGGTAGTTGCTGTGGTGTTTGAGGGCGTTGAGGCGGTAGAGCTAGTGCGTAAAATTGTTGGTCCGACTGAACCAAAGGCGGCTGATATGGGAACTATTCGCGGCGATTATTCGCACATGAGTTTTGGATATGCGGATGAGTGCCAAAAGGGCGTGCCAAATTTAATTCACGCGTCTGGCGATCCAGAGGAAGCTGCCCAAGAAATTGCCCATTGGTTTGATAAAGAAGAGCTGATGGATTACCGTATGCTAAACGAGAAGTTTACGCGTTAGACTGGTCTTTCCTGAGGGCTGCCGTGGTATAATTAGTATGTGCCTCGGTAGCTCAACTGGATAGAGCAGATCCGTCCTAAGGATAAGGTTGCAGGTTCGACTCCTGCCCGGGGTACCATAGATATGACAGAGGGTACGGTTGAAAAGCAGTTTGATGGCCAGCGAGATGGAGAGCGGCTATTATTTGTATTTCGCCGCCATATTATTGCTATGAGAAAGGGGTTTTATCTGCTTTTAGTTCCCATGGCGATTGGGGCGCTGCCGTTTCTTATTTGGCAAGATAACCTTAATTTATTATGGGTGTTTGTAGGTAGCTTTGTGTTTGGTTTGATTATGTTTTTATACCATTTTTTAATGTGGTTTTATACATATTATATTGTGACCGATCAGCGGATTCGCCAAATTACACAGCACGGTTTTTTTGGCAAGGATGTTATTGAATTACGCCTGTCAAAAATACAAAATATCAGCTATAATGTGCCAGGGTTTAGCGGCGAGGTCTTTAAATTTGGTACAATAGTCATTCAGACGTTTGTAGGCGATTTAGTAATAAAAAATGTCGAACATCCAGATGAAATCTATAATAAACTGCAAGACGCGGTTGAGTTGTCGGCTAAGAAAGAGGGGGACGATAATGAAGAAGTTATTGAAGCGGAATAAAACTAAAAAAGAGCTGCCATCGCGTATTACTAATGACACTGTAGCGCAGCACCGCGAGAAAGTATTGGCAGCAGGACGCAAGCATAAGTACCCGATACAATACACGAAACATCGGCTTATTTGGATTACATCGTTTGTCAGTTTGGCGGTTTTGGCGGTTTTTGTTACTTTAGGATGGCTGCAGTTGTATGTCTGGAAAGATACGGGAGATATTTCGTATCGGCTTGTTAAGATATTTCCGCTGCCGGTGGCAAATATTGACGGCGAAGATGCTTTATACAGAGATTATTTGTTGTATCATCGCAGTACATTAACTATTTTGAACAATCAAGGCCAGTCTGATCAAAAAGATAAAGTTAAATTTTACCAGAAACAATCCATAGATAAGGCCTTGGACGTTGCTTATGCAAAAAAACTGGCGCGCGAAAACGGAATCTCGGTTGATAAAGATAAGGTTCAGGGCTTAATACAGCGCCAGCGCGAGGCCAGCAAGCTTTCGGAGGCGGCCTATGAATCTGTAGTCAAGGATAATCTTCACTGGACTATGAGCGAGCTAACAACTGCTATGGAGTACACGGTTCTCAAGCAAGAAGTTTCGTTTAAAATTGATAAAAAAGCAGAAGATCTGGTCATGAAAATCCAGAAAAAAGTAAAATCAGGCAAGAATCTAAAAGATATCGCTCATGAGTTTGGCGATAGAGTCCAGCCGGTATTTGATCTTTCTATCTCTAAGGATAACTCTGATGGCGGCTTGACTGAGGCTGCCTTAAAATCGCCGAAAGGAAAAATTACTGGACCTGTTAAGACATTGTCTGGCGATGGTTATTACTTTATCGTTTTGAATGCTATAGATGGTAATAATGTTAATTATTCTTACATTAAAGTTCCCTTGACGGTATTTAATAAGCAGCTAGATAGTATTAAAAAAAGCAACAAAGTAAAATACTACATATCTGTTGATAAGTAGCCGTTCAGGTTGAAAAAAACCCTCCTTTTGGTATAATCTTCCTAGGAGTATGCCGCTGTAGCTCAGTTGGTAGAGCGGCGCTTTCGTAAAGCGTAGGTCACCAGTTCAAATCTGGTCAGCGGCTCCATAATTTATGAACGATACTGTAAAAAAATCTTTACGAACTATTACTGCAGACAGAGGGTTAGCTGGCCTGATTGTTGTTAATTTGATTGCGGTTGTTGTTATTGCTGTCTTTTTGGTAGTAGCAATTAAGCCTAATGAATCTCAAGTCATAACTCGGTACACGGCGTATGGTGTAGCTAATTTTTACAGAAGTTATTGGTATGATTTATTTAGTTATGCTGTTTTAGCGATAATCATGGCTGTTGGTCATTCAGTGCTGGGCGTGAAGCTTGCGCTCGCCAAAAGACGCGATCTAGCGATGTTTGTGCTGTGCTTGACGCTTGGATTGCTAATAATATTGGTAATTTTTGCCTGGTCGATAATTAAGATTGCTTCTTTGGGGTAGTGATGGATTTAGAAATTCCTCTTGGAAAACGGACTAAAAAGTATCGGTTTTTTGAAATATTGCCTGGTTTTTTTAGCTACGGGGCAATTATTTTATTGATAGTTTTATCGATTTTTGATCCTCTTTTAGCCTCAATTTACCTTTTGATAATCATTTTGTCTACTTTAGTAAGGTCTATCGGTATTTGCTATCAAGTAGTTGGCGGGCGCAGTATGATGGAGAAGGCTTCAAATACGGACTGGAACAGACTCTTGACGGATCTGGATAACCCTAAGGCAGCATACGATAGATTAAAAAAATCTAATCGTAAGATCAAGAATATTTTTTATAAGCGGCACATGGAAAATCTGCGATTGATGTCTACTAGTAAGGACGGCTTTTTCCCAAAAGCTTCAGATCTGTATAATACTTTGATTATGCCTGCGTATAACGAGAGTATTGAGGTCATTGAGCCGGCTTTAAAGTCGGTTGTTGATACAACTTACGATAAAAAACATCTAATCATTGTGTTTGCTTATGAAGAGCGCGGCGGAGCTGGGATTGAGGAAACTGCCAAAACCCTTCGGGATAAATATGGCAAATATTTTCATTCTTTCCATATTGTCAAGCATCCTAAAGATTTGCCTAATGAAGTTATCGGTAAGGGCGGAAATATAACTTATGCAGGAAAATGGCTGAAAAAATATCTGGAAGAGCAGAAGATAGCTTTTTCTAACGTGATAGTAACGACCATGGATTGCGATAATAAGCCGCATAAATACTATTTCGACTATTTGACTTATGAATACATTGTCCATGAAAATCGAAAACACCTATCTTATCAACCGATATCCCTGTTTACAAACAATATTTGGGATGTACCAGCGCCGATGCGCGTGCTAGCCACTGGTAACTCTTTCTGGAATATTATTAGCTCTATGCGCCCGTATTCGCTGCGCAACTTTGCTTCTCATGCCCAGCCGATGGATGCGCTGGTTGAAATGAACTTTTGGAGTACGCGTACAATCGTTGAAGACGGGCATCAGTACTGGCGCAGCTATTTTCACTTTAAGGGCGATTACGCAGTGTTGCCTATGTACGTCCCAATTTACCAAGATGCAGTTTTAGGCAATACCTATATAAAGACGTTAAAGGCGCAATTCATCCAGCTGCGGCGCTGGTCATATGGTTCTTCTGATGTAGCGTATGTTGGTAATATTGTTTTTAGCCGCAATCGCGGCGCGCCATTCTGGCCAAGCTTTACGCGGTTTATTAGGTTATTGGAGGGGCATGTAACCTTAGCTAGCGTCTCGGTTATGGTAGCTTTCGGCGGTTGGATGCCGCTGCTGCTCAATAGGGAAGCGTCCAGGAGCGTGGTCGCTCATCAATTGCCAGATACAGTTAGTTTTTTGCAGCAGATTGCCATGATAGGTCTTGTAGTTTCGATATTTACCTCTTTTAGGTTTTTACCGCCGCGTCCAGAGCGTTATAAACGCCGCCGGAATATATTAATGCTGCTACAGTGGGTGTTGATGCCTATTACGTCAATTCTTTATAGCTCAATGTCGGCCTATAATGCTCATACGCATTTAATTCTCGGCAAGTATTTAGACAAGTTTGATGTGACAGAGAAGACTACGATTGATATGAACGATCAAGAGCGTCAGAATAAGAAGAAGTCGCCTCGTATTTTTAAAGGCAGACGAAAAAAATAAACGTAACTCTGCATTTACAGGTAATTTCCCTTTTTTGTATTATAATTACTTCTTAGAACGAGAATTTTTCTGCAGTCTTGCGCGTACTTTTGTGATTCTCTCGTTGTATTCGAAATATAAAACCGTCTTATCAAGCAGGGAATTTCGCGATTGTTGTGGAAGCTGCTTAGATGCTTGCGTCGAAGAAAGATTACTCATATTGTCTATGCTAACATATATAAGCAAAAAAGTCAAATATAAAATACAAAAAACCTGAATTGGTGGGCAATAGAGGATTCGAACCTCTCACCTCTTCAACGTCAATGAAGCGCTCTAGCCAAATGAGCTAATCGCCCGCTCTCTTGATTCTATCAGAGAAAGAGGTTGATTACAAGACATGGTATAATATGACGTATGAGTACAGATGAATTACACGAGATGCGGCATAGCTTAGCGCATATTATGGCGCAGGCCGTTCAACATTTATGGCCTCAGGCTAAGTTTGGTGTCGGTCCAGCCATTGATGATGGCTTTTATTATGATATTGACCTTGGCGGCGCGACAATTTCTGAAGATGATTTTCCAAAGATAGAAAAAGAGATGAAAAAAATTATCGCTGCTAATTATCCGTTTGAGCGCCGCGACGTGCCGATTGAGGATGCCATTGCCTGGGCAGAAAACAATCATCAAGTATTTAAACTTGAGTTACTAAACGATCTCAAGCGGTCTGGCACGACCGTTGCTAAGGAGCTGGTTGGCGAGGATTTAGGCTCGGTAACTGATAGAAATAGCAAACTTAAAACAGTTTCTCTCTATTCTCAGGGTGATTATATCGACCTATGCCGCGGCGGACATGCCGATAGTACAGGTAAGGTTGGCGCCTTCAAGCTGATGCGGGTGGCTGGGGCATACTGGCGCGGCGATGAAAAACGCCAACAAATGCAGCGATTATACGGCGTAGCTTTTGCGACTCATAAAGAATTGGATGATTATCTTAAAAATCTGGAGCTAGCTAAGCAGCGCGATCATCGAAAACTGGGTAAGGAGCTTGATTTATATACAACTTCGCCGCTGGTGGGCGTCGGTTTGCCGCTGTTTACGCCGCGGGGTACGATTTTGCGCGACGTAGTGGCTCAATATTCAAACCAGTTACGGCAGAAATTTGGCTTTGAAAAGGTCTGGACGCCGCATATCACTAAGAAAGACCTATATGAAACTTCTGGTCACTGGGCAAAGTTTGGCGAGGAATTATTCCTGGTTAAAAGCCAAGAAACCAGCGATGAAATGGCGCTTAAGCCTATGAATTGCCCGCACCATACACAGATTTTTGCCTCGCGGCCGCGGAGCTACCGTGATATGCCGGTGCGCTATTTGGAAACGACGACTGACTATCGTGACGAAAAAACCGGCGAACTTGGCGGCTTGAATCGCGTGCGTTCGCTGACTCAAGACGACAGCCATGTATTTTGCCGTCCGGATCAAATTGAGAATGAGATTAACAATTTATTGTCGGCTGCTCGCGAGCTGTACGATACAATTGATATGAAACTAAGAGTGCGGTTGAGCTATCGTGATGATTCTGATGCATATCTTGGCGATCCGGGGTTGTGGGCTTCAGCTCAAAATCAATTAAAGACGGCAGTTGAAAAAGTCGGTTTAGACTATTTTGAGCAAGCCGGCGAAGCGGCCTTTTATGGACCAAAAATCGACTTTATGGCAACTGATGCGATTGGTCGCGAACATCAAGTCGCAACGGTGCAGCTAGACTTTGTACAGCCGCAGCGGTTCGGCCTGGAGTATACTGAAAGTGATGGTAATTTTACAACACCTGTGATGATTCACTGTGCCTTGCTTGGTTCAATTGAGCGTTTTTTGAGTGTCTTTATTGAGCATACGGGCGGTTGGTTTCCATTTTGGGCGGCGCCAGAGCAGGTACGTATTTTAACCATCAATGATGCCGTACTTGACTATGTTGAGGAAATTACAACTATTTTATCAGGGGTAACGTTAATGAAACCTATAAAATACAACGATGTAAGGTTCACAACAGATATCCGTAATGAGTCGATCGGTAAGAAAATCCGTGAAGCAACTGTTGTAAAGATTCCAACACAAATTATTGTTGGTCCAAAAGATAAAGCAGCACGCGTCGTCAGTATTCGTACTCGCGCCGGCGAAGAGCAAATTTCAATTGATCAACTAGCCAACTATATTAAAGGTACTCAATGATGAGAAAATTAACCATTGCTGTCGACTGCGATGATACGCTATTTCCAACAGCAAAATATTTTATAGACTCCTATAATAAGAAATTTAATGCAAATGTTGATTTTGAGAATCAGCATGAACCTGATTATGATGGATGGGGTGTCAGTGATGCTGAATTGTTGCGGCGATTAGGAATGTTGCAAGATGCCGAAGAATATCGTCAAATAGAAATTTATGATAATGCAGTCCGCGTGCTAAACAATCTACGTATAAAAGGACACAGGCTAATCGTTGTAACCGCTCGAAAAGAACATGAGAGACCTATAACAGAATCGATGATTGAACGGGATGCGCCTGGAGTATTTGATGCGATTGAGTTTGTTGGCTGGTACGGTTCAAAACATGAAACTCTAAGGAAAATAGGAGCTGATGTTCTGGTTGATGATTCTATACATCATTTGAATAAGGCACTAGAGGAAGGTGTATTGAATCCGGGCTGCGCTTTGTTATTTGGCGATTTTCCGTGGAGCAGGACGGTAAGTGATGCTGGCAGCGGTATTGTTCGCTGTGCTGATTGGATAAAGGTGGAACAGAGAATTGAGCGAGTTATCAATAGTTAGTTTGCGCGATAAAGTTTATGAATTAATGGCGCAGTTGCCTGAGGGTAAAGTAACAACCTACGGTGATTTAGCGGCTATGGCGGGGTATCCGTATGCGGCGCGGCAAGTTGGGCAGATTGCTCATGGCGGGCCAATTAGCCTGCCATGGCATCGTCTGGTAAACGCAAAGGGCGGTTTAGCGACAGGATTTCCTGATGGACAGGAATCTCAGCGGCAGCTTCTTAAACAAGACGGTATTATTTGCGACGAATCGTATCGGGTGATTGATTTTGATGAGCGGCGGTGGAGGCCTAAGTTATGAAAAATTCTTTACCGTTGATAGTAATCGTTGGACCGACAGCAAGCGGAAAAACTGGACTTAGTATTAAGCTTGCAAAAAAGTTTAATGGTGAAATTATCTCAGCTGACTCGCGCGCGATTTATCGCGGCCTGGATATTGGTACGGCTAAACCGTCTATTGAAGAGAGACAAGGTATAATCCATTGGGGTATAGATTTAGTAAATCCGGGAGAGTATTATACGGTAGCAGATTTTAAAAGATACGCTGGCACAAAGATTGACGATATCAGGTCAAGGGGGCATTTGCCGATTCTGGTTGGCGGCTCTGGTCTTTATATTGATGCAATATTGTTCAACTTTGAATTTGGAAATTTGCCAATTGTTGAAAAAAGAACAACGCTTCAAAAGATGGATATCTTGGAGTTACAAAGTTATTGTGTAAAAAACAACATAAAATTACCAGACAATATTCGAAATAAAAGACATCTAATTCGGACGATCGAAAGGGACGGCATAAGAGGAGAGAGAAGTAAGTGTCCACCTAATAATACTATTGTGGTTGGTATAACAACGTTGAAAAAAACACTACATGAACGAATTGCTAAAAGAGCTGAATGTATGATAAAAAACAACGTTGTGAATGAAGCTACAGCGGCAGCTGATAAATTTGGCTGGAGTAATGAGGCTATGACAGGCAATATTTATTCAATAATTAAAAAGCATAAAAAATGTGTACTAAATGAAAAAGAAATGCTGCAAGAATTTATAAAGAGCGACATGCGCTTGGTGAAAAGACAAATGACTTGGTTCAGAAAAAATCCGTTTATCGTTTGGGGCGATCTTACTAGCTGCGAACATTACTTAGAGCAAATTTTAGAGGGTGGGCAACTGGAGAGCAAGTAAAGTTTATGGTACAATTATAGAACGATGATTGATTCGTTATTCGGCTCAAAAACGAGAGTAAAGTTATTACACCTATTTCTGAACAATCCAGAAAAATCGTTTTACGTGCGGGAGATTACCAGGCTTATTGACGAGCAAATAAACTCCGTTCGCCGGGAGCTGGCTAATATGGTTTCTGTTGGTATCGTGCAGTCGGATAATATAGACAACAAACTTTATTATAGTACTAACATAGGTTATAGGTATTTGGAGCCTCTAAGCGTCATTTTTTCCGATAAAAGAAACCTGCAGGGCAATGATTCTAGCAAGGTTTGGGCGAAGACTTTGTCTAGAATGTCTAATATTAAAGTTATAATATCTGCTGGGAAATTGGTCGGCGACACTGACGGTAAAATAGATTTGCTGTTAGTGGGCGATATATCAGCGGCAGACGCTGGTAGCCTAGTTAAGAAAATAGAGAAGGTAGAGAATAATGAATTAAATTATTCAGTAATGTCGTATGAGGATTTTTACTATCGGTTGAGTGTTAGAGATCGGTTTATAATGGATATCATTGAAGGCAAGCATTCGGTATTGATTGATACGGAAAATATATTGAGAAAGGAGTAAGGATGTTTGATATAGAATATAAGGGCGCAAATGCTATAGTATTTGCTACAAAGAAAGTACGGGTAGTTTTTGATCCAAATCTAGCAGTTGCCGGTGCTAAGAATGTTTCGGTTAAAGATAGTGTTGAGGTAGTTACAGAAGATAGATTTGCGGTTACCGACCCCGCGCCAAGATTGTTGCTCAATGGTCCTGGCGAGTATGAGGTTGGCGATGTAGCAATTTCTGGTATTCCTGCTCGGCGTCATATTGATACTGATGCTGATGGTAAAAAATCTACGATATATAAGATATCTGTTGGCGACGTAAGAGGGGTGGTGATTGGCAATATTCAGCCAAAACTTAGCGATGATCAGCTTGAAGATATCGGTGTGGTTGATTTTGCAATCATACCGGTAGGAGGTAGCGGCTATACATTAGATGCCGTGAGCGCTTGTTCTATGGTTCGGCAGCTAGACCCAAAGGTGGTTATTCCAGTTCATTATGCAGATTCATCTATAAATTATGAGGTTCCTCAGGCTGGTGTAGAAGATTTTATGAAAGAATTGAACGCAAACGTTGTGGAAGCTGGTCTAAAATGGAGATTAAAGAAGCCTGCTGATTTGCCTGATAGTCTAACTGTTGTTCAAATATCGAAAACATAGACGTAAGTAATTAGGGCTAGTAAAAACCCTGTCTATTGCGACAGGGTTTTATAGTTAAGCGGCCTTTGCAGCTGGCGGTTGCAGCAATCCTTTTTTCTTCAGTGTCCGTATTGCTTTTGTGCTTAAAATCATAGTAATTTTCTGACCGTTTACAACAAAAGTCTTTTTCTGAAGATTTGGCTTGAAGACGCGCTTAGTTCGGCGCAAAGAAAAGCTAACGTTGTGTCCGTATTGCTTGCCCTTGCCTGTCAATTCACATCGTGATGCCATTTTCACTCTCTCTTTAAGGTTAATATCTAATCTCTAGTATTGTAGAGGTATTTCTTTAATTAGTCAAGATCCAGCTATGTAAAAAATAAAGTCTTTCCCGTACAATTCGTAGTTTGGATGCTTTTGGACTTTACGGCTGCGGGAAGCTACAATAGAATAGGATGGTCTTGCTAACGACTTCACTAGAACAAATCAAAGGCGTCGGCCCCAAAACTGCCCAAGCGCTGTTGGCGGCGGGTTTGGAGACGGTGGCGGATGCCTTGGGTTTTTTGCCGCGGGCGTATGATGATTATTCGGCGGCGGTCAATATTGCTGATCTTCAGCCGGGCAAGGTGACGGTGCGGGCGCGCTGCGAGTCGATTTCGACGCGGATTGTTCGCCGGGGCTTAAGGATCACCACGGCGGTACTGGCGGATGATTCTGGTAAAGTCAAGGCCGTTTGGTTCAACCAGCCGTACCGTGAATCGCAGTTGAGGTCTGATGCTGAGTTCATGTTTTCCGGCCAGTTTGGCATGCAATATAACAGCTATCAGATCAGCAATCCATCTGTCGAACTCGCCAAACAAACCGATGCATCCGACGCCCAGCGCACGTCGGACATTCATCCGGTCTACAAATCTATCAAAAACCTCTGCCCGAAAACCGTGCAGGATTTGCTAAAAAACCTGCGTCCCATCATGGAATTTTTGCCCGAAACGCTGCCGGAGCACATCGTCCAGCGGCAAAAACTAGTCAGCCGCGCTGAAGCCGTCAAGTTTCTCCATGCGCCAAAAAATCATCAGGAAATTGCCCGCGGGCGTGAACGCTTGGTGTTTGAAGAATTGTTCGAAATGATCTTGGCGGCGCAGCTGAATAAGCAAGAACAAACCAAGCTGACTGGCTGGCGCATTCCATTCAATCAGCCGGTCGTCAAGCAATTTGTTGAGCAGCTGTCGTTTCCCTTGACCAACGCGCAGCGCCGCGCCGCCTGGCAGATTTTGCAAGATTTAGAGTCCGAGCATCCGATGAACCGCTTGTTGCAGGGCGACGTTGGCTCGGGTAAAACCGTGGTCGCCGGGCTGGTGGCGGCAGAAGTGGCGCAGGCTGGCTTTCAGACGGCCATTATGGCACCGACCGAGATTTTGGCGACTCAGCATGCCAAGACGCTGGATGAATTATTGTCGCCATTTGGTGTGTCGGTGGCGCTGCTGACAGGGCGCGTTAAGGGTGCTCAGCGGCGGCAACTGCTGGACAATTTAGCAAATGGTGACATTAACGTGGTGGTTGGCACGCATGCGCTGATTCAGGAAAAAGTGGCGTACCATAAGCTCGGTTTTGTGGTGATCGACGAGCAGCATCGATTCGGTGTCAAGCAGCGGCAGGCGTTGCTACAAAAGGCAGACCACATGCCGCACCTGCTCAGCATGACTGCCACACCGATTCCGCGGAGTTTGGCGTTGACCTTGTATGGCGAGCTGGACATCTCGATTTTGGACGAGTTACCAGCCGGCCGTCAGCCGATTGTGACGAAAATTTGGTCGCCAGCCTCAGCTCCGAAGCTTTATGAAACCATCGACCACGAACTAGCTCAAGGCCGCCAAGCCTACGTTATCTGCCCATTGATTGACGACAATCCTGACAATGACAAAAAGTCGGTCGAGGCGGAATACCACAAATTGGCAAAAACGATGTTTCGTCATCGCCAGGTCGGATTGCTACACGGTAAATTGCCGCCAGAGGAAAAAGCGGCGGTCATGCAGCAGTTCGCTGACGGCGAGCTGGACATGTTGGTGAGCACCACGGTGGTGGAAGTTGGCGTCAATGTACCGAACGCCACGGTCATGCTCATCGAAAATGCTGATCATTTCGGCCTCAGTCAGCTTCATCAGCTGCGCGGGCGGGTTGGGCGCGGCCAGCATCAGAGTTTTTGCCATTTGATGTTGTCAGGTCATGACAAGCCGTCCCAGCGCCTCAGAGAGATTGAGAAATCCCAAGATGGCTTTTATTTGGCGGAAGTTGACTTGAAACTGCGCGGTCCTGGTGAGATTTACGGACGAGCGCAGCATGGCGCATTGAGCCTGAAAATTGCCTCGCTGAGCGACACGCCGCTGATTGCCCGTGCGCAGACAGAGGCCGAGCGCTTTGTCAAAGAGGGGCGGGATTTGTTACAATATAACCATCTGGCGCGTGCCGTCAGTCGCTATCAGCGATTAACCATTTTGAATTAATATGTACGCAGGAACAACAATTAGAGATGGCTCTGGTCGATTTATCGGTGTTCATCAAAAGATAGATCGAGTGGCCAGGCGACACCTTGAACCGATGCTGCCTGATTGGTGCGAATTTCCTGATGTTAAAAATATTCTGCATTTTGAGGGCAAAAACGGTCCTGATGGCGTCAAGCGCAAAAGTCCAGCCGTTGACGAACCGTGGCATTTCATCAATCCAGATGATCCGAATGACACGGCTCTGTTAGAAATGATCGACCAGCACATTGATAATCTGGCAAAGGCGCTACAAAAACATAATTCCGAACGAGCCGCGTTTGAAGCAGCGTGGATGGCGCATGCTATCACTGATGGTCTAACGCCGGCGCATCATTTTCCGTTGGAGCACGCCATGCAAGAGCTACGCGGCGGTGAAGGTTTGGAGACGCGAACCTCCATCCTCAAGAAAAACGTCATGAAAGGCGGCACGGGGATTGAGCTCATAAAAAACAATTGGAAGTTTTGGGGCGCCAAAGGTATGATGACCATGCATGTGGCGTTTGAGGCGGGCGTGGCGAGCGTAGTGGCCTATCCGCGCTTCAAGGATGCTGTGCCGAGTGAAGCTGAGATTTTACAGGTCAAACAGCAAGGTTATCGAGAATATTATCTAGAGCAAGTGCACGCTGTGGCCGACCTAAAGATGTATGACAATTTTGGTAAAAACGGCTGGACGACGGACTTGGCGTGGCAAACCAACCATGAACTGATGCCGATCATCATCAAAGCCGTGATGCTGGGCTGGCTGGCGTCGGTCTGGAAACTTGAGGCCAAACGGTGAGAGTGCGTATCATTGCTGGGGAATTTGGCGGACGATTTATCCAGGCGCCGCCAGGTTCAACGACGCATCCCATGGGCGAGCGGGTGCGTTCGGCAATGTTCAATTCACTAGGCGAGACGGTTCGCGGCGCGCGAGTGCTGGACGCCTTTGCGGGTTCTGGCGCTATTGGATTGGAAGCGCTCAGTCGCGGTGCCGAGTCAGTGGTTTTTGTGGAACGAGGCCGAGTCGCGCAGCGCGTCATTACTGAAAACATAGCCAGTTTGGGTGTCGATGAAAAATCTATTGTAATAAAAACAACGATATCGAATTGGCTGGAAAGCATGAGCGTAACAGAGAAGTTTGACATCATCTTTGCTGATCCGCCATATCATAATCCTCAGTTTTCCACAGTTTCACGACTGATGGGGCTTCTCAAACCAGGCGGATGTATGATATTATCACACCCAGGAATAGGTGAGGTGCCAATTCAAAACGGAATTGTTGTGGTGGACAATCGTAGTTATGGGGAGGCGCACCTCACCCGGTTCCGTCGACAGGTAGGTTTGTTAAGTGAGCACAGCACGTAGGGTTGTGTTTTTATTTTAAGTAAAACTTCATTGACATACTTGTTTTATGGAGCTGTATCATGGAATTTAACGCTAATAAAGATGTAGGTTAGTCATGGTATAATGCTACTATGATGTCTGTTGTGAGTATCGTAATGATTTTTACTATCATTCTCTTATCTATGACGATTCATGAGGCTATGCATGCTTTTATGGGATACTTTCTGGGCGATAATACTGCAAAAATTGAAGGACGACTGACCCTTAATCCATTAAAGCACATTGACCCATTTATGACTATTCTTCTGCCGTTAATCATGGCGCTGCTGGGCGGGCCAGTGTTTGGCGGCGCAAAACCGGTGCCATTCAATCCTAATAGAGTCCGTTATGGCGAGTGGGGGGCTGCTATGGTTGCATTGGCAGGGCCTTTGACTAATCTTTTTATAGCTTTTCTTGCTTTTGGTATTGGTGCTTTGATGGGTGTTGTTAGTAACGGTGGGTTGGTCACGTCATCGTTTCTTGGATCGGTAATAGCAATGACAGTATCCGTTAATCTGGGCTTTTTCGTGTTTAACATGCTGCCTGTACCGCCCTTAGACGGTTCTCGCTTGTTATATGCTTTAGCGCCGGAAAGTGCTAGGCGACTGATGGAGCAAATTGAACAATACGGCACATTGGTAGTTTTTTTACTTGTTGTGCTATTCTCTAGTGCAATTGGCCGAGTAATGAACGCTTGTATCAGTACTATACTAGATGTATTTATGATGATTTTTAGTGTATAATAGAGATAGCCCTAAGTTGCCTGTGGGTACGTATGATTTTCCTAACATCATATGATAGGGAGCTTTAATGATTTATTATCGTGGTAATAAGTTGCGAGCACCCACCTTGCGTTTAAGCGGGGAATATCAAGTACTTGCAGGATCTTAGGGTTTTTTGTTTGGGATTATATGAAAGTTTAATGTATAATGAAGCGGTAGTCTGCTGAGCGGTCGCTTGGCGCGTGCTGCGCTAAGAGGAAAGTCCGGGCAGCGAAGGATACGGCAGTCGCTAACGGCGACCGGGGGCAACCCTAGGGAAAGTGCCACAGAAACGAAACTACCTTAGTGTTTGATAAATACTAAGGAAAAGGTGAAACGAGCGAGGTAAGAGCTCGCAGTTGCCTGCGGTGACGCAGACAAGAGGTAAACCCTGCTGGCTGCAAGGAGATTTACGCTAAAAGTGATCCGCTTGTAAATCGATAACCGCTTGATTTGCTTGGCAACAAGCAAACTAGATAGATGATCGTTCTCGACAAAACCCGGCTTATAGGCAGGCTGCAATGTAAAACAACCCTGATTACTAGGTAGTCAGGGTTGTTTTATTGGTGTATTTGGGTAATTACGAAGCTGCTTTTACAATATCTGCGAAAGCTTTTGGCTCGTTTACTGCCAGTTCTGCTAATATTTTCCGATCAAGCGCGATATTGTTCGCTTTCAATCCTGCAATTAGCTTGCCGTATGTTGTACCTTCCTGGCGAGCAGCGGCGTTAATGCGGGTGATCCATAAGCTGCGCAAATCGCGTTTTTTATTGCGGCGATCGCGGTAAGCGTACTGTAAAGCCCGGATGACGCCTTGCTTTGCCAGGCGGAAGCTACGGGTTCTATTGTGCTGCATGCCCTTAGCTAATTTGAGCGTCTTTTTATGTTTTGCGCGGGCAGCGACTCCTCGTTTTACTCTCATGATGTCATTAAGCTCCTATCGCTCGGCGGACATTCTTTGCCATTGAGCCAGTTACTTTTGCTGTTGTATTGATAGCGCGCTTTCGACTTTTTGACTTTTTAGCCAGAAAGTGACCGCCAAACGCGCGCTGGCGAGTCAGCTTACCAGTACTGGTTAGCTTGATTCGCTTTGCAGTACCTTTATGGGTCTTTAGCTTCGGCATTATTTACTCCTTATTACTACGCTCAGATTGCGACCAGCCATCTGAGGTTTTTGTTCTAATATTGCTTCTTCTTCGAGGTGTCCCACGATTTTGTTGATCAATTCATAACCTATCTCTTTATGCGCCATCTCGCGACCTTTGTAAACTACCTGTATGCGCACTTTATGTCCGCCCTCCAGGAATTTACGGATCTTCTTTAGCTTAACCTCCAGGTCGCCAGCGCCAATCTTTAGGCCGAAGCGCATTTGTTTCAGATCGCCAGATTTTGCCGAACGCCGATTTCTTTGCTGATCTTTCATCTTTTGATACTGGTATTTACCCCAGTCGATGACCTTAGCAACAGACGGATTGGCATTTGGTGAAATTTCAACAAGGTCTAGTCCAGCTTCCTCGGCTGCGCGAAGCGCGTCGCGAAGCGGCATAATTCCGAGCTGTTCGCCATCTGAGCCGACGACTCGCAGTTCTCGGGCACGGATTTCTCCGTTGATACGAATTGATTTAGTGATCTTCAGCTCTCCTTTGAAGCAATTTTTAGATTAATTCCACTGGTCATTGTAACAGAGATGGAGAGCCTTTTCAATATGTCTTATTCAATTCGCAGCGATTTGGCGATATTGAAGGCTTTCGGCGACATGGGGGACTTCAATAGTGCGGCTGCCTTCCAGGTCGGCAATAGTTCTAGCGACTTTGATGATTTTGAAATAGCTGCGGGCGCTCAAATCTAGTTTTTTACTTGCCGAAATGAGGAAAGATTGAGCTTTATTTGATAGTGATGTATATTTATCAACATCAGTATTATTTATATTGCTGTTGTAACTAGTGCTACAATTATAACGGAGGTGTTGAAGGTTATGTGCTTTATTTATTGAAGACTGAATATTGGTATGTTGTGATTTTAACGACAGGTTTTTTATCGCTAATTGCTCATGAGGAACTCTGGATACAGACACAGTAAGATCAATTCTATCCAGTAGTGGTCCGGATAGTTTTTTCTGGTAATTTAGTATTTGGGACTGAGAGCAGGTGCATTGCTTTTCTGTATCGCCTAAGAATCCGCAGGGACATGGGTTCATTGTGGCGATAAGTATAAAGTCTGCAGGAAACTTAAATTTCCCTTTTGCACGGCTAATGGTTATTTCGCGGTCTTCAAGCGGTTGTCGCAGCGATTCGAGTATTGATCGCGGATACTCCAGGAATTCGTCCAAAAACAGAACGCCGCGATGAGCGAGACTAATCTCTCCGGGCTGTATTCTGGATCCGCCGCCGATGATGGAAGTTCGACTGGCGGTGTGATGCGGCGATCTAAATGGTCGTTCAGTAATGGTATTGTTTGTAATGTTACGATCTCCAAGATTGTGCAATTTAGTTACTTCAATAATCTCATCCTGATTGAGGGGCGGTAGTAAATTTTTTAATGCGCGGGCGAGCATAGTCTTACCTGACCCTGGCGGCCCGGAAAGAAGCAGATTATGTCTTCCGGCTACTGCTATTTGGATTGCTCGTTTAGCTTGCTCTTGTCCGTATATGTGATCGAGGGATATATTGTCTTTTGGTGTTTTTGAGTGGCTAAGTTTAGTTTTGCTGACGGGCTGTATGACTCTTTCTTTTTTTAGATGAAGAAATAACGATTTTAGATTATCTACAGGTATTATTTCTACTCCTGAAACCAGGGCTGCTTGATTGGCATTTTGAGACGGAACATACACAGTATGAATTTCGTGCTTTTTAGCGATTTCAGCCGTGATGATGGCAGACCTGATAGGTCGTAGGCTACCATCCAGAGCCAGCTCGCCAGCAAACAGGGCGCCGTCTAAGTCGTTTTGAGACAACAGTCCGCCTAAACATAGAATAGTTAAGGCTATTGGCAAGTCAAACTGAGACCCATCTTTAGGCAGTTCGGCTGGTGCTAGGTTTATGACTATTTTACCTTTTGGAAAATCTAAGGATGAGTTTTTGATAGCGCCGCGTACTCGGTCGCGAGATTCGTCAATTGCTTTATTGCCAAGTCCAACTATTTGCATTCCAGGTAAGCCTCGTGATATGTCTCCTTCAATGTCAATCATTTGACCGTGAAATCCGTATGGAGTGGCTGACCGTACTTTACTTACCATGATTTTATTAAACCATACATGCTTAGCCTTTTAAAATATAGCGTGCTATAATAGTGGGGAGATGTGCGGGGCTGATATAGCTTTCGACAATTGGACTTTATCAAGATATTCTGCGAGCCGACGATACGCGTAACGTATGATTTTAGATGCAAGAACATCTTTGAAAGATCGTGTTGCTGCATTCTTTGATTCGTTCAAAGTTGCTCAGCCGGTCGCTATCGCTGCTTAGTTTTTTGGCGATCATCCTAATATCGTGGCAACAGCCGATGTGTAGGGTGTCATATATATGTTGCTTGCTGTATGTTCGGAAGCGGCGGACATGCGGGACTTTCTCCGCGTAACGAAATTTGGTTTTTTCGACTCATTTTTTAGCCAAGCGACGTTATAAAATTTTTAAATGAGCCTATGTTCGTAGACGAATATCATGATACCAGTTGGACCCGGGGGCAGTACCCGGCAGCTCCACCATATATGTCAAATCTAGCCAAGAGGCTGGTTTTTATTTGGTAAATTATAGCAGCGGATGAGTGTATAGATTTCAAAAAAACAACCACCTGCGAGTAGTGGTTGTTTTCAAAAGTGGAGTTTTACGAGTTCTGTTTATTTTTGGCTTCTGTATAATTTTTTTATTCAGAAGCTACCCCTATAATATAGCACAAAAACGCTTATGTCAACAATATTTTTATAAAAAGTCTAGGTAAAAAATACTACATGTAAAATAGCGAACAGGATTCTGGGCTAGGGGATACTGGATACTATTGGGGTGGTAGGATGTTTTCTCCTTTTAGAAGCATGACGAAGGCTCATAATAATACAAATAATTAGCTTAAGTTACACGTCGAAGCTATTGACTAAATGGTTTGAGTGTGCTAGTATAAACGTAAGCTTTTACAAAAACAAAAAGCAAAAATACATTAACAATTTTAGTCAGAAGCTTGGCGTCTTTGCGCATAGTCGCGCAAAAGATTTGACGGAAACTCGGCCACGGCATCGTTCGGATTCGCAACAAAACAATAGTTGCTTGAGTCTATGATGGCATGGCCGAAGCTTCGCCAACATTTGGTTGGCGTCAAGCGCGTATGGAGATAGTACCGTATGCATCCAGTTAATCCTTATCAGAGTGTTTTGGTAATGAAAATACTGGATGCGTATGAGGAACGCCATACAAGGACGTGCTCCTTTAATAAGGAGCGGTCAACTGCCTTGAGCGGTAATGGAGCATAGCGAGAATGCCCGCGCCCAATAGTTATTTTTAAAGCGGCGGATGGTTGCATTTGCTTTAGCGAAGTTATCGCTCGGGCTCTCTTGGTATAATTGTGAGTATGGGGATTAAAGTAGCTGTAACGGTTGGCGTGTCTATGGCGATTATAGTCGCGCTGATTTTAAGTATGACCAATCCAACTGCGGTAGGACCGTTGGGGGTTCTGGCTTTTTTTGCTTGTGCATATTTATTTTTTGTGTGTTTATTTTTTGTACTTATAGTATTGGTGCAAAGGATAACAGCTAGGTTTGTCAGAGAAAAAAACCAAATACAACTAACTAATATGTCAAGCAATAACAAGAGCTATTATTACTCTACGGTTGTTGCTTTAGTGCCGGTTATTTACATAGGAATGCAATCTGTCGGTGGTGCAGGGTTGTTTGAGATTATTCTACTGTCGTTATTTGAAGTGCTGGCCTGCTTTTATGTATATAAAAGATACTAGTGTCCATATGTTTTTAAGCGGTGGCATGATACAATAAAGGTATGAATCCAGAATTGCCGCAAGTCAGGCAAAGTGTTGAAGCGCTGCCGCAAATACCAGGCGGTATTGAGCATATCCCAGAGCAGGCATCTCAAACTCCAGAAATTCAAACAGGCGTTGAAGCTGGGCCTGACTCTGGTGTAGCACAGCAGCAGCCAGTTATTCCCACAGCCTTGCCGGTAGTTACTGTTTCTCAGCCTGTGCAAGATGATACGCAGACAGTGGCGTCGGACGATGACACCCCATTGACGGCTGCGGACGAAGATCTTATTGAAAAAGAGTGGGTTGAAAAACTAAAGAAGATAATTACATTAACTAGGGATGATCCATACGAGCGCAGCAGGGTGATTGCGCAACTGCAAGCTGATTATTTGAAAAAGAGATATAATAAAGTATTGGGTCAAAACCAAAATAATGGGTAGGGTTTTATGGGTGCTGGACCTTTAATTATAAGCTTTATAGTGACTATTATTATAGCCGTTGGTGTTACGGTAGTTGTGTTTCAGTATCGTAAAATGCTTCGAGAGGCGAAAAATTATGAACGCGGATTAAAGATGGTGCCGCTGCTTATTCATCTTCCGCCGTCTAGCGAAGATATTGATAACTCTAATCGTGACGAGAGAGACCTGACGGAAGAGATATTATCCCAGGCGCAGGTTATGTATAATATTGTGTCCAGTACGGCCACTAAGGGGTTTAAGAGTAAAGTGTATGGTCAGCGGCATATGTCGTTTGAGGTGGTGGCTCATGGAGGATTGGTGCATTACTATGCTGTGGTGCCTCTCGTTTTAGTTGACGTGATTCGCCAGGCAGTAGCGGCAGCTTATCCGTCGGCTAGGCTTGAAGAAGTGACCGATACAAACATATTTAGTAAAGTCGGCAAAATGAGTGGTACTATTGGTGGCGAGTTTAATTTAAGGAAATCGTTTGTTTATCCGATCGCTACCTATCAGGAATCAAAGCGAGACGCATCGCGAGCTTTATTAAATGCTTTGTCGTCGGCGACTAAGGATGATGGTATCGGCGTGCAGTTTTTAATACGGCCAGCGCGTGAGGGCTGGTCAAAGTCTTCGGAATCTCATATTGATAATATGAAAAAAAATAAAGGTAAAAAAACTGGTTTGGCGGCCGGCGGAGCAGCGGTTGGGGAAATTATGGAGGCATTATGGAAACCGCCAGAGTCGGATAAAGAAAAAGACAGCAAGCCTGAAGACAAGCAGCTTACAGCGCTAGAACAGGCGGAGGTTGATGCAATTAGCGAAAAAGCGCGTTATCCGGCTTATGAGGTTTTGGTCCGAGTAGTCATTTCCTCAAACACGGCAGCCAGATCGCAGGCGCTTTTAAAAAATATCATTGCCGCATTTTCGCTGTTTGATTCGCCGCGAAATAACGGGTTTAAGTTCTCGTTAACGAGGAATGTCGAAGAAATGACCACGGCGTATATTATGCGATTCTTTCCTCAGGAAGTGCGCGGTAATATTTTGAATAGCGTAGAAATGGCTACACTGTTTCATTTGCCAGGAGCTGGTGCAATTCCTACATCGCAAGTTAAGCGGCAAATGTCAAAACAGGTAGATGGACCGACTGACGTTTTGGATGAAGGGCTGCTGATAGGTTATAACGAATTCCGGGGAACAAGGAAGCCTATTAGAATTGGCACAAAAGACCGCCGACGCCACGTTTATATCATTGGACAGACGGGTGTTGGTAAATCGGTGCTGCAGGAAAATATGGCTTATCAAGATATGATGGATGGGCGCGGCTTTGCGTTTATTGATCCGCATGGCGACTTGGTGGAATCGTTGTTGGGAAAAGTGCCGAAAGAGCGGGTTGAAGATATTATTTACTTTAACCCGGCGGATATGACCAATCCGATCGGGCTTAATATGTTTGAATACGACACGCCAGATCAAAAAGACTTCTTAGTGCAAGAGGCCATAAACATGCTGTATGGCTTGTATGACCCAGGTCATACAGGTATTGTCGGCCCGCGTTTGGAACATATTTTTAGAAACTGCGCCTTGCTGTTGATGGCGGATCCGGAAGGCGGAACGTTTATCGATGTGCCGAAGTGTTTGATTGATCCAGAATTCGTAAAAAGTAAGTTGAAATATGTTAAAGATCAGCAGGTGATTGATTTTTGGACGAAAGAATTTCCAGCATCTCAACGTTCAAACGAAGCCGGCGAAGTTGTTTCTTGGGTGGTAGCAAAGTTTGGTCCATTTATTTCCAATGATGCTATGCGCAATATTATTGGTCAGACGAAGTCTGGGTTTAATTTGCGCGATATTATGGATAATAATAAAATTTTGCTGGTTAACCTATCAAAAGGTAAGATGGGAGAGTTAAATTCAAGGCTGCTGGGTATTATATTTGTGATGAAATTTCAGGCGGCAGCAATGGCTCGGGCAGACATTCCAGAAGACCAGCGAGTCGATTTCTCTTTGTACGTAGATGAGTTTCAAAACTTTGCGACGGATAGTTTTGAGTCAATTTTGTCTGAGGCGCGAAAATATAAACTGAGTTTGATTATGGGCAACCAGTTTATGACGCAGCTTACCGATAAGATTCGCGAGGCGATTATCGGTAACGTTGGTACGGTGATTTCCGGGCGAATCGGTATTACTGACGCAGAATTGATGGTTAAGAAGTTTCAGCCGACATTTGACGTTGATGATTTGGCAAAGTTGCCGAATTTTCAGTCTATCACTTCAGTGATGATAAACAATGTGCCGTCGGCGCCGTTTAGCATGAATTGGATTCCGCCGATGGGGCAGGTTAATACGCAGTTGAGAGACGCCCTAGTGAGATTGTCGTCGGCTAAGTACGGTAAGCCGCGGGCGGTTGTAGAAAAAGAAATATTCGACAGATTGAAAGATAGCAAGCCAAATAAACCCGCAGCACCACAGATGGGCCGTCCAGGTGGCGTGCCAGCTTCTACAGGCGGGGCAAAATCTGGCGGATCGTCGTTTTTGGACGAGTGGTTGGCGAAGAGACAACAATTGGGCGGAAGACCGGCAGCTCCTTCTCGTCCTGCTTATGCGGGTACTGCCGCTAAGCCAGTGGGGGCTGCTACCCCATCTGCTACACCTGTCCCTGTGGCTTCCAATATGAACTCTGCAGCAGCAATGCCGTCAATTTCATCAGCAGCGCCATCTTCTTTATCGCCGTCTACTTCCTCTCCGGTTTCTCCTGCTAGTATTGGTACTATTAATAATAGTCCGCAAGCGATACGCAGTAATATTTCGCAGTATAATAATGCGTCCGCTTCGACGTCAATACAGCAGCCAATCGCAGCAAGTTCTAATAATGCCGCTGCGAGCAGTCAAGAAAACGACAGTATTAGCCTGGCTAAAACTCCTCAAAGTCCACCAGTTGTTAATAGGTTAGATTTACGCGATAACGATGCCGACGATACAGAAGTGTCTATTAAATTAAGGTAATGAACACTAATAGAGTTTGTTGTAGTGTACGATTTTTAGCGCAGGCAGAATAAACGATTACTTTTAGTGTTTAAAAGTCTAATATTAGTTGGGTATCAGCTGGTTTATCTTTTTTGTTTGTTAATTAAGCCAACTCGTCCGTACTCGATTATTGCGCCAATACACCATCCGGCTGCGAAAAGTACGATAGTCTCTGAACCGGATAGGACGTAGCCGTATTTTTTAGCAATTAGATAAACAATTATTGAAGCGATTGCTCCCAAGGCGCCAGCAATTATTAAATTAGGTCTGGCTATGGTGTTACCAATGGCGTCGCTTGTTTTTTCAACTGCCGAGTTATGAATAACCTTACTGAAAGCACGCGAAGGTGCGGGTAATTGTTTTTGGACATTATCCAGGGTCTTTTTATAAGAAGCTTCGACGTCGGCTTTCGTCAGGGAAGGCTGATCTTTCTTATTTTCTTTTGATTCCCTGGCTTTCTTTTCCTGCGCTGCTTCGTGCTGGCTGGCTATTTCTAGAGCTTCGTTCCTTATATCTTCTTTGCTTTCTGCGGATTTTTCTTTTTCGTTTCTAGCACGTTCTAATTTGTTTTCTATGTTGTCGGTAAGCTGCTCTCTTGCTGATTCTAATACCTCGCCAGTATTTTCTATAGTGCTTTTTAGTTTTTCGGTCATTTGTCTCTCCTAAATTGTACCGGCAGACATATCATGCCGGATAATTTTTACTTCCTTGCTTAGTTGTCGAGAGCGAGCATAAAAATACACAACGACAGCTGCTATAATCCCTGCGAATGTCATGTTCGCGCCTGGTCCGGTCTTTGGCAGCTCGGCAACGGTTTTTTCGACAACCTTAGGGGCAGGGCATTCTATATTCGTACTAATCGTATTGCCGAAGGTGTTGTCAATTTTACAGTCGTATGATGTCGGGTTGCTTTTTCCAGAGGCCATCGCTGGCAGGGTGTTTTTAATTTGAATAGTGAAACTTCTTTTCTGGGTTTCGCCAGGTTTGATTTTTACTGCTGGCCAAGTTAATATTTTTGAATTATTACTACCAGCGCTACCATCTTTATTGTCTGAGAGAGTTCCGCCGCCAGCGTCGAAGATATCTGCGTACTCTAGGACATCGCTAACGTAATCTTTAAAGATAAACTCCTCTTCCTTAAGCCCTCCGTTTTTAACAGATAAAGTATAGGTGATTCTATCTCCTGATTTTGCAGCGGTTGAATCGGCATTTGCATTATTTTGCGTTAAATTGACCGCGGTTTTTGACTGAGTAAAAGAGGCTGCACATTTACTGTCGCTGATTAGAAGCGTGGCGTCGCCAGGGCAAGGCTGGCATTTCGGATCGTTCTTTGCCAACTTGGCGTTTTGCGGGCACGGCGGCGTCGAGCAGTTCGGGTATGTGCCGATCTGCCCAGGAGGGCATTTGTGAGGCGGCGGCGTAATTTTTAAGATGAGATTACCGCAATTGAGCATAATAGCAAACCAGCCCACTCCTGCTGATTGTCCTACGAATGCTTTGTATGTAAAGTTGCCCCATAAATTGTGCGGACGGTAATAAAATGTCCTGGCGCTTCCTTGAGAAGTCTTAACAACGTAAGAACCTTCGCCCTTGGCTGCACCAAAATGAGGAGTTAATCCCCAAGAGTAACTTCCTATGTTACTGCTTAACGTTTGGAGATTGCCAGTGGCGTTCGCCAGCTCAGCCCGGCTGATTCCTAAGTGATTATATAAATCGCGAATATTATTAGTGTTAGCGTCGTAATGCGCTATAAGTTGTGATCCGTTGGAGATTCCGCCGTAAATAAGGTCGCTTGAATCGGCAGCATTGGCAGACTCCGGCGGCGAGAATACGGTAAATGCTTGAACAACCAAAGCTAGGGCTGTTAAAACTAGCCCGATTTTTCTGGTGGCTTCTTCTTTGCGCAAGCGCCCAGCATAAAACCCTAGATTGTGAATCATTGAAGGGCTATATGGTATTCGTGAGATTATTTTTTTGAACATTTAAACCTCTTTTTGTTTTTTTATATAAACTCTGCATGTAGTTTAACATAATCTTTATGATAAAGTAAACAATTTGAGAAGAAATCTATTTTGGTGTATAATAAAGAGGTTGAAAAAGAGCTGATAATTCAGAAATAGCGAGGGAATAATATGGCTAAACAAACAAAAGGACAGGTTTATGATGGCTCGCAGATCCAGGTTTTGGAAGGACTGGAGCCAGTTCGTAAGCGTCCGGGCATGTATATCGGTAGCACTGGTTATGACGGCGTGCATCATCTTATTAAAGAGATTGCTGATAACTGTATTGACGAGGCGATTGCTGGCTATGCAACCAGGGTTGAGGTTACTTTGCTTAAGGATGGCGGCGTTCGAGTTGCTGATGATGGGCGCGGTATCCCAGTTGATAAACATCCAAAAACAGGCAAGAGTACGCTGGAGACGGTTCTAACAATTTTGCATGCTGGCGGTAAGTTCGGCGGCGGCGGCTATAAAGTGTCGTCCGGTTTGCATGGTGTTGGGTCTAGTGTTGTTAATGCGCTTTCGACTAAAATGGTTGCTGAAGTGCGCAAGAACGGTAAAGTGTACCGCCAGGAATACGCGACAGGCGTTCCGCAAGCCGATATTAAAGCGGTTGGCAAGTCTGAAACTACCGGTACGACGATTACATTTTATCCCGATCCGACGATTTTTAAGGAAACGGTTGATTTTGATTATAAATGGGTTGTCAATTATCTACGCCATCAGGCGTACCTGACTAAGGGTGTATACACTTCCGTTGTTGATGAGCGTACGGGAGATCGCAAGGCATTTTATTTTGAAGGTGGTATTCAGAGTTATGTTAAAAATCTGAATATCGGCAAAGATGTATTATCTGACGATATTTTTTATGTAGAAAAGCAAGTTGAAGATTGTATGGTGGAAATCGCCGTACAATATAATGACACGTACGTGGAGACCGTTAAGCCGTTTGCCAACAATGTATTGACTCCGGATGGTGGCACGCATTTGGTTGGCTTTCGGGCGGCTTTGACACGAGTAATTAACGATTATGCGCGCAAAAACGGCTTATTGAAAGAAAAAGAGGATAATTTGACTGGTGATGATATCCGCGAAGGTTTGACAGCGATTATCCTAGTTAAGCTGCCAGATCCGCAGTTTGAAGGCCAAACGAAGAATAAGCTCGGTAATCCAGAAATGCGCCGCTATGTTGATCAAGTAATGAGCGAATATTTTGCGTATTATTTGGAAGAAAACCCAGCCACCGCTAAGAAAGTAGTCGGCAAGGCAACTTTGGCAGCGCGGGCGCGCAAGGCGGCACGAGCGGCACGGGATAATGTGATTCGTAAGGGGGCATTTGAGGGTTTGAACTTGCCTTCTAAACTAACCGACTGTTCGTCACGTAATCGGAAAGATTGCGAGTTGTTTATCGTCGAGGGTAATTCGGCGGCTGGTTCGGCTAAAGATGGCCGTGATTCGACTATTCAAGCAATTTTACCTCTGCGCGGTAAGGTGCTAAATACTGAGCGGGCAAGATTTGACAAAATGTTTGCTAACGCTGAAATAGTTTCGCTAATTAAGGCTATGGGAGTTGGTATTGGCGACCAATTTGATATTAGAGGTATACGCTACGATAAAATAATTTTTATGACAGATGCCGATGTTGATGGTGCACACATCTCAACTCTTCTCATGACCTTCTTCTTCCGGTATATGTCCGAGGTTATTGAAGCGGGGCATGTTTATTTGGCGAAGCCGCCTTTGTTTGGTTTGAGTAAGGGAACTGGCAGCAATCGTAAAATAGATTATGTCTATGATGAAGCGGCTCTGGAGGAGATACTGACGGTAAAAATTAACGAACGTAAAGCTGCTGGTACAAAAATTGATGAGAATGCTGAGCGGTTTAAGCAAGCGGGCTATACGGCGCAACAGCGATTTAAGGGTCTCGGCGAGATGGACGCGTCTCAATTGTGGGAAACAACGATGAATCCGGAGAATCGGACTTTAGTAAAAGTTAATATTGAAGATGCGGAGAGAGCAGATGCGATATTTACAAAGCTGATGGGCGATAGCGTGGAATTGAGAAAAAGTTTTATTCAAACAAACGCCGCTAAGGTTAATTTGGAAGACTTGGACTTTTAAGGAGGTGATATGGCGGATAACGATAATAAGAATATAGTAGAAGAGCCGGAAATTCTGAACGACGATCCAGAAGTTCGCGGCATTGAAAAATCGACAGTTGAAAGCGTCATGGAAGACTCTTTCTTAAAGTATTCTATGTCGGTGATCATTGATCGGGCATTACCGGACGTGCGCGACGGTTTGAAACCGGTGAATCGGCGAATTTTATATGCAATGAATAAGAATGGCTGGCGCGCCCCTCATGCAACGGTAAAGTCGGCGAAGATTGTCGGCGAGGTCATGGGTAATTACCATCCTCACGGCGACTCCTCGATTTATGATGCGATGGTAAATTTGGCGCAGCCGTGGAAAATGCGCTATACGTTGGTAGAAGGGCAGGGTAACTTCGGTTCAATGGACGGCGATGAGCCGGCAGCTTCTCGTTATACTGAGGCGCGAATGGATAAAGTCGGTAGCGAGCTATTGTCCGATATTGAGAAAGAAACGGTTGATTTTCGTGATAACTTTGACGGGACAGAGAAAGAGCCGGTTGTTTTGCCGGCTGCTGTACCAAATATTCTGCTGAACGGGCAAATGGGTATTGCTGTTGGTATGGCGACGAATATCCCGCCGCACAACCTTGGCGAAGTGGTTGACGCGACAGTGGCGCAAATAGATAATCCTGATATTACACTGGATGAGCTTTTGACGCATATTAAAGGCCCTGACTTTCCGACAGGCGCGGAAGTGTACGGGGGCGCTCCAATGCATCAAGCGTACGAGACTGGGCGCGGCTCGGTGACAATTCGGGCGGTGGCGACGATTGAGGAACGTAAGAACGGCCGCTACAGCATTGTAATTACTGAAGTGCCATATGGCATGAGCAAGGAAAATTTTGTCGATAAGGTTCGAGAGCTGGTTCTTGCGAAAAAAATAACTCATATCGCTGATGCGCGTGATGAAAGCGCCCGCGGCAAGGTTCGGGTCGTTGTTGAGCTGAAGAAGGATGCTTATCCGAAGAAGATTCTTAACCAGCTATATAAGCTAACTGGGCTGCAAACATCGTTTCATTACAATGTACTGGCCTTAGTGAATGGTATTCAGCCTAGGGTGATGGGTTTGAAAGAAATTTTGGCAGAGTTTATTAAGCATCGTCAGGGGGTGATTCGCCGCCGGACCGAATTTGAGCTGCGCAAAGCTAAGGAGCGGGCGCATATCCTGGAGGGGCTAAAGATCGCGCTTGATCATATTGATGAGGTAATTAAGACGATTCGCGAAAGTTACGACGATGCCGATAAGCGGTTGATGGATCGGTTTGGCTTGTCGGAAATCCAGGCGGCAGCGATTTTGGCAATGCAACTGCGTCGTTTGCAGGGTCTGGAGCGCGATAAAATTGAGGATGAGCTGAGACAGCTGCACGAATTGATTCGTAAATTGGAAGCGATTTTGGCAGACGAAAATGAGATTTTGCGGGTCGTTAAGGAAGAGCTGATCGCGATGAAAGAAAAATATGGTGATGAGCGGCGCAGTAAAATTATCAATCATGAGCTGGGTAAGTTCTCTGACGAGGAATTGATTCCGGAAGAAGATGCTGTTGTGCTTCTTACAACAGAAAATTATATTAAGCGGACGCTAGCTAGCGATTATCGCAAGCAGAACCGCGGCGGTAAAGGCAAGCGCGGCATGACGACCAAAGAAGAGGATATTATTGCGCAAATTGTGCCTGCTAGTACGCATGACTATTTGTTATTCTTCACGAATAAGGGTCGTATTTTCCGCTTAAAGGCTTATGAAGTGCCAGCTGCCGGCTTGAATGCCAAAGGAGTAGCGGCAGTCAATCTGTTGCAATTACAACCAGAGGAAAAAATTACAGCCATCATTAAGCACGAGAAAGGTTCTAAAGATACTGGCTATCTGTTTATGGCGACTAAGAATGGTACTGTTAAGAAGACTCCTTTGGAAGATTATGCGAATATTCGGACGAACGGGCTTATCGCGATTAAATTGGATGATGGCGACGAATTACGTTGGATAAAGAAGACGGATGGCGATAATGATGTAATTATTTCAACATCTGCTGGGCAGGCGATTCGTTTCAATGAAAAAGATGCGCGGCCGATGGGGCGATCGGCTCGCGGCGTCCGCGGCGTCCGTCTGCGTCCGAACGATTGCGTGGTCGGTATGGATATCGTAACAAGCGACGGTCAGACGCTGCTGGTTATTAGTGAGAAAGGCTTTGGTAAGCGCACTAAAGCGGCAAATTTCCCAACCCATAAGCGCGGCGGCGTTGGTATAAAAGCGGCAGTTGTTACGGCGAAAACTGGTCCAATTATTTCGGTGCAAACTATTGATCCGGGTATGACAGACGCCATTTTAGTATCGCAGAACGGTCAGACAATCCGCCTGAGTCTGAAAGATATTAAATTGCTTGGCCGGACAACGCAAGGCGTGACGATTATGCGGCTGGATGGTAATGATGCAGTCTCGTCCATTGGTCTTATGGAAGAGCGTTCGCAGAGCGAGGATGCTTAATGCGGTATCTGTTGATACCCTTGCTGGCTTGGGCGCTGGCTCAGGGTTCAAAGCATATTTTCCATCTAATGGGCCGCAACCGCCGAGTGTTTAATAAAAATCCGCGCTCTTCCTTGTTGCTATCAGGCGGTATGCCGAGCGCTCACGCAGCTACGATGGTGGCATTAG
The DNA here is from genome assembly GCA_963553885.1 of uncultured Candidatus Saccharibacteria bacterium. Classification (GTDB taxonomy): domain Bacteria; phylum Patescibacteriota; class Saccharimonadia; order Saccharimonadales; family Saccharimonadaceae; genus Nanosynbacter. Next base: position 72,230 of record CAUVOY010000003.1, read on the forward strand.
CAGCTACGATTGGGCTGTATGATGGAGTTGATACAGTGCAGTTTGCAATTAGTTGTTGGTTGGCGATGATTATTGTTTATGATGCGGTAATGGTGCGTTTTTCTTCGGGGCAACAAGGCGATACGCTGAATCAATTGCTTGACGAGCAAAAAAGTACGCTGCCTCGTATTCGAGTAGCGCACGGTCATACACCTATTGAGGTGGCGGCTGGGGTAGTTTTAGGGATATTTGTAGCCATTGTTGTATTTTTCGCAACAAAATAATAATGAAAATCTATTGACCTAGTCAATCAGATAAGGTAAGATTGGTATTAAGTCTGGTTGCTGGAGTGCGAGTTAAAGCAACGATTTACGAATATGTAAAGTGGAGCAAACGATGCTTCAGACCGGCTTAAGATGAACTTTAACAATTTGATTGTGCAATATCATCGTCAGTTTATATTTTTGTAGAGCCTTAATACTTTGATACAAAGTAGATTTTTAACGGAGAGTTTGATCCTGGCTCAGGATGAATGCTGGCGGCGTGCCTAACACATGCAAGTCGAGCGGCAGCGAGTTCTGCACTATCAACTTGAAGCCTGGACGCGGGGATTTCCGAAGGAGATCAGCCGTATCATTTCGAAAGGAGTGAGTGTCTAGGGTGATTTCGAATTGATGGTGCAGAATGTCGGCGAGCGGCGAACGGCTGAGTAACGCGTAGGAATTTGCCCCAAAGTGAGGAATAACTGCCCGAAAGGGTAGCTAATACCGCATATGGTCTTCGGATTAAAGGATTTATCCGCTTTGGGAGAAGCCTGCGTTGGATTAGGTTGTTGGTAGGGTAATGGCCTACCAAGCCGACGATCCATAGCTGGTCTGAGAGGATGATCAGCCAGACTGGAACTGAGACACGGTCCAGACTCCTACGGGAGGCAGCAGTGAGGAATCTTCCACAATGGGCGAAAGCCTGATGGAGCAACGCCGCGTGAAGGATGAAGGCCTTCGGGTTGTAAACTTCTTTTATGAGTGAAGAATATGACGGTAACTCATGAATAAGCACCGGCTAACTACGTGCCAGCAGCCGCGGTCATACGTAGGGTGCGAGCATTATCCGGAGTGACTGGGCGTAAAGAGTTGCGTAGGCGGTTTAATAAGTGAATAGTGAAACCTGGTGGCTCAACCATACAGACTATTATTCAAACTGTTAAACTCGAGAATGGTAGAGGTAACTGGAATTTCTTGTGTAGGAGTGAAATCCGTAGATATAAGAAGGAACACCAATGGCGTAGGCAGGTTACTGGGCCATTTCTGACGCTAAGGCACGAAAGCGTGGGGAGCGAACCGGATTAGATACCCGGGTAGTCCACGCCGTAAACGATGGATACTAGCTGTTGGAGGTATCGACCCCTTCAGTAGCGAAGCTAACGCGTTAAGTATCCCGCCTGTGGAGTACGGCCGCAAGGCTAAAACATAAAGGAATTGACGGGGACCCGCACAAGCGGTGGATCGTGTTCTTTAATTCGATGCTAAACGAAGAACCTTACCAGGGCTTGACATCCAGGGAATTTTTGGGAAACCAATTAGTGCCTTTTGGAACCCTGTGACAGGTGATGCATGGCCGTCGTCAGCTCGTGTCGTGAGATGTTTGGTTAAGTCCATCAACGAGCGCAACCCTTGCAACCAGTTGTATTTTTCTGGTAGGACTGCCCCGGTAACGGGGAGGAAGGAGGGGATGATGTCAGGTCAGTATTTCCCTTACGTCCTGGGCTAGAAACGTAATACAATGGCTAGTACAATGCGCAGCGAAGCCGCGAGGTGAAGCAAATCGCATCAAAGCTAGTCCCAGTTCGGATTGGAGGCTGAAACTCGCCTCCATGAAGTCGGAATCGCTAGTAATCGCAAATCAGCAAGTTGCGGTGAATACGTTCCCGGGTCTTGTACACACCGCCCGTCAAACCATGAAAGTGACCAACACCCGAAGTCCGATTCGTCGGCCTAAGGTGGGGGGCATGATTGGGGTTAAGTCGTAACAAGGTATCCGTACCGGAAGGTGCGGATGGATTACCTCCTTTCTAGGGAGAATAGATGCCAGCTTGTCGAGTAATCACAAGTTGAGCTAGGTCGGTCTCGTAAATATGCTGAGCTTACATATTTACAATAGTCCTTCTAGGGACGAGACAAAGTTCAAAACCTTCTCTACGATAAACCGATTGATGAATTGCACAATCAAGTTGTTAAATAGAAAAGTCCCGTTGAGGGGCTTTTTTGATGCCGTGCAACTAAATCAATAAGACAAAGTATAAATTATTATATTTTGCCGGCTATCTGATGCGCTGTAAGAGGTTAATCTGGCAGAATGTATTCAGACTAACTATCTTACGCCATTACTAAAAACAGACTGAACAATCCAGTTTAGTGGAATGGTATGCAGGCTTAACATGACTGCGAAGCCAATGCCGCAGACTACTAAGCCCCAGAATTTGAATTTATCGTAGCTATTGAGTCCGTCAGCCAAATTGTCGGCAAGTTTTTGGTGATAGACAACGCCGATCGCACCCGCTATTATTATTAGTACGCCGACAAAAAATGATTGAACACTGAATTCGTATAACATATACACTATTATACACTTGTCATAACGAAAAAGATACGGTACAATGGAAAAAGTCTTGGCAATGGGGACATAGCTCAGTTGGCTAGAGCACCTGCTTTGCAAGCAGGGGGTCCAGGGTTCGAGTCCCTGTGTCTCCACCATATGGGGTGAAGCGGGCTTACGTCCGCGGCACTCCACCAAGACAGAGTGCGAGGGCGATTAGCTCAGCTGGTTAGAGCGCGTCACTGATAATGACGAGGTCGGAGGTTCAAGTCCCTCATCGCCCACCATAACGTCATTATATTGAATAAAGCGATATAATGAACTTTTGGAGGGTTATTTATTACCCGCTGTGTTTTTTAATAAGGGCGACTAGCTCAGTTGGCTAGAGCATCTCGTTTACACCGAGAGGGTCAGGGGTTCGAGTCCCTTGTCGCCCACCAAATAGTTTTTGTTGGAATTGATAGTTGGGATATTATAATAACTATTCTTGCAGGAGCTAAAATGGATAGGATTTGTGACTTACCTTCTTTTATAGTTACAGGAGCTTCGGCGTCGGGTAAAACTACGCTTGTAGAGCAGGCTATTGCCGGCGGGTATAAGTATATACCTACGCACACAACAAGAATGCCTCGCCCAGGCGAGGTGCCGGGTGATCACGGTGTTTTTCTCAGAAAAGAGCAGTTTAAGGACAATTTTCGCCAAGGGTTGTATATAGAGAGTCCTTTGGGTTTGGAGTTCGCCTATATGCCAGAAATTGGCGTATACTATGGCTCTCCGCGCGAACAAGTGGATTTACTGAAGAAAAACGGTTTTTGTTCTTCTCCGGTGTCAACCCAAATTGCAAGAATGATATTTTCTATGTGTGGCTGCGATATGAAATGGCTTCATCTGGAGTGTGATGATACCACTAGACGTCATAGGCTTGAACAAAGAGATATGGCGCCAGATGAAATAGAGGCGCGGATGACTTTTGGCGATAGTCTAAAAGCTCCTGGTGAGGCTATCGTTTTTGATACGTCCAGGGTGGCCGCAGAAAGCTTATTTAGTAGAGTAAAACAGTTACTGAGTCGTGATTAGGTATTTAAGGTTTAAGGTTGCCTTAAAAGTCTGGAGTTAAGGTATAATGATATAGTAGAGATGTATAAAAACATTATCAAGCCAATATTATTCCTACTAACGCCAGATTTTACCCATAAGCTAATCGTTTTTTGCGGTCGCATGGCGCAGGCATTGCCGCCTGTTCGGTGGGTTATTCGTAAGTTATGTAGTTTTCATGATAAGTCGCTTCAGCAGGAAGTTGACGGCATCACTTTTTATAACCCGATTGGCTTGTCGGCAGGATTTGATAAAAATGTCCAGCTGTCGCCGCTGATGGAGGATGTTGGCTTTGGGTTTGCTTCGGGCGGATCGGTGACGCTAGAGCCGAGAAAGGGAAATCGACGACCGTGGTTTCATCGTTTGCCGAAGACAAAGTCGGTGGTGGTGTATGCTGGTATGCCAAATTATGGACTAAAAAAGATTAGCCGCTATGTCCGCCGTAATCAGTGGCGGTTAAATGATATGCCGACGGTTATGTCAGTAGCAGTTGTGGCAAATAAAACAACGATTGAACGGGCTGGCGGTCGTCCAGTCAAGCAGGCAATTATTAATGATGTAAAAAAAGCAACAGAATATATTAACGATAACAAATTGGCGAGTGTTGTAGAAATTAATATCTCCTGTCCTAATGCTGGTAAAGAGCCGTTTATTGAGGCAGATCCGCTTGATGCATTATTAACAGCACTTGACAGCGTGCCGCGCGATGTGCCGTTTTGGGTAAAAATGCCGCATTTGTACGATATAAAACAATTCGATTCACTGCTGAAAGTTATTGTTCGGCATAATATTCAGGGCGTAACGGTGGCTAATCTGGTGAAAGACCGTAGTAAAATTGACATCAAAGATCCTCTGACTGATGAAATCCGCGGCGGGTTGAGCGGCGAGCCGACGCGCGAGCATAGCCTAGATCTAATTCGCCATGCATATAAGAAATACGGCGACAGATTGACGATTATTGGCGTAGGCGGAGTGTTTTCGGCTGAGGATGCGTATGCCAAGATTAAGGCGGGCGCCAGCCTGGTCGGGCTGATTACTGGATTATTTTTTGAAGGACCGCAGCTGGTTGGGCAAATCAATCGCGGGTTGGCGGAGCTATTAAAAAAGGACGGTTTTTCTCATATTTCCGAGGCAGTTGGCGCGGATTTTCGCAGCGAGCCAAAAAAGGCGAAAAAACTTTGAAAAAACTCTTGCAAAACAACTTCAGCTACTGTATAGTTAATTACTAGTTACGCGAATGTTCAGGAGAACCTCTGGCAATACACTGCGAAAAGTGCGAGGGCAGTGAAATAACATCATTGAGTGTAGATTAGATGACGTGATTTTTGACGGGTCGAGATGTGCACTCAAAATGCGAGGCATGATCATTAACAATTTGAGAGTAAAAGAAAATTGAGTTTTTAATTGACGGTAACAGTAATTGCAAAGTAGCAACTACTAGCTAAGTCAATGCATAAAAAGGTACTCAAGGGCGCTAAATGGATGCCTAGACGTATATTACCGAAGAAGGACGTGGAAGACTGCGATAAGCCTCGGGAAGCTGTCAACAAGCTTTGATCCGGGGATTTCCGAATGGGGAAACCCAGCATGAGTCATGTCATGTTGCCACTTGCTGAACACATAGGCAAGCGAGCGGGAACCATCTGAACTGAAACATCTTAGTAGGATGAGGAAGAGAAAGTAAATAACGATTGCGAAAGTAGTGGCGAGCGAAATCGCAACAGCCCAAACCTTTTAAGTTTTTGCCTATTTATTTAGGCAAATAAGTTGATAGACGAATACTTAATAAGGGGTTGTGATATTACATATGACCAAGTCAGAGAACTTCAGAGCAATTTGAAGGTATCTGATTTGCGATACCAGGCTATCAGCTGGTAGTAAGGTAAGAAAACTGCGTTGTTAGTAGAATAGTTTGAATGACTAGCCAAAGAACGTGAAAGCCGTGTACGCGAAAACGACGCTGACCTTATGTATGTTTTATCGAGTAGGACGGGGCACGAGAAACCCTGTTTGAATCTGGCTGGACCA
>CAUVOY010000004.1:0-66462 GCA_963553885.1 uncultured Candidatus Saccharibacteria bacterium
ACTCCCATGTTCTTCGTATACTCTATCATCTCGTAAACACCACTAGCAAAACGATTCTCGTCTTTAATACTGCTGTCATATTTAAAATCTAATCCATACACTAAATTACCACGCTGCCCAACTTTATTTTCAGTTAAAAACACCTCCTCAAAAGTTGGTTTCTTCAGAGTAAAACTACGTTCTATGTCTGGATCTATTACACCTAGCCTGATTTTTACATCAACAGGCATGTCTTTAAATATTTCTCTGGCTTTAGGCTGAATTTTGGCAGTTTGTTCTTTTTGCCAAGTACTTACGACATAGTTGTCACTGTATTTTGTCTGGTTGTCTACCCGAGAAATATGTATCTTTATGCTTTTATCTGATCTAGGATAAGCATCAGCAGACCATACACAAGAAATACCAAAAGCACCGCCATTGCAACTAGGTTTTTCTACCTCAAAATCTTGGTCATATTTGTTTTTTAGATAGCTGGTCATACTAGCTTGCTCTGTCTTATCGCTAACCGAACGTTTATTAATTTCTCTATCTACTATAATTCCACCTATAATGTACACTACAGTCATCACCACAACTACTGACGACAGAATAATCAAGATAACTTGCCAGGCTTTTTTATTATTTACGCGCGATTTGTTCTTTCTTCTACTTTTACTTTTTGCCATGTAGCACAGCCCCCCCCTATTACTTACTGCTTATAATTTTACCTTAAGAATAAGCACGATGCAACGGACTGATAGCCCTAGAATTTATTTCTATAATAAACTTTTACCTCACTGACGCTAGACGGAGATTGGGCAGGAGCGTAGAGGATTCGAAGAATCCTTGAGAGCGAAGAACTGAAAACCTGATAGATCAAAATATCAGAAACTATTCAGCTGATTAACAGATCCGACCACTGAGCTAATACCCCATACTGCCCCATTCATGTAAACTATTTCTTGGTAGGTCTCAGGGTCTCCTAGGTTATACCCACAACGCTGTAGTTCATATTCACCTCTATATATCTTTCTACTGCATAGGTCTGGTTTGCCGATAGACCTCTCGACTATGTCTCTAGCTGTGCCAATCTTGACATCTCTCATATTCTGATAAAATTCGTCCTTAGTTGACCATGATCTGTTATTGGTCTTGGAGTAGGTCTCATGATAAAACTCATCCTTAGTACCGTCAGCATCAGAGCTAGTATTAAGCCGAGGGGCGTGCTGTTGTAGATATAGAATTGTTGCAGCTCCAGCGGCAAAACATATAGCCACGCAGACTAGTGCAATTGTCACGACCTTAATCAACTTTTTATCTTTGGAAAGACGGCTGTTGCTTGCCATAAGCTTATTCTATTATTTTATACTAGATAATTCAACCTACTTACACACCTGGGAATAGTTGGATTGGTCTGGGCTATAAAGACCTCTAGAGCGCTCCTGGTATTTTCTAAATAGTGGGAATAATTCTTACGAATGGGACACAGGAAGTGTCACCAGTCTGGCGACCTTACAGCAATCGTATCAAATTACCACAAACACAAAAAATTAACCTATAATAAAGCCATGAAATATAAAAATCGCCGCAACAACTTATATATCGGCGAGGCGTTTTACCTGGATGCCGAGAGTAAAGAAATAATCGCTTCGGGATATGGTCAGTTTGACACCATAACCTCCGAACTAACTGCATCAATGACATTTCTGGCGTCTGGAAAATTTGACAAAGTACTGATTATTATCAAATCCAGAAATGACTGTATCGCGCCGTTCGTCTTTTATAATAAAACCCTCATCCAAGGCGCTCCAGAAAATATCGCGTACAATATTCGCGCCTATTTGCATTGGCAATCTACCGATATGGATGGTTTGACTATACCTCTGCGCAAGTATTCAAACACCCACATTACCATTCTCGCTCAGCACATGCCAGACAACTTAGGTTTTCAATCGCACGCTGCTGGCATATCCAGCCAGCTCATCAAACGCGCCGTCTCGACGAAGTTGGATTCTTCCATTCACTGCGGTGTACGCGCGTCAATTTTCGCCGGATACGCCACAAAAATTAATTCCAGCCAAGTCCGTAATGAACCGCCCATCCAGCTCGAATCGCAGTTGCGATACAGCTTTGCTTACCAAAAACACGCTTTTTCGTTCAGTAATTTAGGTAATATTTTGCTAGCTTTTCAGCTATATTGGATTAGCTTTTTCGACTCGATAGATTGCACAATTGATTCGATACGACTTGGCAATGATGTTTATTTATATTTAGCCAATCCTCATTTATATGCCCTGTCAACCAGTTCGTCGTCCTATCGCTCAATCCCGCGCATTCAGTCACAGATGCACGCTGATAATTTAGCCAAGATGGCTTACTTTTTTCTGAACCCTGGTCATCATAAAAAACTTGGTTCGTCGAGCAAAATTGGACTGGCATTCTCGCGGCTGATTGATTACCGCTTTCGTACCAGTTCCAATGCTGTACATATGAATATTACCAACCTAATTTTCGCACTACAAAGTTTCGCCGAAGCGGTTGCCGAACGTGAAATTCGCCGACAAAATCGCAGCGCTAAACAACATACTCTTCATGATATCCAAAAAGTTTTAGCAGCGATTAAATCGATTGAGTCTGAATTAGCGGACGATGTCCGCGATTTTTATTTGCGTCCAGAAAAAGATATTTATAAGTTAATTGCTCGTCCGACATTTATGCAATCATTGCAAATCGCTCTCGCCAAATTTAATATTGATATCGCCGACTACCAGCCAATGTTAAAATCAATCGACAGCGCCCGCCGCCAAATTGTTCACAGCGAAGGATACAGCGTCGAATTTTTACTTAATCTACTGACTTATACCATCGTCCAAATGGAGGCAGGCAATAAGCTTTCGCGTCCAGGCGGCATCATCCGTAAAGATAGCGACGTTGATAAATTATATCAGCTACTGCGTCTCATGACGATGCGTTATTTTGATAGTACGTCAGAAATATAAATAAGTTTCACCCTCCACACGCGCCAAACACTATCTCATCTGACTTTCAAGCTCTCATCCGCCTTAGTCATCAGCGGGTCGAGGAAGAACTCAATAATACGGCGCTGGCCGGTGGTGATTTCAGCGGAGACGCTCATGCCTGGCAGCAATTTGAGTTGGTTTTGCTTGGAGCTTTTCTCGTCATTCAGTTTAATCTTAGCTTTATAAATGAGACCTTTCTTGTCGTCCTGAATGGCATCGGGGCTAATATTTTCAACCGTCCCCTCCAAGTAACCATAACGTTGGAATGGATAAGTAGCAACTTTAACGACTACGCGCTGGCCAGGCTTAACAAAACCGACGTCTTGATTATCTAGCGCCGCATCAACATAGAGCGACACTTTTTCTGGCACAATTTGTGCCAGCTGCTGCCCAGCATTGACCACACCGCCAATTGTTTTCACCGTCAGCGACAGTACCGTACCATCGACAGGCGCAGCGATAGTAGTTTGCGCCAACACTTGCCTGGCTTTCACCAGATTATTTTCCAGTTCGATAATTCGCTTTTCCGCCGCGATGATTTGGTTACTAAAGGCGCTGTTGGTCTCGGCAATCTGGGTTTGCGATTGATTTTGCGCCTGAGTGAGTGCCGACTGCGATTGTAGTAGTTGCTGATTTTGACCAAGCACGGCGCTGTCGGCACTAGTGATTCGCTGGTCAATATTACTCAGTTCATTCTGTAGGCGCAGCTTATCGACAGGATTGGCGTTTGGTAATCGCTTTTCAATCTCAGCTTTGCGATTTTTCAGGTTTTGCGCATTGGTTTCCAGCTGGTTTTTCGCTTGCTGATTAAATTGTAACTGTTGCTGGTAGTTAGAAATCATACCATTTACAGCTTGCTGCCTGGCCGCAGAAAGCGCGGTTTGCGAGACGGCAAATTGCCGCAACATAGCTTTGACCTCGTCTGGCAAATCTGCATTATTAATAATATCGTCGGTATTGCCACCAACAGCTAGCCGCCGCAAAATATCGCGCTCGACTCGTGCCGTGTTAAGACTTTGATTGGCGGTAGCAACGTCTTTTTCGGCAGTGGTTTTATCAAGCGCCAGTAAAGTCTCTCCTTTTTTGACGCGCTGACCATCATGCACATTAATATTCGTCACCACGCCAGAGACTGCCGGCTGGATAATCTTGGTGCTACCTTCGGTGGAGATTTTACCGTTAGCTACCGCTACAATATCAATCCTGCCAAAGTATGACCATGCCAACGCCACAATCAATAACAATGTAACTAGCCAAACCACCAACGCACCCAACGGCGCCGCTGGTGTTTCAACAATTTCCTCAGCTGCTGGCAAAAATTCATACTGCAACCGGTCGCGTTTTAGCCAACTCATACTTCGTCTCCTGATTGTTGCTGGTGCAGATATGCGTACAAACCGTTCTTTTTCAGCAGCACCGCCGGCGTACCATACTCAACCAATTGGCCGCGATCAATTGCCATGATTTTATCGACCGACTTGAGCGTTGATAGACGATGCGCAATGATAATAACCGTTCTCCCGGCCGTAATTTGCTTTAGATTTCGCTGAATGATATTTTCCGACTCATAATCAAGCGCTGATGTCGCTTCGTCAAAAATCAGGACTTTAGGATTATGTAGCAGCGCTCGGGCGATAGCGATGCGCTGCTTTTGTCCGCCGCTCAAGCCCTCGCCCTTTTCGCCAACCATCGTGTCGTAACCATTTGGCAATTCAGTGATAAACTCATGGGCGCCAGCAATTTTCGCCACCCTTACGATGTCATCCATGCTGCTACTCGGCACATGCACCGCGATATTATCGCGCACGCTGGCATTGAACAAAAAGTTTTCTTGCAAAACCACACCGATTTGCCGGCGCAACCAGCTCGGGTCGGTAGTAGCAATATCGACACCATCAATCAAAATCTTGCCTGATTCTGGCACGTACAGCCGCTGCAATAATTTGGAAATCGTACTTTTGCCCGAACCACTGCGCCCAACCACGCCAACCACCGTGCCAGGACGAATACCAAACGACACATCGCGGATAACTTCCGGGCTATCTGGCGCATAGCGAAAACGCACATGCTCGAACCGCACATCGCCAGTGATGCTTGGCAAGCGCGACTTGCTCGGATCAAGTGTCGGCTCTGGCTTGGTATTGAAAATATCACCCAACCGCTTCATGGAAATACCTGTTTGCTGAAAATCCTGCCATGACTGCACGAGGCGTAATACAGGTCCGCTCACTCGACCGCTCAGCATCCGAAAAGCAATTAGCCCGCCAATCGTCAAACTGCCCGCCATCACCATGTGCGCGCCAAACCACAAAATAGCGATGTCAAAAATCTTTTGAATGAGCTGGCCAAGCACACCGGCATTGCCTGACAGTAAATTAGTTTTATAGCTAGCGCGAACATAATTGCTCAGCCGACCCTCCCAATTTTTCTGCAGCTGTGGCTCCAGTGCGAACGATTTGATAGTCTGCGCGCCAGTGATCGACTCAACCAAATACGATTGGGATTCGGCGCCCGTATTAAACTTTTCATCCAAACGCTGGCGAAGCAGCGGCGTGATGATACCAGACAATATCGCAAACACCGGCAAACTACCCAGCACCACCCACGTCAATGTTGTGCTATAAAACAGCATAACTATGATGTAGACAAACATAAAACTAATATCAATCAGCGCCGTCATCGGCGTACCAGTCAAAAAAGACCGAATTCGCTCCAGCTCCAGCACCCGCGCTGTGGTATCGCCAACTCGACGGGTTTCAAAATACCTTAGCGGCAAGGCAAATAAGTGCCGAAACAACCGCGAACTCAAAATTACGTCAATTCGGCTAGTGGTATGAGTGAAAATATAATTCCGAGCGACGCCAAGCATCCCCTCAAACAACGCAATAATTACCAGCCCGCCAACGATGACGTCAAGCGTCGAGACGCTGTGATGCGCGAGAGCTTTATCGATGACAACCTGCGTCAAAATTGGCGTAAAAATACCAATAATCTGCACCACCAGCGCCGCCAGCAAGACTTGCAGCAATGGCTTTTTATATTTGATAATCGTCGGAATAAACCACTTGAGGTTGAATTTTCTGTCCGCCTCTTTCCAAAAGCGTTGCGTAAACAATATCACGCGGCCAGTCCATTTGTCCTGAAAGTCCTCAGCCGACATCACCTGCGGCGGCCCGCCATTTGGCGGTAGAATGAGGAATTTACTGTTGATGATTTTTCTAGAACCTTTGACTTTGCGGCGACTGTCATTCTTAGTATCAGCAAGTTGCGCCGCCACGCCACCCTCGGCAACTTGCGCCAACACCGCAAACTTTTCATCCTTCATACCAACGATGAGCGGTAGTGGCAACTTTGTTAATTGTTTAGAATTAACCGTAGCCGCCCGCGCCTTCAATTTGAGTGAGCGCGCAGCCCGTAGCATATCCGTTTCACTCATACCCACACGCGGATCAATCGCTAACGTGTGAGCAATCTGCTCCGGGTCGGCAGGAATACCATGAAACTGAGCGATGGCCGTGAAACAATACAGACCAGGATCTAGCTTGCCGCCAGACTTTTTATTTTCCAAATCATCATGTAATTTTTCACGATTCTTTGACGCAGTTTTAACACTAGCGCGCTTTTTAACCGGCGCTGCCTGACTATCCTTATCAGATTTTTCTCGCTTACTAACCACTCTCTCCTCTGATTATTGACTATATCAGAGGTAGTTGCTAGCTCAAAGCTTAAGCATCAGGAAAAAATCATTGTCATTTATTTCAAATATGCCGAAATCTTCGCCTTGGCAGCATTCACCGATTCATCGGACGGAATCATCACGTAAAGCGGCGTACTGTTATAGCTATACGTTTGTTCCATTGCACCCGCACCGTCAGCAGTAATTGATTCGACTTTCCACGGATGGATATCGAGAGCTAAAAGACCAAAATTTTAGATAAATATCACCAATACACGCTAGCCGCCAAAATACCCCGCCCATACAGACGAGGTATTTTCTACAAGCAGACTGCTTTGATTCGGAAGCTTAACGCTTGGAGAACTGTTCGCGCTTGCGGGCGGAACGCAGACCGTATTTCTTGCGCTCTTTCTCGCGTGGGTCACGTTTGAGCAGCTCAGCCTTCTTCAGAACTGGGCGCAGATCAGCGTGAGCAGCCGTCAATGCTTTGGCGATGCCAAGCTTGATGGCGTCAACTTGACCAGCGAGACCGCCACCTTTCACCAAGATGGTAACGTCGTATTCCTTTTGCTTGCTGACGATAGCTAGCGGGTCGGTTACTTCTGCCAGCAAGGTTTTGTTGCCATCCAAGTACTCAGCGGCTGCTTTGCCGTTGATGGTGATGGTACCCTTGCCAGGAAGCAAGCGAACACTTGCCGAAGCGCTTTTGCGTCGTCCCAAGCCGTAGAAATAGGTATCAGTAGCCATATTACTTTACCTCAACTTTCTCTGGGGTTTGTGCTGTGTGAGCATGCTCGCTGCCAGCAAATACACGGAGGCGCTTGAGGCGCTCTGCTTGCAATTTGTTCTTTGGCAGCATGCCTTTGACAGCTTCTTCAATAATTCGTTCTGGGTGGCGTTCACGCATTTCTTTGAACTGCGTTTCTTTGATGCCGCCCGGGAAACCACTGTGACGGTAGTAATACTTGTCGGTTTCCTTGTAGCCAGTAACGACGGTGTTTGCAGCGTTGATAACCACGACGTAGTCGCCACCATCAACGTGCGGTGTGTAGGTTGGCTTGTATTTACCGGTCAGGTGCTTAGCAATTTCAGTTGCCAAGCGCCCCAGTGGTAGCTCGCTCGCGTCAAACAATACCCAGCGGCGGGAAACGTCAGATGGTTTTTGTGAATAAGTCTTCATCTTATTTCTCCTCCTTCTGCTGTCTTGGTTTGATGTCGTCGACAAACTCGATGATTGCCATTTGCGCGCCGTCGCCAACACGCAAACGTGTTCGTTCAACGCGAACGTGTCCGCTGGTGCGGCCGCCGAGTTGCGGGGCAATTTCATCAACCAGTTTGTAAGCAGCAGCGCGGGTGCTGAGCGCTGCGATCACCTGGCGGCGGCTGGCTAGATCGCCCTTCTTCGCCTTGGTGATGATTTTTTCAATGTGACGCTTCAGCTCTTTGGCTTTCGGCAAGGTGGTCTCGATTTTGCCGTGCTCGACCAGGCTGGTTGCCAGGCCTCTCAGCAAGGCTCGCCGTTGATCACGCTCACGGCCGAACTTGCGCCCCTGATATCCGTGTCTATGCATAGTTAAAACTCCAACTCCGCCATCTTGTCGCGTACTTCATCCAGCGCCTTTGAACCAAAGCCTTTCAATTCTCGCAAATCTTGCTCGGTCAAAGTCACCAGGTCGCGAATCGTGCGGATTTCATTGTTAATCAGCGCGTTCGTGGTGCGGGCGCTTAGGTTTAATTCTTCAATCGGCATAGCCAACTCTGACTCTTCATCATCCTTGGTTGTGCCAAGCGCTGGCGCGCCAGTCACCATGGTGTTACCCGCCAAAGCCGTGTATTGATTAACCAGGATTGCTGCTGCTTCCTCAAACGCTTCGCGCGGAGTAATTGCGCCGTTAGTCTCAACGGTGATTGCTAATTTGTCCAAGTTTGTTTCTTGGCCGACGCGGGTTGAGTCAACTTTATAGCGGACGCGCAGCACTGGCGAATACATTGCATCGATAGCAATCATGTCGCTATGCAAACGGTTCTCGCTTGACTCTTCAATTGTCTGGTATCCGCAGCCCGCTTCTGCCACCAAATCCATCACCAAATGCTTGCTTGGATCATCAATCGTAGCAATTACTTGCTCTGGGTTAACGATTTCAACGTCAGCATTTGTCTGGATGTCTGCAGCAGTTATTTCACCAGCGCCAGATTTCTCCAAGCGTAGTTCAACTGGCTCGTCAGTAAATACGCGCAAATGAACATTTTTCAGATTAAGCATGATGTCGACAACATCTTCTTTGATACCTTCAACGGTGGTGAACTCGTGAGTTGCGCCTTCAACTTTGAAAGCGACAATTGCGCCACCGCGGACGCTCGACAACAGAACGCGGCGTAGTGAGTTACCAAGAGTATTACCGTAGCCTGGGTGAAGCGGCTCGATTAGAAAAGTAGCACTGGTCGCGGAAATATCATCAACGCTCGCGAGTGCTGGATTGTAAATTGCTTTTGCCATAATTCTTCCCTAACCCTTCTTTTATCGTGAGTAATACTCAACAATTAATTGCTCGTTGATGTCAGCTTCTGCTTCCTCGCGTTTTGGCAAACCAGTCACTTCAATCTTCAGCTTCTTGCTATCGCTCTTTAGCCAGCTGAGTGGGCCTTGGATTGAATTGTTGATTACATCGTCAATGTGCGTAAAGTACTCAGATTTGGTGCTCTTTGCACGAACAGTAATAACGTCACCAGCCTTAACGCGAATTGATGGAATGTCGACGCGACGGCCGTTTAATTCAAAGTGTCCGTGGCTAACCAGCTGACGAGCAGCCCGACGGCTAACAGCGAATCCAGAACGATAAACGACGTTATCCAAGCGGCGCTCCAATAGTTTCAACAGGTTTTCACCCGCCAAACCTTCTTTGGCGCGGGTTGCTTCATTCATCAACCGCGCAAATTGCTTTTCAACCAAGCCGTACAAACGACGAACCTTCTGCTTTTCACGTAGCTGCGTAGCATACAGACTTGGCTTACTTTGGCGACCGTGCGCGTGCTGGCCTGGGATGCCAGATTTTCGCGCCAAAACCTTATGTGCTTTTGGATGAAGCGCATAACCTTCGCGGCGGCTTTGCTTGACAATCGGTGAATTATCTCGTGCCATAATTATGCCCTCCGTGCCTTTCGTGGACGAACACCGCCGTGAGGCACGCCAGTTACGTCCTTAATGCTTTCTACTGAGATGTCGAAAGCGCCAACCGCGCGAATAGCGGCATCGCGGCCCAGGCCGACACCTTTGACGAAAACGTCAACCGATTTCAAGCCGTACTGCGTTTTCGCAGCTTCAGCAGCTTTCTCAGCAGCAACCTGTGAAGCGTAGGCGGTGCCCTTTTTGCTACCGCGGAAACCACACGCACCAGCTGATGAAGCGGTCAACACGTTACCTTTTTTATCAGCAAAGGTAACGATGGTGTTGTTAAATGTTGCTTGAATATGCAGCTGACCAGCTGGGACTGATCGGCGCTGCTTCTTCTTGGTAGATTTTGCGTCTGCCATTTCTTAGTCCTTTCTTTAGGTCTTACTTGCTGCTTTTGGTTGTGTACCGCCCACGGCGATAGCGCGACCCTTGCGAGTTCGTGCATTCGTACGAGTCCGCTGTCCGCGTGTCGGCAGTCCTGCTTTGTGGCGAAGACCGCGATAGGCGTTGATATCCTTCAAGCGCTTAATGTTGTTAGTTACCAAGCGCTGGAGATCACCTTCGACGGTGTATTCGCTGTCGATAATTTCGCGAATCTTGTTTTCTTCAGCCTCGGTGAGATCTTTCACCCGAGTGGTCGGCTCAATCTTAGCCGCCGCAAGGATGCTCGAAGCGTGCTTTGGCCCAATCCCATAAATATAGGTGAGCGCGATTTGCACTTGCTTCTCTGTTGGGATAACTACCCCAGCAATTCGAGCCATGCTTAACCCTGCCTTTGCTTGTTCTTAGGTTTTCTTTTGTTGATGACGTATAGGCGGCCTTTACGGCGGACTAGCTTGTCACCTTTCTTGGGATCTTTGTTGATCTTCTTGACACTTGTACGAACTTTCATAAAGTGCTTTGAAATCTCCCTTCCCGAGTAAACCCGAGATTAACGTTAATATTTGACTACCGGCTCTGTTGAGGTCGGTCGTCGCGTAGGCGGAAGCTGATTCGTCCCTTTGTCAGATCGTAAGGGGTCATCTCAACTTCAACCTTATCACCAGGCACCAGGCGAATATAGTGCTTGCGCATTCGCCCTGAAATGTGCGCGATGATACTATGGCCGTTCTCCAGTTCCACCCGAAATTGAGTATTAGGCAGTGCTTCCACTACCTTACCAATCATTTTGATGACTTCCTTTTGACTCGCCATAAGTTACAGTTGTCAATTATACAGCAACAAGCTGCTTCCCGCAAGGGGTTTACTGAGAAAAATTTCACTATTTACCTGACAATACACGAATTAGCAATAAGCGATGATAAAAATCCCCGCCCAGCAGCGAGGATTATTCATTTATTTTTTACGCAGCTTCGACAGCAACCGCCGTTTTTTCGTTTTACCGTGGCCATTAACCAGCTCGTCCGGATCGAAATCGTCGTACGTAACCATCAAAGCTCGCGAGTTAATCTGACGCAATGTCTCTAGACCAACCGACACAACGATCAAAACTCCAGTACCGCCAATTGACAACCGCAGCCCCTTCAGTCCCGTCAAGTGATACGTCAAATACTCAGCGATGAACGGCAAAATTGCCACAATACCCAGCACGATCGACCCGAACAAAATCAGGCGATTAACCGTACGCATCAAACACTTTTCTGTTTGAACACCCGGGCGTATACCTTCGATGAAGCCTCCCTGCTTCTGCAAATTCTCAGCAATTTCATTAGCATTAAAGACAATTCCTGTGTAAAAATACGTAAACGCGATAACTAGCAAGAAGTACAGCGTCGGATAAATGAAAGCTTCGGCAGTAGCGCCAGTAAACGAACCAGCATTCGGCGCTTGAAACCAAGTGATAAGCTTATTAGCAGTCGGCAGCAAGTCAGGATTATTAGACGCCTTCATAACCTGACCGATAAACTGCGGCAAACTAAGGAATGAAACTGCAAAGATAACTGGAATAACCCCGGCTGCAATCAGCTTAACCGGCAAAATACTCTTAACATCGCCATAGTTACTATTGCCGTGGACGCGCTTAGCATAATTAATTGTAATAACGCGCTGTGCTTCATTAATTTTAACCAGAAAGTACAGGACGATCAATCCGGCAATCGCCATTGCTAATACTGTCCAGAACATCACCGGATTAACTGGTATCGTAAACCAATTAAAGAAATTCAGGCTGCCAGACGAGGTATCGGTTAGAGAAGAAATAATCGTTGCAGCCATTTGCGGCATCTGGCTAATAATACCAGCAAAAATCACAATAGAAATACCATTGCCAATTCCCTGCTCAGTAATCAATTCGCCAAGCCACATAAGCAGCACCGAGCCGGCAGTCATGGCAGTCACCGACACAATCCACTCCATGGCAGTTGGATCGCCTAAAGTCGTCGTACCGCCCTGAAGGACAGTTTGGCGCAAAATAAATATAAAAGCGATTGACTGAACAATAGCCAGCGGTACGGTAATAACACGCGTCCACTGTTGAATCTTACGGCGTCCTGACTCGCCATCTTTATGAAGCTCCTCTAGCTTTGGAATAGCTTTAGTTAACAACTGGATAATGATACTAGCGGTAATGAATGGACTAAGTCCGACCAGCACTAAAGAAAAACTTGACAAAGCACCGCCAGAAAGCAGGTTCAAAATACCGCCCAAATCACTCTGGCCCAGCACCGAAGAAATTGCACTTCGCAGCTGAGTTGGCTCAGCCAATGGCACTGGAATATGCGCCAGTAACCGGTATACCACAATAATCCCGGTAACAATCAACAACCGTTTTTGCATATCTTTGTTTTTCAACGAGCGGAAAATTATTCTCCAATCCATATATTCTTAGCCCCTCTAGCCACTAACTTCATTAACTATTCCAGTATACATTATTTGACCAGATATTGCCAGATTTTATCTACTGGTCAACTTCGTCAATACTCCAACCCCAAGCGTTGCAATCGCCCACCGCCCTAGCTTTCGCACCTCTTTCATAAGCCAGCTGTAACGCCCGAATTGAACCATGCGTCGACGGTTCTAAACCTTTGGTTGGTCTTACCAAATACTGCTTTAATGACGGCGTATTAGCAAGCATAGCATACGACATCGTGTCAGCAAACAACTCAGAACGGCGAGTTTCGCGCTCTTTAACCGCGTCTTGGCTGTCCGGTTGATTTGGCCAATATTTATACATTTCAAAAATCATCAAGTTAATATTGATCGGAAAACCCATTCTCATAGCAATATGATGCGCGTATTCGTGGAATAAAACCGTCAAATCGCTTTCAATATCCCCTGTATAACCGGCAACAATATATATCGTTTCCTCTTTTCGGCAATAGAAACCGGATATTTCAACCCCGCTTGTTTTATTGCCGTCGCTAATACAAGTTGATCCGCTATTTTCAAGAGAATCGACAACTTTTACGACAGTACCCTGGAAATCAAGCGAATCCTTATTTGGATAGGCATTGTCAAATAGCGGTTTCCATGTTTTATTCAGACATTCAACCCACGCATCATACCAAGATTTTTTGTCTGATTGATGCAGCGATTCGCTTGGCGCGCACGAGGTAAAATCTGGGATATTAATATTAAAGACAGCTTCTTTGCTAATTTCATCGTACACATCGGACTCTTTGCAAAAATTCCGCTTAAAGATAGAATGTTCGGACGGAGCGGCATTCTCGCACTTCTTACTTTCTTTATCAAAATGATTAAGTACTATGCCTCCAATAATCAAAGCAAAGCCCACTATGAACGCAAAGATTATAGCAATCATAGGTGATTTGCTAGCAGGAGGACGCGGCACTACTGGCGGAGTGGGTGGTACCGTTGGAATATTCGGCGGCGTTTGGCTTTGATTATAATTATTAGCATTAGGCGCACCTGGATACTGCACCCCCGGAGCAACCGGTGGCGGAGTATAGCCGGCTTGCGGTATATCCGGAGCTTGCGATTTATCGTCGTTATTCATGCTATTGATTATAATCTATATAGCTAAATTTTAGCAATTAAAATAACACTATAAAAGCGCCCCCGCTTATACGCAAGGGGCGCTTTCTTTAGGTTTTGCTTGAAAATTATTTTTCCTGGCTAGCCTTTTCGTCTTCCTCGATATCCTTCATACTCTGGCGTAAGGGTACAGCGACTTTCTCAAATGAGCCGCCGGCTTTTTCAATCGCTGTAACGACTGAAGCGGAAGCAGCTTGTACTTTCAAGTCAACCTTAGCTTTCAATTCACCGCGGGCGATCACCTTGACCGTGTGGAACGGCGTGGCGATGTAGCCTTCGGTAAACAGCACTGCATTGTCAACGGTTTTGCCGTCAAAGGCATTCAAGTGATCCAAGTAGACGACCTGCGCTGGCGTGCGCAAGCTCTTGAAACCGCGAGCTTTTGGCACAGCCTGAGCCAATGGACGCTGACCACCCTGGAACATGGCGCGAAGCTTTTTACCAGTGCGGGCGTTCTGACCTTTGGTACCACGACCAGCAGTTTTACCCTGGCCAGCAGCGATACCGCGACCAACGCGCTTTTTATTCTTGTTTGTTGAAACTTGGAGATCGTTGTATTTCATTACTTAGCCTCCTTTTTAGCAGTCTTTTTGACTGGCTGAACGCTCAGCCACTGTTCGCGCGGAACCAGTGATTTCAATGCTTCAATGGTTGCGTAAGCGATGTTCACCTTGTTAGTTGAACCAAGCGACTTGGTGAGCAGGTTGCGAACACCAGTTACACCGATGATCTGTCGCACCACGCCACCAGCGATGATACCAGTACCAGGAGCAGCCGGCTTGATCAGCACGCGGGCGCCTGAGAACTTGACTTCGCTGTCGTGTGGGATGGTTTCGCCGCTGAGCGGCAAAATGATCAAGTGCTTCTTAGCAACTGAGGTTGCCTTAGCAACAGCAGCCTGCACGTCTGCACCTTTGGCCACACCAACACCAACCTTGTCCTTGCGGTTGCCGACAACCACCAACGCCTTAAAGCGGAAGCGGCGGCCACCTTTCACCACGCGGCTGACGCGGTCAATGTTGATGACCAATTCTTCAAACTCTTTTGGTGCGTCATCGCGCACATTTCGCCGGTCATCGCGGCGACCACCACGCGGACTGCGAGGCCGGCGGCCTTCTGCGCGTGGGGTAGTATTTGCAGCTTGCTCTGCCATACTAGAACTCCAATCCTTCTTGGCGCGCAGCGTCAGCCAATGCCTTCAAGCGACCAGCGTACTGGCGGCCATTGCGGTCAAAGACCACTGCGCTAATTTTACTCTTCTTTGCTTTCTTGGCAATTTCGGTGCCGACAGTAGCACATTTTTCGCTCATCGTACCTTTTGCTTTGGTGCCGACAGTGGTTGCGGCAGCCAATGTTTTGCCAGCAACGTCGTCGATCAGCTGAGCACTGACGTGCAGGTTGCTGATGGTGACGGTTAGGCGTGGGCGCTCTGCAGTACCTGAAACTTTCGCGCGAACGCGGTTTTTGCGAAGAGCTTGGTTGAGTAATTTCTTGTTTTCAGCCATGATTACTTACCTGTCTTTCCTGCTTTGCGCAAAATTTGCTCGTCAGCATACTTAATACCCTTGCCCTTGTATGGTTCAGGCTTCTTCAGCGCGCGGATTTCCGCAGCGACTTGGCCGACTTGCTGTTTATTGATACCGCTGACGATGATGGTCATCTTTTCGTTGGTAACGGTGATGCCCTCTGGGGCTTTGTATTTGACTGGGTGTGAAAACCCGAGCGCCATTTCCAGCTCATTGTTACTGGAACTTACGCGGAAACCGACACCATTGACCTCCAGACGCTTCTCGTAGCCCTTGGTAACGCCGATTACCATGTTGTTGATCAGCGCGCGCATCAGACCGTGCTGGGCGCGAGCAGTTTTGGACTCATCTTTCGGATGAACCGTGACTTGTCCGTCTTCGACTTTCACCTCAACTGCTGGCGTGATGAATTGCGTCAATTCACCTTTCGGGCCCTTTACGACCACATCACCAGAGTCAACCGTGATTGTCACACCGGCCGGAATAACCACCGGCAGTTTTCCGATTCGACTCAGACTCATTACTCACCTTTCGTGTGATTTGATATTAACCCTGGTATTTTAGCATAGATTAGGGGTGAAATGCAAATCCATGATATATTCATTTTAGTGAATACACCTAATCTTATTCTCATTCCCGGCTTAGAGGATCGCAAGTGGTTATATCAGCTGGTTTGTCCTTTTTGGCGAGCGCGCGGTTTTTGCCCGCATGTTTTCGCGTTCGGCTGGGAGGATACAGCGAATGACTACCATAAGAAGCAAAACCGTTTGCATGATTATATCCGTAATCTGGAGGGAGATGTGTATCTTATCGGGGCGAGCGCGGGCGGTGTAGCAGTATTGAACGCCCTGGCGATGGATAGTAGCGACAGAATCAAAGCTGTTGCCACAATTGCTACGCCGTATGTTTATCGGCAGCGGCTAAAAAACGAGACGCTTGCCCGAGCGATTAGCGAATTAGCCAGCAATCTGCCTAGCATGCAAGCAAAATTTACGCGCATCACCTCCTTTTACAGCATCCACGACCAAGTTGTACCGCCAACTGATAGTCGACTAAATAACCGCTACATGAAGAATTCAAACAATAGTAAAATTGCGAACATTAGTTATCAGCAATTACCGACCTTTGGTCACGGGCTAACGATTGCAGCGGGATTGACAGTATTTGGCGAGCGTATAGCGGCTAGCCTGACTTCGCCGCCTCAATAATCCGCAAAGTTTTCCGATATATCACATCCATATCCTTCTCAACCGCACGCC
Source organism: uncultured Candidatus Saccharibacteria bacterium (assembly GCA_963553885.1). Lineage (GTDB taxonomy): Bacteria > Patescibacteriota > Saccharimonadia > Saccharimonadales > Saccharimonadaceae > Nanosynbacter. The sequence continues at coordinate 16,626 of CAUVOY010000004.1, forward strand.
TATCATCATCGCTATCTTTAGGAAAAGCTATCATATCGAACAGTGCCGCCAAATCATCCCAATCAACCGGCAGATAGTCAACTTTATCACGATCAGTCAGCCGCGCCATCAGCGAACATGGCGGCTCAAGCTTGAGTTCTGCGCAAAAGATTGCGGCAATCGTATGCTGACAATATCGCCTGGTAGCAAGCATTGCCGATGTTGGATAACTTACAGTGAAAGTCGGCTAATTTATATGGACATTAAAAAATTCATCATAGACTGATGAATTATTCTATGGTGACCTTACCGGGAATCGAACCCGGATTGCCAGGATGAAAACCTGGTGTCCTAACCGTTAGACGATAAGGCCTCAACGCCAGTTATTATAGCAGAAACCTATTCCTGTGTCTATACACATATTTTTTACAACATAATAAGTATCGAGAGAATGCGAGGTTGGTGCGTACTATTTGACAAAACAGTAAAGCTTATGCTATAATTAGAAGAGTTATATCATAAAACAAAAGGATAATCATGACCACAAAAAATTTTTGCGTTCCGCGCGATGTGCAGCTGCAGGCTGCGATGTTCCGCCTCGGTAAGATGGAAGATGAAATCCAGAGCGGCTACGAAATTCTTCGGAAATATCAGAAAACGGTAACTATCTTTGGCTCAGCACGCACCGACCCGAATAGCGCCTATTACCATGCCGCGAAAGAAACGGCTGAACGGCTAGCCAAACTCGGCTATGCCATCGTTTCCGGCGGCGGGCACGGCATTATGGGCGCTGCCAATGAAGGTGCTAACAAGGCTGTCCAAGAGGGTGCGCGGGCTGCTGGCGGCGAGTCGATCGCTTTCAACATTCGCCTGCCGCACGAACAGGAAGTCAATAAATACGCCACCGAGGTGTTTGAGTTTCAGCACTTTGCGCCGCGAAAGATCGTCATGACTATGTTTGCTAATGCCTATATTTATTTCCCGGGCGGCTTCGGTACATTGGACGAGCTGGCGGAGATATTGACGCTAATCCAGACTGAAAAAGCCAACCGCGCGCCAGTTATTCTGTTTGACACAGCGTTTTGGAGCGATTTGGACGCCTTTTTCCGCAACCATATGCTGGCCGAGGGAGCTATCGTCGAGAAAGACCTGGATATTTATACCATCACCGACAGTGTCGATGAGATCATTGAGCTGGTACAAGCAAATAAGACGTATTGCTGACCAGACTTCGTATTAGTTTACCCGATTACTCTTAGCTTTCAAGATTTTTAGACAATTATTAGAGACTTTCAAGTTTTGCTGGGTTTTTGTTAGATTTTTTACTGCCAGATTTTTTAGGTTTTGCAGGCACATCAGCCGACTTGTGGCTTTTTGATTTAGCATTAGCTACCGGCAACTGAAACGGGGATTCTGACCTGACTGGCTCGCCAACAGCCGAAGCAATATAACAAATCCCGCCCTCGCAGACGACACGTTCGACAGTTGAATTGTGGGTTTTCGGATGATCTTTATAACGGCGAGCAATTTCAAAGCCCAAACCCCTTCTCCCTCGAGACGTTTGGTGCTGTCCAAGCGGTAATTGATGATGGTAATTATCAATGACATCAACCGGATGAAACGAAATAACTTGCCCGTCGATATCCAGCAGCACCCAATCAGACGCCTTAAACGGCGCCCAATTTTCTGCCCGCGGGGCGATTGCTTGCAACGCCTGGTAAATTTCCTCGGCGGTAGTATCGCCAGGATCAAGGCCAAGCGAGCGAATGATCGAATGCGCCCGCGCTAAAATTTCTGCGATCAACCGCACATCGCTATCGTCGCGCGTCATTCGCTGCAACTCGTTTAACGCTAATCGCTGCTTACTGTCATCACCCAAAAGCCTGCTTAAACTTCGCGGCATTTCAAACCTCCTTTTCATGAATTGGCATAGCGTGGAGCGGCACTCCTTTTTGTAAAATTCCAGTTTTAGCGCCGATGTTCATCACCACCGAACTGGCGTTAGCGCTGGCGAAAATAACTGCATTTTTCAAATTGCTATCTTCCGCCCAAGCACTTAAAAATCCAGACGCAAAAGCATCGCCGGCGCCAGTTCTGTCAATCGACGGCCGATCATCATACATACCAGCGCGAACAATTGTCCTGCCGTCGCTGGCGATAGAGCCGTTCACCCCGTCGGTTATCAGCACAACCGGTACTAAATTCAGGGCATTGCGCGCCAAAGATTCCAAATCATCACCGGACACCAATAGCTGCATTTCCTCGCGGTTCACAGTTAAGATCTCGACGTCCTGCAGTAAGCCAATCAACTTGTCTTTTTGGGCTAATTCCTTTTTACCTGGATTAAAGCAAATCTTAATCCCCTGGTCTCTGGCCTGGCGGAATAACTTGTTTAGCACGTCCATGTTTCCCGACAAGGTAGAAACGTACAGCCAGTCGGCTTTTTGATCGCTGATATCAAAATCCGCTGGATGATAATGCGTCGATGCGCCGCGATAAGTTAAAATCGTCCTTTCGCCGTTTGGTGCTAATAGCAGCACCGAGTAGCCGGTACTGTACTTTAATGAATATTTTACCAATTGCGTACCGACGCCTTCTTTGTCTAGATCGTCCAGTACCGCCTGTCCAGCCGGATCCTTGCCAATAATACCCATGAATAATGCCTGATGCCCTTGGCGCGCAAATGTCACTGCTGCATTAGTAGCGCCGCCACCTGTAGCGAAATGAATCTGGTTAACATCGGCTTTCGCCCCCAAATCCAACCGGGCAAAACAATGCTCTGGACTTTCGCACACTGGTTTTAGCGCATCCGACTGGCTTAAAAAAACATCCTGCACGCCTGCACCGACAGTAATAATTTTCGCCATTACACCACCGCCTTTCCCGCCGAACCGAAGGCCTGAATTTTTTCCTCAATTACCTCCTGAACAGCAGCATATACCGGCGGCATCAGCTTGACGATGGCGTATTCATTCGGATTTTCACGCAAGGTCTTTTCCAGCGTCGTGCGAAAGGCGTAGCGCATATCGGAATTGATGTTAATTTTAGAAACGCCAATTTTCGCCGCATCCTTAAAATAATGCAGCGGCGTACCTGACCCGCCATGAAGCGAAATCTGGCAGTGCAGCGCTTCGCGGATGCGCCCTAATAATTCCAAATCCAGTACTTTCGGTACCGGATACAGCCCATGCAAATTACCAATCGCCGCCGCAAATGTGTCAATTCCCGTCGCCTCTACGAAATCACGCGCGCCTTCTGGCGTGGAAAAGGTTTTCTTAATTTCTTCATAGTCAATCGCCTCGGTATGGACATTTGACGAACCCCAAAAATAATGCGGCTCAGCTTCCACCAGCGCGCCGGTAAACTTGGCGTACTCGACAACTTCGCGAGTTTTGGCGATGATTTCCTCATCCGAGGCATCGTGATTTGCCTGGGAAATATCAATATGCACAAACTCATAACCCGCGTCAATGGCTCGTTTGCAGCCCTCAACCGTCGGCCCGTGATCCAGATTGAGATACATCTCGATGCCGTATTCAGCTTTATAATTATCCACCAAATCGCGCACGTTCTCCAGCCCCATGGCCTTAACCTCGGCGTCTGATACTTCCACCAGCACTGGCGATTGGAGCTTCTGCGCCGCCCGCGCCACCGCGATCAGCGTTTCTTGATTATCAATATTAAACGCCCCGACCGCAAAGTGCTGCGCCCGTGTCCGCTGCATCAAATGGCGCGCATGCGTGGTATTGCGCCGAATGTCAGAAATTGTCAGTCCCATATACCCTTTTACCTCTTATACTACTTATGTTTAAGTATAGCAGCGGCGGCGGAAAATGAAAAGAGGCGGATTTTGGCAAATAATTTTTAGCGAATTTTACAGGGGTGGGTGATTTGACTTTTGGAGAAAATGCGATGAAAGTGTTGACTTTTCTGTTCCGGTATGATATATATATCAGCTTTCGCCAAGCTACGTCTAGGGCGAAAGTCGCCCTTAGCTTGAGTGGAAGAAGGAAGGAGGATGGTTACCATGAACACCGTCCTTGCCATTGTCTTCATCTCTCTCTTTATCATTGCTCCCCTGACGATGGTCTTCGCCATCGCCTGTAACAGTAACCTCGCCAAGGCTGCTGCCATCATTCTGACAGTCGTCATCCATGTTGCTTTCTGGGTGGCTTTCAAAGAGAGCCTTGAGAGTTATGAGGTCATCTTCACATTCGCAGGGCTGTATGAGACTGTCCCGCTAGCCGGTGCGTACTACATCATCTGCGAGATCATCAATTGACACTCAACGCGGGCTTAACGCCCGCTGAACTACTCGCCAACCTCTCACTCCGGTTGAGATATCTTTCTTTGATATTTCCCGGGTTGAGACCCGGTTCGGCTTGAGATGTTCGGCGGGCTAGTTCACTGGAATTATTTACCACGTTTTACAACATACTTTTTATTTGCTGGACAATCGCTTCGACATCTAGCCCATGCTTCTGCCATAATTCAGCTACATTACCGCTTTCGCCGAACTGGTCACGGACGCCGATGCGCTTTATTTTCACCGGTAATTTTTCACTGAGTACTTCCGCCACCGCACTGCCAAATCCGCCGGCGATTTGTCCTTCTTCTGCCGTCACCACACGGCCGCATTTTTGGGCGGCGGCAACGACCGCTGCTTTGTCCAGCGGCTTGATGGTACTAAAATGCACGACTTCTGCCTGAATGCCGGCGTGCGCCAGTTGCTCTGACGCCATGAGCAGCTGATACGTCATCGTGCCAGTACCGAGTAACGCCACATCGGTACCCTGCCGCAGCACAGACGCCTGGCCAATCGCCACTTCGCCATCCAAAAACAGCGGCATGTCGGCCCGCGGCAACCGCACGTAATTTGGCCGCGGATCAGCCGCCATCACTGCTGCCATCATTTCGGCCTCGTAGGCATCACCCGGTACCAAGACCACCATGTTTGGCAGACTACGCATCAGCGCGATGTCCTCCAGCATTTGATGTGTTGCGCCGTCCGCACCGACATTCAGCCCGGCATGTGAACCGACCAGCTTGACCAGCTGACTATTCAGGCAAATTGTCGTCCGAATTTGTTCCCAATTACGCCCCGGACTGAACGCCGCGTAACTGGCCGCAAACGGGATATTACCCATCGCTGCTAACCCTGAGGCTACTGTTACCAGATTTTGCTCTGCCACACCAATCTCAATGAACCGCGGCGCGCCGATTCGCTCGGCAAACTCGCCAAAGCCGACGCTATCTGCCAGGTCAGCGCTTAGCGCCACAATTTGACTATTGTTCATAGCTGCGTGAACTAGCCCATGGCCAAAACCGAGCCGCATCGACGCGGTATTTCCCGCGCGCCAATTGTCCCGCAACACACTCATGCGCCTACTGCTCCTTCCGACTGTTTCCCGGCTGATAGATCTAATTGCGCCAGAGCTGCAGCGGCCTGCTCAGCATTTGGAGCCTTGCCGTGCCATCGATAATCACTCTCCATAAAATCAACGCCGCGCCCGGGTGTCGTATGCGCAATGATAATGCTCGGCTGCTCGCGTACTGCCTGTGCTGCTTCAATCGCCGCGATAATTTGTGCCACGTCATGCCCATCAATTTCCTGTACCTGCCAGCCGAAACTGCGCCATTTCTCGCCCAAATCATTCAGCGGCATGACCTGCTCAGTATCGCCGCCAATTTGAATATTATTACGATCAACAATGGCGATTAGCCGGCCTAATTTATACTTGGCTGCAAACATCGCCGCTTCCCAAATATTACCCTCATCAAGTTCACCATCGCCTAAACTACAATATATAAAACGCTCCGAATTCTGCAAATACTGCAAATGATACGCCATACCGGCAGCCTGGCTGAGACCGCAGCCTAGCGGCCCGCTCGTCGTCTCTAGCCCTGGTAATTTTACCCGCTCCGGATGCCCTTGTAGCCGCGAGCCAAACTGCCGCAAACTCATTAACTCTGATTCCGATAAAAATCCACGCATCGCCATCGCTGCGTATAGCAACGGCGCATAATGGCCGTTACTCATAACGAACAGATCGCGATCAGACCAATCCGGCTCTTCTGGCCGCAATCTAAGAATCCGAAAATACAGCACTGCCATCACATCAGCAAACCCCAGCGGCCCTGCCACATGACCGCTGCCAGCGGCTGCTACCTGGCGAATAACTAGCTTCCTTAGCTCTCGCGCTTTTTCCTCCAGCTGTTCAACCGCCAATGTCTCGTTCATAATTTACAAAACACTCGTTTTGCTAATTTCCTGCTGGAGCTTGGAGAAAATAGCATGCGGATCTGATGCTTTCTGAATGACGCCGCCGACATTAAGCACATTGACGCCGCCTTGCACCAAACTATAAGCGTTATCAATCGACACGCCACCGTCCCAGCCAATTTCTACCCCTGGGTTAATTGACTTAATTAAGCGGATTTTCTCCAACTGCATCAGACTAGCGTTACCGCCGAATCTGCCCAGCTCGCCGCTAAAAATCATCACGTGATCGGCTAATTTTATCATTTCCTCAACGGTTCGCGGCACTGTTGAGCGAAGCAAAGCCAACCCAGCGTTAATTCCAGCTTGTCGAATCTGCGTTAGCGTCGTTTGGACATCGCCCTTAGCCTCGGCATGCACGATAATCATATTTGGCCGCAAAGCAATCAACTTTGGGATGTATTCGTCAAGCTTATCAACCATCGCGTGAATATCGACCATCCATCCCTCAGGCGCCCACAATTCCGGAATACTAACCGTTAGCGTCGGTGCAAATTCACCGTCAGAAATATCAATATGCACGCGCTCAGCGAAGCCGGTGATTCTATCGACTTGTTCTTTGTATTGAGCAGCGTTTTCTGCTAAAATCGCTGGCGTAATTACGGCGCTCATGATAGCTCATCCAACTGCGCATTGCGCCGATTAAACCGCGGAGCATTAGCATACGGCGTATTTAGCCACGTCTCAATGATACCCTTCCAGGCCGCCTCGTCATCTTCCAAAATTCGCGCCGGCAGACATAACACATTCGAGTCGTTATCATTACGCGTCATCTTCGCTTCAAATGCATCCCAAATCACGCTGGCGCGGATTCCCTTAAAACGGTTAGCCGCCATGCACATCCCTTGGCCGCCGCCGCAAATCAAAATCGCCCGCGGGTCTTTGCTGTCATCGCCGATCACTTTCAGGGCTGCCGCTTGAGCAAATTGCGGAAAATCATCGTCCGGATTTAATTCCACCCCGCCGACATCCTCGACATCATAACCATTCTTCGCCAAATATGCGAACACTTTTTCTTTCAATAAAAAGCCGCGATGGTCTGAGCCGAGATAGATATTCATGATTTTAGTATAAGCGGTTTAGGCGATTTTTGCAAGGGAAAACTGGAGATTTTTCCAGAGGTGGAGCGTGTCTATTTGACAAAAAGTATTGACATTTTGTGACCAGTATGATATATATTAGCTTTTCAAACCGAAAAGCGACTCCCGGGAAGTTCATCCCGGTTGAGGTCGCGGTTTTGAAAGGCCGCACCTCAGAGTTTTCTCTGGAAGGAGAAAATTGTGTCCACAATCTGGCTGACCATCACTGTCAGCATCATGCTTATCGTCGGCCTCTTTTTGAGGGCTGCTGCTGAGCTCTACAGACACCGTTTGGTTGTGGCGAGCTTGCTCGCTGCAGCCGGATTTGCCGCCCTCCATCTCGCGCTTATCGCGATGGCGTGGCAAGCTGCCGCTACCGTAGCGGAGGAGGCGCCGTATCCAGCGGTAGCATCGCTACCGACGGTGGCGTATGATATGTCGGCCTGGATCGCCTTGGTCCTGCTGGTGGCTGCTGGTATCGGATGTGGCGCACGCCACATCCGAGAAAGGAAGTGACAGCTGAACTGAGATGCTCCGCGCCAGCAGAGGGCGCACACAGAAAAATACTCTGTAAAATCGCAGAAACCCTGCGTCCCCACATCGTTATGATGCGGGGTTATTCCTTTTCTGGAGCAAGCTATTAGCTCTGGTTGAGGTAATGTCCTACGTCCGCCACCAATTCAACCAGCCGATTGGAATAGCCCCACTCGTTGTCGTACCAAACCATTACCTTAATCAAATTACCATCAACCACTTTCGTCAGCGGCAGGTCAACAATTCCCGAACACGAATTGCCAATAAAATCGCGGCTAACCAAAGGCTCTTCAGATACGCCCAAAATCCCCTGGTAAAAATTACTTTGCGCGGCTTTCTGAAACGCGCCGTTTACCTGCTCGACTGTCACGTCGCGCCGAAGTAGCGCCGTCACGTCGCTCAGCGACACCACTGGCGTCGGTACGCGTACACTGAGGCCGTCAAACTTGCCAGTTAGCTGCGGCAGCGTTTTCGTTACAGCAATGGCCGCACCCGTCGTTGTCGGTACCATATTTTCGGCCGCGTTGCGACCCTCGCGAAGGTCCTTGGCAGGCGCGTCCTGTAGGCGCTGGCTGGCAGTGTAGCTATGTACTGTCGTCAGCATTGATTTTTCCACGCCAAATTCTGCGTCCAGAATTGCCATCACCGCGCCCAAGCTATTGGTTGTACAGCTGGCATTAGAGATTATCGGCGTCGCGTCCTTGATTTTGCTGTCATTCGTGCCCAGGACAATTGTATCGACGCCGTCGGATTTGGTCGGCCCGCTGATAACCACGCGCTTGGCGCCGGCAGTCAAGTGCTTGCCCGCACCATCTTTATCAGTAAACAATCCGGTCGACTCGATCACCACGTCAATATTCATATCGCCCCACGGCAAGTTTACTGGGTCTTTTTCCGCCAGCACTTTGAAACTTTTTCCATCAACTACCAACTCGTTTTCTGTAAAATCAACTTGGCGGCCATATTCCCCGTAATTGCTATCGTGTTTCAATAGGTACGCCAGCGTCTTAGTATCCGTCAAGTCATTGATCGCTACGATCTCCAAATCGCTGCGCTCCCATGCGATTTTAAAGGCGCTGCGCCCGATCCGTCCAAAACCGTTAATTGCTATTTTCGTTATCGCCATGTAATTATCCCTCCCAAGTAGCATTAGCTTTTCTCTAATTATACTACAAAGTTGTATAATAAAACTATGACGCGCGAGGAATTATTGGATCTGGCAGCACCGCAGTACGATGAAGTACCGGTACTGGTGTTAGATAGCGCTATTGATTACGCTACTAAAAAGCACGCCGGGCAAAAACGCAAGAGCGGCGAACCGTACATCACGCACCCGCTGGCGGTGGCTGGGATTTTAGTGGAATGGGGTATGGATATTGATACGGTGATCGCTGGCGTACTGCATGATACGGTCGAGGACACCGATGCGACGCTGGATGAACTAGAAAGTTTGTTTGGTCGCGATATCGCCTTTCTGGTTGACGGCGTAACCAAGGTTTCACAGGCGCGCGCTGGTATGCGCAGCCTTGATAGTTACTTGCCGCATACCAAAGACAACCTCGCCAAGCTGATGATCGCGGTCGGCGAGGACATCAGGGTTATTATTATCAAGTTGGCGGATCGGCTGCATAATATGCGCACGCTCCAGCATATGCCGCGCGACAAGCAAAAGAAAATCGCCCGCGAAACGATTGAAGTGTTTGCACCGCTGGCGGATCGGCTGAATATGGGGCGCGTCCGCGTGCAGCTGGAAGAGTTAAGCTTTCGGTTTTTGATGCCTAAGGATTTTCAGCGCACTAAGAGCCTGATGGATAGCCGCCTAAAGAAAAGCCAGCGCAAACTCGCCAAAGTCCGCCGCGACGTTACGGCGCGCCTCCAGAACGAGAGTCTGCAGTTTGAGATGGACGGTCGGGTGAAAAGCGTGTACAGCTTATTTAAGAAGCTCGACCGCGTTGGCGATATTGATAAGATTTACGACCTGATCGCCCTGCGTGTTATCGTTGACGATTTAGCGACCGGCTATCTGGTGTTGGGTGTGCTGCACGACATGTACCAGCCGTTTTACGAGCGTATCAAAGATTATGTCGCCAACCCTAAGCCAAACGGCTACCAAAGTCTACACACGACAGTCCAGACGCCGACCGGGCAAATTGTTGAGTTCCAGATCCGCACCCGAGATATGCACGAATACGCCGAGCGCGGTTTGGCGGCCAGTTTCCATTATAACGAGCAGAAAATGACCGACGCCTACCGGCAGGGGCGAATCGCGGCGCTGCCGACGGATTTGGCGTGGATTCGCGACCTGCAGGAAACGGCAGCCCGGGCGCGCGAGGGCAAGGCGTTTGACTCGGAAAAATTCCGCATGAAATTATTTGAGGATCGGATTTTCGTCTATTCGCCCAAAGGCGATATTTATGACTTGCCGCGCGGCGCCTTCCCGCTGGATTACGCGTATCGCATTCATTCCGACATCGCAGCGCATGCCAGCGGCTTTAAGGTCAATGGCGTTATGAAGCCGTTCACTTATGAATTACAGCACGGCGACGTCGTCGAAGTTTTGACCAGCAAATCAGCCAAGCCCAAACCAGCCTGGCGCGATATGGTTATCACGCCGCATGCCAAAACTAAATTACGCATGCAGCTATCAAAAAGCGGCGGCGTACTAGCACATTTGACCGGATTAACCGACGGCGTTTCGTCGCTGTTTCGACGGTAAGCAAAACACTAACGCCTCATCCCAAAGGCTATGGCAGGCGCGACACCTCCTCCGCCAGAGACTGTGAAACGTTCGCGAGTAGCGGACGTTTCAGCCGAACGCTCGCGAGAAATCTCCAGTGGAGGTTCGAGCGAAGAGCGTGCTCTGGCGGAGGACGGTGGAATGGCTGCCGTAGCTCGGCTTCCAGTCGTCTCCTCCAAGTCGAATGTATCCGGCGGGCGCCGTCCGCAGAGCTATCGACTTGTCGGAGAGGCTGACGGTCACACCGCAACAAATACGCATACCGGATTTTGGTAAGACGCGATGCCGCTTTGCTTTACAAGATAGTATTACGCCTGCTCGTTCCAGCGCTCAATCGCCGCTGCCACAACCTGCTTGGCAGCATCAACGCCAGCGAATTCCTTGACAATGGTCGAACCTGGCTTTTTCAGATCCTTATAGTGATTGAAATGGAATTCAATTTGCTTAATCAGCTGCGCCGGCAGATCCTCCAACGACTGAATAGCATTGCCATTATGACGATCGTCGCTCGGCACCGCGATAATTTTATCATCGACTTCATCGTCATCGACAAACTTCATCACGCCAAGGACCCGTGCCTCGACCACCAACCCAGTCGTTAGCGGCGTATCCGTTACCAACAGCACATCCAGCTCATCGCCATCCTCGTCCAATGTCTGCGGAATGAAACCATAATTAGTCGGTTTGGCAAAAATCGCCGGATCAACCCGGTCCAGCCGCATGACGCCAACTTTACGATCCCATTCAATTTTATGATTTGACCCAGCCGGAATCTCTACGACAACGGTAATTTTGCCATCCTGATAGTTTCCCGGGGTTAATACTTGGTTAAAATCTGCCATCTTCTACTCCTCCCTGGCTTTTTCTTGTAAATATTCACGAATCTGCAATGCCGCCACCGCACCCTCACCAACCGCTGAAGCGATTTGCATGGTCGCACCGGAACGCACATCACCCGAAGCAAAGACACCAGGAACATTGGTATGTAAATGCTCGTCGGTAACGATGTGTCCGCCCAAGTCCAGCTCAATACCTGAGTCTACCAAAAACTGTGTGTTCGGAATCAGGCCGATAAAAACGAACAAACCGTCTGCCATAAATTCTTTCTGCTCGCCGTTCTGGGTCGATTTGACACCGTAGAATTTGTCATCTTTCACGATAATTTCATCGGTGGTTGCGCCGATGTGTACGGTAATTTTACCTGCGTCAACGTATTTTTGCAGTTCCTTTTGCAGGACATCGCTGGCGCGTAATTTGCTGCGCACCAATAGGTCAATGTGACTGGCGTAGCGAGTTAGAAAGATCGCTTCTTGCACCGCAGAGTTGCCGCCGCCAACAACGATCAAGCGCTTGCCGCGGTAAAATGCGCCGTCGCACGTCGCGCAGTAATGCACGCCGCGGCCATACAATTCATCTTCGCCCGGCACGCCCAGCTTGCGGTGATTTGAACCGGTCGCCAGCAGCACTGCCTTGGCCCGTACCGGCTGGCCATCGACCGTCAATTCCAATTCACCGTCAACTTGCTTCAACGCCGTAACGTCGCCATACTCAATATCCGCGCCAAATCGCTCAGCCTGCTGCTGCAATTCTGACGCCAATTTCATACCGGTCACGCCCTCGGCAAACCCTGGGTAGTTGTCGATTTGGTCAGTGATGGCTGCCATGCCGCCGACCACGCCGCGTTCGTATAATGTCGTCGGCACGTCCTCACGCGACAGATAGATCGCTGCGGTCAGCGCACTTGGTCCAGCGCCAACGATCACTACGTCCCTCTCCTTAAACCCCATATTGCTCCTTATAGTATTTTTCCAGTATTGGCGGTATTTCTGGCTCAGGAATTTCTGCCGGTTTGTCGATTGCCATTACTACAAACTTTAACGGTGTGTTTGCCGGAATTTTATCTCCCTGGCCTTTCTCGCCATACGCCTTGCTTGACGGAATCGCTAGCTCGCGGACGCCGCCGATTCTCATACCAATCAAGCCTTCCTTCCAGCCTTCAATCACCGACGCGTCTGCTAAGCCTTCAACTGAGAAAGGTTCTTTTAATTTTTTACCATCAATCGACTGATCAAAGACTTCGCCTTTTGGATTCCAACCAATATAATAAACTGCAAATTTAGTATCTTTCTTTATTTCCGCGCCTTCGCCAGCCACGAGGTCTTCAACTTTCAACTCTTTAGCTTCATCATTGCTGAATTCCGCCGGACGCGAAGTATATTCTGCAAATTGGCTATAATATTTACCGCTCAATTCTTCCGCCTGCGCTTTAACCTTTTTTTGCCGTTCATTAACAGCCTTAGTATACGTATCCTGCGCTTTTTTCAGCTCAGCCTGATCTTTGGCGTCATTGCCCGGCTGCACCATCATAGCGATAAATCCGCCGACCGTTCCTAAAAACATCACGCCAGCAATCACCCAAATCCCTATCCTTTGGCTTTTAGTCGTTGCCATAATCCTCCTTTATTTACCTCTCCAATTATAACAATTTTTACCAAGCACAACAATCGCCCGCCTAAACTTGCGCGGCATCAAATTCTTCTGCTGCCATGGCTGCTATTTCTTCAATTATCGGCGCAGTATCTTTATCCGCCAAGGTTCGCTCGGCGCTAGTAAATTTGACACTCAAGGTTACGGTTTTTGTTGAATCATCGTCCTTCGGCTGATAAATCGCAATTGGCGTGATACTAATTTGCAATTCGCGGTGTTTTTTCGCAACTTCCTCAGCGCACGCATACACCGACGCATAATCAACCGCCGATTGCATCTTCAGCGATATATCCCGCGTCGTTGACGGATAGCGGCTCAGCGGCCGGTAATTATGTTCGCGATTTTCAGTCAGACAAACTTGCAATTTTTCAATGTCAAGCGAGAACGCCGCCGTGTAATCTGGCAGCTTGAAATTACGCCGCACTGCCTGAGATAATTCACCGACAATACCCAGCTTGTCACCGTTTTTTGCGACAATCCAAGCACTACGCTGGCCGTCAAACGGCGCTGGAACATCAGCGTCCGACTCTGCTATTTTCACGAAATCAGCCTCAACGTTAAGATCCGCCAACAGTCTATCTACCAACTTCCTCGCCTTATAAAATGGCGCGCCGGCTCGCGGCTTTTTACTAGCGTAAACACCGTCGACAAACGTCTGCTCGCTCGGCAGATTCTCATTGGTAAGCGGCAATTCTTTATCGTGAATTTTGCCGATTTCAAATAGCATAAACTCATCATGTCCAGCCTTGATGTTGGCGTGAACCTTATCCAGCAAACTCGGCAGCACGCTGGTGCGATAGTACTGCAAATCAGGGCTTAAAGCGTTGCTTAGCCGATAGGCGCGGCTCGGGTCTTGCTCGGCGTTTTTTAGGACACGCTCGTGGACGAAACTATAGGTCAAGACTTCATTGGCGCCAGCGCGCGATAGACTTTGGCGAATCGCTTGCTTGAGCTGGCGGCGCGGATTCCTCAGCGCTGGCTTGATACTGCGCATTGGTAATTGGCGAGGAAGTTTGTAAAAACCGTAGAGCCGACCAACTTCTTCGACAATGTCCTCCGGTAGTTCAAGATCGGTGCGCCAAAATGGCGATTGGATGCAAATATAATTCAATTCTTCTTCCGGACCATGACTCTTTATTTCCACGTTATTCAACAAGTCGCAAATATTATCGTCAGACAAATCCAAACCTAATCTCTCATTGATAAATTTACTGTCGATATCAATATTAGCTGGCGTATATTTTCCATCAAAATAATCATCGAGCTCGTCACTAAATTGCTTCAAATCAAACACTTCACTCGCCTGCACCCCGCCAACCATACCCATCAACTGTTTCAGTACGGCAGCATTTTGTAGCGGCGACTGACCTTTGTTGAACCGCGTCAGCGCGTCAGTGAAAATACCGTGGCGCATGGCGGTGCGACGCAGTGCATACATGTCAAAATTAGCGCATTCCAAAACGATGTTTTTTGTGCCATCAGAAACCTCGGTATCAGTACCGCCCATAATTCCCGCCAGGCCAATCACGCCCTCACCATCAGCGATGACGATGTCGTCCGTCGTCAGCTCATATTCCTTGCCATTGAGCAGACTGACTTTCTCGCCATCACGAGCCATCCGCGCCTCGAGTGTAGACCTACGCAATTTGTCATAATCATAGGCATGCGTTGGCTGCGCCGTCATGAGCATCATGTAATTCGTAGCATCGACAATATTATTAATCGGCTTACCGCCCATCGCCACCAATTGACATTGCAACCATAGCGGGCTTGGCTGCACAGTAACGTCACGAATCGCTACTGCCATAAAGCGCGGCACTAATTCTGGCACATCATTGATGACCGTTAAATCCAAACCCTCAGCACCTGTGAATTGCTGGACTGACTTATACCAATCCGGACTAGTAAACTGCTGATGAAAAATCCCAGCAATCTCACGCGCCGCACCGAGTTGACCAAAGCAGTCCGGCCGGTGAGTAAACATCTTATTTTCAATATCCAGCACGTAGTCGTCCAAGCCAAACGTTTCCGCGAAACCCGCATCCGACGCTAGTTCAACTCCCGCCGGCACGTCGTGCTCATGAATCTCAATAATTCCTTCATGATCCGTGCCGATATCCAGCTCGTCCGCCGCTGCCAACATACCTTGGCTGAGTACGCCGCGCAGTGACCGCGCAGCCAACACAAACGGCTCGTCGTCATCAAAACTCGCCGGCACCGTGCTCTTCGGCGGCAACCAAATCGCCCACATATCCGCATGCACATTCGGCGCGCCGCAGACCACCTGCACCAGCCCGTTCTCATCGCGCGGCACATCCGCTACCACGCCGCCATCATCAATCTTGGTTACGCTCAGCCGATCAGCATCGGGATGTTTGGCGCATTCAACCACCCGAACAATTCGCGCGCCACCATATTTGGACTTCAGGTCGATCACTTCTTCGATGCCTCCAAGCTGCTGATTGACCCGCGTCACCAACTCGTCTATTGGCGGTAATTCAAAATTAATCAATTGTTTGATAATATTTAGGCTGACTTTCATATATATCAGTATACCATTCTAATCAATGGTATAGTCAAACACCTTAACAGGAATACCTTTTTCCTGAGCTTGATCAATTGTAAACGTCGTGCCAGGGCTATAGTTGACCCGAAACGCCACCAATTCGTCCGCCAAAGCAACGATCTGACAGTTACGCGCATGAAATGACTCGGCATTAACTTCGGTAAATTCGGTGGTATCGTACAGCACGCCAGATCGATTCTTGGCGATATCCCGCAAAAGAGCGATCGTCGCAATCGCATCATCCTGGCGGCATTTGCCGTCGGCCGCGCGATCATACAATGCTTGGCAGTATAGCTCCAGCTCCACTGGCAAAAAGATTCGAAACCGCGCCGCCTCCAAACCGTATTCATACGCTAGCCGAGCCGCCTCGTGATCAGCACCAGTCGCGCCACCCGACACAATCCCGCTACCCTCAGTAATCTTTTGCCCAACAAAACGCTCAATATCACGGCGAATTATGTCGTTCACTTCGCGCGTACCGACAACTGCAAGCCATTTCATATTCGCCCTTTCCTACGCCCCTTTCGCTTATACCACGTACTGTATCACAGCGAAGCCAGCACGTCCAGCAGGCTGGGATTATTGCAACACGTCCTTGCCCAGACTCCACCTCCAAAGTATAGTAATAATATGGCTAAGATTGTCGCAAAGGCGCTGGTGCGGAACTCTGAAGGGTTATATTTGGTACTACATAGAGGTAATACGCATCCGCGGTTCCCTGGGCATATTGATTTTCCTGGCGGAGAGGTTGAGCCGGAAGAAACACCGGAAGTAGCGGTCGCGCGCGAAATACAGGAAGAAACGGGACTGTCCGTTGATCCAAATAAATTGAAGAAGCTATTTGCCAAACAATACCGGCAAACGACGCATATATTATTTGAGGCAAAGCTCACCGAACCGGACGCGAAAGTCGCTTTAAGTTGGGAACATAAAAGCTACCGATGGATAACGCCGGAAGAATTGAAGTCCCTGCCTAAATTCCCGGGCGCCGACCCGTATTATATGGAGGTGGTGGATTATTTAACCCGTGAAAGCTAGGTGTAATTAGCAATTTTATAGCAATAATCCCCAAAGCGCTTCGCGGTGTGTCAGCGGTTGAGTTGTCAAGGAAATATAAAACCTCTGCCGTATAGAGCCTTTCGTCACACCGTTTGCTATTGATTCATTTTAACCGCCGCTAATTTATCCTTATGTTCATCAAGTTTGGAGAAATCGATATCACTAAACTCCTCAAATCCGCCCTTTTTCAAATGAGAAGGCTGCAGTCCCAATATCCTTTTCATAAACGAAATGACAGTTCCATGGGATACAATTGCGATGGTATTATTTTTAAAGTTACGTTTTCGGACATCGTCCAAAAACTCGCATAATCTCAACTCCAGGCTATATTTATTATCACCATATTGCCCAAACCTAACGAAAAAATCTCCTGCCGCTTGCCTGGTGCGTACCGCATCAAGTTCTGGATTATTAGGTTTTCCATCATATTCACCCCAATCAATTTCTCTGATTCTATTATCAATAATTACCTCTGCACCTGAAACTTTCATAATTTCCTTAGCTGTTTGCAGCGTACGAATCAGTGGCGATGAGTATATCTTATCAATCTCCAGTGGCAGCTTACTTACCGATTTGGTAACTTGGCGAAAACCCGCCTCCGTCAGCACGGAGCATCGTATCTCTTTGCAAGACAAAACGCCCCTGACGTTATCCACAGCCTCGCCATGCCGCATAAAGATTATATTCACGCAGGTAATTCCTTTCTGGGTTGGTTTGCTGGTTTGATTATATATGATTTTTAGCATTACTAGCTAAATAATCACACAGCCACATACTATGAGGTGTACGATAGTCAGAAAAGAACTGCGTGAATTTTTATAACACGACAAGATATGGAGTTTGCAGATGGATTAGTTTAATACTAGATAAGAACCCGAAAGGCCACCAAATGACCAAAAAAACTACTAGAAATCGAACGCAAACGCCAGCTAACTACCAATATTGAAGAACTAATCGGGCGGTTGCAAGACGTCGGTTTTAAGCTACAGAGTGATTTCCACGAAATTGATACGTATTATTCTCGTCCTGATGTCGATTTCATGCAGACGGTTGAATGTTTGCGGATTCGACAGCGCGATGGTTTTGCTGAGGTGACATATAAACCAGCGACGACGACTGCTACACATACGAAAAACGATGTGATCATTAAGCCCGAGACAAACTTGCCGATTCAGCCCGGGGACGCGGCAATCGCCAAACAGCTATTGACAAGCCTCGGCATGGTGCAGATGGTCGATGTCAACAAATACCGGCGATCGTTCCAGTCCTCTGATTTTCCGCAGGCAACAGTGGCTATAGACGAAATCAAAGACGCTGGGACGTTTGTGGAAGTTGAGGTTTTGTCAGACGATGAGACTGATGCGCTGGCGATGATTAATGACGTCGAAACTAAACTCGGCCTTGAGTCGGCAGAAGTTGTGATGCAGCCTTATCGAGATATTTGTATCAATCGCAAACCCCCTATATAAAATACTACTGTTTGGCATCTCTATTGTCAGCGGCTTTTATACTCGCTTTTGAACCGTCGCGAAACGTAGCCTCTATCTTAACAAAGACATCTTTCGGATTGATATCGTTTTGATCAAAAGTTATTTTACCATGCTTAGGATCAATAAAAATTTGTGACTTATACTTTGCACCCTTTTTACCAGCATAGATCACTATCTGCTCACCCTTTTTCTCGCTATTCATCACTTGAGTAGTTACAAAATAGTCGCCACTCTCTGTTTTAACCTTTGCTTCCTTACTAGCTGGAACAAGATATCCGTCAATATCAAAATATTTTGCTTCTTGGTACTTCTTTGATTCAATTTTCCTGCGTATATATTCTCTTATTTCCCCCGGCGTTCTATCTAGAACTATTATATGAGGCCCCTCTGGACATTTTAGTTTCATAATCGGTTTTGAGTTATAATACTCATCATACTCACGCTCTTCGTCAACCACTAATTTATGCTTAGCACAAATTATAGTCATGTTATCATTCCTATCTAAGAGTATATCCTCACCGTAAGAAACTAATTCTGGTTGAATTATCTCCCATTCTGGTTCCATAATAGTTCCTAAAACTGCTCCAAAAAGTCCAGCTTGCCGCTCTCAAAATGCCGCACGTCCTCGATGCCGTATTTCATCATCACCAAGCGGTCGATACCGCAGCCAAAGGCAAAGCCAGTGTATTCGTTCGGATCGATGTCAGCAGCTTTCAGCACATTCGGGTGGATCATGCCGCAGCCTAATAGCTCAATCCAGCCCTCGCCTGAGCAAACTTTACAATCTGGATTTTTGCCTTCACAGAATGGGCAGCTCAGCGCAAATTCAAAGCTCGGCTCGGTGAACGGGAAATAAAATGGATTGACGCGCACATCAAGTTTCTTGCCGTAATATTCTTGCAAAAACTCCTGCAAGGTGGCGATCAGATTGCCGACGTTGACGCCCTTGGCGACATACACGCCTTCGACTTGGTAGAACGTGTGCTCGTGCCGCGCGTCCAGGTCTTCGTTGCGGAACACCCGGTCGGGTACAATAGCCGCTATCGCCTCACTGTTTCGCAAATTGCCATGATATTTTTTCAACACGCGGTTTTGCATAGTCGAGGTGTGCGCCGGGGCAATCAAGCGGTCGCCATTAGCATCAGTCTCCTCGGTCATGAACGTGTCATAATCATCGCGCGCTGGATGGCCTTTCGGGAAATTCAAGCTCTCAAACATGTGGAATTGGTCATCAATCTCACGCGACTCTTCCGTCACAAAGCCCATGCGATTGAAAATGTCAGAAATGCGATCAATCTCGGCACTCAGCGGGTGAATCGTACCACGCTCACTCGGCAGCAATTCAGGCTGTAGGGCATTGACGTCCATCGGCGCTGTCACGTCAATTGGCGGCAGATCAACCTTTGATAATTCAGCTTCACGAGCCGTAATCGCCCGCTCCAACTCCTGCTTCAGTTCATTAACTTTCTTACCAAACGCCCCGCGCTCCTCGGCTGGTAACGTCGCAATAATGCCATATAGTTCCCGCAGCTCTGCGCTCCGCAACACGCTACGCGGTTCAGCTATTTCGGCTACGCGTGATAATAATATTGATCGAACTTCATCCAACTTTTCCATATCATCGTCCCTGCATTAAAAACATACCGACAACCACCGCTGCCATAATGATAATTAAAATCCAAGCTGGCGCCAGCGTCGTCGTTTGCTTCGTATCTTCCAAATATTTCACATCTTCCACGCCGTCCAAGCTGGCTTTTTCCTGCAATCCCGACGCTTTCGCCTTTTCGCGTAGTTCCGCCGCAATGCGCTCTTGCAGTTCGCTGCGCTGATCGTTTTGATTCACAAATAATCCCATGACTATAGTATAACAAATTATGCTATAATAGTTGCAATACTATTTTAAGGAGGGAGTATGGCTACGAAGAAAACTTCAAAGAAAGCCCCGGTTAAAGCCAAAGTAAAGAAGACTGCTGTCGCTAAGACCGAAACCAAAACGACTGTTAAGCGAGTCGTTACCGAATCTGTTGCGGCCAAGAGTGAACGCACCAAATTAGATTCTAAATTACCAAACAACTTAATCAACATCGTCATCGCGGAGATCGTTGGCACGTTTATCCTAACGCTAGCAGCGCTATTTTCTGCCAGTATCTTAGCGCCGTTTTACGTGGGATTGGCTTTGATGCTGATCGTTATGGCAATTGGCGGCATTTCCGGCGCGCACATTAACCCAGCCGTCACTTTCGGACTCTGGTCAATGCGCAAACTAAAAACCGTCCTCGTGCCGTTCTACTGGGGTGCACAATTCCTCGGCGCAATGGCAGCTGTTGTGTTGATTGGCGGTATGACAGAAGGCGGATTCTCAGTTCGCTTTGATCAATTCATGAACTTCTCATGGAGTATTTTCGCCATTGAGATGATCGGTACGGCAATATTTATGTTTGGTCTTGCCGCGGTATTATCGCGCACTAACCTTAAACTAGCTGGACGATCTGTTGGAATTGGTATGGCGCTGGCGATTGGTTTGGTCGTATCAAGCACTCTGCTAAGCTACGTCCAGAATGCAGTATTTGTTAAGCATACAAAAACCGCGAGTTCAGCCCAGAAAACAGAAGAAGGCGCATATAAGAATTATCCGCGGGAGGTCCATATCGGCGGCGCAACGCTGAACCCAGCTGTTGCTTTGGCAGTAACCGAGAAAACCGATACTCAGATCCAAAGCAGTAATCCGCTAACAGCTGAAAATGAAAAAAGCTATTCGCGGCTTAGCTTGGAGGTTATCTCTGCAACACTCATTGGCGCAGCGCTCGGCGGCAACTTGTTCTTACTGGTAAATTACCGTAATAAAGACGAAGAATAAGACGCTTATACACTAACAAACCCTCCGTTTTAAGCGGAGGGTTTTTATTTACACTATAAGTAATATTTATTCTTCCTGCGCCGGTCGGTCGATTAACTCTGGCTGCGTTTGATAATCACCACCAGCGATTCGCACCACGTCTTTATCAATCTTACCCAGCTCTTTATACGAATTATTATAGTGCCCAACGGTGGTGCTGAGACTCTTGCCCATCTTGGTCATCAGTTCATCAAACTTTTTAATATGCACACCCAGCTGGCCGACACGCACCTGAATGTCCTTGGCCTGCTCCTCAATTTGTAGACTCCTCAGACCCTGCAGCACCGTCTGCAAATACGCCAAAAAGCTGGTCGGACTGACAATGATCACCCGCTTGTCACGAAAGGCATATTCGATCAAATCGCGGCTCGAACCGCCCGCACCGACATTGTTGATAAGTAAGTCATAATACAGCGACTCACTTGGTATAAACATAAAAGCAAAGTCCATGGTATGCTCACGCGGGCGGATATATTTGCTGGTTTCGTCGATGCGCCCCTTCAGGTCAGCTTTTACCTTGTTCAGCCACAGCTCACGCTCGGCTTTGGTCTCAGCGTTGATCATCCGGTTGTAATTTTCCAGGCTAAATTTACTATCCACCGGCAAAATCTGCCCCTTGTCCAAAAAAATCACCGCATCAACAATCTCGCCGTCCTTGAAGCGATATTGCATCTGAAACTGCTTGGCAGGTAGCACGTTGTCCAGCACGCTCTCTAAGTAAAATTCGCCAAACACGCCGCGCTGCTTCGGGTTTTGCAAGACGTTCTGCAGGGTTTTTAGGTCAGTCGCCACGTCAACCACCCGCTTATTCGTTTCATCCAACTTGGCCAGCCGCTGTGTTACGTCCGCCACCAATTTGGCGCTTTCCGATAGCTGCTTTTGGACCGAGGTTTGCACCTGAGCGTTACTACGCTCAAGTTTATCGCTGACTGATTCATTCAGCTTGGCGATAGTTCGCCCCAGCTCCACCACGTCAGTTTTGATGAGCTCGACCGATGACTGCTGCTTCAGCTCGCCGAGCTTTGACTGCAGCACGAACAACGTCGCGCTCAAACCCATAACGATAATAACTAAGAGAATAATGATAATGATTTCCATACTCTTAGTGTACAGGGATTACAGAGACAAGACAACTCGCGCCAATAGGACGAATATAGCAACGAATAAAATTGCTGCCGCATTACCGCGAATACGATTAATCCAAATAACCGCCAAATACACCAAGGTTGACGCTGCAATAGTCCATAGAATTGAAGTTGTCCATAGCCCGCTCGTCCATAAATTAGTCCCCCATAGAGCAATAGTCGCCGCTATCACAACAACCAGCGGACGCTTGATTCCAAACATAATTAGCAGCGGCACCATCATTATACCGACCAAAACCAGTGCAATATACGACGACCAAGCAGCACTATTCACGCACATTGAAGCCTGGTCTGTCGACGAGCAAAAAACCGGCGTTAGCATCATCCTGTCAAACGCCAGTGCTAACAGCCAGATTATGACGCCATTGGCTGCCGCCAGCGCTAAAATACGCAGGAAAGTACCTCTTGATAATGGATAAGTATATTCTGATAGCTCTTGCTGGAAAATCTTTGGCATTGAACTCATGTAGAAATTGTAACGTAAACTTGAGAAAATTGCAAATGTATATATTTAATTATAAGCGTTTTGCTATCAAATTAAAGTTAGGCACATACCACACAATGCCAACACACGCAATTAGCAAGCCCCCCGCCACATCCAGAGGCGTATGCACCAGAGCAATCACTCTTCCGACGCACACCAGCAGGGTCAGTATCAGGCAAATTACGGCTAGTTTTTTATTTTTCGCCTCAAACCAGACCGCTAAAGTAATCGCCATCGTAAATAAGGCATGATCAGAAGGAAAACCCGGATTATTTAAAAACGACGCGCCAGCCGACACGCCCAAAACCTCAAACGGACGGAGTTGTTCCGGCTGATACACTGCCCCGATAATTTTTGCTACTATATACGCCGTCAATCCTGCCATTAAAACGCGCAAGTATGCTTGATATTTCTCATCGTTTGGTATCGTTTTAAGCAAAGCATACGCCCCAATCAACGCCACCGGAATAACTAAGCCGTCAGCGATTAGCTTCACTATTAATTGTAAATCCATAGCTTCAGTATATCGCGTTAGAGCTTATACGTAAACGCTTGCCAGAATATTTTTTCTATAGTACAATGATAAACATCATTGGGATGTCGCCAAGTGGTAAGGCACCGGGTTCTGGTCCCGGCATTCGGGGGTTCGAATCCCTCCATCCCAGCCAAGATGACAAACATACGATCAGCGATCAGCTGATCTTTTTCTTTTATTTTTTCGAGAATTTGCGCCAGGCTTTACCGAATTTTTATCAATGAAATTCACCCGCAGCAACAATACCCACAAAGCCGACAAAAAGAGCAGCGCCCATAAACCTCCCGGCAAATTAGCTGTCGCACCAAAAAGCGTAGATGTAGTATTATTTACAGCAGCCATAAATTCTAAAACAGATAGAGCCGCTAAAATAATGAAGCCGCAAACTTTACTTGCTCGAATAACATTACTTGGTGCACTCATCTTCAAAAGATACGGTAAGGCCGCCAATTCCGCTACAACAAGCAAACTACCCACCAGCAAACTAACAACGGGAGCAACCCCAGCGCCAACTAGCAACCCGGGGAAATTTTCAAACGTAAACAATTGTGCCAACAGCATTATTAAGATAAAGATACTTAAAACGAGTCTAATCATCCAGTCAAAGGAGATCAGGTGTATTTTAGCCGTTTTCTTACTCTTTCTTCGCCGCGTCGCCATACGTTTAGTATAGCCCGGATATTCAAAAAGCTCAAGTTTGTTGTATTTTTTACCAAAATCCTTGCGCTTTTATAAAAAAATTCGTATAGTAATAGCAAGCGAACGTTACAAAAACAAACACCATATATCAGTATCTTTCGCTCTACGACATCCACCACAACATGAGGCGCCTCTGGCTACAGGGGCGCTTCACTAAAATATATCCATATTTGATAGAATATATGAGATTTAATACGTTACTCCGACTGAGCCTTGCTGGTTAAAATTTCTGACTGTTCCATCCGCCATTTCGCAATTTCACCGTGATGTCCGCTTAGTAGCACCTTAGGGACTTTTAGTCCGTTGTATTCTTCCGGCCGTGTATATTGCGGGAATTCTAGAGTTTTTCCATCAGAAAAGCTCTCAATCTCCGCCGATTTTTCACCGCCAAGCACGCCGGGGATAAGCCGCACTATCGAGTCAATTACCGCCATCGCTGGCAACTCGCCGCCAGTCAGCACGAAATCGCCAATACTCCACTGCTCGTCAACCACCTCTAAGATTCGCTCATCGACCCCCTCGTAGCGCCCGCATATAAAAATCAGTCCACGTCCGCTATTCGCCTCGCTCTGCGCCTTTGCCTGGTGCCAGCGCTGTCCGCGCGGACTAGTTAATATAACTTTCGCACTTTTATCGCGCGACTTGGCAAATTTTACCGCTCGCCATAACGGCTCAATCATCAACAGCATACCATCGCCGCCGCCATACGGCGTATCGTCTACTTGACGGCGCGGCCCCAGTCCAAAATCGCGCAAATTAATCGTTTCTAATTTAACAATCTCATCTTTTTGCGCTTTCCACATCATCGAACTTTCGAACACGCCGGTAAACATCTCCGAAAATAGGGTGATTACTTGGAACCTTCTCATCTGTTACAGTTTAGCAGTTATTGACTAAAATGTCCATACGTGATATAATAGAAAAATGTACACCAAAAAACCGCCATCACAACGAAGGCGGCTTTTTAGCACAAATAAGGCTCTCAACGGATTATCCGTTGCTCGCATAGAGCTCGTTCTCGCATAGTCTGTGCTTGAACTTGTTTATGATTATAGCACAGCAGAATGAGTAGCGACAATAGTTTTTTCTAAAAACATTACTATTTTACGTAACGGCGATATTTAGTCCGCAGCATATGCTAAATATCAAGGTCGTCCAACTCAGCGAGTTCCTTGCGAGCATTCTCTGCGTATGAAGATTTGCTCTCTGCAGGCTCATTCGTTGAAATTTCTGTAGCCCCATCAGACGAATCATCGTGCCGATAACGCTGTGAACCTGTAAAACCGTCATTATTAACAATCTTCAGATTATAACGCGCATCATTCTTTGAGCCCAAAGCTCGAAGCAATGTTCGCAGACTCTGCGCCGTGCCGCCGCGCTTGCCGATCACCCGCCCCAAGTCTTCCGGATTCACCGTCAGCGTCAAAAGCACGCCTTTTTCATCAATCTCTCGCTCTACCGCAACGTCGTCTGGATGCCCGACTAATGCTTTTACGACATACTCCACAAATTGCTGATCTATTGTTGACATTCTGCCCCTCCTCCTGGAATTAAACTGTACTTTCATTATACACGAGCGGTTTGCCCCGTGCAAACTTTTATCATTTTTCGCCAGATTCTTTATATTTAGCAATCGCAGCGCGGGCAGCTTGCTGCTGAGCCACTTGCTTGGAAGGGCCGATGCCGCGCCCCATCATCACTTCACCGACGAACACTCCAAGCGTGAAAACCTTATCATGATCTGGACCTTCCTCGCCCAAAACTTTGTACACTGGCGTCTGATTGTCGACGCGCTGAGAAATTTCCTGTAAATACGACTTCGGATCGCGCCAACTGCCTGATTCCAATATTCCGTCCAGCTTGACAATAATATGCTTATGTATAAAATCTCGGGCATCGTCAAATCCGCGTTCCAGATAAATCGCGCCAATTACCGCCTCAAACGCATTGGCTAAAATCTGCAAGTGCGCCCGATCCGAGCCATTTTTCTCGCCCTTTGACATGCGAATCAGCGGCCCATAACCCAACTTATCTCCCGCATCACCAATGCTTTCCGTGCGCACCAGTGCCGCTCGCCAAGCTGTCAAGATCCCTTCTGGTTCGGAAAAATGCGTAAATAAATACTCCGTCACCGCTAGCTCCAACACCGCATCACCTAAAAATTCCAGCCGCTCATTATGCTCATGAACTGAGTTTCTGTGTTCATTAACATAGCTGCGATGCGTCAAAGCTGTAATCAACAGACCCAAATTATTAAACTCAAACCCCAGATTCTTACGCGCAAAATCCTGGTACGGCGCCGTATTCATTCCACTCATTTACAAATTCTCCTGTCTGATTCGTTTCATTGCTAATAAGATTAGCTTGCCAATATCTTCGTACTCGACTTCGTCCAGCGCCTCATGAAAACTAAACCATTTTAACCCGTTCATCCATTCTTCTTTCTGAAGTTTTTCATATGGATTTAAAGCTTTCACTAGATAAACTTGCGTGGTCATCAATACTAATTTATCAATTCGACGATAACGAAAATTTACCTTACCCAGCCAACCATGCAATTCAATATTTTTTAATCCAGTCTCTTCGCCAATCTCCCGCCGCGCTGTCACTTGAGCCGTTTCACCCGGTTCAATGTGACCCTTGGGGATTGTCCAGCGATCGCGGGCGTCTTGGTATAACAAAAAATTGACTTCGCCCTTTTTATTACGCCGAAAAATCACGCCGCCAGCAGTCGGCTCGCGCACAATCTCCTGAATTGTCGGCTTTTTTCTGCCGCCAAAATATTTTTTTATATGATCAAAATTGCTTGTTCTCACTATCGGATTCCTCCACAAGGTTGCGGAGCGCCGTGCCGAGCACGCCATTCACAAACTTCCCCGAGTTATCCGAACCGAACGCCTTTGCTAATTCCACCGCTTCATTTATCGCCACCTTAGGCGGCACGCTATCTACGCAAAACAGCAGTTCATATAAGCCAATCCTTAGAACCATTCTGTCGATCCGCAAGATTTGCTCTAGCGGCCATTCTGGCGCTAACGGGCGAAGTTCCTCATCCAACTTTGCCGTACTAGACAACACACCGCTAACTAAATTGTCAATAAAAGTCACATCATCGATCGACGATTTATACTCTGCCAAATTGCGTTCTAAAATATCTTTATAGTTTAGATTTTTGTCGCCCGCATCCTTTCGAAATTCATATTCGTACAGTGTCTGCAGCGCGACAATTCGTCCCAAATGACGGTTTGATGCCATTCCTAAGCGTCCTGTTCGTAATTACTATTTTTTAGTTTTACCAGTCTCGCGCTTGGTCGTCTTAACCTTGACTGGCGACGTACTGTTGACGCGGCGCGCTAATTTTAACACCAGATGACTGCGGCGAAGACCCGTCTTGCGCGGGCTGCTCTGTTTCTTTGGTTGTGCCATACTTATCTCCTCTTTCGGTTTATTTTTAAAACTTACAGATCATTATAATGTTTTTAGCAAAAAATCTCAAGTTTTTACCGTAAAATACAGGGGTTTTAGTAAAGTGCCTGGCTTTTCATGACATTTATCATAGTACAGAGATATAAATGAATCGCCATCGCCAAAGAACAATCAACACAGCCTAAACAACTATATTCACTAATTTCTTCGGCACATAAATCACCTTTTTCGGTGGTTTATTGCTTGTGAATTTGATGACATTTTCATTGGCCAGCGCTGCTTGTTCGATAGCATCCTTATCGGCGTCGGCCGGTAGCTCCAATTTGGCGCGAAGCTTACCATTGACCTGCACAATGATAGTCATCGTGTCGCTAGTAAGGTGTTTATCATCCCATTTCGGCCAGTGATCGACATGAATGGTATCAGTACGGCCTAATTCATGCCACAATTCTTCGGTGATATGTGGCGCAAACGGTGCTAAGATTTGTAGCAAACTCTCCAGACTGAATCGCCATGTTTCTGACGATTGAATGCCGTGCGTTTCTTTGAATTTATATAAACCATTAACCATTTCCATCATTGCCGCCACCGCGGTATTGAACTTCTCATCCTCAATGTCGCGGGTAACTTTCTTGATAGTGAGATGAGTGAGGCGCAATAATTCAGAAGAATCAGTCGATGACGATGGGTCGCTCAAGGAAGGGTCAGTGGATACATCACCTCCTCCGACAGAGGCTGTGGAACGTTCGCGAGGAGCGGACGTTTCAGCCGAACGCTCACGAGACATCTCCAGCGGAGATGCGAGTGAAGAGTGTACTCTGGCGGAGGATGGTGATGTATCCGCAACCACAAATTCCTGCACCAAATTCCACACTCGGTTTAAGAACCGATACGTCCCCGGCACCCCGCGCGGATCCCACGGCGCATCCATATCATACGGCGCGATAAACATTTCATACACGCGCAGCGCATCAGCCCCATAACCGCTGTCCATAATCTCCATCGGATCAATGACATTGCCCTTGGACTTACTCATTTTTTGACCGTCCGGCGCCATAATGTAGGCGTTATACATCATCCGCTTGAACGGTTCCGGCGTCGGCACCAAGCCAAGTTTATAGAAAAATCGCATCCAAAAACGACTATACAGAAGGTGCGCTACCGCATGATCGGCGCCATTGTAATAATCAACCGGCATCCAGTGATTAATCAGCTCTGGATCCCACGCCTGAGCGTCATTGTGCGGGTCAAGATAGCGCAGGAAATACCAGCTCGAGCAAGCGTATCCATCCAGCGTGTCAGTTTCGCGCCGGCCTTCATGCCAACTGTCGCCCGCGGGCTTCGGCTCGGTAATCGGCAGGGTTTTGCCCGTCTCAACATCAACCCACACACGTACCCAATCATCGACTTGCGCTAGGACCGAGGTGTTACCATCCGTCGGCTTGAAGTTCTCGACCTCTGGCAAAATCACCGGCAAGCACTCATCGGCCACGGCAATTGGCGCGTAACCATCAACATGAACTATCGGGATCGGCGCACCCCAGTATCGCTGGCGAGAAATCAGCCAATCGCGCATTTTATAGGTAGTCTTGCTCCGGCCCAGACCTTGTTGCTCTAGCCAGGCCACCACCTGTTCGCGAGCCTCTTCGCTGCGCAGGCCGTCAAAATCGCCCGAATTAATCAATTCGCCTTCGCCCGTGTAACAGCCAGCATCCGCCGAGTTTTCTGGCTTTTCAATCACTTGCACTACTGGCAAATCAAATTTTTCGGCAAACTCCAAATCGCGCTCATCATGCGCCGGCACTGCCATAATTGCGCCAGTGCCGTAACCACCGAGGATGTAGTCCGCCACCCAAATTGGCACTTTTTGGCCATTGACTGGATTGATAGCATAACTACCAGTAAATACGCCGGTTTTATCTTTATTTTCCTGGCGTTCAACGTCGGACTTCTGCTGCGCCGCTTGAATATATGCTTCGACTTTAGCACGCGTGTCGGCATTAACCAACCGAGAGACCAGTGGATGTTCTGGCGCCAGCGCCACATACGTCGCGCCAAACAGCGTGTCGGGGCGCGTAGTGAAAACAGTTATGACGTCGTCGCGGCCTTCAACCGCAAACTCAACCTCCGCACCGACCGACCGACCGATCCAATTTTTCTGCATAGTTTTGACCATTTCCGTCCAATCCAAGTCATCAGTTGCCTCCAAAATCTCATCGGCATAGGCCGTAATGCGGAAAAACCACTGTTTGAGGTTGCGCTTGGTGACAGGATTGCCGCAGCGCCAACATTTGCCGCCCTCAACTTGCTCGTTAGCTAGCACCGTATTGTCAGTATCACACCACCACTGTGGCTGCTCCTTTTGGTACGCCAAATCGTGCTTGTACAGCTGCGTAAAAATCCACTGGGTCCACTTGTAATACTCGGGGTCAGCGGTGGAAATCTCCTTTGACCAATCATAGCTAAATCCGAGCCGTTTCAGCTGGGCGATGAAATGTGCTTTGGCTTCATCATGTGCCACCCGCGGCGTTTTGCCAACCTTGATGGCGTAGTTCTCCACTGGCAAACCAAAGCTATCCCAGCCAATTGGATGGTACACATTGTAGCCTTGCTGACGCTTCAGGCGCGCCTTGATGTCGGCAAATTGAAACGTCCGACCGTGACCAATGTGAATACCCGCACCAGTGATGCCAGGAAGCATGCTGAGACTATAGTACTTTGGGCGCGTCGTATCACTAAGGTTAGTGACATAAGTGCCGTCAGCCTCCCATTTATCTTGCCATTTTTTCTCAATTTCCGTCGGATTATATCGTTTCATACCCGTAATTATATCAAAGAACTCCGCCTCAAAAAACGGAGTTTCCTTGACATATGCGCATTTCCTATGCAGATTGAGAGACTGAAGAGCTAGACATACCCTTGAATAGTTCTTCAACAACTGATTTCAGACTAGCAGCATTAGACGGGATATTAATGGATTCGGTTTTACTCGTATCAATATCGAGAGATAAACTCGCCGATGAATCTTTGCCTTTACCCTTAATCTCAACTGCTTTTAGCGCATGCGAATTGACATCAGCCCAAATTTTTAACGTGCCGTTAGACTTGCCTGTTTTATTTGCCGACCCGTTATTGCGGCGTACATCCTTAGTACATTTTTTAATATCTTTGCCAATTGACGTATTTTCTAAGGCTTTCGAAAAATCCTTTGCCTTAGCTGCAGCTTCATCGCTATTTAAATCTATCTCAAAGCCACGACCGCCATTACGATCGTCAATTTTTGTATCTTTTATAATTAAGAAACTGTTTTGCCTATATATATCGGCAATCTCTTTTCGGGCCTTGCTGTCATTTTGCAGTTTTTTAACAATCTCCGCCGAGCATTTAATGTCGGTATTATTGTTGGCGATGTCTTCGGCTGTCGTCTTTAGCCATTTACCATCAATTTTTGACATCTTCTCCTCAAGCTGCGATATAATTTGCTTTTTAACAGCTTCTATTTGCTGCTTTAACGACGGGCTGGCTTCGTACGTCGAGCTTGGTATATTTGCGTCTATCGCCAAGCTAACCACACTTTTCACCAAATCCCGCACGCCGTTTAGCTTAATGTAAATCGCACCATCCTGATCAGTAACAACAGCAGCCTTCAAATTAACAGTTTTTGAAACGTTCTTAAGAGTTATTTTTGCCTCAACGTCAGTTTTAGTTTTCGGTGCATCGGCAGCAGATTTGATATTTAATTCAATTTTACTGTCATTATTAGCAATCACTGTCATCTTGCCGTTTACAACCGCCTTTTTGGTCGTCATGGTATTGACCACAGCATCAGTTACTACCTTCTGCGGATTCTGCCACCATAAGAAATACAATAGCGCGGCAGCAATGGCTAAAATTAAAATTAGTACACCAGAAACAATGCCAACAATTAGCCCAACTTTTTTCTTCGGCTTTAGCGCCGCACTACCATACGGCGGATGTGCCGCAGGTACAGATGAAGCGGCTGGCTTTTTTTGCGACTTCGACAATGATCCAGACGGCGACTTCTGTGCTTTTGCCTGTTTACTATTATCCATAAATCCCCTCTCTCTATTTAAGCACTTTATACTATAGCAAATTACCCTTTAAATTGCGAGAAAAATTGATTTTTCCTGGCAATCCACTGCGGCGTTTGGCGCACTAACTTTTTCTCATCCTCAGTACTATGAAGATTTATTTTTATGGCCTCCTCTAACCATACTCCGCCGCTAGAACCCTTAAATAAAGCAATGCCTTCAGATTTTAATTTATCGCGAACAAATGCTCCGGCTTCAATTGCATTACGGCATTCTTTTACCTGGCAGCCTTTCTGGCGAGCAGCTGGCGCCAAATACATATTCGCTTTTTCGCCAACCGTAACAACCCAATCCAGCAGCTCCGTACTGCAATGCGACCCCAAATCAGCATGGGCCTGTTCAAAAATGCCGCGCAGCCCGTTCATATTACCCAACACAGCAATCCGCTGCGGCGTTTCCATCTTATATAGCGACTGTAAAGCCGCCAATGCTGTCAACGGCGTTGAACTATAACTATCGTCCAGCAGCCACGTGTTGTCCGCGCCGCGAAGCAAATTCATTCTTCCCGGCAGCGGACGCAAGCTTTCCACGCCTTTTTTAATATTATCCTCGCTTTCACCTGTAGCATAACCAACAGCCGCTGCTACAATTACTGGACGGATATTATGCTCGCCAATCAACTTGACGTTGACTTCCAATCCTTCGGTATTTTCCGGCGACATAATAAAACCATGATGTCCGTCCTCCAAAGAAAAATTACGGTCATCAAAATTATACTCCGCCACCGGATCGCTGCCATATGTCGTAATATTAGGATTTGTCAAAAAGCTCGCAAAACGCCCATCAATATCATCGCGATTAATCATTGCCATCCGCGAAAAGTTTGCTAATGAAATCATCTCGTTTGCCACCTCCTCCAGCGAATGCTCAACCTGCATACGTCCGTTTGTTACAGAAGTTACAATAGTAATATCGGGAATTATATAACTCCTAAACCACTCATTATAGCCAGGTTCTTGCGGATTAAATTCCTGAACAATTAACTGAACCGCCGAGTTTTCTGTTTTAATATATTTTTTTATCTTGCGCCGCAACCTAAGCCACCTAAATATCCCTTTTTCCGGCATATTTATACCCATTAACTGTAATAGAACGTCAGCCTTAGTCCTGGGCTCTTCTTCGTTAAGCCTGATATTAAATTGCTGCGCCAAAACTGTACCTATGGCAATTTTCGCACTGGCCTTACCAGCACTACCTGTAACGGCAATTATTTTTATACCGGGATGAGCCGCGAAGAATTCTCGCACCAATTCCGCCAGCTTTTCTTCTTTCTTTTTTGAAATTATAACAACCATAACTACATCATACCACAAGCGGCATGAAAGAGCTGCTACGCGCCCACCCGGGGCATGTTTGAAACGTGTTGTTTGTCTTTCAATTGGCAAGCATAGGAGATGCCCCTATGCGTACCAGCTCACGATCAATTATGCACTATCCAGTAAAAAAACACAAGCACATTACTTATTAAAATAATCAGGTAAAACTTTCCCTACTAACACCCCTGCTAGTAGGACCGCGAAACCGCACATAATCGACGGAATGCCAGAAATCGTCGACGGATCTACGATATTGACAAACGTTGTCGGCACCATAAACAAGATATAGCCAATCATTAGCGAACACAGAGATCGGCGAATATTTTTTACCGCAGCTTTACTTTGGATGTAAGCGTATACAATAGCAATAATCAACAAACCATAGTAGTATCCCGCATAAATCGGATAAAATTCATCGCGATTTTCAAAGATTACGTAATTGCCTAAGCAAGCGCCAGCTTTTACGCCGTCGGCTTCCAATAAAAAATAACCGACGAATAGTGCTGCCAAAATATAACCTAGAACCGGAATCCAGCGCCTTTTATCGCCAGAAAGTTGATAAATCAGATGAATACCCAGAGGCGGCAGCATAGTAATCGCCACATAACCGAGCTTCGCCCAGCCTAGGCTATCAAGAAAAATCGTACCTTCGCAAACATTATACTCAGCCCACTGAAACAGCGCCAAACAGATGAGCAACGCCATAGCAATCCTTGTCACAGTGTTTAACTTATAACGCCAAAACGTATAAATTGCCAAAATAATTTCAATCGCCAGCGTTGCCAACATCACTGGTGGCGAAAAGCAGTAAAGTTTCAGCCTCTTAAGTCTATCCATATGATGAATTATACACCATTGCGGTGGCTAGTCGTTGTCGCGAGCAGTAAACCATTCACCGAATTTCTGCCAATGCTGAAAATGAGCAGGGTTAATCTCCGCGCCGTTACGACGGAGTGCAAATTCCTCAGCAATTGTTAACCCGCCGCTATCCTCCATCGACACAACCTGATTCATTGATGTTCCTTCGCCGCGCGGCTCGTTTATAAACACGCCAGTTTGATCATATATAAACAACTTTAGTTGCTCGCCATCAAAATACGCCACGACGTCATGCAATATAATTCTCCGATCATTTTTATCTTTCATCAAAGCCAAAAAATCTTCAGCCGTAAACCAATTAGCAACGTCCTTCATATAACCGCCCGGAAAGCCGCCCAGTGCTGGAATTTCCCAACTACTATCGTTAACAACAACCGGCCGGCCCGCTTTTTCATACGCCGCCTTAACTTTCGCTTCGGTAATCTTCAGCGGATCATGATGCTGGATTTCATCAATGTCAATTTGTAGCGGCTCAACAACAATCCTATAATCTTTCAGAACCGACCTGGCTTCTTCAAGTTTGTGCGGATTGCCAGTAACAAATGTAATTCGTTTAGACATAAGATTTATTATAGCACCTCTTATTTCAGCGTAGCGAGGAATTGATGAACGGCATCAATCGGCTTGAATAAGAGGTACGTCTCGGCATCCTCACTCGGCATCAATTCGGCACGAGTTCTACCGCCATAGCCATCCGGGCAAAATATTTTATCCCAGCCAAAACCGCCATCGCCTATGGGATGCTCAGAGATGGCGCCATGAAGTTCAGCACGAAACAATTTGACCCGCTCGCCGTCGTAGTAGCCAAATACACACGCCGCCACTGCCGATCGATCGCCAAAGCCATCAAGCATCCGGCAAAGATTCTCTAAACCGTTCGGCGCCTCCACAAAAAACTTAATAAACGGACCCGGCAGTCCGCCCAACGCTGTAAACTCAAGCGCCACATCCTCAACCAAAACCGGACATTTAGCGACTACATACGCCTGACGCACCTTATGTTCAACAACTTCTTCCAGGCTAGTTGATTGAATTTCTGTTAAATCAACCGCTCTATGTTTCAGCGGTAAGCCCAGCATGCGCGATAAGTAATCTGCCTTGTGCGGATTGCCGGTGATAAAAGTAACCGTCTTCATCGTGCTTACACCTTAATTTCAGAGTTTATCTTCTGAAATCGTGGCACAGATTTCTCGTCCAGTACTACTGTTTCCGTGAACATACTGGCAGGGCGGGCGAATAATTCGTATTCATTCTCACAGAGAGGTCTGTAAATCACCAGGAGCTCTTCCGTCTCAGTTTCTAATGCTAGACCGATCACCTCGTATAGTTTGCTTGACTTGCTATGCTTGTACGTGCCCTTGCTGATTTTTGCGCAACGGCTCCGTTCTTTGCTGTCCGCCGTTTCTTCGCGATACTTCTCTGGCTGAGCACGGAAGATTTTCACCCATTTACTATCATCTGCCAAGTCATGATATTTAATGTAATGTCGTTTATCAAAGCCGCCCTTATCCTGCTTTTTACGCGCCATTTCCTCTTGAACTTGCTCTATAGAAAAGCCAAAATCTTGGCGCAGCGCGTCAACAACTTCCTGCAAATCAGCCAGCTCTTTGAGCGATTCATCGCGCTGATTATCGCCCAGTGGAATTTCGTCCGCCTCCTCGTGAACTTTGCGGAGCAGCTCGCGGCGAAATTCCTGCTTGTTTAGTTCGCGGTACTCCGTATGTAAAACTTCTTCGTCATCCAGACACTTTTTCACGACTTTATCGCGAACTAGTTTTTGTAAATAAAATCGAATCATAATTACTTCTCCTTATTCTCTTATAATGTTTAATAGTTCCTGCTCGTCAATAATTTTAGTGCCGTATTGTTCGGCTTTTTTCAGCTTGCTGGCGCCGACTTTACCGCCCGCTACCAAGTATGTTGTATCTTTTGCAACAGCGGTTTGGAAGGTGCCACCAAGCTCGCGGATTTTTTCTGCGGCGGCGTCGCGCCCCATCGACTGCAGAGTGCCGGTGATAACAAAACTTTGGCCAGCCAGACGGTCAGATTTTTGGCTAAACTGCGGCGTCACGCCCAAGTCAGCAAATTTTTCGAGCAGCGTCACATTGTCTTCATCAGCAAACCACGCCACGATTGACTCGGCGACAATTTCACCTACACCGTCTACCTCGCGCAGCTCGTCAATAGTCGCTTGGCTTAGCTTTTCAATACTTTCAAAGTGGTTCGCGAGGTCAATCGCCGTCTGCGCACCAACATGACGAATACCGAGGCCGAACAAAAATCGCTCCAAGGCTGGCTGTTTTTTAGCAGCAATGGCATCGATGAGTTTTTGCGCAGAAATCTCAGCAAAGCGCTCCAGCTGCAGCAAATCATCTTTCGTCAACCGGTAAATATCTGCCAAGTCCTTGACCAACTTAGCCTCGACCAGCGCCTCGACATTTTTCTCGCCCAGCGTATCGATGTCCAGTGCGCCTTTGGAGGCAAAGTGCGCCAGAGACCGCTTCAAAATCAGCGGGCCACTCAAACCTTTAACGCGGTAGACCGCCTCGCCCTCTGGCCGCACAAACTCTAGCTCTGGATATTGGCGCGCCAGTTCTGCTGGATAATCAATTGGTTTAGCATCTGCTGGTCGCAATTCTTTCAGTACGGTTTGCACCTGCGGGATGATATCTCCCGCCTTGAAAATCACCACCGTATCGCCGCGGCGCACATCCAGCCGGGCAATTTCGTCGGCGTTATGCAGGCTAGCGTGCTGCACCGTCGTACCGGCCACCACTACGGGGTCAAACACCGCTACTGGCGTAGCCGCACCGGTTCGACCGATGGAAATAACGATATCGCGGACGATGGTCGTGGCTTGCTCAGCGGCGTACTTGTAGGCCACAGCACCGCGCGGATTTTTACCAACTAACCCGAGACTTTCATACAATACTCGATCATTAATCTTAATTACCAAACCATCAGTATTAAACGGCAAATCGTGCCGCTTGTCATCCCATTCGTTAACGAAATTCATTACATCAGCTAAAGTAGTAAAGACGCTCGCCTGCTGATTGCGAGTAATTCCTAGAGCAGTCAGTGCCTCGTAAGCAAAGCTATTGGTCGGCACTTCAGCGTCGTTATCACGCAGCACATCATAGCCACGAAAATGCAGCGGCCGTGCCGCCACCAAGGATGGATCGAGCTGGCGGATTGTCCCTGCCGCCAGATTACGCGGATTAGCAAATTCTGGCTGCCCGGAGGATTTTTGTTTATCATTGAGTGCCGCAAAGTCACGTTTCAACATCACAATCTCGCCGCGAATTTCTGTCCGCCCGCGCAAAAATTGTTCAAAGCCTGGCGCCTCATGTAGCCGCAACGGTACATTTTTTATAGTCCGCACATTGTTCGTCACGTCCTCGCCGATAAAGCTATCGCCGCGCGTCACCGCCTGGGTCAACACGCCATCAATATAAATCAACGCGCACGCCAAACCGTCCATCTTAATATCGGTAAAAAATTCATGTTTATGCCCCGGCATCAATTTATCAGTACGCTCAATCCACGCTTCGATTTCATTCTTATCAAACACGTCATTCAGACTAACCATCCGCCGCTCGTGGCGCACTTTTTGAAAACCTTCAAGCAGCTTGTTGCCAACCCGCTGCGTCGGACTGTCTGGCGTAGTCCACTCTGGGTGCGCTGCTTCAATGCTCTTTAGTTCTATCATCAAGCTGTCGTACACCGCATCGCTGACGCTTGGCTGATCAAGCGCGTAATATTCGTAGCTGTATTGATTGAGCAGTTTTTTTAGCTCGTCAACTCTTCGTTGGCTTACTGTCACTTTCAACAACTTTCCTATAAAATGTATAGACATAGGCAGCAATTATCACAATCGTGATATACACCAGCATTAATCCGACAACTGACACGATCGGCATCCAATCAATGACCGGTAAAGCACTTTTTAATGCACCGTCTATCATAATAGTCGGCATCAAGACAACGACCCACATCAATGCGATAATTACAAAGCCCCAAGACAACCGGAATAGTATTCGAACACGACGGCCCGTCACTATATCTCCAGCCAGCCGTAACGCTCGGAACGGATACATTCCAGGAAGCGTAACGATAATCATCGCGAACAAAGTTGATAATATCCAAAAAGCAGACAGCGTAATAACTAAAATTGACGCACCGCCCGCCAGCATTAAAATAATCGTCTGGCTTAACATACCCGAGGCAGAAAGGGCGCCATAAATAATAACAGCAGCTGCAGCCGGAATAAGCTGAATTAATAACACAAGGATCAGAACCATTAAAGCAATCACTGGCGAACCAGAGCTATACAAACCGTCGCGCATTTTTGGCTTCTGTCCGGCGGAGATAGCGCGCACTAGCCAAACTGCCGAAAGCCACGCGAACAAGCCAATCAGAACATTAGCCGCTTGCTGCGAAGGACTAGTAGCAGACGAGCCAGTTGTGTAATTAATCACTACGCCAGAAAATATTCCAATTGTTGTAAAAAAGCCATTAAACCCATTATCTTTCATCTCATTCATAGCATCTTTTAGCTGCTGGTAGGTATTTTGTGACATAGCGTTTGAAAGTAAAAAGGCCAAAGACGTAAATACTAAGACTAACGCAAAAAACGTTTTCTTATTTTTCCATAACATCGTAAAAACCTGCTTCGTAAAAGACCAGTATCCCGGAAGTTTTAATTGTCGCCGATAATCACGCCGCTTAGATAAACGGAAACTGCGATGCGGGCGGCGCGCCAAAAAATTTTGCCGCCGTTGACTCAGTTTACTAAAATCTCTTTTAAATCTAGACCAGAACTTTTTTTTCTTTGGCGCTGGCTTTTTGCTCTGAGACTTAACTGGCTCTTTGTTAATTTGTTTCTTAGATTTCTTTACTGTCATAGTTACATCTTTGCGGCGTTATTCCTTAATCTAGTAATCCGATCCTCTAGTGGCGGGTGGGTGCTAAATAACTTTGAGAAAAAACCAGGCTTCAGCGGATTGTTCATGAACAAATTAGCAGTTGAAGAGCTTTGCTTTCGCATTGGTCTGCCGTATTGCCGCAACTTCTCCAGCGCGCTTGCCAAACCTTCAGTATCGCGCGTTAATAATACTCCCGAGGCATCCGCCAAATACTCGCGCTGCCGACTAACGGCCAGCTGAGTAATTGTAGCCAAAATCGGTGCTAAAATAACCACCACTAGTCCAAGAGCATAGATAATTGGATTGACATCTCTATCGCGATCATCGCTATAAAACATCATCCTTAATGCCAAATCTGCGAACAAACCAATTGCGCTCACCAGACCAAAAGCAATCATGCTGACGCGAATATCGTAATTACGCACATGGCTCATCT
This sequence comes from uncultured Candidatus Saccharibacteria bacterium, assembly GCA_963553885.1. GTDB lineage: Bacteria > Patescibacteriota > Saccharimonadia > Saccharimonadales > Saccharimonadaceae > Nanosynbacter. The sequence goes on from CAUVOY010000004.1 coordinate 55,690, forward strand.
CATGTGCCATCACCGCCTCCAGCTCGCGCTTATCCATAATTTCTAACAGTCCAGTAGTCGCACCGACGATAGCGTGCTTTGGGTCGCGTCCTGTCGCAAAGGCGTTTGGTGCTGGATCGTCAATAATATATACTTTCGGCATGGGCATACCAGAAGTAATCGCCAAATTTTCCACCACCCGCCATAATTCTGGCGCATCCTTTTTTTCAATTTCCTGCGCGCCGGTCATCGCCATAGCTAATTTACCAGCGATAAAATACTGCAGCCAAGCATATATAATTGAACAGCCAAAAACTATTACCGCCAAAGAATAGTTATCAGTTGCCGCGCCGACAAATACGCCGATAACGCCGATAATCGCCACAAACACTGCCATAATTAATACGGTGTTTCGCTTATTATGAGAAATTGCACTATACATGTACTCATTATACCAAAAACCGCCCGCCGAAAACAGGCGAGCGGCTTAGTTAATACAAAGATTGTCCTACTTTAGAATTTTACCTCAACTGGATTTTCAACGCTTGCTCGATCGGCAACTTCAAAGAATTCCTTAGCCTGGAAACTAAACATGCCAGCGACAATATTTGCCGGGAATGTTTGAATCTTCGTATTCAAATCGCGGACACCGCCATTATAGAATCGGCGCGACGCCTGGATCTTATCCTCAGTATCGACTAACTCTTGCTGCAGTTGTAAGAAGTTCTCATTAGCCTTCAATTCTGGATATGCCTCAGCGACAGCGAATAAGCTTTTTAGCGCACCTTCCAGCATATTCTCTGCCTGAGCAGTATCAGCCACGCCTTTGGCATCCATAATAGCCGAGCGCGCCTCAGTCACTTTTTCAAATACTTCTTTTTCATGCGTAGCATATCCCTTAACCGAGTTGACTAAGTTTGGAATCAAGTCAGTCCGGCGCTTGAGTTGCACAGTGATATCGCTCCACGCTTCCTCTACGCGGTTGCGCAGCGTTACTAAACTATTATATGTGCCGATAAAGAATCCTATCACCAGCAAGATGATGACACCGATTACTACTATTAATGTTATTGCTAGCCCCATTGACAAATCTCCTTATGGTTTACATATTCATTATACTACGTACATTTTTGGTGCGCAAGGCGGGAATCGAACCCGCACGACTTTTGGTCAAGGGATTTTAAGTCCCTCGCGTCTACCAATTCCGCCACTCGCGCTGATTTTTATTTACACGCCAGAATTTTACCAACCAGCGCTGCTTGTATTATACTATATTTATGAAGCAAATTGTAATAATTCACGGCGGGTCAAGTTTTAATAGTTATGAAAATTACTTGGATAGTCTAAAAAATAGCCCTCTCCATTACGAACGATTGCTTTGGGCGCAAAAATGGCGCGAATGGCTGGCGCAAACCACAACTGGCTACGATGTATTACTGCCAAATTTCCCAAACAAACAGAATGCGCAGTACGAAGAATGGAAAATATATTTCGAAAAATTATTGCCGCTACTCGACAGCGACGTTCAGTTGGTTGGCTATAGCCTGGGCGCAATGTTTTTGGCGAAATATTTACACGAATCACCACTTGGTTCGCCAGTCCGACGGCTGGTATTAGTGTCGCCGTGCTATGACGACGAATCAGTTGAAGATTTAGGCAGTTTTCGAGTAACGAGTGCTACTGGTTTAGAAAAATCAGCAAGGGAAATTCATTTATTTCACAGCAAAGACGACCCGGTGGTGCCCTTTACTGAACTTGCCAAATTTCAGCGTGATTTACCGACCTCCAAGGTGCATATTTTTAAAGACCGCAACCACTTTTTCCAACCAACTTTTCCAGAATTGAAAGAACTGCTTGAAAAATAATAAAAACGCCCAATACCCAGGCGTTTCATATTCACTTGGAGGCACGTACGAGAGTCGAACTCGTCTAAAAGGTTTTGCAGACCTCTGCGTAACCGCTCCGCCAACGCGCCACTTCACTCATTATATCAAATTACAGCTGCTCTTTGAACATCTCGTAAAATTCGCCGCATTTAGCAATCAACTCGCTGCACGCTCCCTGCTCGACAATTCGACCATCTTTCATAAAGTAAATCACATCAGCTTTTTTCACCGTACTCAAGCGATGACTGATAGCAATGATGGTTTTGTCTTTTTGCTTAAACAAGTGGCGAAAAATTCGCGCCTCAGCTGCCGCATCAACAGCACTAGTCGGTTCGTCCAAAATAACGATTGGCGCATCGCGGTAAAAATTGCGCGCCAACGCCAGCCGCTGCCATTGCCCGCCCGACAAGTCCACACCCTTGTCATCACTATCATCCGTCATCCATTTGTCAACATAGCTATCCCCGTCCTTTGGTAATTTCTTCACAAAATTATCAGCCTCTGCCTGCTTCAGTGCAGTCGTCAGCCTCTCTCGATCAAGCTCACGAGAGACATCACCGTACCACACATTTTCATAAGCCGTCGCAAAATCATAGCGAATGAAGCTTTGGCTCAGCACAGCCAATTGCTGGTGCCAAGTAGTCGCGTCCACCTCATTGATATCCTGTCCGTCAATCAAAATCTCTCCACCAGTCGGCTGATACAGCCCCGTCAATAATTTCACCAGCGTGGTTTTGCCTGCGCCGTTCTCACCGACAATCGCCACATGCTGGCCGCGCTTAATATCCAGCGACAAACCTTTGAGCACTAAAGTTTCGCTGCCTGGATAATGAAATTTGACATTACTCACCGTAATTGATTTGTCCATGCTAAGCGGCAGGCTTGGCTTGGTATCAGCTAACGGCAATTCCATGAACCGCTGATAATCGACCATATTTGCCACTTCCTCGTCAATAGAATTATAGGTCGAAATCAAGCTATCAACGCTACTAAGTACCCGGCTCACCATTTGCTGTACTAAAACGAACTGGCCGATTGGCTGGCGATGAGCAATAATTTCCAGTGTCACCCACACCAGCGCCGCTACTTCCGCAACTGCCTGTAGCGCCTCGCCGCCAAATCGCTTAGCCATAAAACTGCGCTCATACTTAATCATCTGCAGCTGATCTTTATCTCGCAGGGCAGCCCTCTCTGCCAGCAAATGCTTGATAACACCGTACAGTCTCAACTCGGCAATATCTTCAGGTTTGCTAATCGCGTATTCAATCCACCACATGCGCCGCCTGATATTAGTATTTTTGCGCCAATAATTTGACGTCAAACGAGACAGACGAAATTGAATAATGCCGCTGGGGACAATAGCCACAATCAATAGTAGCCCCAACCACCAACCAACTGATGAAATAATCCATAACCCAACTACCAACGAAACGATATTTGTAGCGATGTTAGTCAGCCGCGAAAATAGATACGAGAATGAACTGGCAAAACGTCTTGCCCGATCAAACATATCGATCGTCGCTGGATCATCATAACGCCAAAAATCCAATCCGTGCAGCCGCGTGAACATCTGATCATTGATGCTCGATTCCAATTGGTAGCGCATCAATTGCTCAAAATATGCCTGCACAATTCCCCAAAAGCTCATGATCACACCAAGTATCACTGTAATAACCACGTAAGCAAACAACTGCCGCGGATCACCGCCAGTATATGCCTCGGCTAGCGCAGTCGTTGTCAGTGCTGCAAAATACGTCGTCGCGAGCGGCAATGACGCCGTCAGTATCGCGCCAACTGCCTGAATAAAAATAGCGCGCGGTGATGTCCGCCAAATTGTTACCATAACATTAACCAGCGTTTTAACAATCTGACGGGCTTGAGGCTTATCATTTTCTGACGAATTTGTCATGGTAAAAAATCAAAATAATTCTGTTTGGTGCGAGCGAGAAGACTTGAACTTCCACGAGCGCAATGCTCACTAGCCCCTCAAGCTAGCGCGTCTACCAATTCCGCCACGCCCGCACGATAAGCACACAATCTACAAATACCGCCTGTCTTTTGACTTCAGAAAACGATACGTCTGTGCTTGCTAGTCATTATACTTTAATTTACGGCGTTTTGTAAACCTGAGTTTTATTTACCGACCAATATGTGACATCCGTATATCTATCTACCGCGCTAACCAAACTGGCATCCTCCGCCAAAGCCTTAACCGAATTCAAATGAATATAATTAATTTTCGTCTGGTATAACGCAATTGCCGGGATGTCTTGCTGCCAAATTGAAGTAAATTTACCATACCTATCCATGCGCTGTCTCTTGGATAGCTTTGAGCGTCCGCTTGCCAGAGCATCGTCTGCCACTGCATTATTATAGTTTGAAAAATTCAGTCCGCCGCTAGTAGCCTGAGACGAGTGCCAATAAGCATATACGTCCGGATCGCCCCCCATAGCTAATTCATAAATTAAAACATCAAAATTACGGGGCAGCAACACATTCTGAAGAATGCTCTGCGAGACATCATTAACATCAACGATTTTTACATCAGTAGCAATATTTAATTCCTTTTGCCATACCTCCGCCAACTTTTTCGCAAGTTTTTCATAATTTTCATTTTTTGGCGCAACAATATTCAACGTTAATTTCTGATTGTCTTTTTGTCTAACACCACCTATAACCTTCCATCCCGCAGCGTCCAATAGTCCCCTGGCTTCTTTAACGCTATAGCTTTTGGGTTTCACCTTTTCATCCAAAAGATTATTAAGCACTGGCCCGTTCATTTCTTCAGTTTCAGATGACAACAACTTTCGCAATTCTGGCACATTAACGCTCAAAGCTAACGCCTGACGTACTGGCTTTGACTGCAAGTACTGGCTCGTCGAATTAAATAGTGCGTACACGCCATTATTTATAGTATGCGGCTCTGAAGAGTACGTATTTTTTATCTCATCTGATTGATTATTATACACAAGCTCCGGCGTTCCAGTTATTTCGCGCGTACGCAGGCTTTTTACAATGTCGTTTTGTGATGGATAAACATACAACTGGAATCTTTCCAATTTTGGTGTACCGCCATAATAATTGTCGTTCGCGACAGTATATAAAATTTTCTTACTACCATCCGATGTAACATTCTGCAGCATCCTAAAAGCAAATGGTCCGCTCGTCACTGGCGATTTACCAAACGGATGTTCACGTAACTCCGAAGTTTTTACATCTCTCAGAATATGCTCAGGCAATACTGGAAAAGTTAAGGCGTGCACAAATGGAGCATACGATGAAGGCAAAATAAATTTAACAGTAAGTTCGTCAATCTTCTCAAACTTTATTGACTGCCAACCAGAAATCTCCGCTCTAGTCTCTGGGCTCGCCAACAACCTCAAAGTAAATAATACATCCGCAGCTGTTATATTCTTGCCGTCAGACCATCTCAAATCTTTTCTTAACTTAACTATATATTCAGTCTCCTTCTGATTGACTGTCATGCTTTCGGCTAAGTCGCTTTTTATATTTCCAGTCGTGTCGTATTTATACAAACCAGCAAACAGAAGCTTTGCAGCAGAGCGTTCAGCGCTTGTCTTGGCAAATATCGGATTTAAGGTCTCTAACGGTCCGAGAACGCCATCAGAATACGAGCCGCCGGAAGTATACGTCGTAATCATATAAGCATCTTTGGACGCAGCCCATTGCGCTGCACTGGCGCCAATCATCAACATTACTAAAATGATCCAACCAGACACGTTACGCCGCACGCTAGATAATCTATCTAACCGCGAAGTCACAAACTTACGAGCATGCCGCAAACTGCCCCGCTCTAGTTTTTGCAAACGTTTATTAACGACTTTACTGGAAAACTTCAGCCGAGTAAACCGATTCCAAGAAGACCCCCCCGAACTCAAAACTATTCTCCTATTTTTGTAGTCCCGGCAAAATCATACTTGCTAGAATAGACAACACAAAAATAACTGCAAAGATAATCGTTACATCAAATAAGTTCTTATCAAAACCGCGTCGCGTTGTAAATAATTCTCCAGATGCGCCGAAACCAGCACCCAAACTAGCCCCGCGCTGCTGCAATAAAATTGCCGCGATCATTAAAGCCGCCGAACCCAGTGTAATATACGGTAAAATTGTATCTATTGCCATAATAACTAATTACTCCTCTTCCCGCTGCAAAACCAGCGCGCTACTTATTATATAGTTTACCAGACTAAGTATAATTCCAGCAAGAATTGAGTTAGCAAACGTCATGGAAAGTCCCGGCGCAATCGCTAACGAAATATAGACCATCAGACCGTTAACAACCAAAGTAAATAAGCCTAGCGTTAACAAAATCGCTGGCAAGGCAAGAATGGTAATAACTGGCTTTAAAATAGTATTTACCAACGAAAAAATCAACCCTGCCAACATAAAAGTCCAGACTGATGTCAATCCCGAGATCTCACTACCGAACAGTCGAACTGCCACCCAAATACCCACTGAATTTAAGATCCAACGCAGTAAAAAAGTTGCTGATTGCCTCTTCATATCACCGTCTATTATACTACAAAATGAAAACTTCCACTACTCTATGGAGTTGTTGGACAAGAGGCTCTTTCGGCCTTGCCTTCCGTACTGAGCCAGCGCATTTTAATATTACTCTTCTCGGCTTCTATGCAGAATTTTGAAGAATTTGCCCATTTCACAGATATACCAGTACTACCCCTATAAGATTTTGGTATAGTTGTTGGATAGGTATTATTGAAATTTAATTCCTGTTTCATGGCGCTGGCCGCTGAACTTAAATCTGATGATAGCGCCGTTTCAATAGTACTTGACCGCCAAGATGCATAGCCAAATATAGCAATACCCGCCAAAATAGCAATCACTACAATGACTATCATCAACTCAACAATAGTAAATCCATTCTTTTTCATGTCTTCACTATATCACATCGCTTATGTTTTAAGAACATCCCTCAAAAAAGCGGCAACTGTTTTAGCTTTTTGCTCGCCGATAGCCATAGACAATTCTTGGATGCTAGCTCTGGACACGCCTGTTACGCTACCAAATTTTCTTATCAATTTTCGCCGTGTTTTTGGTCCCACGCCAGGAATTTCCTCCAGCTGGTTTTTCGTTTGCTGCTGACGTTTGAGCGCGGTGTGGTAGCTCACCGCAAAGCGGTGCGACTCGTCGCGGATGCGCTGGAACAATTTGACGATGTCAGTTGTTGCGAGAGTATTCTTGTCCGTCTTCGAATGCTCTTTATGATTTTGCTCAGTGCTAGCTCGCAAGTTTTTTGAGTGAGAACCGGCGTTACGCTGACTTGGGTGTAAGTTCACTACATAGATATCACCGTCTTCGTGGATAGCGATATCTGCCCGTGGCTGCGACTGAATATACTCAATGAACGCCGTATCAATCTGCGAACCAATTTTATGTATCAGCAACTCTTCCTCGCGCTTGGCGATGCTGATAATCGGCACGGTGACACCACGCTCATCGCGCGCTTTGATGGCCGCCGCTAGCTGGCCTTTACCGCCGTCAATCAGTAGCAGATCGGGACGGCCCCAGCTCTTCAGATGACGCTCACTCAACCGGCGAAAAATCGTCTGATGGATATTGCCCGTGTCATCATTTTTCTCACTAACTTTGAATTTGCGGTACTCCGCCCGGTCGCTCGCGCCATTGGTAAATACCACCATACTGGCGACGACCTGCCGCCCGCTCATATGCGAAATATCATAACCTTCAATGCGTGCTGGGATATCTTTTAGGCCCAACAATTTTGCCAAATCAGCCAGCGCCTTGTCCTTAGAAATATCCAAGAATTCTTTGTCGCCGAAGCAAACCCGCCTCTGCAATTCCCGCATGGCGCGCAGCTTATTGCGAAGATCAGCCGCCCGCTCAAAGTCATGCAACCCAGCTGCCGTTTTCATATCGCGTTCCAACTCGGCAGCGATGGCTTTACGATTGCCCTTAATATAGCTGATGAGTTTGCGTAGATTAGCTTTATAGCCAGCTGATCCATCACTCAGCCGCGGGCTAAAGCCCAAATCTTCATCCAATTTCGACTGCCCCGGACGGCGCTGCCTGGTCAAATAGGGAAAAATCCGCCGCAAGTAGCGCAGTGCTTTTTTCAAGGCAAAGCCATTGTAAAACGGGCCAAAATATTCCGCACCATCATCAGCGGGATTGCGCGTAAAGCTGACGGTCGGCCACTCGCTTTTCATGTCGATTCGCACATACATCTGCGACTTATCATCGCGCAGCAGCACGTTGTAGCGCGGCATGTAGCGCTTGACCATCTCGCTTTCCAGAAACAGCGCGTCAACCTCACTCTCTGTCTCAATCCAATCAGTATCAGCAATTTCCGCCACCAACGCCATGGTTTTATTGTCCCGCCCGCGCGAATCCTGAAAATACTGGCGCACGCGGTTTTTCAACACCGCCGCCTTTCCCACATAAATAATCTCGCCACTGGCTGACTTGTGAAAATAGACACCAGGAGTGCGCGGTAGGGTTTTCAGTTTTTGCTGCAGTCGTTGATTCACAGCTACTATTATATCAAGTGATCACGTCTTGCCGACGAAACCACTGAGTACGCCGTCCAATTTACCTTGGGCAAGTTCTACCGCCCAGTCTTGACGCTCAAGGAATGATAGCAACCCAGCCTTTAATCCAAACCAGCCTAATTTTTTCCTAGCTGCGGCAACTTTTTGAGATTGCTCCAAAAATGCGAGATGCTGTTCACGATAAGCCGCTGGAACATCTGAAATTTTACCGTTTGGCGTAATAATGCTTGTCAACGCCGCAACTTTTTCTTCATCTTTTGGACGCAGGCCAGCAGCTGAACGGTTCAAGTATGCTCCCAGCTGGGCCACTGGATTAAGGATAGCGCATACTGTCTCGCCGTCCCTCCTCACAAGCCACTGATCAAGACTAGCTGAAGGAATTTCCGTCTCGATACCGCCTAGGCGCCAGTATAGACGACCTTCATTATCAACATAACGATCGCCGACGAAATCAAATATACCGCGACGATTCTTTTCGTATGGGTTAAGTCCAAATGCCGAAACTACTACCTTATCACCGATAGCATCGGTAATTTCCTGCCGACAACTCTTCACAACAGTTTTGTCCGTGCTTTGCACTAATGTATCAAGGTCTCGCACCGTACCGTTTTTACGTAGACGCGGTAAATCCACACCATTAGACAGACAAACAACACGATTACCCCAATCAATTTCGGCAGCATTGGTAACTGCATGCAGACCTAGCCCACCGACAACGTTATACGGAACTTCGCGATCTTTCATTCTGTCATGAATGCTGCGCCTTACCAGCAGCGAGTACATATTTTCTGAAACTTCACTCATACTTATAGTCCTTGTCCGCCTATTGTAAATCATTTGCCTTAGTTATATCAAGTAAATACCCTTCCAAAAACTCGCTCCACTCCAGCGCATTCTTCTCGCGGAAATAATGGCGCAAGAAATCAACCATAATTTGCTGGCGACTTTCCGCTTCTATTCGTCCCGGCTTCGTCAGCATCAATCCTTTCAGCTTCAGCAGCTTTTCAAAGAAGTGATTGATGAAGCCGTCGGTATCATGCGTATTGCCGTCAGCATTATATTCATGCGCCGCCAGATTAACATTCGACCAAACTTTGGGATCAAAAATCCGCCCGCCGTGATGGCAAGCATAGACCAGCGCCCGCTCAATCCCCACCGCGCCAATAGCATCGCACATATCAGCGTCAGACACCAGCCGCCCAGCCGGCCGCTGCGGTTGCCTGCCGTTCAGCCGTTTACTATAACCAATCGCTGCAATATTTTCCAGCACCGCCTGGCTTAGTCCGTCAAACACTTTTGCCTGCGTCATAATATTTACTGCGTTCGTTAATTTCTCTGCCTGCGCCTTGCCGACCAATTTGTAATCATCAACGTCATGCAGCCAAGCCGTCAACAGCACTTCTTGCAAATCCACTGGCTCGCTGCACTCGCTAGCAAAACGCTCTGCCAGCAGCGCCACTCGCTCGACATGATCATCGGCGTGTCCTGAGGTGTCGCTGCCTAGTAGTTCGCACACTAGCAGTTTAACTTTATTAATTTCAGGAGTTTGACCATTATTCATAACAATTATTATAGCCTACAACTACCGTCTGCACCACTAGATTTAATTAACAATAAACTACCGCAGACATTTCTCCACAATACATCGGCATACTACAATTAGTTAGCGTATGAAGCACTTAAAATATGCAGCAATCACACTATCTATTCACGGCTCTCTTGAAATTGTTGGCGGGCTGATGGCGCTTTTGCCAGTTAGCAAAACCAAAGATTATATTTTCGCAATGCCATTTTTGCGAGATAATTTGATAATGATTGGTATCATCGGCATAATTTTTGGATTGCTGAGAATAGCTGCAGCAATTGGTTTGTGGCGAAATTTATTGTGGAGTTGGTGGCTAGCAATGATTATGTGTATAATCACCCTTATTCTGATAATTTTCATGATGCCCTCAGGAATCGGCGACGGCATACTAGCGGGTTCAACAACTGTTTGGCTACTAATCGCTCGATACGGTAAAATTAAAATTACCAACAGGTAAACCTCGTGTTACAATATCTGTAAGCTTTGTTAAATTGAGGAGGTTTTATGAAAACGCCAAAATTACTATTAATCATCGCTGGATCGCTTGCGGCTATTGCGGCAGTATTAATTGCTGTCAGCTGCATACCGCCGTCCGAACCAGAACCAGAATACGTTTGCGTCAAAAAAGGCCAGCCAAGTTCCGGATTCAAAGACGCTAAGAAAAATTGCCCGATAACTTCGGAAAGCTTGAAGGCTCATATGGCGTGGGAAGAAGGTCCGTTCGGCAGAGGCAAATATATTATGCGCCAAATCGCCGTCGTATCGATAC
>CAUVOY010000005.1:0-65603 GCA_963553885.1 uncultured Candidatus Saccharibacteria bacterium
TTCGGCAATTCGGAGCGCATCTTTGCTGATATCTGATAAAATAACGGAAATATTTATCCTCTCCAACGCTGCTGTAATTCCCAGGCAGCCCGAACCAGTCCCGACGTCGATCAATACTTTCCGTTCAATTTCGCCGGCTGTCGCGTCCAGAAATAGTGAAATCACATCCTCTGATTCGGGGCGGGGAACTAATACTGCGGGAGAAACAGTAAATTTGCGCCCGTAAAACTCTTTATAGCCCAGAATATAGGCCATTGGCACGCGATCCAGCCGCAGATCTAGCCGGGCATTAGCGATGTCAACTCTGCGCGGATCAATCTCTTCGTCCAGGTGCGCATGAAGGTATGTCCGATTTTTCCGCAAGGTATTGGCTAGGATTAATTCCGCGTCTAGCCGCGCCGAGGAGATACCTGCATCCTTCAGATATTTGGCGGCATTTTTTAGCCAAAATGATATGGTTGACTTTTCCTGCATTATATGCTACATTATACACCATTGATAATAAATTTCATAACGAATATGGAGAGATAACCAATGAAAGAGCTATCAGATAACCTTGATTTCATCAAACCGTTTGGAAATCCAGAGAGAGTTTAACAGACGCTGAAAAAATGGAGGCGACGTATAAGCTGTCGGCGTTAGTGGATGATTTGCTGCTTCGGTTTGCTGATGATGTAGACGTAGATGAGTTTACTTATCTAGATGGCCATAGTGTAAGGTGTGCGTCGCTCGTATTGAAAATATCGTTAGGGGACGGTGAAGATCTGTCTATTGCAGTTGAGTCGCACTCATATGATAAAAAAGATAAGATCGATTTGGGGGAAAATATCGTATCACATAAGCATGTCAATTTGAATTGTCGTGATGAGACGCATTTATATCATATGAAAAACCTAGGTGAAGTGCTGCGTTATGATAGTAATAGTGATGAATCGGGCGTGGCAGACCACTTGGTGAATGCTTCCTGCGCGGTAACGGCATCTTTCTGCTTGGCGTCTTTGGGGGTATATCTGGCGGGATATCATTGGGACGAAAGAGAACGGCGCGCTCGCAAGGCTGAAAAAGCTTTTGAAACAGAACCGGTGCTGATGATAAATTGACTTTTCGCTATAATTATGTACAATTTACATCTATGAGGAGACGCATGGATAAATCGGGGATGGACTTTCCTTCTTTGAAGGCATTGTAAGTGTTGACCGTGATTTTCCGAAGATTCAGTTTGATCGTAAATTAGGCGCTGAGTTGGCGCCTGGCGAGACTATTGATGTTGCTGAAGAAAGCTTAAAAAAGTATCTTGAGTATGCTGGTATTCCCAGATATCGCTGGGGTGATTTGTCGATAGTTGTTACTGGCGCTGAAAGTCCTTCGTATTTGAGAGGCGCTGAGCTAGGTCATGTGAGGAAAGACGAGAGTAATGAGAGGGGGCTCGAAGTTGTTGTAGAAGCTGACTACTATACTGCTTTTGATGACACTTTGCGGCATGAACTGTGCCACGTCAAGGATATAATGGACGGAAAGATTGATTTGGAGAGAAAGAGACGGTCAAGTCTTGTTTATCCATACTGCATGTACACTAATTCTGAAGAAGAGCGTGGTATAGTTCGCGACTTGCTAGCATTATACCGTCTATCAGCGGCGTCTTTGGCAGCTTATCTTAAGGGAACTTCCTTGAAAAAATACTATAATAGTCCAGAGGAGCAACGTGTCTGCGAGGCTGAAAAAAAGGCGAGTGGTTGCCCTACGCGCTTGTTAGGCGCATAAGCGCTGAGCCCGAGAATGAGATAGCGCCGTTTTTATCTCACCCTTGGATATCGGTTCAGACAGGGGGAGACGACCATAAGGTGCGGGCGATGCAGAAAGCCGCCAGACGACTTGACTTATCGTGTTATACGACAACAGATCCGGAGGAGGTTAAAATGCTTGCTAAAAAAGAAGCTGAAAGAACTTGCTGCGGATACGCAAGATCAGCCAGAAGCGCAGCGCCTGTAAGAAGTAAATATACATTAGAAGCGATTGATGAAGAGGTTGATAGATTTATGGGCTATGCGGATACAGCCATCAGGAATGGCGGCGCGGTGATGGCTGTAGTGCCTGGCTCTATACGTGGTATTGGATTAGGAGCGTTCAGTAAACGATATTATGATATTGAAAAGGGGTATTATTAACTGGCATTGATTGCCAGAGTATGGCTAATGGTAATATTTGTTTGTTTTATATAATCCCGCTGCGCTTGGCATCAAATTGTGGCGGGACGGGAAGTTCATTTCTTGCAAAATAAGATAAAAATTGTAAAACTGTTTGACAAATTCAGAGAGAGTAATATATGAAGCACTAATAAAAATTATAGTGGGCAAGGAAGTGAGATTTGAGATGGAAACAACAGGGATAAGCAAAGGTGATGAGTCGAAATATTTTCACAGCTCGCCAGAAGTTTCTGCTTTTTATGTTGCCTTAAAAGGTTATGAAATAGGAGACATAGAAAGTTGGTCTAGGTTTGCTAATGGTGATTCAACGGTAGCATCTACGTTTGATGAAGGTGACGTGCCTCTTGTAGAGCAAGCTGCCAGGGAAACCAGTACAGGATACTATATATCATCAACTGTTGATGAGGCTTGTGGTCTGCTGGTTGCGGACCGGCGGTGTATAGATGAGTCTGGTTTGAATCATGTTGAATCGACTGAGTCAAGACAGACTAGTATTCAGGCTATAGAGAAGGAAGAGCGACGTCGTGCTGAGGAGGTGCTGAAAGCCGGCGGTGTAGTAGTTGCCTTGGCTATGGAAGATAAAGAATCCGGTCTAAGCGATTTTTGGCAAAGGTATTACGAGCTAAAAGATCAATCTAGTTCTGAGTCGCTTGAAGCTTAATTTCTGGCGTTCTTCGCTTTCAACTCCCGCTCATACCGCTGTAATTGCTCAATTAAATCGTCAATATCCCCGTTCATTGCCGCGGGGATATTGCTGCGGCTGTAGTGAATGCGGTGATCGGTGATGCGGTCTTGCGGGAAGTTATAGGTGCGGATTTTCTCTGAGCGGTCACCAGTGCCAACGAGTGATCGCCGCTCAGCACTCAACTTGGCGTTTTCCTCATCAATTTTCATCTGCAGCAGCCGCGAACGCAGTACGCTCATGGCTTTTTCGCGGTTTTTGATCTGTGACTTTTCGTCTTGGTTGGTCACGACGATACCGGTCGGCAGGTGGGTGATCCGTACTGCCGAGTCGGTAGTGTTGACGCTCTGGCCACCGTGGCCGCTAGAGCGATAAATATCGACGCGTAGATCATTGGCGTTGATTTCAACATCGGTTTCCTCGGCTTCTGGTAGCACCGCTACGGTGACGGTGGAAGTGTGGACGCGGCCTTGGCTCTCAGTGACTGGTACGCGCTGGACGCGGTGGACGCCGCCTTCAAATTTCAATTTGGCGTATGGCGCGTCGCCCTTGACCATGAAGATGACCTCTTTGTAGCCGCCGGAGTCGTTGGCGGATTCGCTAATCAGCTCGGTTTTATAGCCGTTAGTCTCGCACCAGCGTAGATACATGCGGTACAGTTCCGCTGCAAATAGCGATGCTTCGTCGCCGCCAGCACCGGCGCGGATTTCTATGATGATGTTTTTCTCGTCGTTCGGGTCTTTAGGCGTCAATAGGATAAATAATTCTTCTTCTAGCTCTGCCAGGCGTGCTTCAGTTTCAGTGATTTCAGCTTTTGCCAGTTCTGCCAGTTCGCCGCCGTCATTCGCTAATTCTCTGGCGTCACGTAGATTTTGCTCCAACGTCGCTCGCTCTTCACCCTTGGCAATAAGCGTCTCCAGTTCTGAAAACCGCTTATTTTTTACGGTAAAATCTGGCGAGCCGTAAGCGTTAGGTTGCGCTAAAAAATCGCCCAGGCTAGCGCGTTCGGCTTTCAAAGCGTCCAAATCGAGGGAAATCTTTGCCATATGTATAGAATTATAGCATATTATCTCTTAGTTTTTCTTAGATGGGATGAGCTTGGCGGTTAAGGTTGACAAGTTTATGGCGTCTGTGATACCAATAGATTACAATTTAAGGAGTGATTTACATATATGGAAAAATCGTATAAAATTTTTGAAGCGTATTCAAGTCTGATACAGGACCAGCTGGCTGGTTCCGTACACAGCCGAAATTAACAACGCAGAATATGGAATGGGGTAAAAATTGCGCTTATGTAGGACATGTCACATCCGATGACGTTAAGTGGTTTTGTATGTCACCTAAAGACTCTGACGATAATGAACCGAATACTAATCCTTTTGAGCTTAAAGAGGTTGACCTAGGAGATAGAAAGACCGATGAATTATACGCCGAATTATGGGAATTTTTACGAATTCGTGAGAGTCTATAACTAAGGATAGAAATATATACGCATCGGAGAGTCTTTTCTCGTTTGTGTTCTGGAGACAGGGGAATAGTTCACAGAGCTAATAAAAACACCTCTCGCGAGGTGCTTTTTATTTAGTCTTGCTTTTTGACGGCTATTTCTTAGCCTTTTTTGACGGCTATTTCTTAGCCTTTTTAGACGGTTTCGTTGATTTGGCGTCGTCGTCTCCGCTAGCGGCGGCTTGCTGAGCTTTGGCTGCGGCGGCTGCGTTGCGCTTTTTCGCCTTATTAGCCAGCTCGGCTCGGCGTTTAGCAGCTGCTTCTTGGCGCGCCTTGAACCGGTCAACACGACCTTCGGTGTCGATGATCTTTTCTTCGCCGGTGAAGAATGGGTGCGAGGCGCTAGAGATGTGCACCTTGACGAGTGGATAAGTTTTGCCATCTTCCCAAACGATGGTATCCGTAGTTTGCGCTGTTGACTGTGTCAAGAACGCGAAGCCCGCTTGATCGTCGCTAAATACGACCGGGCGATAGTTCTGTGGGTGAATACTGCTTTTCATAACCTTGGTATTTTAGCAAAAAAGCACGGGTATTGCAAATACTGCCGTCAGCGTAGTCGCATGATGGAGCTGCCCCCCGCTGTTTGGTAAGGGCTGTTCAACAATTATGCTTGTAAATTATTAAAAAATATCGTTATGTACTTGACAAATCAAGAGAGAGAGTATAGTTGACTCCGATATCTAAGAAACCAAGGAGTTATACGACATGGATAAGGGAAAGCAGCCAACGATTTGGGGTAAGCACAACTTTAACCAATTGACAGAAGAAGCGTTTCGGCGCAATAAGGAAAAAGAAAGGGCGCAGGTTGTTGGTGAAATACTAGATCAGCCTGATGGCTGCGAGGAGAGTAACATAGACACCATTGTTCGTTGTAATCCATTGTCACGCCTTAGTAGTGCGCTTGACAATGTATTTGAAGTAGGGTTATCTCCTAGACACTTAGGTGCTGGTAGTGTTAGTGTGAAGCTGTTTAATCCCCATGAATGTGTTGACGACGACTCTCTTGGTTTGCCAATAGAAGTAAGTACTTCAGTTGTGGCGCTTGATGCCTACGGGCCTGCCTCTCTTAGGGAAGATGGGGTAAGGGTTGGCTCTATCTTGTTATTTAAGTTATCAGCAAACCTAACTGGCGAGCCAGCACCGGATATGACCGCAAAGGACTTAGCGTGGGGAGAGAACTGTACGTATGGTGCTTTTGTGGATGGCGACGCGATTAACTATTTTGAGATTGCTCAAACGAGTGGTGATGTCGTTCAGTCAGAGTTACGCCGTAAAGATTCGACAGAGGAGAATGGTCAATCTGTCGAGATGCAAGTTGTGAAACCGGGGAAGGATCGACTTATTGTTAACAAGCTCTCCCCTTCAAGTGATGAGGCCTTCGAGCTTGAACAAGAGTTAGAGAAGTTCATGGCGTCTCGCCCTGCTCAGTAACTGATTGCTTTTGGTATCGACTCGTGTTAAAATGACGGGGTAACTAAACATAATGACACAGTCCGTCGCAGCTCCAAAAGCGGCGGGCGAGGAAAAGGAGTAACCTAATGTCTGTAGCAGTAGACATGAAAGCTTTGTTTGAGGCTGGTGTCCATTTTGGACATAAAACTAGCCGCTGGCACCCGAAGATGGCGCCGTATATTCATTCAAAACGCCAGGATAGCCATATCATTGATTTGGCAAAGACGGCTGAGGCGCTGGAGAAGGCACTGCCGGAGCTGACAAAAATCGCCGCTAGCGGTAAAAAGATATTGTTCGTCGGTACGAAAAAGCAAGCCAAGGACGTGGTGCGTCAGGCGGCCGAGAGTATCAATCAGCCGTACGTGGTTGAGCGCTGGATTGGCGGTATGCTAACCAACGGCGCGACGATTGCTCAGCAAATTAAAAAACTGAAAAACCTTGAGAAGCGTATGGCGTCGGGCGATCTGGAGAAGCGTTACAACAAGCTGGAAGTGCAGCGTTTTCAGGAGGAAATTGACAACCTGAATTTCAAGTACGGCGGTATTAAGAATTTGATGGGCAAGCCGGGCGCAGTGGTCGTGGTTGACGCGCTGACTGATGCGAATGCAGTGCGCGAGGCGGAGGCTCTGGGCGTGCCAGTGTTTGCCGTGGTTGATACTAATGTTAATCCAACTGGCATCAATTACGTTATCCCAGGCAATGACGATGCAATTAAGAGTATCCAATTGCTATTAAGTTACTTTTCTAAAGCAGTAGCCGAGGGAGCTGGCGCAGTAAAAAAGGAAGACAAGTCAGTAAAGAAGGGAGATAAATAAGATGAATGTTTCTGTTGATGATATTAAAAAACTGCGCGAATTGACTGGCGTGGGCTTGACTGATGCAAAGAAGGCGCTGGTCGAGACTGATGGCGATTTTGACAAGGCGCTGGAGGCGATGCGTAAAAAAGGCTTGACCAAGGCTGAGAAAAAGGGCGACCGCGAGGCGCGTGAGGGTTTGATTGAGAGCTATGTCCACTCGGGCCGAATTGGCGTGGTGGTTGAAGTGAACTGTGAGACCGACTTTGTGGCGCGGCTGGATGATTTTAAGACGTTGGCGCACGAAATTGCTATGCAGATTGCAGCCATGAGTCCGAAGTATGTTTCTGAGGCGGATATTCCGGCTGAGGAAATGGAGCGGGTTAGGACAGAGCTAATGGCCAGCGAGGCATTGGCAAGCAAGCCTGAAGAAATGCGTGAAAAAATCGTTGAAGGCCAATTGAAGAAGCATTTTGTCGAACAGGTATTGATGAGCCAGGCATACATCTTGGACGATTCTAAGACAGTTGAGCAGCATATTAAGGAAGCAATCGCTAAGCTTGGCGAGAACATCGTGGTGCGCCAGTTCAGGCGAATTGAGCTGGGCGTGAGCGAGTAATTGATAGCTATTGAAAAATATAAGTAAAAATTGACGTTTTGTATTGACAAAAGCACTGGCTTGTGGTAGGATGGAAGCATAAACTAATTTAACGATAAGTATGATTATCGAAAGGATATAGCAACGATGACAACAGTGTCAACAGAAACAGTGCCAGTGCCAGCGGCAGTAGCAAGGGGTACTGAGTGGGATAATATGAGAGGTGATGCGTCTGATGGCGAGTCTCTTCCTCCGTCTTTTCCTCCTGCTACTAGGCACGATATGGCAGACAGGGTTAGTGCTCAGAGCACTAGCTCACCAGAAACAGCATCAGCAGACTCATCTGCAGATGAAAGTACCAGATATGAAGACAGGGGCCGGCAGATAATTTCTGGCGCGACTGAGCGTGTCAGAACTGGTAGTGAAGAATTGTTTGGTCGTGCTAAAGCCGGCATAAAAGGAATTGCGGGTAAACTTGTACGCTTGGCAAGAGGCGGCGCCAAAGCAGTGGGCGAAACAGTAGGAAAAGGCGCAAGCGTCGCGGTTGGTTTTGCTGCGATTGAAGGTCCTAAGGCTGCAAAAGCGACTGTGGAGAAAGTATCCGAAGCTAGAGAAGAAAGCGCGAAGAAGATATCTGAGCTTGCAAAGAGTGCTAGAGAGAGGCGTAAGTTGCGTAAAAGTAACCGCGAAGCAGCTAAGGAACGGAGAGAACTAGAGTATAGGGAGCGGCAGAGAGCTCGAAATGAGAAATTAGGCAAGCTAGCAACACGCGCTCAAATTGATGCTTGGGCAAAGGCTAAGATTGAAGAAGAATCCGCTGAGCATGGTGGTAAGATTGAGACGCTTGAAGCTAGTATTTCAGGGCAGAAGGACGCTTTGGAGATGAAAGAAGAAGAGGTAAGGGCGGCTGAGTCTAGATTCAGGAAAGCTGAGCGTCGACTAAACAAGCTTGAAGCTAAGAGGAAGAGAGCAGAAGAAAGGCGTAATCAAGCGAGAGATATCAGCAATGCAAATCCTGATGATATCGACGCTAAAATGGCGCTTACGAGGGCTGAAGGCGATTTGAGAGCGATTGAGGAGCAGTATAACGCAGCGTCAACTATTAAGGCTAGTTTGGAAGGAAAAAAAGTGGATCGTTCTAGTGAATTGGGTACGATCCGTACAGGGCTAGGAGAGCTTCAAGGTAAGGTTAACGTTGAAGAAGATGTGATAGCAGCAGGAAAGAAGTGGTTGCGGAACAATCGTGTTGAGCGTTTGGAAGATGCTGCCTCATCAGCATTTACCAGAGTTGCGGAGCTTGTTGACGGGTCAACCGCGGCGCACGGTCTGCTCAGGAGAGCTGGACAGGCAATCAGGCGAAAGCTGCAGGGCAGCGGCAATCGCCAGGAAGCTAAAACTGCGTAATCGCAGCCTGTAAATTAAAACAAGAATATATAAAACAGAAAGGAAAATAAAATGGACGATAATAATGTTGCCGCAGGTGCAGTAGCTATCACTAAGGCGCAGTTGAACGCAGTTGGGATTAATCTTCCCGACGATGAGATGGAAGACTTGATTCAGCGCGCTGAGAATGAAGTTAACGAGCGGGTGGGCGAAGAGCTCTTTGACTCGCTGGACGACGACCAGTTGAAAGAGTTTGTAGCTATGCAAGAAGATAAAAGTGTTTCTGGTGACAAGATTGCTGAATGGCTGGCAGAACGCGTGCCAGACTACAAGCAGATAGTCGATGACAACACAGTAATCGTTCTTGACGAGCTGGTTAAAACGATACTAAATAATGAATCTGAAACCGCTCAAAAGCAGGCAGCGTAACATATAAATCGCCGCAGGAATATAACTCCGCTTGTACGGGTAGTACGGGCGGAGTTATTTCGTATAAATAATCAAGCAGCCGTCTGCCTGGCGGCGGGAATCGGTGGTGGTGACGATGAATTGGTGGTTTTGGATAGTCTCCTGGAGCAGTTTTTCGCGGCTGGCGTCGAGTTCTGAGAATACGTCGTCCAGTAAAATAAGCGGTTTGGTGTTGTTTATGCTGGTCTGCAGATCCAACTCTAGCAATTTGAAAGCTAGCATGATGGTGCGCATCTCGCCCCTGGAAGCGACTTTTACAGCGGGCTGGTTGTGAAGGAATATAGTAAAATCTTCACGCTGCGGTCCGACAGAGGTGAAACCGGTTTTGGTTTCATATTCGCGCGATTTGGATAGGCGGTCAAGCAGGGATTGTTCGTAGGTTTGCAGAGGAGCGCTGGCTGAATATTCAATTGATAAAGCCGTCGGCTGTCCAGCTAGCGATTCGTATAAGCTTTTGATAGCTGATTCATGTTTGAATAAAAAATTTGTACGCTGCCGGCAAACTAAGGCGGCATATTGAACAAATTTTATATCCCAGGCGAACAAGTTATTACGCCAAGATTGCGAATTTTCCTGAGGATGCTTTAATAGTTCGTTGCGCTGCAGCAGCGCCCGGCTGAAAGCTCTGAGAGCGGTATCGTATTTCGGGTCAAGGCGAGATAGTAACCCGTCTAAAAAGTCGCGGCGGCGCGATGGCGATGAGGAAATAAGCCGCAGTTCGCTGGGTTCAAATAGAACAACGGGCAAGCGGTTCTTACGAGACAAGACCTTTGATTTGTTGTCGTTTAGGATAAATTCTTTACTGATTTTATCGTTTGACCTAGCTAATTTAAGGCGGCGCGATCCAAAGTTGCCCTCCAAATGAACAATTGTTTGTTCCGCGTCGAATTTCATGCAGTCGCCCAAACTGCCGCGAAAACTACTGCCGCGCAGCGCTGCGTAAATTGCCTCCAGCAAGTTGGTTTTGCCTGTGCCGTTTGGTCCAACGATAACCGTGCCGGAACTATTAAAATCGACTTCATGTAAGTTGTACGAGCGAAAATTATAAAGCTTTAATTTGGTTATCACGGAGGTTATTATATCATCATTCCAGGACTGAAGTTGGTTGGATTTTTGCGGGATTTTAACTGACATAGACTTTATATTACATAAGACGGACAATTGCTGGTAAAATTTGCTATAATATAAGGCAGGTAATTTGGAGGTAATGATGTTTGACACACAACCATATGAGGATAAAATGGCGCAGGCGTTTAGCCATTTTCAGGATGAGCTGAAAAAGGTGCGGACGGGCCGGGCGCATGCCGGGATGCTGGACGGCATAATGGTAGAGGTGTACGGGACGCGGATGCCGCTCAATCAAGTGGCAAATGTGACAGCACCAGAGGCGCAGATGCTGCTGGTGACGCCGTTTGATCCGAGCAATATTACGGCAATTTCGGCAGCGATTCGCGACAACCAGAGCTTGGGCTTTAATCCGTCCGATGATGGACGGGTGGTGCGCGTGCCGGTGCCGGCATTGACCGAGGAGCGCCGCAACCAATTAGTCAAGCAGGTTAGCGAAAAGGTCGAAGAAGCGCGGATCGCTATGCGGACGATTCGCCAGGATGCTCTGAAGGATGCCAAGCGCATGAAAGACGCCAAGGAACTCGGCGAGGATGATTATAAGCGAGTCGAGAAGGAGATTGACGCGCTGATGAGTAAGGTGCAGGTGCAAATTGACGAGGCGTTTAAGGCAAAAGAAAAGGATGTGTTGACGGTTTGATGAATCAGACGTTTGCTGAGCGCGTGAAAGAATTAGGGCTGCCGTTGGATCAGATGATTATCATTGGCAGCGGTATTTTGGATCAATTAGGAATCCGCCAGTCTGCTGATATTGATGTGGCGGCTTGTAGCGAAGTGCTGGAAAAGCTTGCTCGCGATAATGATTGGGTTGAAAGGGTCGATAAAAATCAACGCCAGTATTTGGTGAAGCATGATGGATCGGTCGAGATCTGGGATGGCTGGGAGATTGATGGGCGAATTGTTGAGTATGACGAGCTGCTGGACTACGCGGTGGAATATGACGGTGTGAAGTTCGTCAATCTAGATTTTCTGCGGCGCTGGAAAAACTGGCGCGGGCGCGAAAAAGATATACAGGATGTGAGGTTGATTGATGAGTGGAGGGCGAAACATGAGTGAAAAAACAGAATTGCCGAGGCACGTTGGCTTTATCGTTGACGGTAATCGCCGCTGGGCGAAGAAACACGGGCTGCCGGCTTATGAGGGGCATTTGGCGGGATATAACTGTCTGAAGGACGTCTTATTGGAGACTCTCCATAGCGGCGTGAAGTATGCCAGCGCCTACGTATTTAGTACGGAAAATTGGAAACGTTCCGAAGAAGAAGTTGGGCATTTGATGAAACTATTTGTTAAAATGCTGGAAGCTGACGTATCGATTTTTTTGGATAATAATGTTAGGCTGCGAGTGATTGGGTCGCGCGATGGTTTGTCGGACGCGCTGATTAAGGTTATAGACAATGCCGAGGAGAAGACTAGGAATCTGACGGGCGGCGAGCTGCTGCTTTGCCTGAATTACGGCGGACATTTGGAAATTGCTGATGCGGTTAAAAAAGTTATTCGGTCGGGTATCTCGGCGGAAAGTGTAACGCCGGAATTGATTGCTCAGAATTTATATGCGCCGGAAGTGCCGCCGTGCGATTTGATTGTGCGGACTAGCGGCGAGCAGCGTCTGAGTAATTTTATGCTATGGCGGGCGGCCTACAGCGAATTGATGTTTATTGATAAACATTGGCCAGATATGACGACTGATGACGTGGCAGTAATTTTGGATGAGTATGCGCGCCGGAATCGGCGGTTTGGAGGATGATGATGTTGATTCTGGGGGTTATTATAGGGTTGTTCGTACTGGTTCTGCTGGTTGTCTTACACGAGCTGGGACATGCTATGGTCGCTAAGCGAAATGGCGTTGTTGTCGAAGAGTTTGGCATTGGTTTTCCACCGCGAGCGAAGAAGTTCCAGCCAAAAAAGAGTTTTCTCGGTAAAAACGTTATTTTTAGCCTGAACTGGCTGCCACTGGGTGGATTTGTTAAGTTAAAGGGTGAATATGATTCTGCTGAAGGCAAGGGAACATATGGCGGCGCGACATTTTGGGTAAAAACTAAGATTTTATTGGCTGGCGTGCTGATGAACTGGCTGACAGCAGCTGTGTTGTTTACGATTTTGGCGCTGGCGGGTCTGCCGAAAATTTTACCAAATCAAGTCCAATTACCGTTTGATACAGCGGTTGAACGCTCACCGGTGACGGTGGCGCGGGTAACTCCAGGTTCGCCGGCTGAAAAGGCGGGATTGAAAACAGATGATCAAATTATAAAAATTGCTCAGAGCGACATCACGACACCTGGCGTTTTGTCGGCAGCTACGAAAGCTAATGCCGGTAAAAAGGTCGCGGTGATATATCGCCGGGATAATACAGAAAAGATGATTGATATCCAGCTTAACGATGCTAAGAAGGCTAAATCTGGCGGCTATCTGGGCGTAGCGTCGCGGCAAACAGAAAAGTTTCATAGTACGTGGTCGGCGCCAGTTTTGGGCGTAGCGACGACGGCGCAATTGTCATATGAAACATTGAGAGGCGTTGGTGATTTGCTGGTGAAATCTGTCGGCGGGTTTATTGGACAATTTTTTGGTTCGGATGAATCGCGGCAGGCGGCAAGGGCAGATCTGGCAGCGGTTGGCGAAAACGTAGCTGGGCCGGTCGGTATTTTGGGCGTGCTATTTCCGTCGGTTGTCAATTCTGGGTTGACGCAAATATTACTTTTGGCGGCGATTATCTCTTTGACGCTGGCAGTGATGAATGTTTTGCCAATTCCAGCGCTGGATGGCGGGCGCTGGTTTACGATGGCAATTTTCCGACTGACGCGCAAGGAGTTAACCAAGGAACGCGAAGAAAATATCCAAGCAGCGGGCATGTTGGTTTTATTAGTATTAACAATTTTAGTGACGGTGAGCGATGTCAGGAAATTCTTCTAGGTTAGTTAAAAACAGGAAAAAATTTTTAGCGAAGGTTAATAAAGCGCTGGCGGGCAGGTATAAATGGTGGCTGCTGCTGGCATTGCCGGTGTGGGTGTACGCGGCGTTTATCGCGGTACAGTATGCTGTTGGTTTGCTGGCGGGACTCTTGAACTCTATTGGCGTTCCTCTGAGTTCGTTAAACGTGGTTATTTTTAATGCCGCGGCGTCGTTTATTATTTATATTCTGACGCTGCTGGTCGTAATATTGGTGCCGCTATATGTCATGAAACATAAAACTACGCTGAGGCTGCTAGGGGTTGATGATTGGCCAACATTCTTGGAAATACTGATTTCGCCGCTGGCATATGTGGCTTATTTTCTAGTTACCAGTGTCCTGGTGGCGATAGCAGTTACTCTGTTCTCGCTGGACATGAGACAGCCCCAGACTTTGCCATTCAGCCAAGTAATGCTGGGAACGCAGTGGCAGTTTTTACTAGCGTTTATAACAATGGTGGTTTTAGCGCCGATTGCCGAGGAGTTGTTGTTCCGCGGTTATCTGTACGGTAAATTGCGCAAATCGTTTTCTGTTTGGCTGTCGGTTTTGGTGACTAGCTTGGCGTTTGGACTGGCGCACTTGTGGGCCGGAACTGATAAACCGCTACAGTGGTCGGTGGCAGTTGATACGTTTTCTCTCAGTCTGGTGATATGCGCGGCACGGGAGTATACTGGTGCAGTTTGGGTGCCGATGATGACGCATATGATAAAAAATGGTATAGCGTTCTATTTGTTGTTTATTAATCCTGATGTAATACGGCAAATAAATGCGCTATTACCGCTTATGTAAAGGAGGAAAATTATGCGGATGAGCCAACTTTTTACCAAGACAAACAAAACTGCGCCAGCGGAAGAAGTCTCTAAAAACGCGCAGCTGCTTATTCAGGCAGGGTTTATTTATAAAGAGATGGCGGGCGTATACGCATATTTGCCGCTGGGCAAGCGCGTACTGGACAATATTGTACAGATTATCCGCGAGGAAATGAATGCTATCGGCGGCAACGAGGTCAGTTTGACGGCGCTGCAATCGCGCGAGACGTGGCAAGCGTCTGGGCGCTGGGATGACGAGGTGATGGATGTATGGTTCAAGACTCGGCTTGCCAACGGTTCGGAGTTGGGCTTGGCGCCGACGCATGAAGAGCCGATTACGAAGATGATGCGCGGATTTATCGCCAGCTACAAGGATTTGCCATGCTATCCGTATCAATTTCAAATCAAGTTCCGCAATGAACTGCGATCAAAATCGGGTTTGATGCGCGGGCGCGAGTTTTTAATGAAAGATTTGTACTCGTTTTCGCGGGATCGGGCAGAGCACGATGAATTTTATGAGATTATCTCTCAGGCTTACGGGCGGATTTACGAGCGGCTTGGAATTGGCGATATTACTTATAAGACATTTGCTTCCGGCGGTAGCTTCTCTAAATATAGCCACGAATTTCAGACATTGTCGGACGTCGGCGAGGACACGATTTATGTGCATGAAGGTAAAAAAATCGCCATCAATCAGGAAGTGTACACCGACGAGGTGCTGGCTGACTTGGGGATAGCGGCGGATGAGCTGGTGGAGAAAAAAGCGGTAGAGGTCGGCAATATTTTTACGCTTGGCACTAAGTTTTCTGAAGCGCTTGATTTGGTATATACCGATGAACAAGGGCATGTTCAGAAAGTGTTTATGGGTAGTTACGGTATTGGTCCTAGCCGGGTAATGGGGTTGATTGCAGAACACTTTGCCGATGATAAAGGACTAGTCTGGTCAGAAAATATTGCACCGTTTAAGGTTTATGCGGTGCCAATCGGCGAAAAGGGCCGGGAATTGACAGATAAACTGTACGCTGAGCTGGCTGGCAAAGGTGTGGAAGTGCTGCTGGATGACCGGGACGAGCGGCCTGGCGTGAAATTTGCTGACGCCGAGCTGATGGGGCTGCCGTGGCGGATTACGATTAGCGATCGGGCAATTGATGGCGACGGACTGTTTGAGCTAACCGAGCGGGTGACTGGCGAGACGAAGAAATTGGATTACCAGCAGCTGGTCAAGTTTTGTTTGGAGAAGTAAGAGCATTGACAGCCTAGGCGGTGATTGGTATACTCGTAGGGATTGAAAAGGTAAATGAACGCTATATATAGTGTTTTTCATTGACTATGTACGCTATATATGAAAGTTAAGGGGAATCTAATGAAAAAGACGTACCAGATTACAGAAAAAGGCAAGGGTGATTTAGAGGTAGAATTGGCGGATCTAAAAAGCCGGCGCGGCGAGATTGCCGAGAAAATTGCAGTTGCGCGTGATTTTGGCGACTTGAGGGAGAATGCAGAATATGATGCTGCCCGTAAAGAGCAGGGCCTGGTCGAGACTAGGATTGCTGAAATTGAAGAAATTTTGCAGAACGCCGAGATAATTCAGTCGAGCGATGGTTCGGCGGTGGTTTTGGGAAGTACAGTAGAGTTGCAGTCCACTGCTAAGACGGTTACTTACACAGTGGTCGGGCCAGTGGAAGCTGATCCTTTGGCGGGTAAGATTTCTAACGAATCGCCAATTGGCAAGGAGTTGATGGGTAAGAAAGTTGGCGACGAGGTGAGGATTAAGACGCCGAAGGCAGAGATGGTTTATATTGTTAAGTCGATATCATAAAGACGGCTTTTAGGTCTCATCGGTTCATGGCTCAAGTGAGTGTGATATAATTATCTCTGTTATGGCGACATTACAAGATTATCGAAATGAACGTTTGCGAAAATTAGAAACCCTGCGTGAATTGGGTGTTGATCCGTATCCGGCGCGGTCGGAGCGGACGCATGGTTGCGGCGAGGTTTTAGCGCATTATGATGAGCTGGCGGGCCAGGAAGTGGTTGTGGCAGGTCGCATCACTTCAATTCGCAGTTTTGGTAAGCTGGCGTTTATCAAACTGCGCGATCAGTCTGGTGAGGTGCAGTTATATTTGCAGCGCGATGATGTGGCAGAATTGGACGCTAGCCGCGGTGTATTGGGTATGAAACAGCTGAAGCTTTTGGATACAGGTGATTTTGTCGAGGCGCGCGGAGTGATGACGACAACGCAGACTGGCGAGAAGTCGGTTGGCGTACGTGAGCTGCGGTTATTAACTAAGTCACTGCGGCCGATGCCAGAGAAATTGGAGAACAAAGAAGAGCGTTTCCGCCGACGCTATGTTGATATGAACGTTAATCCTGAAGTGCGCCAGCGGTTTGTTCGCCGCAGCAAGTTTTGGCAGGCGACGCGCGATTATCTAAACAGCCACGGCTTTACTGAGGTCAATGTGCCGGTATTGGAGCATACGACTGGCGGCGCTGACGCTAACCCGTTTGTGACGCATATGGATGCGCTGGATAATCAGCAATTCTACTTGCGTATTTCTCACGAGCTGCCGCTGAAGCGGTTGATCGGTGCTGGGTTTGAGAAGGTGTATGATCTCGGGCCGCGTTTTCGCAATGAGAATTATTCCGATGAGCATTTGCCAGAACACATTGCCATGGAGTGGTACGCTGCGTATTGGGATTGGCAAGCTGGCATGCATTTCATGGAGGACATGTACAAATATGTTCTACAGGAAACGTTTGGTACGCTGCAGTTTCAGCTGGGCCGGTTCACGGTGGATATGAGCGGCGAATGGGAGGTTTGGGACTACGCTGAGGTGATCAACAAGCACTATGGAATTGACGTGTACGATACGACAATTGACGAGGTGGCTGCCAAGTTGAAAGAACATGGCTTGGAAGTGGAGAAGACCGATTCCATTCCGCGCGGCATTGATAAATTGTGGAAGAATATTCGTAAAGATGTGGCTGGGCCGGTGTGGTTGGTCAATACGCCAAAGTTTATCAGTCCGCTATCCAAGTCCAACCCCGATAATCCGCAGACGGTGGAGCGTTTCCAGCCGATTATTGCCGGGTCAGAGCTGGGGAATGGCTTTTCTGAGCTGAATGACCCGATTGATCAGTTGAATCGCTTTGTTGAGCAGCAACAGATGCGCGATGCAGGCGATGACGAGGCGATGATGCTGGATATTGACTTTGTGGAAATGTTGGAATACGGTATGCCGCCAGCTTGCGGTTGGGGTTACTCTGAGCGGGTATTTTGGATTTTTGAAGGCGTGACAGCGCGTGAGGGCGTGCCGTTCCCGCAGCTAAGAAGTGAAATCGACGAGACGACACGGGCGATCTATCCGCAGGTGAAGTTGTAGCTTAGTGGCGGGCAATTTCGTCAATTGCCTCGATGAAAACTTTTGGCTGGTCTTTATGGATGTCATGCGATGATTTGATATTGTCAATCAGCTTATTTTTAGAACCCAATAACTCGTGTACGCGCTGGGCGTCTTTATCGTCCATAGCACTGGCTAGTACGCCGTGTTCGTCATAGTAGCTCCCAGATTGTGTTGACGGCGCCACGTGGAGTAGAATTGACGGCTTGGTGATACGTTTTAGGGTTGCTGTTTGATCAAATTCATTAAACCAGCTAAAGTTATAAAAGGTTTGTCCAAATCGTAGGTCGTATTCGCCAGTTTTGTCTTGCATGTTTGCAGTGAGATCGAACAAGGTATTGACTTGTAGCTCTGGAGGATAGTACCAAATACGCGGGATTTTGCCAGGATGCTGCTTCATATATTGAAGGGCTGGTTGCTTGACGATCTTGTCCCAAGCGTTTGGATCTTTGGCATTAAACAGAGTCTGCATATATGTATGATCGAGCCAATATTGCGTGAAATTTGACTGTCCGCTTGCCAGGAAATCGTGCATGTCTTTAAAGCTTCTCCAGGAAAAAGTTGATTCGGCACGGCCTTTTTCGGTAGTAAAGAACGGCGCGTCCTCGATGACTAAGCCGCGCACCATGTCGGGTACATTAGCGGTGATTAAGCTGGCCAATAAGCCACCTGACGAATGTCCTGAAATGATAACTGGCTGCTTGATGTGTTGGCGAATAAACCAGCTAATATCGGTGCTAATGGCTGTGGCTGAATACTTCATTGGGTTCTTGCTGGAGCCGCCGTGTCCATAATAGTCGATGGCATAGACATGGTACCGCTTGGCAAGTTCAAGTAAAACTGGCGCGTAATCTTCCCATGAAACTTGTTGTCCGTGTAATAAAACTAATGCTAGACCGTTCGCCGGGCCTTCACCGTAGTTGAGTACTGAGCCGTCTGGTAATTTTGCTTGTTTCTCCTGAAAACCAGCTTGCTGTAATTTTGCCTGTGTGCCGTGGTCATAGGTCAAGTTGCGGTGAGCGTAAAACACGAGACCAATTCCGACTAGCGCTATAATGATTGCAATTATATACACGATACGCCTCCTTTGCGGGTGTTTTTTCGTTGGTTTGGTATTGTCTGAGAACGGCTTATTCATAATAATAACTCCATTTGTATGAAAAATATGATTTGTATGAATTTAACTATAAATGAGTATGCTATAATACGCAAGTAAGAAGAGGTGAAATTATTTATGGATAAAGCAAAAAAAGACGCGCAGTTAAATAAGGAAAGTTTTCCTAAGGGGAGGTGCGCCTGGACGGTAAAAGTGGGTGAGCGTGGGCAAATTGTTATACCTAAACAGGCGCGCCAGATATTTGATATCAAGCCGGGCGATACGCTAATCGTATTAAGCGATGAGAATCGCGGCATTGCTATCCCGTTAAAGGAGCAGTTCGGTGAGCTGATGGCAACAATTTTTGATAAGGCAGGATAGTGTGGTGGTTGCTGTCTCTTTTCGCGGATTTTCTTGATATAATGGAAACATGAAGCGACTTATATTGGGAATACTAATCGCTGGATCTTTGTTGGTTGGATCTGGCCAAGTGGCATTTGCGTCGCAGACAGATAATTTTACCATCACTAAATTTGATGCGGAATATTCGTTGGGTCGCGACAGTGAAAACCGTTCAACGTTGGCGGCAATCTGGCGAATTACTGCTAATTTTCCGCCGAATCAAAATCACGGTATCGCGCCGATATTTGTGAGAAATTACGATGGGCATTCAACGAGTTTTTCTATAAAGTCGGTGACTGATGAGCGGGGTGTGTCGCTGAAACATTCCTGGAGTGGCAATGAACTGCGGATTGGTGATAAGGACACCTACGTCAGGGGCGAAAAAACCTATATCATCAAATTTACCCAACGCGATGTGACTAAGCATTATAAAGATACGGGCCGTGATGAGTTTTACTGGGATGTCATCGGTAATGAGTGGCGCGTACCAATGGAAAATGTGCGAGTCTCAATGAAAATTGACCGGTCGCTTCAGGCAGCGCAGCGCGGCGAACTATTCTGTTATGTCGGCAGGTACGGCTCAACTAAACGGTGTAATGTCAGCGGTGATAAGGGTGAGACTGTTACGAATGTGAGCCGGCTGAACCGCCGGGAAGGCGTAACGATGGCAATTGGTTTTAATAGCGGTACGTTTGCTGGATATCAGGAGTCGTTGATTGAAAGACTGATAAAAATTTGGGCAATGGTACAGATACCAGCAAGTATTTTGGCAGTTATTTTGATGATCTGGTGTAGTTGGCGATATCGGCGGTTGTTTGGTAGGAGAAATGAACTGAAGCCAATTCCGCCGGAATATTTGCCGCCAAATCAAGCGAGCGTGCTGGTTTCAGCGTATATCCTGAAGAAATATGACGCCTTGATGGTTAAGGGCTCGGCAAAGGTAGCCCAGATGCTGGACTTGGCGGTGCGGCACTATATTAAACTATACGAAATGAAGAAGACGTCGTTTTTCCGGCCTGTGCAGTATGAAATTGAAATTGTAAAAGATTTGAAAGAGTTGAGACCTGAGGAATGCGAGATTATTAGTGATATGTTTGGTTCGTCGATGCCAAATCCAGGCCAGCGGCTGAATCTGAAAAAGCTGCAGAATAGTGTGTCATATGCGGCGCGGACACGCGATGATGATAGGAATTTGAAGAATTTGGTATGCGGCAAATATGGTTTGTGCGAGCAAAAGCCAGCTAATAAACGAGCCGTACAAAGATGGGCGCTGGAGATTGGTATTATTGGTATATTGCTGCTGTCGCCGCTTTTACTGGCAGTGGCGGCAATGTTATTTTCATTATCGTTTGGTTGGTCGCTGACTGATGAGGGCTTAGTGCTCAGACGATATTTGTCAGGGTTAAAGATGTATATAGGCGCGGCTGAGGCCGAGCGTTTACGGATGCTGCAGAGTCCTGAGGGCGCGGAAAAAGTGAAGATTGATACGGCTGATGAGAAACAATTGGTGAAATTGTATGAGCGGGTATTGCCTTATGCAGTGTTGTTTGGCCAGGAGAAAGAGTGGAGTGCGCAGTTGGGTAAGTACTATGAGCAAGTCGGCGAGCAGCCGGATTGGTACAGCGGCCAGGGTGCTTTCAACGCAGCGGCATTTGCGGCTGGAATGAACAGTCTGTCGAGCGTGGCTAGTAGTGCAAGCGATTACTCTTCGACCTCTGGCGGTTCGACTGGCGGTGGCTTCGTTGGCGGCGGAGGCGGCGGAGGCGGAGGCGGCGGCTGGTAACCGTGTCTGACGTTTTATTATTGGCGATGGCGGCAGTATATCGCTACCGTAAGGACGGCTACTATCTGATCTTTTGTATTTTACTGGGTAATGTCGGCGTCAATACGGCGATGTCAATTCTACTGGGCAATATGACGAACGGCGTGATTGGTGGGTTGATCGCCACATTACTGATCACGATGTTTGGCGAGATTTTGCCGCAAGCGATTTTTACGCAGCGCGGTTACCGTTTTGTGCGGCATTTCTTTTGGCTGCTGGATGTGATTTATGTGTTATTTTGGCCGCTGGCCCGGCCGATGTCCAAGCTGCTGAACCGCTGGCTAGGCAAGGAAACGCCGCAGCTGTATTCACATCAGGAGCTGGAACAGATTATTCACGAGCATGCTGAGCGGTCGGATAGTCCGGTCGATTACGATGAAAGCCGGATTGCTTCGGGTGCGCTGCAATTCAGTAAAAAGACAGCTGGCGATTTGGTGACGCCGATGGATGAGGTATTTACCGTGGATTTAGACGATGAGCTGGACGCAACGCTGCTGGCTCAGATCAAACACGCTGGACATTCGCGGATTCCGGTGCGGGCTGATGGGCGGCTGGTAGGTATTTTATACGTCAAAGATGTGGCGGGGCGCGAGCTGCCGCTGCCAGTCAGTCAACTGTACCGCGATAAGATCCATGACATCGACGCGCGGTCGCGGCTGGACACGGTGTTAAGCCGATTTATTCAAACCCGCAATCATTTGTTTGTGGTGATGGATGACGAGAATGAGCTAGGGATTATCACGCTGGAGGATGTGATTGAAGAGATTTTGGACCAGGAGATTGAGGATGAATATGATGAGGAATGAGACAGGGGTTACACCTTGTGCTGTAAAAGCAAAATAAAAAATTGAAAAAATCTAAGGGCTAGACGGTTATTTAGGGAGTAAATTAGTCGAAAGTACTTGACTTTTTATAGTACCTTGTATAACATAGTACTATGTATAATGAAAATACAAGGAGCAGAGCATGAGAAGAATCGATATTATCAAGCGGGCGGGGCGGAATCTTCGCCAGTCGAAGGGCCGGACGATTTTGACAGCGTTGGCGATTTCTGTCGGGGCGTTTACGATTGGCTTGGCGCTGATGGCTGGCGAGGGCGGCCGGTTATATATCAATAGTATGGTTGATACGGCTGGCGATAAAAAAGTGATTATGGTCAATAAAAAGGCTGAATCTAGTAAGAAAGATGAATTGCCGGAATACGGCGGCGTATCAAAAGAGTCAGAAGAAGACCAAGCGAAAAAAGAGGAGGCGGCGTGGCGCAGCAAATATTCAATGAGCGACGCCGACCTTGCTAAACTGCGAAGAATTTCGCACGTTCAAACGGTGACTCCGGCGTATTCAACCGACGGCGTGGCGTACGCTCAGAGTTCGGGCAATGGTAAGAAATTTGCCTTGGAAATAGCAGTAAAGGCTGATAAAACTCGAGTGGAATTGGCGGCTGGTAAGTTGGAAGATTTTATGCCAAAGCCAGGCGAGATTATCATCCCGAATGATTATGTGAAACAGTTGGGCTTTAAGGATGCGCAGTCGGCGATTGGCCAGACGATTACGTTGGGTGTGCGCAGTGCAGCGCAAGGCAGCGAGCTTGCCAAAGAGATGGCGCTAAAAATCGCGGCGGTTGATAAAGAATCGGATACGATTTTGTATTATCAGCCAATGCTGAGGATTTCGACGACTGATGCCAAAGAGATTTACGAATTTAGCCATGACAAAAGCCAGTCAAATGAATATTCAACGGTAATTGTGATGGTTGATGACGAGAAAAATATTGATGTCGTGAAAGATGAAATTAGTAAAGATTACAATGCCTATTCAATTCAGGATAGTCGAAAAACGTTGCTAAAGCTGGTTAATACAGCACAGATGGCGCTGGCAGGATTTGGCGGATTGGCACTGCTGGCAAGCGTGTTTGGGATTATTAACACTATGTATATTTCGGTGTTAGAGCGTACTAGCCAAATTGGCTTGATGAAAGCACTCGGAATGAGCGGTCGTGATATCGGTAAGTTATTCCGCTATGAGGCGGCGTGGGTTGGTTTGCTGGGCGGCTTGATTGGTGTTGGACTGGCGAGCTTAGTGACGCTGCTGAACCCAGTGATTGCCAGTGCCTTAAAATTAGGTGCCGGGACTAATTTGCTAGTAATTGATCCGATGCAAATCGGGCTACTAGTGATTGGACTGGTGGTGATGGCGGTAATTTCTGGCTGGCTGCCAAGCCGCAAAGCAACAAAATTAGACCCAATTGAGGCATTAAGGACGGAATAGGAGAGAGATCATGATTGAACTAAAGAATGTGACAAAGATTTATGGCAAAAAGAAAAACCAATTTACGGCGCTGAAAAATATCAGCTTAACTATCCCAACAAGAGCCAGTGTGGCAATTTTAGGAAAATCCGGCTCAGGAAAATCGACATTGATGCATGCCATTTCGGGATTGGATAAGCCGCAGAAAGGTCAAGTTATCATTGACGGACAAGATATCTTGCAACTAAAGTCAAAGCATGTCGATGAGTTTCGTGCTAAGAAAATCGGCTTTATCTTCCAGAGTTTCTTTGTCCAGGGCAATGAGAGTGTGATTGACAACGTCAGTTTGCCGCTGGAAATTGCGCGGGTACCGCGGAAAAAACGGGCGCATAGAATCAATGCAGCGCTCAAAGCGGTGGACCTGTATGACAAGCGCAAAAACCGTGCCAAAGATTTGTCGGGCGGGCAAAAGCAGCGCCTGGCGATTGCCCGGGCGATTGTCGGTGATCCGCAAATCATTTTTGCCGACGAGCCTACTGGTAACTTGGACAGCGAAACGGGTGCGAAAGTAGAAGAATTGTTGTTTGATTATAACAAGCAAAAGGGTGTAACATTGATTGTGGTGACTCATGATGCTGATTTGGCGAAAAAGTGCGATCATCAAATTATCATCAAAGACGGGCGGGTTGAGAAATCAACGGTGCCAGGAGGGATGAAACATGGACGCTAGTGCTTATGCCGAAAGCTTGGCGATTCAGTTGCGTAAAGGATTTTTGGTCTACTGCGTGCTGCTGGTCTGCGCCAAACAACCGCAATATACCGGCGACATTGTGAAGCAATTGAGCGAGTCGGAGCTGATGGTGGTGGAGGGTACGATTTACCCGCTGCTCAGCCGCTTGCAGAAATATGGCTATCTCAAGCACGAATGGCAGGAAAGCGAGCAAGGTCCGCCACGCAAATATTATTCGCTGACTGACAATGGCAAGCAATTGGTGGATGAATTGAAAGATCGGATAAAACTGTTAAACACTTCGCTAAAAAATCTCGAGAAAGGAGCAAAGCGATGAAAGAAATAACCAGAATCCATTTGGCGAAAACGCCGTTTAGCGCGGAGATTGATGCCAAAAAATCATTGGAGAAATATCTTAATTTAATTCAGAAAAACATGCATGCCGAGCCGGAAGCCATGCAAGAAATTGAAGCGCGAATGGTGGAGCTTTTGGCGGAGCGCGGCGTGGCAAAGGACGGCGTGATTGGCAACGATGATGTTCTGGCAATTCAGAAACAGATGGGCGAGCCGCGCGATTTTTCGGACGGTAGCGACAATGCGGAGACAGATGTTGACGTAGATGACGAGGTATTGGGCAATTCGTCTAAGCAGCTAATGCGCGATACTGAACATGGTTTGATCGGCGGCGTGTGTGCTGGTGTAGCAGCTTATTTTGGCGTTAATACGTTGTGGATACGCTTGATCGCTATCTTTTCGCCGTTTATAACTTTTGGCACGGCGGTACTGATTTACATCGTGATGTGGTTGTCGATTCCTGAAGCGCGGACGGCTTCGGACAAGCTGCGGATGCGCGGCGAGCCGGTAACACTGGACGCGCTCAAACGCTTGTCAGTTGACGATAGTACTAAAAAGCAGGCAGCAAGCACCGCCGCCAAGATTTTCCGCTTTTTGCTGGGAATTATATTGGCGCTGATAGCGTTTGGACTGCTGGTGGCGCTGCTGGTCGGCGGCGTGTTTGGCTTTGGCGCAGTGGCAGCGTTGAACGGATTTACCGCGCAAAGCTGGGCGTGGGGATTGCTATGCTGCTTGGTTTTGGGCGGCGCAGTTTTGTTCACCTTGACGTTGCTGGCTACCTGGAGCGTCTTCACTTGGAAGCTGAAACGTCCGGTGATTATGGCAATGCTGGGTCTATTGAT
The DNA here is from genome assembly GCA_963553885.1 of uncultured Candidatus Saccharibacteria bacterium. Classification (GTDB taxonomy): domain Bacteria; phylum Patescibacteriota; class Saccharimonadia; order Saccharimonadales; family Saccharimonadaceae; genus Nanosynbacter. The sequence continues at coordinate 24,860 of CAUVOY010000005.1, forward strand.
GGCTGGAGCGGTTTGTTTGTCGGGTGTGGCAATTTTTAGCGCTAATACTTATTCGAATCTAACTTACGATTACGAGAAAACTCTAAAAGTTAAAACTGTTGACGCCTCGGAGGTTGCTGCCGGCGCTAAAAGTATAGTAGTTGATGGTAAAGGTGAATATGTTGCGATGGAGTATGGCGGCTATGCCGAAAAGACTCGGTTAGAAGTGAAATATCACGACACGCAATATTCCAAAGTACCGGAAGTAAAATTGCGCCGCGATGGCGACAAACTCGTGGTTAATGTGAAAAGCCAGATAGACGAGACGTGCAGTCATCGCGGTTTCACGGAGTCTATGCGCTGCCGCTACATGTACGGCCCGGTTTCCGTCAGGGTTTACGGCCCGGTGGATTTGCTGGCGCCTGGTCGCGGTCGCGACGGCATGCTTGATTAGCGCTTATCAATTTGAGGTGCTATACTTGTAGGATGAAAGGTAATCGGTAGCATGGCTTGGTGGCAAGCAATTATTCTTGGCGTGATTGAAGGGATTACGGAGTTTTTGCCGGTTTCTTCGACTGGACATTTGACGATTGTCGAGAAATTGATGGGGATGAAAATCGACGATCCGAGCGTGGTGGCGTTTACGGCGGTGATCCAAATTGGGGCAATTCTGGCGGCGGTAATTTATTTCTGGAGCGATATTTGGCGGATTCTGCAAGCCTGGTGGTGCGGACTGTGGTGGAAACGGGCGCGCCGGAAGTTTGACTATAAGTACGGCTGGGCGATTATTATCGGCTCAATCCCTATCGCTGTCGTCGGTTTATTGTTTAAGCACGAAGTTGAGACGGTGCTAAGGAGTTTGTGGTTTGTGGCAATCGGGCTGATCGGCTGGAGCGTGGTGATGTGGCTGGCGGATAATCGGGCGGCAAAAAATAAGCGCAATGAAGTAGAGACGAACTGGAAGGATACGCTGGCGATTGGTATGGGACAGTGTCTGTCGTTAATTCCTGGAGTCAGCCGTTCTGGCGCGACAATTTCTGTTGGTTTGTTCCGCGGATTTGACCGCGTATCGGTCACTAAGCTAAGCTTTTTCTTAGGAATTCCGGCTTTGCTGGCGGCAGGACTATTGGAGGTCGTCACCAAATATAAGCACATTTCTGGCGGCGTCGGTTGGACATCAACTATTATTGCCACGGTAGTTTCTTTCGGCGTGGGATATGTGGCGGTGTCCTGGCTGCTTAAGTTTATCCAAAGCAATAATTTTCGTTCGTTCATAGTTTATCGATTTGCGTTGGGGCTGGTGATAATAGGGCTGCTGGGTGCAGGTATAATCTCTCACGTTTAAGCAGAAGTTGTTATATAATTAAGACATGCTAGATATCAAATTTATTAGAGAAAATGCTGATTTGGTGCAAAAGTCGGCAAATGACAAGGGGTATGCGGTCGATATTGCAACAATGTTGCAATTGGATGACGAGCGCCGGGACCTGCAAAAACAAGTTGAGGCACTGCGTGAACAGCGAAATTCAATTTCGGCGAAGATGAAAGGCGGCCGCCCAGATCAGGAATTGATTGATCAGGGCAAGCAGCTGAAAATTGAACTGGCGGAGCGTGAAGGCTACTTAAAATCTACTGAGGAAAAGGTAGACGCGATTCTGAAAAATGTGCCGAATATCACCTTTGATGATGTGCCGCTTGGCGGTGAGGAAGATTCGGTTGAGGTAAAAGCATACGGCGAGCATAAAACGGGCGCCAAGGACCATTTGGATTATGCTGTTAGTCGTGACTGGGTTGACTTTGAGCGCGGTGCGAAAGTATCTGGCGCTAAGTTTTATTACCTTAAAGGCGATTTGGCGCTGCTGGAAAATGCTGTCACGCAATTTGCGCTGGATTATGTTATGAAACAAGGCTTTACGTTCATGACTGTGCCGCACATGGTGAATATGCGCACGGCTGAGGGCGCTGGCTTTACGCCGAAGGGCGAGGGTAGTAATGAATACGTGGTCGAGGGCGAGGATTTGACGCTGATTGGGACGGCGGAAATGCCGCTGACCGGCTACCACGCTGATGAGATTTTGGACGAGAAAGATTTGCCGCTGCTCTACGCTGGGTATAGCCCATGCTACCGCAAGGAAGCGGGAACGTACGGCAAGCACACCCGTGGATTGTTCCGAGTGCACCAATTTAACAAATTGGAAATGTACGCGTTCTGTCTGCCAGAACAGTCTAAGGAAATTCATGAAAAAATCCTCAGTGTCGAGGAAGCGTTGTGGCAGCAAATCGGTATTTCGTATCATGTAGTGAATATCGCGGCGGGCGACCTGGGCGCGCCAGCTGCCAAAAAATATGATATTGAATATTGGTCGCCAGTTGATCAGACCTACCGCGAGCTGACAAGCTGCTCGAATTGTACGGATTATCAAGCGCGCGGCTTGAACATTCGAGTGCGACGTGCTGACGGCAGCATCGAGTCGGTCCACACCCTGAACGGTACGGCGGTTTCACTGGCGCGGTCATTGGTGGTGATTTTGGAGAATTTCCAGAATGAGGATGGCAGTTTGACGGTGCCGGAAGTACTTCGTCCGTACATGAATGGCCGCGAGGTGATATAATAGAGCTTAGGAGGGTATATGGCGTTGACTAATGATGACAAGCAATGGATCAAGGGCGCGATCGCCGATGGTGTGGTCGAGGCCTTGGAAACTGTTGTTTTGCCGCGATTTGACGAGCACGGCGAGCGTTTAAACAGGATCGAGGCCAGGCTTGGTTCGGTTGAAAAGAGATTGGAGTCTCTCGAATCGGACGTGTGTATTTTGAAGCAAGATGTTAGTGCTTTGAAACAAGATGTTAGCGCCTTGAAGCAGGATATGCACGGCGTAAAAGACCGTCTTGATACGCTTGAGTGGCAGGTTGAAGCGCTGACAAATGATATTAAGGAAATATACGCCGTAATTTACAAAAAACCAAACCGTACCTTGGTGAGTAAGAATTTTGAAAAGCTAAGCACTGAGGATAAAATAACTATAATGCATGAAGAATTGCTAAAGATAGCAAAACATGAGAATGTTACACTTGCGTAGTAAAAGGAGGAATCATGATTAAAAATATTACCATTACCGGCGTCAAATACGAATTGACAGACACAACGAAGAAATATGTCGAGCGAAAAATCGGCGCGTTGGGCAAGTACTTGCCGCGGCATGCCCGCAAGAGCGCGACTGCTGACGTGAAGATCAAGCAAATTGACAACCCTGGCGGCAACAAGTACGAGGTTGAGGTGATTGTCAACGTGCCAGATAAGAAAATTACCGCCAAAGATTCGACAATGAACGTGCTGGCGGCAGTGGATATCGTTGAGGCGAAGTTAAACGGACAGGTGCGAAAGTATAAGGATGACGTCTTGACGCACGTCGGCAGCAGCCGCGGGGTTTTGGCTAGGTTGAAGCGAGGGTTGAGCCGGAAATAATTTATACCTGGAGTTGGTATGAAGCGCTCACTTTCTGGGCGCTTTTTCTTTTCAAATTGTTCAGAAAACGCTATAATAATACATAGTTTTTGAAAATGCCTGAAAGTGAGGGAGTTTTAAGTTTTATGGCAATTACACAACAAAAGGCGCTGAGTAAGATTTTTGGCGATCCGCAGAAGAAGATTTTGAAACGGCTGCAGAAGCAAGTTGACGTAATTAACGGTCTGTCTGAGAAATATGAAAAAATGTCGGACAAAGAGCTGCAGGAACAGACGGAAGCACTGAAGAAGCGTTTGACAAAGAAAAATGTAACGCTGGACACAATTTTGCCGGATGCCTTTGCGGTGGTGCGCGAGTCAGCCAAGCGCGTCATTGGCGAGCGTCCGTATGATGTTCAGCTAATCGGCGGCATGGTTCTTCATGAGGGCAATGTTGCCGAGATGAAGACCGGTGAAGGTAAGACCCTGGTGGCGACGCTGCCGACCTATCTCAACGCACTGGAAGGCAAGGGTGTTCACGTGGTGACTGTCAACGACTATCTGGCGCAGCGTGACGCTGGCTGGATGGGCCAGGTGTATGACTTTTTGGGCTTGACGACTGGCGTGATCATTAACGAAGCGTCATTTGTCTATGACAAAGAGTACGATAATGAGCATCACGACGATCCGCGCATGCGCAAGCTCCGCCCAGTCACTCGTAAGGAAGCCTACGCTGCCGACATTACGTATGGCACTAACAACGAGTTTGGCTTTGACTATCTACGCGACAACATGGTGAACGACGTTGATTTGCTCAGGCAGCGCGAGCTGAACTTCGCCATCGTTGACGAGGTGGACTCAATTCTGATCGACGAAGCGCGTACGCCGCTGATCATCTCGGCGCCAGCAGCGGAGAACCCAGATAATTACTATACTTTTGCCAAAGTTGCCAGTAAATTAGTACCAGATGACTATGTTTTGGACGAAAAGCGCCGCAGCGTGGCTTTGACCGACGAGGGCGTGGAAAAAGTCCAAAAACTGCTGGGAATAAAAAATTTGTACACGCCAGATCACGTGCGCAGCGTTTACCATATGGACCAGGCTCTGCGAGCACAAACATTGTTCAAGCGCGACAAAGATTATGTGGTGACCAATGATGGCGAAGTGATCATCGTCGATGAGCACACTGGCCGTTTGATGCAAGGACGCCGTTACAACGAAGGCTTGCATCAGGCAATTGAGGCGAAAGAAGGCGTGCCAGTGCTGGAAGAAAGCATGACGCTGGCGACCATTTCGTTCCAGAACTATTTCCGTTTGTACAATAAACTTTCCGGTATGACCGGTACGGCATTTACCGAGGCCGAAGAGTTTCAACAAATTTATTCACTGGACGTCATTCAGATTCCACCGAACAAGCCAGTTATTCGCGACGACAAAGAAGATCTGATTTTCAAGACCGAAAAGGGTAAGTTGAAGGCGGTGGCCGAAGCTATCAAGGATTATCACAAGCAAGGCCGGCCAGTGCTGGTTGGTTCTGGGTCAATCGCTAAGAACGAGCAGATTGCCAAATATTTGGAAAAAGAAGGCATCAAGTTTGAGATTTTGAACGCTAAGAACAATGAGCGTGAGGCTGCCATCATCGAGAAAGCTGGTGAGAAGGGTGCCATCACACTGGCGACAAATATCGCCGGACGCGGTACCGACATTAAATTGGGCAAGGGCGTCAAGGAATTGGGCGGCCTGGTGGTGATCGGTTCGGAGCGCCACGAATCAAGGCGCATCGACAATCAGCTGCGCGGCCGCGGCGGTCGTCAGGGCGACCCGGGCGAGACGCAGTTCTATGTATCGACCGAAGATGATTTGATGCGAATTTTCCAGGGCGAGCGCATCGCCGCGTTGATGGATCGGCTGGGTGTGGATGAAGAAACGCCGATTCAAAACCGCGCGGTGTCCAAGACGTTGGAAGCAGCCCAGAAGCGCGTTGAGGGCTACAATTTCGATACGCGCAAAAGTGTTGTTCAGTATGACAACGTGATTAATCGCCACCGCCGCGTGGTATACGTCATGCGCCGCAAGATCTTGGAGGGCGACAATATTAAGCCGGAGATTGAGCGCTTACTGCGAGCGAAAGTTCATGAATTGGCAGCGCTGCCAACTAAGAATAATCCGAAGTTTGTCGAAGATTTTACGGCAATTTTCCCAAGCGACGAAGCGAAAATTTCGAAAATTGGCAAAGAAAAGAAAGACAAGCTGCGCTATGAAAAGGCGCTGAAGCTGGCTGAGGAGACATACGCGGAGAAAGAGTCTGAGATTGGCGCGGATAATTTGCGCGGTGTGGAGCGCGAGGTTTATATGGCGGTGCTGGATACATTATGGATGCAGCACTTGGAGAATATGCAGCACCTGCGCGAGGGTATTCACTGGCGCAGCGTTGGGCAGCGCGATCCGTTGGTGGAATATCGTTCGGAGTCGCAAAAATTGTTCGAAAGCTTGCAGGCTAATTTGCGCGATGAAGTATTGACGGTCATCTTCAATATTCATGAGGCCGATGCGGTGGTTCGCCAGTCGCAGGATGATGAATACGACACGGAGTTGACGCGCTTGGCAGAGAATGCAGTGGAACGCGGCGTTAATGAGCTTGGTGCGGGCGAGGAAAATCGCGACGATGACTTTTCAGTGAAAAAGGGTAAATCAAGCGCCGAGTCAAACCGCGCTAAGAACCAAGCGCGCAAGAAAAAGAAAGCTCAGCGCCAAAATCGTAAAAAACATCGCAGATAATTCAGACAATAGACAATTAAGGAGCAGAATAGATGAAGCATACAGTTGAGGAAGTTAAACTGAAGAATGGCGCGCGCGGTCTGTTAATTGACGTTCCAGACGCCACGGTAATGAGTTTTCAGGTACAGTTTCGGGCAGGCGACCGCTACGTGCGAGATAAAGAGATTTACGAAACAGCACATTTGATGGAACATATGGCGTTTGGCGCAAACGAGAAATTTCGTTCGGAGCATGCCTACGAGCAGGAATTTATAAAGAACGGCGCCTATCATAACGCCTATACCTCCGATTATTCCATGGTGTACGAGGCGGTTTGCGCAGATTTTGAGTGGGATCGGATTTTGGAATTGCAGCGGCTGGCGATTGTCACGCCGCGGTTTACTAGCGACTCGTTTGAGGCGGAGAAGGGTAATGTTCGCTCGGAATTAACCGGCTATTTGAATAATCACAGCCGCGTATTATGGCTGCGGGTGCAGCAAGCTTTGGGCGAGGATATTTTGACAGATAGCCAGCGCCTGAAAAAAATGGACAACGTAACGATAAAAGATATTAAGGAGCATCATCGGCGAACGCATACACTTAATAATATGCGGTTTGTGATTGCCGGAAAAATGGCTGGCCGCAAGACCGCCATTAAGGATTTTTTAGAGCAATGGCAATTGGAATCCGGCGAACGATTTGCAATTCCGCGCGATGAGCTGCACGGCGCGCGGCCTCTGTTAATTCGCCGTAAAGAAGCGTCGAATTTGAACTTTGGCTGGTCGATAAGCCTGCCGCGCGAGTTAACTAACGAGGAGTCGGATGCTATGGGCTGTCTGAACCATATTTTAACCGGAACGCTGAGTTCGCGGATTCTGGGTATGGCCCGTAAAAAAGGCTTGGTTTATGGAATGTTTAGCGATACTTCGGTCGGATTTTATGATTCGTCGTGGGATTTTGGCGGGCAAGTCAATTTGGAGACCGCGGAGGTGTTATTTGACATCATCGTGCGCGAGCTGAAAAAAGTGTTAAACGGCGATATTGCTGCCGAGGATATTGAGGCTGCCAAGTCGTACGCTCTGGGGCGCTATCAAATGGGCGCGCAAACAGTGGCGCAAATCAGTAATTTTTATACCCGGCGCTATTTTTCTGACGACTTTGTTAAGGACTATGCCGGCGTGCCAGCGGCAATTCTGGCAATTACCGCGGATAAGATAATCCAAGTAGCCAGAGAATTCCTTCACTCAAACGTCCGCATCCTCGCTGGCGTGAGTTCTGGCGATAAAGATCTGCTGCTGCGGCTTCAAGAGAAGTTGGCTGTGCTGTCGTAGGTTTGGTTGCTAGTCAAGAAACCTATTCGCTCCATGATATACTATTTATATGAAGATCATTATCGCTGGTTACGGTGTAGAAGGTATATCAAATTTGGTATATTTCCGGCGGAAATTTCCTGACGCGGAGTTCGTGGTGGCTGACGAGCGCCCGGCGGATAAACTGCTGGCAACTCCAGACGGCGTGAAGCTGATTTCTGGCAAAAATATCTTCAGCGAACAGCTGGGCGACGCTGATTTGGTGGTGCGGACAGCCAGTTTGCCGCCGCGTAATATCAAAACTTGCGGCAAGATTTGGTCGGCGACCAATGAATTTTTCGACAAATGTCCGGCGCCTATTATCGGCGTGACAGGGACGAAAGGCAAGGGAACAACCTGTAGCCTGATTGCTAGTATTTTACGTGCGGCTGGAAAGACGGTACATTTGGTGGGAAATATTGGTGTGCCGGCGCTTGATATTCTGCCAGAGATTAAAAAAACCGACATTGTCGTTTACGAATTGTCGAGCTTTCAGTTGTGGGATCTAGAAAAGTCGCCGCATATTGCGGTGGTGCTAATGATCGAGCCGGATCATCTGAATGTCCATACGGATTTCGCCGACTACCTCAATGCTAAGAAAAATATTCGTCGCCATCAGGGTATTTCTGACAAATGCATATATCACCCGACGAATAAATATTCGCAGGAAGTGGCTACCGCGCCGCTTGATAGGCTGCCAGATGCGGGCGATAATCATAGCGATACGCTGGACTTTGCGCAGCGCTACGCTATTCCTGACGATGATCAAGTGTATGTCCGAGATGGCTACTTTTGCGTGCAAAGTCGGCAGATTTGCAACACCGATCATTTACGGTTGCCGGGCGAGCACAACCTCGAGAATGCCTGCGCGGCGATGAGCGCGGTGACGGAATTTCCGATCAACGTGACCGATGAGCAATTTGCTGCCGGACTGGAGAGTTTTACAGGATTGCCGCACCGTTTGAAATTCGTCGCTGAGAAAAACGGCGTGAAATATTACGATGATAGCATTTCGACCACGCCCGGTAGCGCTATTGCCGCGTTAAAAGCCTTCACGGAGCCAAAAATCCTGATTTTGGGTGGCTCTGACAAGGGGGCGGACTACGCGGAATTAGCGCAGGAAATCGCTCGCCAAAATATGCGAGCGGTGATTGTTAACGGCGCTAATGCCAGCGAAATTATCGAAATTTTGCATAAAAATAAGGTATCTTGCCAGGTTGTCCAGCTGGAGATGGCGCCGATGCCGACAGTCGTCGAAGCGGCAGCCAATCAAGCGCAATCTAGCGATGTGGTGATTCTCAGTCCAGCTGCCGCTAGCTTTGATATGTTTAAGAGCTACAATGACCGCGGCGAGCAGTTCGTGGCGGCGGTAGAAAATCTTTAATTTTGATAAATATAATCTAGTTTCCAGCAGAGAAGTGACTGCTAAAAATGGTACAATAGAGTATATGCAACCGCTAAAAAAGAAAATTGGAGAGCTGAAAAAAGAGATTGCGCAGGCTAAATCGGCGTTGAAATTTGCTGATTTGGAGCAAAACTTGGCGGAATTAGACGAGCGGCTTAACCAGCCGGAGATTTGGCATAATCCGGACGAGGCGCAGGCCTTAGCAAAAAAGGCGGCCAGCTTGCGCCAGACAGTTGAGCCGTGGCAGACGCTCAGCGTGCAACTCATGGATATTGCTGAGTTGATGGAGCTGGGCGACGATGATCTACTGCCGGAGTTTGAGGCGCAGGTGGCGGCGCTAGAGCAGGAGTTTACCCAGCGCAAGACCGATCTACTGTTCAGTGGCCCATACGACAACCGCGAGGCGGTGGTGCGGATTTCGGCCGGCGTTGGCGGGCTGGATGCTCAGGATTTTGCGGCGATGTTGGAGCGGATGTATCTACGCTGGGCGGAGCGGTCGGGGATGAAAGCTGACACGCTGGAGCGTTCGACCAATGATGATGCGGGGATAAAGACAGCGGTGCTGGAGATTTCTGGGCCGTTTGCGTATGGAAAACTGCGCTCAGAAAATGGCGTGCATCGGCTGGTGCGCCTCAGTCCGTTTAATGCTGATAATTTGCGCCAGACTAGCTTTGCGTTGGTGGAGGTGCTGCCAAAGATTGATACGCCGGATGAAATTGCGATTGACCCGAGTGATCTGAGGATTGATGTGTATCGTTCGGGCGGCAAGGGCGGCCAGGGCGTGAACACCACTGACTCGGCGGTGCGGGTGACGCATGTGCCGACGGGCATTACCGTGGCGATTCAGAATGAGCGTTCGCAGATTCAGAATAAAGAAACGGCGCTGAAGATTTTGCGCTCCAAGTTGCTGGCGATGAAGCTGGAGCAGCACGCCGAAACCCTGTCTGACCTCAGGGCTGGCGAGTCGGCCAACTGGGGCAGCCAGATCAGAAATTACGTCTTGCATCCGTATACGCTGGTCAAGGACACTCGCACCAAGCACGAGAACCGCAACGCCCAAGGGGTGCTGGATGGCGATATAGATGAGTTTATTGAGGCGTACTTGCGAAAAGCCCAGTGATATTAGCAGTTTGCGGCCAGAATACAGTTTATGCTATAATATTGCCTGATGATTCTGTTAGATAGGGTGACGAAGAATTACGGGAAGAATAATAAGCCAGCCTTAAATCGGGCGAGTATTCATGTTAGCGCTGGCGAGTTTGTGATTATCGTTGGTACTTCTGGCGCTGGTAAATCGACGCTATTAAAGCTCCTGACGCGCGAGGAAAAGCCAAGTTCGGGGAAGATTGTGGTTGGCGGCATTGATTATGACAATTTGAAAGATAAGCACATTCCGTTGCTGCGCCGTAAGATTGGTGTGGTGTTTCAGGATTTTAAGCTGCTACCGAATCGGACAGTGTTTGAGAATATCGCGTTTGCGCTGGAAATTGCCGGGATGACTAACCGCGAAATTAAATCAACCGTGCCGAAAGTGATTGAACTAGTGGGCTTGAAAGGTAAGGAAAAACAATTTCCGAATCAGTTGTCTGGCGGCGAACAGCAGCGGGTGGCGATTGCTAGGGCGGTGGTGCGCCAACCGAAAATTCTGATCGCTGACGAGCCGACTGGCAACCTGGATCCGAAACACAGCTGGGATATCGTGCGCTTGCTCGAAAAAATTAATAAATACGGTACGACGGTTATTTTAACGACGCACAACGTGGAGATTGTTAATCGACTGAAGCGGCGCGTTATTACTATTGATCACGGTAAAATCACCTCTGATCAGGCAAGGGGGAGCTACAAACAATGACAAAGTCCACCAGCACTAGTAAAAAAACTAATAAAAGCAGCAAGGACAGTATTCGTATGCGTCAGCGTCGGCGAGGTTGGTTGACGTTTGTTAGGATGTGCCGATACGGTATAAATAACTTTAGTCGTAATGCTTGGTTGACGATTGCTGCAACTGCAGTGATGAGCGTCACATTAATTATCGTTTTTATGACTTTGTCGGCACGACAGATTTTAGTTGATACGGTTTCGAATGTCTCCAGGCGGGCTGATATGTCAATTTACCTTAAGGGGGACACACCAAAGAAAGATGTCGATACGATAAAATCGCGGATTGAGAAGCTAGATAATGTTGATAGCGTGAAATATATATCGGCGGCAGAAGCGCGAGATAAACAAGCAGAACAGTACAAAGACGATCCAGAGGCGCTGGAGGCGATTCGTGAGTCTAGCAATGAAATGTCAGCAACGCTTCGAGTTTCTGTGAAGGAACTGAATAATCAGCAGTCATTGAACCAGTTTATTAAGTCAGATAAGCTTTATAAAAAATATAAGGATTCACGCAGAGAGCCGTCTTTCTCTGGTGAGCGTCAGCAGGCAATTAAGACTGTCGGTAGCTGGGTGCGGCTGGCGGGCATTGGCGGTTCGATTGCTACAGTCGTGTTTGTGGTGATATCTTCACTGGTGGTCTTTAATACTATCCGCATGGCAATCTTCAACCGCAAAGATGAGATTGAAATGATGAAGTTAATTGGTGCTGAACGCAGCTTTATTAGGGGTCCGTTTATCGTTGAGGCAATAATGTATGGGTTTATTGCAGCAATTATCGCCACAGTTGCTGGCTATAGTTTACTGTTTTTTGCTCACGACCCAATGACGAAGTACGGTATTCCAGTTGATAATCTTTTAGGGCATTTAACAGTTTATGGAGGGTTGGTTTTCTTAGGTATGATTTTGGTTGGCGCGACAATTGGCGTAGTCTCGTCTTGGGTGGCAACACGTAAATATCTTAAACTATAAAATATACTTGACAGCCGGATTACGCTTATGCTAATATAGATGCATGAAACTACGGTCCACCACACCAGTTTCGGTATCACTAGTCAGCAGAGCGTCTCTGGTGGCGATGTCTGTATTGCTCGCTGGGTCGGGCGTTTTTGGCTTGGCGTCGCACGTATTGGCGCGTGATTATAATGCCGAAATTCAAGCAAAGCAAAAGGAAGCAGACAGTTATAACTCTGAGGCTTCACGCCTGGGTCAGATGGCTGACAGTCTGCAGTCAGAATTAGATAAGATTAATGGTCAGATTGCGGCTATTCAGGCGCAAATTGCTGATAGTCAGACAAAGATTAATAATCTAAATGACCAGATAAAAAAGAACGAAGCGTCTATAAAACAAAATCGGAAGGCTATGGGTCGGATTTTAGCAGACCTATATGTTGACGATCAGATTTCTCCGTTGGAGATGCTAGCCAGCTCAAAGAATATTAGTGATTATATTGATAAGCAGGAGCAGCGAAGTTCGTTAAAATCTTCTCTTAACGATAAAATTAAAGAGATTAAATCTTTGCAGAAAAAGCTGGAAGAAAATAAGAAATCTGTCGAGAATACGTTGCGCGATCAAGAATTGCAACGCAACGCTATGGCTTCTAAGCAGTCCGAGAAGGCAAATCTTATTGCTGATACAAAGAATGACCAGAATAATTATGCCGCATTAGCACAAAAGCGCAATGCTGAAGTAGCTAAGCTGCGTGAAGAGCAGGCGGCGGTCAACCTACGGGCTCTTGGTAGAAGTGGTGCATCAATCCCGGGCGGCATTCCAGGCGGTGGCGGTTATCCAGGTGCTTGGGCTAATGCGCCACTTGACGCTTATATTGACCCGTGGGGTCTGTATACTCGTGAGTGTGTGAGCTATGTAGCTTGGAAGATTCACAGCACTGGTCGGTATGTGCCGCACTTTGGTGGTGCAGGTAATGCTAACCAGTGGCCATCAACAGCAGCCCGTCATGGTATCTCTAACGGCTCGACGCCAAAAGTAGGTTCGGCAGCGGTGTTAATGGAGGGGGAATACGGTCATGTCATGTATGTCGAATCTGTTAATGGTGATGGCACAATTACTGTTAGCGACTATAATTTGAAGTGGGACGGCCTGTATCGATATTACACGCGTTCGGCTTCGGGATTGACTTACGTCTACTTCTAAGCATCTTATGTATTTTACAAAACGCTCGTGCTAGGCGGGCGTTTTGTTGTATAATGTAATGATATGACGGAGAGAAAAAAAAGCCAGTCGGTTCAGTTTTTAGCAGTGATTATCGTGGCTATTGTTAGCTTCGCGGCGGGGACTCGCTATGAAACGATTTTTGCGGCGGCAGCGCCAATGTTTGGGGTGCGCACGTCTAATAAAACGATCGATTTGTCTAGCGTTCAAGAGACATACCAGCAATTAGCGGCGAATTATGACGGCAAATTGGATACACAAAAGTTAATTTACGGCGCCAGCCGGGGTTTGGTGGCTGCTGTCGGCGATAAACATACATCGTATATGGATCCGGAAGAATCCGAGGAGTTTAAGAAATCATTAAGCGGCAATATCGGCGGCGGCATCGGCGCAGAGATTGGTTTAAGGAATAATAAGCCGACAATTATCAAGCCGTTAAACGACAGCCCGGCGCAAAAAGCAGGCATAAAGGCTGGCGAAGTAATTATGAAAGTGAACGGCGAGGAAGCTGCCGATTGGGGCGTTGATAAAGTTGTTGATAAGATTCGCGGCGAGATTGGCACCTCGGTTAAGTTGACGCTGCAGAACGGGCAGCAAATCCACGAAGTCTCCGTGGTGCGGCAAAACATTACCGCGCCGGCAGTGGAGTCGAGAATTAACGGTAAAACTGGTATTTTGACAGTTAGCAGGTTTAATGATGATACGGTCAGCGCTGCCAGAAAAGCTGCCCGGGAGTTTATCGACAGGGGTGTGACGAAAGTAATTGTGGATTTGCGCAATAATCCTGGCGGGACAGTTGATTCGGCGCAGGGCTTACTGGGGCTATGGCTGAATGACCAAGTTGTTTTGACAGAACGACGCGGTTCGGAGACGGTCAAGACTTTGAACTCGACTGGTTCGCCGATTTTAGAGAATATGCAGACGGTAGTGCTGATTAATGAGAATAGCGCCAGTGCCAGCGAGATTACAGCAGGAGCGCTGCGTGATTATGGCAAGGCAAAATTAGTTGGCAAGAAAAGTTATGGCAAAGGCAGCGTGCAAGTGGTACTTGATTTGGCTAGCGGCTCGCAGCTAAAAGTCACTGAAGCGCGCTGGTATACGCCAAAGGGCAAGAATATCGATAAGGAAGGTATTAAGCCTGATGTGGAAGTGGAATTGACAGCGGATGATGTGAAGAACGATAAAGATCCGCAACTGGAAAAAGCCGAATCTTTATAATGCTTGTGTTTTTTCTGAATAACCGTTAAAATTAAAAGTATTATGAATGGGAGCGGTCAGAAAAAAAAGATCTTATTAGTAGAAGATGAAATGGCACTGTCGGCGGTTTATCGTTCGAGGCTTGAGTTTGAGGGGTTTGATGTCAGGGAAGTCCATAATGGCGAGGATGCTTTATCAGCGACAGTGGAGTATCGTCCGGATTTGATTTTGCTCGACGCAATGATGCCGAAGATTAGCGGCTTTGACGTGCTGGATATTTTGCGCAACACTCCAGAGACTGCCAATGTGCGGATTATCATGTTAACAGCGCTGAGTCAGCCAAAAGACAAGGAACGCGCTGAAAGCTTGGGCGTTGACGACTATCTGGTGAAATCGCAGGTAGTTATTAGCGATGTGGTGTCTCGCATTAAGTATCATCTGGGCCTAGATTAGTGCATTTTGGCATTTGACTGGGACATATGTTTGTTGTGCTGTAGTTGACTTTTCGCTTATGTTTTGCTATAATTAACATTATGACAGAAACGTTTCCGGGTTATTATCTAGCTGGAGATTATCAAGAACAAAAAACACCAGAAACAGAACATCCAGCAGACAGCGAATCTCAGGCTGATGACTTGACGGTGGTCGATCCGGAATCTTTGCGGGAAGATGGGGGTGTAGTTTCGGGTCGTATGGGAAATTTGGCTTTGGAGACATCTGGCGTGGCGGCTTCGGAAAGCGATAGATCGGAGGCTGCATCACAAGACAGTTCCGACCCTCCAAGGACATTGTCGCCTGCGGAGGAGTTACGAGCAAGGCTGGCTGGTTTTCAACCTGATAAAAATAACGCTGCTCCTGAGGCGGATAGTTCAGGAGGCCAAGATAAAACCCGCGCTGATTTATTAGCAGCGTTAAGGGGTGGAGGCAAAGAATCACCAGATGCAAGCTCTCAGGCGTCTGAAAAAGCGGTAAAAACAGGCGAATCTGACGATCAGCCAGAAGCAAACACACAGGGCAATGAACAACAGTCGGAAATGAATAGCGAACAGCTTAGGGAATTGATAGACAACTGTTTACAGGCAGCGCAGTCGTCGAGAGAGATTGGATAAGGCTATGCAAAGTATAGATACAGCGGGAAGTGTGCTGCCTGGTGGTTTTCAGGCAGGCTTGTTGTTTGCTGACGGTAATCTTAATCAAGTTGGCAATGCAATTCAGGTGCTTGATAGGATTGCTCCGCGAGATGGAATAACTCTACTTGGCAATTCGGTTAACGAAGTCCGGCTGAGAATAAGATTGCTGGATGCGGATGTACGATCTGGGGTGAATGTTGATAGGGGTTATTTATCAAGATTATTAGAGCGTGTTGATGAAATGGTTAGATTTGTAGCAGAACTAAGAGACCGCCAGGGTCAAGACAGGCGTGAACAGGCTGAAGAGGGTGATAACTCCTCGTTAGATTAAACGGATTACAATTTTAGAAGCAAAAAGTAAATATTAAACGACCGAACTGCGCGTCCGGTCGTCTATTGTGTCTTATAGCTTTTAATCTACGCAAACCTGAGTTCGCCGCTGAGTTTTGCCGGTGAACCGGGTTTTCTTGACTTTCTTAAAGCTAACTGTACCGGCTTTCGCAGCATGAATAGTGTAATTTTTACTGACATATGTGCCGTTACCAGCAATTTTAGTTGCGCCCGTTTGGCGTACTAACACCTGGCCAGCGTTGACTTTCTGACCGCCAAAACACTTGACGCCGAGTCTCTGACCAACACTGTCCCTTGTGTTTCTGGCTGAACCGCCAGCCTTAACTTTTGACATAGCAACTCCTTAAATAGTTTTTTATAAACAATCTGTACCAGTGTAGCTAATTTGGTTTAAGTTGTCAAGCTTGAGGCGCGGTTTTGTCAATTGGCTTTAGGATTAGCAGTTCGCGGGCGACGATTTGGTCGGGGCGGCGATAGATGAGTGGTGTGCGGTTGAGCTGGCGATAGCCGAGCTGCTGGAGGTTTTTTATCAGCGGCAAATGAGTGGCTCGGCCGGACGCATCGTACCACGCTGGCACGGCGATGCATAGCGGCGTGTTTGGCGCTAGCTGCGGTCGGAGGTTGGCGAGAAAGCCAGTGATAATGTGGTTGCAATTACCGACAACTTCCGCTAGTTTTTGAGGTGCGGGCGGCGCGGAAAAAGGCTGGCCGAGGTAAGTTTCGCAGACGACGGCAGTGAGGTTCTCACTGTTTGGCCAGTGGTGCGTGGTGGCGTTGGCTTGATGGATATCAATGACGTTGCCGGGTGCGGTGAACGTTGATTGTAGCCACGACAGGTTCTCGGTGGTGTAATCAACCATTTTCTGACTGAGGTCGGTGCCGACAACGTCGTAGCCAGCGAGCAAGGCTTCTTGCAGGACGGTGCCGGTGCCGCAGAAGGGGTCGAGAATTAGGGGGTGTCGTCTGCCAACCTCCGTGAGAGGGTCGGATTCCAGCCTCTCTGGCAAGTCGATAGTTCTGCGGACGGCGTTGCCGGATGCATTCGACTTGGAGGAGATGGCTGGAATCCGACCCGTACACGATTTTTGACCGGTCAGCGACCCGGCACCCATCGCCAAATTTAGCATAATCTGCGCTAATTTAGGCGGCAGCATGCCGACGAAGGCATCGCGCTTGGGGCGATGGCGATCGCGGCGGGTATAGGCGGTGATATTCTGGACGCCGCGGCTTTCGGCGATGATCAGGCGGCGGTCGGTTGTTTTGATGAGCAGCAGCTCGACTTTATACGGCGAACCACCGAGCTTATTGTTGTGTGCGGTGGCGGTAGAGAGGGCGGGCTGGTCATTCGGAATGAGGCGGAGACTTGTGCCAGATTTTTTGAGGGATGATTTGAGGATCAGGCCGGTTTTTTGGACATCGCGGGCGCCAACAGCTAGGTTATAAGCGCTGAGACCGAGGGTGATTTTATGCGGCGAGTGCGCCCACTTGGCTTGATAATGCTGGGTGATGAAGCGCGAAGCAGCGAGGAGCGAGGCTTTATCAGTGCGGCTGGCTGGGAGCTCGGTGATCACTTCGGCGCATTTAATGGTGCCGCCCAAGGTGGTAATATCAAATTGAGATGTTTGAACTTTGGCAAATTGCTGGCTGATGCGATTGACGCAGTCTGCGCCAAACACCGCCGCAAGTTCGGCTATCGAGATCTCTGGCTGGCGGCCAAGCAGGGCGATGTACATACCGACATTATATCATCTGTATTACCAGGCATGGTATAATGATATGGATGTTACCGAGAGTTTTGAGGCTGTTAAAATCACCGCGGATACTGATGAGTATTTTGACGCTGTTGGTTTTGGCAATTATTATATTTTTGTCGCGTGCTGAGCTGGTTAAGGCGTGGGGTTTGTTTTTGAAAGCTGACACGTTGCTGCTATTGCTGCTTATTCCGTTTCAAATTATTGTTTATTTCGCGGGCGGCGAGATGATTTTCGTCTATCTTCGCGATAAAAAGCTAATTGGGCATATTTCACGGTTTGAGCAGACGCGGATTGCGCTGGAGTTGAACTTGGTTAATCATATTTTTCCGTCAGGCGGCGTCAGCGGTATTTCTTATACATCTTGGCGAATGCATAAACTCGGCGTCAGTTCGGCGCGCTCGACGTTTGCCCAGGTGATTCGCTATGTGACGACTTTTTTGTCGCTGCTGATTTTGCTAGTTATAGCGGTGATTGTGCTGGCGATTGACGGACGGGTTAACCGTTACATTGTGGCGGCTAGTTTTTTGTTAATAATTTGCGTTCTGGCATTAGTGTTTGGCCTGATATTTATGTTTTCGTCAAGACGGCGCATGCGGCTAACAGCAGCGCGAGTGTCGCAGCTTATTAACGGCGCGGTAAAAATAGCGACCTTAGGCAGGCGGAAACGAGCACTAAGCGCTAAGGTTATCGAGGACTTTTTCGTCGATATGCAAGGCGATTTTCAGGATATAGCCAATCATCCCAAGCTGCTTGTCAAGCCGATGACCTGGGGTTTTGTCTATAATATTTTTGACGTATTGATGTTTGTTGTTGTGTTTCTGGCGCTGGGAGTTTTTGTCAATCCGGCGACTTTGATGATCGGTTACGGTGTTGCCGGGCTGGCGGGACTTGTGGCATTTACGCCGGGCGGCGCTGGTGTTTATGAAACGATCATGATTCTGTTTTTAAGTATGGCAAATACATCGCCGGAATTAGCGATTGCCGGAATTATTTTAACGAGGGCGATTTTACTGACTGGCACGATTGTCTTTGGTTATATTTTTTACCAGCACGCATTGATTAAGTACGGCAAGCCGAATGACTCCCAGGTTTAGTGTCAGCAACTTCTTGGCGGTGGTTAACCAGACGTTTGAGGCGGCTTTTAACGGCGCGGTTGAAGTTGAGGGCGAGGTTGCTAGCTTTAAGCCGTATCCGCCAAAATATGCGTTTTTCACCCTGAAGGACGAGGACGGCTCGGTTAATTGTTTCGTGGGTTTTAGCAATCTGCGGACGCCAATCGAGGATGGTATGAAAGTGGTGGTTCGGGCGATGCCAAGCCTGAGAAGCGATGGCAGGTTTAATTTACAAGTTCAGGAGATTCATCCTCTGGGCAAGGGGAGTCTAAAGCGGAGTTTTGATATTTTGCGGCAGCGGCTGTTGGCCGAAGGGTTGTTTGATATGGAACGGAAGCGCTCCTTGCCGTCATATCCTGCCCGGGTGGCGGTCATTTCCAGCACCCAGGCGGCGGGCTATGCGGATTTTATGAAAATTGCTGGTGAGCGCTGGGGCGGGGTGCAGTTTATCGTGGCTAATGTTAAGGTTCAGGGCGACGGCGCGGCTAATCAGGCAGTGCGGGCGATTGCCCACTGCAACCAGCTGGCGGAGCCGCCAGAGGTGATCGTGCTGATTCGCGGCGGCGGTAGCGCGGAGGACCTCGCGAGCTTTAATGACGAATGCCTGGTGCGAGCGGTGGCTGGCAGCCGCGTGCCGGTACTGACTGGCATCGGGCACGAGATTGACGAGAGTTTGTGCGATTTAGCGGCTGATGTACGGGCGGCCACGCCGAGTAATGCGGCGCAGTTATTGTTTCCGGATAAGCGTGAGGTGAGGCAGCAATTAGTGCTGCGTCTGGGTAGTGTGGCAGGGGTGATTCAGCGGCAGATTAAGGAGCGGCGTCTACATGCAACAATGTTGCAACAAGCGGCGCTAGAACAGTGGTCGCACCGCGTCGAGATTGCCATGAATGCAACATTGTCGCAACAACGAATTATTGCTGAATACGACCCAGAGATGGCGCTGCGGCGCGGCTACGCGATGATTAGCGGCGACTGCCAGATTGGTAGTATTGTAAATATTACAACAAAAGAGAAGATCATGAAAGCGAGGATTGAGAGTAGTGAAAAACGACAAAACGAATGAGAAAACAATTGAGCAAATGATGGCGGAGCTGAATGAGCGCATCACGTGGTTTCAGGGCGATGATTTTAATCTGGACGAGGCCAAGCAGCGGTTTACTGAGGCGCGGCAGCTGGCGAAGGACATCACGGCGGCGCTGGATGATATGCAGCACGATATTACAGTGCTCAGCGAGGATTTTAGCGCGTAAATAGGGGCTTTACATCGCCTGAAGCATAAGCTATACTTTAGGATATGAATATGAGAAATAGAAAAGAACAGGGGTCGGTTAACGGCTGGATGATTGGTACGATTGGTTGTTTGGTACTGTTTTTGATCGCCGGGTCGCTGGCAATTTGGATGTTTATGTCCTATACGCAGGAAAAAAATAATGTTGATAGTAAGATTGCTATCGAGGTAGCCAGGGGCAAGGGCGAGCAGGCGGAAATTGATCAGAAGAAATTCTCCGAGGAAGCGAAGAATCCGCGAATTGAGTTTGTCAGCCCGAATGAATACGGCCGCGTGTCGTTTATGTATCCAAAAACTTGGAGTGTTTATGTCGATAAAGACGGCAGCGACCGGGGCGACTATAAGGCATATTTGCATCCGGTGTCCGTACCTTCGTTGTCAAACAAAGATAGCCGGTTTGCGTTTAGGTTGGAGATAATTAACCAAAACATGGATACGGTCTTAAAGCCGTACCAGAATAAGATTAAGAAAGGCGAATTGACCGCCAGCAGCACCGAGTTTAATGGTATTGCTGCTACCAGAATTGACGGAGCGTTCGAGAAGGATTTGCGCGGTTCGGCGGTCTTCATGAAGGTGCGCGACAAAACTATTCGCTGCTCGACCGACGCCGATACGTTTAAGCCTGATTTCGAGACTATCTTAGGTACTATCAAGATTGCTGATTAGGGCAAATCTGGTTTGAGTTTGCTATACTAGAAATGTATGGCAGGTAGAGAGTGGAGCGATGCTGATTTTGGGGGGCTGCCGAGCGTCTTAGTGGCGGCGCACGAGCTAAAAACGCCGCTGGCTTTAATTCGGCAGATGGCGTTACTGCTGGATGACGATTTAACGAGTGAGGCTGATAAAAAACGAATCCAACAGCGGATTGTTCAGACGTCCGAGCAGGCGCTGCAATTGACAGTTGATTTGGCGAATTCGGCAAATTTGACGCCGTCATTATTTCCGCTGGAACCAGTTAATCCGTTGGCGCTATGCCAGCAAATAGCCGCGGAAACGAGACTTAGCGCAGCGCTGTACGGGCGAAAGATTAGTTGGCCTCGGAGCGGGCGGAATAACCGGTTGATATTGGCAAATCGGACATTATTGGGGCGGATTTTGGCAAATTTCTTAAACAATGCTTTGAAATATACCGAGGACGGCTCAGAGATAAAAGTGTCAGTTAAGGCTATTGGTGGCGCGGTGAGGTTAAGTGTGCGTGATTTTGGGCCGATGATGAGTTTGAAGGAGTATAGGCGGCTGCTTGATGAGATGGACGTGCGAAAAACGGTGCGGACGCGACCGGAAAGTAGTGGTTTGGGGATTTATGTGGCTAGTCAATTTGCCCGGGCGATGAATGGCCAAATTGGTCTAATTAGACATCGAGACGGTTTAACATTTTATGTAGATATGCCGATTAGCCGGCAGCTGAGTTTGCTATGAAAAAGTTGCTGATTGTTGAGGATGATAAAAATTGGGCGGATATTTTATGCAGATATGCGGAGGCGGTTGGTACGGATACGCGGGTGGTAGTTTTTGGCGGCCAGGCGATGGAAATGATTGACGATTGGCGGCCGGACGCGATTGTCTTGGATATGTTGCTGGCGGGCGAAACGGCGGTGGCGCTACTGAACGAACTGAGGTCGCATGCGGATTTGGCGAGATTGCCGATCGTAGTTTGCAGTAGTGCAGATGTCAATTTGGCGGATTTGCGGCCGTTTGGCGTGAGAGCGCTGCTGGATAAGGCGTCAATGCGCCCGGATGAAGCGCGGGCGATTTTTAGCGAGGTTTTGAATGGGGCAAAGTGAGCGGTTAAAAGCGATTGTGCTGAGACGGACAAATTACGCTGAGGCGGATCGAGTGCTGCAACTACTGACACCGAAAGGTCGGCGCAGCGTTATTGCTAAGGGCGTGCGGCGCGAGCGGTCGAAATTGGCGGGCGGTATTGAATTATTTGCGATTTGCGATGTGGTAATTCGTTCCGGGCGCGGCGATTTGGGGTTGTTGATCTCGGCGCGGCTGGCGGCGTTTTATCGGCATATTTTGGAAGATTACGAGCGGATGCAATTCGCTTACGCGGCGATGAAGCTGGTGTCAACGGCGAGTGAAAATATCGACGAGCCGGAATGGTATTTTGTATTAAGCCAGGTATTAGAGCAATTAAATAATCCAGAGGTTAACCAAAAGCTGATTGAAACCTGGTTTTATGTGCAATATGCCAGTCTGCTGGGTGATGAGCTGAATCTGCGTACCGATGTGGCGGCTCAGGCGTTGTCTCCCGATAAAAAATATATGTACGATAGCGCGGAAAAGGGACTGCGGCTGGCGGAGCAGGGCGACTTGTCGGCGGACGCCATCAAACTGCTTCGGCTTATCCAAGCGAAGCCGCTAGCGAATGTGGCGCAAATTGGCGGGATAACTGGGGTAATTAATGATTGCTGGCTGGCAGCACGGCAGCACGCGGCGGTATAAAATTACCCATAAAAATGATATACTTTAAGTAATAATTATGAATCGCCATGTTGCCAACATGGAGAAAGGTTGTGTGATGGGTCAATCAAAAATGGAAGCAATTATTAGCCTGTGCAAGCGCCGCGGCTTTATTTATCAGGGTTCGGATGTGTATGGCGGTCTTTCGGGGACGTGGGATTACGGCCCGCTGGGCGTGCAGCTGAAGCGTAATATCATGAACTTGTGGTGGCGCCGGTTTGTTGACGAGCGCGATGATATATACGGCGTCGATGCGGCGATTTTGATGAATCAGAAGGTCTGGCAGGCGAGCGGGCATGTCGATACCTTCGTCGATCCGCTGTGCGAAGATACGGTCAATCACCGCCGTTTTCGCACCGATCATATCCTCAAAGATAATGGCGTTGATGTAGATGGCATGACCATGGAGCAGATGGATGCGGCGATTGCTGAGCGCGGCATTAAAAGCCCGGATGGCAACCCACTGAGTCAGTCGCGGACATTCAACATGATGTTCAAAACTCATGTTGGCGCGACTGAGAGCGAGGACAGTATTTCCTATCTCCGCCCCGAAACCGCCCAAGGTATCTTCACTAATTTCAAAAACGTCGTCGATAGCTTTTATCCTAATTTGCCGTTTGGTATCGCTCAGCAGGGCAAGGCGTTTCGTAATGAAATTGCGCCGCGCGACTTCGTCTTCCGCTCTCGGGAGTTTGAGCAGATGGAGATTGAATATTTTGTCGACCCTGAGCATTGGCAGGAGGCGTTTGATGAATTGCTGGCGGCTACGCATGCGTTTTTGACAGAATTGGGCTTGAAACTAGAGCATATCCACGAGCTGGACGTGCCAGCGGAGGATCGGGCACACTACAGCAAAAAGACGATTGACATCGAATATGATTATCCGATTGGTCGCGAGGAGTTGATGGGCATCGCTTACCGGACCGATTTTGACCTGATGAACATCCAACGCGCCAGTGGTAAGAGCATGGAGTACATCGTCAAGGGAACGAACACAAAATTTGTGCCGCACGTTATTGAACCGTCGTTTGGTGTGGAGCGGGCGCTGATGGCGGTGCTGTCAGGCGCGTACCGCGAGGACGAGCAAAACGGCGAAAAGCGGGTATATTTGGCGCTGCCAGAGCATTTGGCGCCGGTCAAATTTGCCGTTTCGCCACTGCTCAAGAACAAGCCAGAATTGGTAGAAAAAGCCCGCGAAGTCTACGCCCAGCTCGCCAAAGCCAACCCCGGCCGAGTGATGTGGGACGACAACGGCAACATCGGCAAACGCTACCGCCGCCAAGACGAAATCGGCACGCCATACTGCGTGGTTATTGACTTCCAGACGCTGGAGGACGGCACTGTCACCGTGCGCGAGCGGGATACGACGGAGCAGCGGCGGGTGAAGATTGAGGAGCTGTAGATACTAGATATGAAAAAATAAATTAGTTTTGAGGAGCTAAAATATTGATAGAAAGTAGACCTGAGTTTGATAAAATTACATCGTTTGATGAGTTTAATAAATACTATTGGTATCGTGAAGAACTTTCACAGATATGCAAGTCATTAGGATTAGAATATAGAGGTACAAAACAAGAACTCAATTACATTATTGAGCAGTACTTTAAGGGTAATTTGATTAAAAAGTCATCAATAAAAAATGAAAAGAAGCAAGTTGAAACTATTACTTTAGATACGCCATTACTTGAATGTGGTTTTTCTTTTAACGCAAAATTCAGAGAATATTTCTCCGCCGTAACAGGTATTACACCTTTTAAATTTACTGCTGATATGGCTACTGCTTGGCGGAAAGTAAAAAGAGAAAAGGATGGCAAATTTACAATCAAAGATTTGCTAAAGGTGTATTATGGTGAATCAGATTATGCCAAGTATGATAATTCGGCTTGTCAATGGAATCAATTTTTAAAGGATTTCTGTGCAGACGAAAATAGTCGCAACTATTCGAACAAATTAAAAGTAGCGTCTATTCTTTGGAAAGAAGTTAGAAATTCAAAAAAGGAAAAAATCTATTCAAAGAATCTTTTGACTGAACATGAACATACAATAAAAGAGTATCACGAGTAGGTAATTTCCAACTTGTTAGCACCTAATGAGTAGTTAGTAATGGATATTGGAAAGACAGAATATACTGTAGGCGAAATGGTATCAGCCATCTGGCGTTCAGGTGTAGTATAATGACTCTCATGACAAAAACCACCAAAGGACATATCATCACGCAGAATTTAGATGGCACCGATCATCTGGATTGTCTGTATCGCATCTCTCTCAAAGCGCTAATTTACAACGACGTTGGGCAAATTTTGGTCGTCAAAGAAATTGATCGGACGTATTGGGATTTGCCGGGTGGTGGCATGGACTTCGGTGAGACGATTGAGTCGTCGCTGAAACGCGAACTGTACGAAGAAGTCGGCTATAAAGGTGATTTGCGCTATCAACTGTTTGACGCATCAGAACAGATGTATATCGAGCGGCTTGATGTAAATCAAATCTGTTTTTATTGTCGCGTCTGGCCGGAGAACTTTGATTTTATACCAGGTGAAGAGGGCGATGAAATAATGTTTATTAATCCTGAGGAATTATTGCTTCAGAAGAGCGAGGTTGACGCGCCAGCTCGAGCGCATGCGGCGCATGTGAAATGGCAGCAGCTGCATAGCGAAATCGTGCGGTAAATATTGATTTGGTTTCGCTAATATTGCAATAATATTATAATTTTGTTATAATGTTTGTATGAATATCACCACCATTCAAAAAGTTATCAAGATTGGTTCCAGCCGCGGCGTGACGCTGCCGGCGCGGGATTTGCGGGCGCTGGGGATTCGCGATGGCGACGAAATTGAAGTCACAGTACGTAAGTGTTCGGAGGTGGCTGACGATAATCAAGTGCTCAAAACTGCAAACTCGCTCCTTAGGCGATACAAAGAGGACTTTTCTCACTTGGCGAAGCGCTAATGGTTAGTTTGACTCTCGAGCAGATTCTGCAGCTTCATGCGCTGGTGCTTGTCAAAGACGGCGGTGCAGGTGGTGTGCGTGACGTCGGACGGCTGGAGGCTGCGGTGTCAACGCAGTATCAAGTAGTATTTGGCGAGGAATTATATGCAACAGTATTTGCCAAGGCAGCGGCGTTGATGCGCGGGATTATTGGTGGCCATCCGTTCGCTGATGGTAACAAGCGTACAGCAATGCTCGCCGGACTGACTTTGCTGGAGGTTAATGGGTATAATTTTACAGCACAGCGAGGTGAACTAGAAAATTTTGCTGTCCGCGCCGCGACCGATCATCTCGATATTGATGCGATTGCTGATTGGCTGAAGCGTCATTCGCAGACGCGCGCGTCCTAAGCGTGATATCATTTATATATGAGAGAAATTGAGATAAAAGTTAGACTGCAAGATAGAGAAGGGCTGTTGGCTGCGCTGGCGGGTAAGGGTGTTGCTCTCGGCGAGCCAGTGCATCAGCGCGATCAAGTGTTTGGTCTGCCGGGAGAAGCTGGCGGCGATGGTAATACAGTGCCTTGGCTGCGGGTGCGTACCGAAACGCGTGGACAAGGCGAAAATGAAACCAAGCGGACGTTATTCACTCTAAAACGATCAGTGACTGGGCAGTTGGATAGCATTGAACGCGAAACAGAAGTTGGCGATCCAGACGTCATGATCGCTATCGTCAAGGAGCTAGGTTTCGTGCCGTTTTCGGACGTATCGAAGACTCGCCGGACTGGTAAGCTGAATGATATGGAAGTATGTATCGACTCGGTGGAAGGTTTGGGCGACTTTATGGAGCTGGAGCAATTAGCCGATGAGAATGCTGATCCTGCCGCTATAACCGATGATCTGTGGCGCATTATGGCGGAATTAGGCGTCAGCCATCAAGATGAGGTGACTGACGGTTATGATATTTTGATGAAAAAGTTGAGATAGCAGTAAAGGGCGCCGGAGTTCTGTCTCGCCTCTAATAAAAACCTCGGGTAAACCGAGGTTTTTAACGGGGTAGAGCCTAGAAAGGTTTACTTCTTCTTGCCGCGTGATTTGACAGCAATTTTCTTTGGCTCTGGCGCTGGCGTGACTGGCACGGTTACTTTCAGGACGCCATCGTCCAGGTGTGCTTCGATAGCGTCGGCGTCGGCGCGCTCTGGCAGCTGAACACTGCGGTAGAAGCTGCTGCTCGACTCGCGTACAACGTACTTCTTTTCTTTATCTTCTTCTTTTTCGTGCCGTTGGGCTTGGATAACCAAGTTGCCGTTTTCGACAGAAATATTGACGTCGTCTTCATCGAATTTCGGCAAGTGAACCTCGACGACTAGCGCGTTATCTTTCATGTAAACATCAGTGGTAGGCAAACCGACCGAGCGCACTTGGCGCGGCATCCAGTTGTCGTCATTAAAGAAATGGCGCTGCAGGGCATCCATTTCGGCAAACGGGTCGAATCGAACGAGTTTACTCATTTGTATTACTCCTTTCGTTTATGATTTGGCGAGCTTTTGCTCTATGTTCTATTGTAATTGGTTGGCACTCGCGTGTCAAGAGTGCCAAGCATAAGCAAAATAACAGTAGTCTAGCGTAGGCAAAAAGTTTTCCGGAGTTTTCCACATACCAGCCTACGCTATATATGGTGGCGCTATATATAGCGTATGGGCAGTTTTATCCTGATGCGTTATACTGGCTGCATGGGCTGGCTGCGTAACTTAATTTTTGGCGAACCAAACGACGAGTATTTGGCGCGTATTAGCAGTATTAAAAATATCGGCGACAGCAGCCGCGCAGGCTTGCCGCAGGAAATTAATGGCGATGTTGAAAATAAACCGGATGAAACGCCGGTGGCTAGCGAGCAGAAACCTGATCAGTACCACTTGGCTGGCGGTCAAAAAATAATTCCCGAAATAGAGGTTGAGCGGATTAAAGCGCAGCCGTCTGGAGATAATAAATCCCTTGAAATATGGGCTTATATTCATAATCTCGCTAGTTTTGATATTGAGTTAGATAAGTACGAGCTATTGGGGCAGCGGGGCGATTTGAATAAATTTCTCAAACCGGGCGAGATTTTTGAGCTGCGGATGTACCAGGGTGCGATGCCTGAGAATGATTCAGTCCGTAAGATGTATATTCAGTATAAAATTGTCGGCACCGGCGATTATTTTCAGGCCGATCATACGATTAATTACAAATATGAACAGGACAGCCAGGGTAATAAATGGTATATGCCAGATAGTCTTAAATTGATACGGCCGGTACGCGATATATAGATTAAAATCCGATAATCGCAGCGATTTGTAATTCGCCGGCGTTGGCCGATTAGTCTCCGGCGTGTTACACTTAGTTCATGACAAAACCTTTTCTTCTTTTACAATCCCGTCCTGAGGACGAAGCGTCTGACGACGAATATGCAGCTTTTTTGAAATTTGGCGGTTTGCAGCCGGAGCAGTTGCAGCGCTTGCGGCTTGACCGCGGCGAGTTCTCGCCAGTTAATTTGGATGATTATAGCGGTATTTTTATGGGCGGCGGGCCGGCTAATTTTGCTTATCCGCCAGAGGAAAAATCGCCGGAACAATTGCAATTTGAAGATTATATCATGCCGCTGCTTCGCCGGGTTACAGCCGAGGATAAGCCGTTTTTAGGTACTTGTTTGGGCGTGGGGGCGCTGGTAACGGCGCTGGGCGGCCGGACGGATTTCGATCATGGCGAGCCGGTTTGCGCGGTGGATATAAATTTGACGCCGGAAGCGCAGGACGATCCGCTGCTGACTGGCTTGCCGGCTAGTTTTCGCGGCTTCGTCGGGCATAAAGAGGGGACAGATACGGCGCCGCCGAACAGCGTGGTGCTGGCGCGCTCTGCAGCCTGTATACAATTGCTGCGCGCCGGGAAAAATGTTTATGCGGCGCAATTCCATCCCGAGCTTGATGCTGACGGCTTGGCTTTGCGGATTAATATCTATAAGCACGCCGGCTATTTCGCGCCGGAGGAAGCTCAAGATCTAATCGATGCGGCGTACCGCGAATCGGAATTGGTAACCGAGCCGGTCAAGATGTTGCGGCGGTTTGCCGAAAAATACGCGCAGTAAATTTTGGCGGCAGATTAAAGATTAGAACTGCGTATATTTGATTTTTGTCAAATTATTGTGTTAAGATACGCTAATGAACACAGATAAAAAGCTCGCTGAGGGGCATATTTTTACGACGCAGCCTGACGGCGTAATGCGGCAGGACTATTTGTTCCGCGTGTCAATTAAAGCGGTGATTTATAACGATGACGGCGAGCTACTGGTAGTTAAAGAGCATGGTCTTAATTGGGGCTTACCTGGCGGCGGACTTGATTTTGGCGAAACATTTGAGCAGGCGTTGGCGCGTGAATTAGAGGAGGAAGTCGGCTATAGCGGCGGTTTTACGTTTGATGTGATTGACGTGGCGAATCCGATGTATCTGAAGGGAATTGATGCGTATCAGGTGTATGTTGTCTGCTGGGTTCAGCCGGAGGATTATGATTTTTCTATAGGTGTTGACGGCGAAGATATGCGCTTTATTGATCCGAATGAGCTTGACTTGTTTGATGACAATCAGGCAAAATACGCAAAATATTTTCACGAGCGTCTGCAGGAGCGGCTGGAAAGGCATTGCCAGGGTAGCTCTTGACTAGATAGTGTTCAATTTACGATACGTGAGTCCGGCGTGCTATAATAACCATATGCATATTATTCTTGGTGGGACGAGCGGACTTGGTCTGGAGATGGCTGGGCAGCTCAGAGAAAGTGGCAAGCGTGTGTTGGTGCTGGGGAAGACGCATAACACCCAGGAACACGGCGAGGGCTTCCGCTTGGATGTGTATTATCCCGAGCAAGTAGAGGCAGCGCCAGCGCGGATTGAGCAGATATTGGGCGGTGATGACATTGAACAATTTGTTTGGGCGGCGGGCTATGGTTGGCGCGGTAATTTCGAGGATCAGTCTGATGCGCGCTCCATGGCGGAGGTGAACTTTGCCGGTGCGTTGCCGCTGGTGCAGTGGGCGTGGCGAAAGATGGCTCGTCAAAATCAGAAGTCAGTTTTAACGATTATCGGCTCGACCAGCAGCGTCAAAGCTCGGGCGGACGAGGCGGTGTACGTGGCGACTAAACACGCCCAAGCGGGCTTGGCGCGCAGCTTAGGAATGCAGGCCGACGAACAGAAATTGCCAGTAAAAGTCGCGCTGTTTTTGCCTGGCGCTATGAAGACGCCGTTTTGGAATGGCCGGGAGTTGCCGGCTGATTATGTGTTTTTCAACGATCCCGCTAAAATTGCTACGCATATTATCAACGCCATTGAACATCAGCAGCAACCGTATCTGGAGTGGCCGCTGCCAAAGGGTACGTTGGTCTAAGCTTCGGTAAGGTGGTATAATTCGGGAATGGTAATGAACGTTTCAAATAGTGATTATTTTGGGGTAAAAATTGTAGTAATCGGCGGCGGAACCGGCAGTTTTACGCTGCTGTCGGGTTTGAAAAAGTACACGCATAGCATTACGGCGCTGGTAAATATGGTTGATGACGGCGGCTCGACTGGGCAGCTGCGCGATGAGCTGGGTGTGCTGCCAGCGGGCGATATCCGGCAATGTTTGGTAGCGCTGAGCAGCTCGCCGAAGGTGCGCGACCTGTTTAATTATCGGTTTGATGAGGGTAGCATGAAGGGGCACGCCTTTGGCAATTTGTTCATGGCAGCGCTGGAAAAGATGACAGGGAGTTTTGCCGAGGCAGTGGAGCTGGCGAGTGAAGTTCTGGGCGTAAACGGCCGGGTATTTCCAATTACTTTGGATGATACGACTATGTCGATTAAGCTAAAAGACGGCACGACTGTCAATGGTCAGCACGCGGCAGAATCGCTGCAGATTCCGCGTGGCGAGCGTCCGTGGCTGGAGTTGAAGCCGCCGGCTGGTATTAACCCGCGGGCGCGCCAGGCGATTTTAGATGCTGATTTGGTGGTGATTGCGCCGGGGCTGCTGTATGGCAGTTTGGCGCCGGCGTTGCTGGTGCGCGGCGTAACCAGAGCGCTGGCGGAGACTAGGGCAAAGAAAGTTTATGTTTGTAATTTAGTTAATAAACCGGGCCAGACAGACGGTTTTACTGTGGCGGATTTCGCGGATGAGATTGAGCGATTTTCTGGGGTGAGCATGGATTATGTTCTATACAACAACCATCGTCCTCCGGAAAAACTGATCGAGAAGTATTCACATGACGGCGAATATTTAGTGGAATGGGATGAGGAGACGTTGAAAAACAAGCATTATTATGCGTCGGGCAAGCGGTTGATTGCTGATACTGCTTGGGTTAATAAAAATTCCGACAGCGACCCGCTGGCAGCACAGCGCAGTCTAATCCGGCACGACGCCGACAGAGTAGCGCGCGAGCTGATGCGGATTTATTTTGCTTAGAAATATAGCGCGGTCAGCTTGCTTGCAATTGTATTGTTTTTATGTTAATATAGACAATGCTTATGCAAAACGAACACCCTAGAACTGAAATGGATTGCGTTAATCATGAGACTGATAATAGCGGCGAGTTAGAATATAAGGAGCTGGCTAAAAGTCTTGTTGAGGCGTTTGGCAATAATCATATGACCGAAGCTCGCAGGTTGGCGGCGGAGATTATTTTGGATATGCCGCCGGCTGGATCGGAGCGTTCTGAGCAGGATGATTTTTTGGAAAGTCGTCTGGAAGGAAAAGATCTTGATGATGAGCACAGGGATGTTGTTATCGGGATTGTTGAGGATTATCGGGTAATTCAGGATGTTTTTGCTAGCTATGCGGACGGATTAAAAGATACCGATACTGAGGCGGCTAGGTTATTGCAGCTTGGCGATGCAGATCGGATACCCGACAATGTTTGGGCAAAAGAGATTCCGATTCCGCGGCCAAAATTGAATGATTTGATCAAAACTTTTTCAACGAAGGGAGAAGATTCTCAGGGGGTCGGACTGGAGACGGCGATGATAGCTGGCGCGATTACGCTGGCTAAGCTGATTACGACGCCGTACCATGATGCCAAAGCTTATAAAGAGGCAGTTTTTGCCAAGAATATTTTGGCGCCAATATGTAGTATCATTGGTGCTGACGCTTTGGAATCGGCGCAGAATGACGAGGTGGACGCTATCGCTGGCCGTAATATCGGCGATAACATGAGCGGCACAGAATTGAGCAGGGATATTGATTCTTTGATGGATGAAGTCGACCGAGTGGTGGCGCTTCATTTCGGCCGTAAAAACTCAAACGATCCGGAGCGGTTTGACTTTGCTATTGGCAATGTGAAGGGTATTACCAGCGAACTTGTCGGCGAAGCGCAATTGAAGTCGCCAATTGGTATTTCGTCGCCGCATAGTATGTTTTTCCAAGTTGGTTCTGTACGGACTGAAAACGGCAACGATTTGAAACTGCGTGTGCGGGGCAAGGGGAGAGGGTCGTATTTGCGCAAGCTGTTGAAAAATCTTGGTTATTATAAATCCCGAGCGGAGAAAAACGATGAACATAAGGACGTCCATCCAATAGACCTATATGGATTAACGATGATTGCTGATAGTAATGAACAGTTGGCTAAAGAGTACGCGGCGGCTGTGGTGAGAGCCTTAAAATCTGATAAAATTACTCCGTATCCTTCACCGGGGCGAGAAAAAGAGGTGTTCATTGTTAAGGGTTCAAAGGAGTTTCAGGATACAATTCGCGAGGCTGTGCTGGCGGAAATTCCTGATGTTGATATGGGTCTGTTTAGCTTCAAAACTAAAAAGGGCGGGTTCACGGATGCAAAGATTACCGGTCTGTACGAAACTGGCGACGGGCGCGTTGGGTTCGCGCCGTTTGAGATGCAGTTTTCTACGCCGGACGCTCGCTTGACAGCGCGTATCGGCGGCAGAGCTGCTCATTTCTTGTTTAAGCTGATTAATACGTACGGCGATGAGATAGCTGATCTTGACGATGATTGTTTGAATGCAATAGAAGATATTTGGTCGCGCAAGCAGGATTATTTTAATAATTGCGACGAATCATCTACGGAAGTATGTTTGACAGACCAGAGCCGCAGGCGAGTTGAGGATTTTTGGAGACGAATTGCTAAGAGACGACAGCATACGCGCAATTTGGGTGGGACGGCTTTGCAGTAGTATAATGAGGCATATGACAACCTACTACACTGACGGTTCTACTTCGCCAAATCCTGGTCCAGGCGGGTTCGCGGTGATTCGCGATCTTCAGCCGTGGATTTTAGGCTCGGAGGATGGCGAGACGACCAATATCCGTATGGAAGGCAAGGCGCTGATTGCGGCGCTTCGGGACGCAGCTGGGGCGCCGTGCGTGATTTATACTGACAGCGAGTTTTGGATCAACGTGGTGACCAAGTGGGCGCCAGGCTGGGAAAAGCGCGGCTGGACAAAGAAGGGTGGTGAGATTAAAAATCTGGATATTGTCCAAGAACTGTATGAGCTATATTCAAATTCTCAAGCGGAGCTCCGCTGGGTGCGCGGCCATGAGGGTGATGAGGGAAATGAGCTGGCGGATGAGTGGGCGAACCGGGCGCGTGAAGGCGAGCGGTTGACTAAATAGATAGTTTGTGCTATAATAGAAAGATGGGTAAATTATCTTCAATAGAACCTACCTTAGTGCGAGTTAATGCAAACTTCTTTTTTGATCGTCCTAGCGATGAACTAGGGACTATAGGTGTTGTTACTGAAATAGAGCCAAGGGAGGATGAGCTACGTGTTAAGATGGGGCTGGGGGATTGCGGACTTCATGGTACATTACTGTATAAGATGGGTAGAAGAGCTGGCAAAACACCTCTGTCTGAAGAGATGGCATACTCTCAAGCGATAATACGCGGTTCTTTTGAAAGGTGTCCTAGGATAAGCAACGAAAAAATTTTGACCGTAGTCTGTACGCTGTTTGGTATGCGCGATGAGTCAAATTTATCACCGCAGCAGACCGCAGACTATGCTTATATAGCAAGTTTAACGCTGGGCGGGCTACTCAGTATGCCACGAGAAAGACGTGATCGATTGAACAATCCTAATAATCTAGTGTTCGGAGCAGCATTAGTAAAACGGCTAGATAAGCGTATAGGCCAAAAAATTATAACTGACCGACAATAGGTTCTCTGGACGTTGTTTCTTCTTGCGTGCTATACTGGGGTAATGGAAGAAGTGAGGGAAACGACTGATATTTTTTTGTGGGCGAATCAAACTGACGCGAAGAAGAATGATTTACAGATTGAGCTGTTTTTATTTAATAAAAATTACACGCCGTATTTCATGCCCTTGAAGGGCGATATTGAGCAGCAGCTCCGGCCGCTATTTCTGTTTGATTATATCAATCAAGTTAATTTGGGCGCAGGCACCGGCCTCAGTGTGCGCGATTATGAGCTGAGCGAATCGGAAGACAACGTCTTGCTGCGGACGGATCTCGGCAAGGTCGGCCGAGCGGAAACCTTGATTCATTTGATTGAGCATGAGCGCGGCGACATCGTGGAGTTTTCGGAAACTGAGCATGAGTTCAAGCGGATGAAGGGCGTACTGGCGCGGTTTACTGATCCGAATGATCCAGAAAAGGTCTTTTATACAGCGAAGCTGATCCAGCAGGGGCAGACACTAAAAAGCACACTGGCGTGGGAGTTTTCTGACGGCAAGTTTGGCGCGTTTAAGGCGGAAGTTGGTTTTAAGGTGCCAGATGATAACCAGGTGTTGATTATCGGTCAGGATATTTTCGCCTTTAATCCAGGCAAGTTCGAGCGGATGTTTGGCTATGAGTATAAGAAGCAGGTGATTGCTGATAAGAAAGTGGCGGAGATTGAAAAAGCGTATAAGCTGAGCTTCCCAGAGGGCTTGGATCTGAATGCGCTGGTCAAGGAGCGCAAAAAGACCATCAATAAACTACAGAAATTAGAGATCGGCGAGGTCAAACAAGAGCAGGTGTTAGACTATGCTGACGAGATGCAGCTGGAGCTGATGAGTGATGATAACGGCGCGATCATCATTATGGACGGCAATGACCTCGACATGTTTGTGAACTTGATTAATGAGGACTATATCGAGAGTAAAATTACCGGCAAGCGCTACGAAATTAAATCGAAAAAACTGCTGGGTGAGCCAGAAGGCGAGCCGCCGCGAGGTTAAGTATGGATCAAGAATTAGCGCTGGCGATTTTGATGAGCGGTCGGTCGGCGCTGCTGACGGGCGCGGCTGGTACCGGCAAAACGCACCTGCTGAATACTTTTATTGCACAGGCGCGTGACCAGGGTAAGAAGGTGTCGGTAACAGCGACGACGGGGCTGGCGGCAACGCACCTGGGCGGCAATACCATTCATAGTTGGAGCGGCATTGGCGTTAGCGATCATCTCGCGAACAACTTTTTTGATCGGCTGTCAAAAACGCGGCGTGAAGTGATTACGAAGACTGATGTGCTGGTGATTGATGAGATTTCCATGCTGCATGATTTTCGACTGGATATGGTCGATCAGGTGCTGCGTGGTGTCCGGGAAAATGACCAGCCGTTTGGTGGTGTGCAGCTGGTGATGAGCGGTGACTTTTTCCAATTACCGCCGATCAATCGTCCGGGTGAGCAGGGCGGCGGCTTCGTGGTGTATTCGGAGGCGTGGCAGGAGCTGCAGCCGGCGGTGCTGTACCTGGAACGGCAATACCGACAAAATGACGAGCAGCTGCTAGAGATTTTGACGGCGCTGAGACATGACGATATTAGGCGGCATCATGCTGAAATGTTGCTGGCGCGAACGGAAGTTCAACCGCCTGATGGTGACATCACCGAATTACACACCGTCAATGTTGATGTTGACGCCATCAATAGCCAGAAGCTGGCGGAGCTGGCGGGCGAGGAGCGAAGGTATCAGCAGACGACGACCGGCTCGAAGGTATATGTCGAGAGTCTGCAGCGGTCGGTACTGGCGCCGAGCGAACTTGTATTGAAACCGGGCGCGTTGGTGATGGCGGTGAAAAATTCGCCGCAGAAATTGTACGCCAATGGTAGCATCGGCACGGTGGTGGATTTTGAGCCGCTGACGGACTATCCGATCGTGGAGTTTCGCAGTGGCCAGCAGGTGACCATGGTGCCAGATGTGTGGGAACTGCGCGACGGTGAGCGTAGGCGCGCTAGCATTTCCCAGGTGCCGCTGCGCCTGGCGTGGGCTATTACGGTGCATAAAAGCCAGGGCATGACGCTGGACGCGGCAAAAATTGACCTGAGAAAAGCCTTTGTCGAAGGCATGGGCTACGTGGCCCTGAGTCGGGTGCGGGATTTGGATAATTTGTATTTGTATGGAATTAACCGCAAGGCACTGGCGGTCTCGCCCGATGCGTTGGTGATTGACGAGGCGTTGCAGCAGGCAAGTAGTGAAGCGGCCAAGCACTATCGTCCGATGTTGGAGGAAATGAAGCGAAAGCAGCCGGCGCCGAAAAAATCCGGCAAGAAGTCTCAGTCCGGCAGTTGGCAGCAAAAAATTGCCAAAATGCGCGAAACCCACCCGAAAGCATACATGCCGTGGGAAAAAGCCGACGACGATACCCTCAAACAGGAATTTTTACAGGGCGCGACCATCCAGCAGCTTAGCCAAAAGCTCGGCCGCCACGAAGGTTCAATTAAGATGCGACTGCAGAAACATTTTGGGGAGGATGTTTTGGGCTAGCTCAAATGCTATAATGACCACATGAAGCAGTTAGATTTTTCGCCCCTATACACGCCGATGTCCGAGTCTGAAGTGCAGTGATTTCGGCAGTATTACCAAAGCGTCAACGTCGAAAGAAAATCTAAGGGAGTTTTTGGCCAAGTGCTGGGTATTGTTTATATGACTATCGTAATGAGTGTCTTTATGGGCGGATTTTTGTAATACCAGAATCAGCGATGCCTGCAAATCTTAAGTTCATATTAGCGCCGATGGTTATTTTTATCTATATATCATTCATTGCTCTTATTAGGCGACATGTCAGGGTTTTATTTGACTCGGGGAGGGCGACTGACAAACGGTACATGATGGCAGCTTTAAGCAATTTGCTGGGTTAAATCAGCTTGATTTCATGCCGTATGTAGAAAACCCTGATAATTCTGGTATTATTTTTCACGAAGAGTGGTCGCGCGATAAGATTTCGCGCAATGTTTTGTCCGGCACGCTTGGCGGCAAGCTTAATTTTCAAATGGGCTGGTATGAGAATGAAGTTACATTGGATCACGCCACACGCTATTGGCGCTATTTGCGAATTGATATGAATCGGAATTTGCCGCATGTTATTCTTGACTCGACAGTTGATAATGTTAACATTCTCGGCAAAGTTTTTAATAATTTGCCAGATGATATTGATCCTAATCAACGGCTTAGTCTGGAGGGAGGTTTTAACGATTACTTCACGCTATATGCGCCAAAAGATTATGAACGAGACGCTTTGTATATCTTTACGCCGGATTTAATGGCGTTTCGCATTATGAGTATTATGGGTGCCAAGTTGTATAATCAGACGGATTACTACGCTGATGAGCGAATTGGCAATTGGCAGCTTAATGTTGTTGCCGATCAGGGCAAACGCTTGAAAAATTATATGCCGTTGATTAGCACTATCGTTTTTATATTGTCTGCTGTATTTTTTATGATATATGCTGTTGTGTTCACTATTGCTCCGATAATAATGAGATAGGGCGCGGTCGGTTTCTGGCTGCAAGGTTGGGTTTGCTGAGACCGTGAACTGATACGGTGATTTGACATTATTTATATTTTGTGCTACTATACAAGTAGTAAGGAATTAAAATAAACAAATATGACAGAAGAATTGATTGCCGCAACTAATAAGAAGAATGGCGAAGATAGACTTGTGTCTAGCGCTGATAGACTGCTGGCGCCAGGGCCGGATAAAGCTGGCGGCCTTGGTAAAGCGGCACTTCTTCCTGCGCCTGATGGAGTGCCTTTATTAGAGGCAGGAGCTAGTTATGATGAACGGAAACCTCGATTGCTGCGGCGGATAGGAGGATACGTGGCTGGTTTAGCGTCTCGGCTGACGGAAAGGGCTGGCTGGCGTAGTGCTGATGAGAATTATGGGACCGCAGATAATGCGAGCGGCGATTCTGAAAATGAGGATTCTCACGAGGAAGAAGAGCTTGACGAATTGACTCTGCAAAGAATTGATAAGATTGACGAAGAGTGGGAGTTTCGGGCTGACGTGGATGGCTTTAACGGCAATTTTATTCCTAAGAGTTATCCTGATTTCGCAGGAAGTATCGCGAGCGGTAATTATGAAGAAATAGAGAAGCTAGTGCCTGATGTAAGAGAGTTGTTGGCGAATGACAATAGGCTTAATCCGAAATCGGAAAATTATGATAAAGAATACTTCCATGATTTTACAAATTCTTTTTTGCTGAATTTAGCAAAAAAGAATGTTGCGGCGTTTTTCAGAGAGCATTATGAGCATATGCCGAAACTTGCAGATAGTGCCCGGCGCGCTATGCAGGAGCAGGTTAGCTCAATACGTTCTCTCAAAGATAGACGCGACAGCGGCGAGTATTTTGACTACGATTATAAACACGAGATTGCTATGCTTAAATTAATGAGCGCCGAAGCAGCGTTACCTGGGGAGATAGCTGAAGAGCTTAAAGATATGATTATTGGCGAGGTGGCCGGGGCTGTTGAAGTTAGTGCGGTTTCAATGGACTGGCGTAGATTTGATATGTACGCAGGCTGGCTGGAGGACCATGGTTTTCCGCCGGAGCGCTGGCCGCAGGACGCCAGAGATCGAGAGGACTTTCCGGAGCCATTGCGCCGAATGGTTGATGAAACTGAAAAAGATAAAGCAGAGAAGCTTGATCGGATGATTATCGAATACTGTATAAAAAAGACAGAGCTGTATGATGGCGATAGCGACAAGATGAAGCCCGATGTCTACGGACGGTGCGATTTGATACAGAAGTACTTTGAGGGACGTTTGCCAGAGCTAGATCGTGAGATGATGATTTGCGGCGTTTCGAGTATGGTTACCTCATACTCTTCTCAGAGTATGTATTTGCAGACCGAAAGATATAACGATTATATCCGAACTATCCGCGGGATTGGACAGGAAAACGCCAACAAGCTGGGCGAAGAGCTGGCGATAACGCATTTTTCTGACTGGAGTCCAGAGGTCTTGCGAGGCACGCTGCATATATTAGAGACTGGGCGTACGGAATCTGGTAATCCGGCAACGATAATTATCAGGGGATTTACCGGCGACCACAACGGCGCTGCGTATGCACATCACAACATAAGATCTACTGATATGTTTGCTGTTGAGATAGGCCATACTGATATGCTATCTGGTATAGTAGAAAAGCTAGAGAGAGCTGGCGTCAACAGTAATACGTTCTATGCGGCTATCTTGTTTGGCCATGGCAGCGAAGATGCGTTTACCATGTCGTTTGGTGAAAGAATATCGCCAGATTCTCAAGAGTGGCGTAATAAGAAGGGTCTGCGCAATCTTGTTACGGCTTTAGTGATAGACACTATCGTGCTAAATTCGTGTCATCCGCTCGTGCGAGAAGAGGATAAATTTGAGCCTCTTACGCTTGGTGAAGGATTTCAGCGGCGTAAAGGTACGGCGTCAGCGATTTCTCTGGCATTTCCGTGGACCAGGGTTGTTAGCGGTCTAGATGGAATAGTGTACGGTCGTGTAGGTGAAACAGGACATGTTAATATTGAAACTGAAGATAGTAATGGAGATAGAACGTCTACAATGGCGGAAACCTGGAATGGATGGACGCATGTATATGAGAAAGGAGCGGATATACAATGATTGAAAAAGGGCTTGGTGGTGGCGACAGGCCGGCTTTAGAAGCGGGGCCGGTGAACCCTGACGATTATGAGGCGTTTGCAAGGAATTACTTCGCGGCTATAGCCAGTGCGATGTATCATTTTGCGCAGGGTGACGGCGATGCTTCTATGGATGTTAATCTGGCTCGGTTTGATAGTCACGGTAATCTGTCTGAAGATGAATTTGACACGTATCGTATTGAATACAAGGCTAGTGAAAATGGAGGGATTGGCGAGTGTCATGTATACAAAATTGTTTCCGGTGAAGATGACCAGCAGAAGGCTACTATGCAAGAGATTACCGCGCAGGGCGCGAACCTTGATACGTGTAACACGTTGGGGCGGATTTGGAAGGAACTTGCAGTTAGTAAAGGGTAGTTATTCTTGGTTATTTGCGGCGATAGATGGTTATTTGACATATTAGAAATGTAGTGGTACACTGGCTTTCTAAATAGCGTGGTGGGAGAAAAGGTGTAACATGGCAAGCGAATCAGGTGGAATAGCAACAAGCGGTAGAAGAGGTTGGCTGGATATAATTAATGGTATTGAGTGACCTAAGCTGCCAGGTATAGAATTTGACTATACTGATGATCCTGATGCAGCAGAAAAATTCAATAACTCGGAAACTAACGATTCAGATAAAGAGGAATATTATAAAAAGGTTGATGCTAATTT
Organism: uncultured Candidatus Saccharibacteria bacterium; assembly: GCA_963553885.1. GTDB lineage: Bacteria > Patescibacteriota > Saccharimonadia > Saccharimonadales > Saccharimonadaceae > Nanosynbacter. The sequence continues at coordinate 64,588 of CAUVOY010000005.1, forward strand.
TAAAGCAGAGAATGTCTTTATGATGGAGCATATGTCGAGGATGAGTTATGGTGAATTGCTGACGTATGCAGCAGAGATTATTAAGTTTAGGCGTTTGAAAGATTTTTCTTTATATAAATAGACATGGAGACGAGATTACAGGATCTCCTGATAATGTAAAGTTTTTAGAATATGAGATACTTAAGTGCAGTAGAGACTCTGGATATGCTCGCTGGATAATTGAAAACGAAGATCTTACGGTAAATTTTATCGCGGCTGTATGTCCTGAAGATTATGACGGGGAGATCTATAGGGAATATTTTGGTGACGATGATGAGTATGAGGAAGATTATGAAGATTATGGTGAGTATGATGCTTATGAGGAAAATTCTACTTCGGGTCAGGATGAGGATCCGAAGCCAGCAAAATATCTTGGCGAGCGTTTTGAGCCGGAATTAGCTATTATAGAATGTTTTGGCAGGAGTTTTACTCTGGGCCTGGCTAGAGAGGGAATTGACAGAGGAAATGAGGGGAGTAATTTTAATTTATATGACTCATCGCCCGAGTATGCTAATGATCCTGAACTTCCGATGGGGCATGAAGGTAGAGTACTGGCGTGGTTTGATAACGAATTTAATACGCAGAGTTCTATTACCGGCGAGCCGATGATGGGATGGAGATTTGAGGATGATGTTACAGAAATTGAGCGCAACCGGGCTGTTGCGGCAGTCGTCTCTATGGCGCAAAGAATGGGTGCTGCAAGGTGGACTTTGGAGTGTTTGAAAATGCTTGACGATATATATAAGGAATTGCTTGATAAGGAAGAAAGAGAACGTAGCAGATCTCGGCTAGGGGGAATTGCTACTGAGTTGTCAGATATTGAATAGTTAGGCAGCTCAGATTTGTACAGGTTGTGCTAATGTAGTGTACCCGAAGCAATACCAGACACTAGACTTTTCCACAAAACCGTGGAAAAGTTTTAGTTTGGTAGGGAAATGGGTAGAAAGTGGGTAAAAGGGCTTGCATGTGGGTAGTTG
>CAUVOY010000006.1:0-61936 GCA_963553885.1 uncultured Candidatus Saccharibacteria bacterium
CAGCCGGGCTAACGCCCGGCTAGGGATGGGGGTGGTTTGTTGCAGTTGAGGTTTAGGTTGAGGATATGAATCAATGAAACTTGCCATCTCGAATATTGCCTTTGGTGAAAATCAACAAGAAGCACTAAACCGCGTGTCGCAGAGTGGTGTTGAGGGGCTTGTGGTTGCACCAACGATAATTTGGCCAAGCTTACCAGAAATTGCCAATCTCTCTGGGCAGGAGCTTACAGATCGACTCAAAACTTTGGAGCGGGAAGCTGGAGATTATCGCAATCGTCTCGGGGATCTCGGTCTGGCGGTTGTTGGGTTGCAATCTTTGACATACGGGGTTGGAGAGAATGCGAAGATTTTCGGTACTGAAGAAGAGGGTAAAAATCTGGCAGAACACCTAAAGAGACTAACCGACCTTGCTGGGTGGCTTGATGCAGACTCGATGGCATTTGGCTCGCCGGGGTTACGCAACCCGGGAGAGCTTGGTGGCGAGCAGGCCATGGAGAGAGCGGCTAAACTGTTTGGTAGAGTTGCTATTGCGGCCCATGATAACAATACGCAGATAGCATTCGAGCCGCTATCAGGCTATGATAACAAGTTCGTGGAAAACCTAAACCAAGCCAGGGAACTGGCTAATCGCATCGACCATCCGGGGTTTGGAATTCATCCTGATACAGCGGCGATGTTCGGCGCTGGGGATACGCCAGAGAACTTGGCTTCACTGGTTCGTGACCACAGAGATAGTGTCCGCGGTATTGATGCCAGCGCTCCAGACTTGGTGTGACTTTCATCTGCGCTGGATATTCCTCAAGGAAAATATGTGGACGCCCTCAGGAGTGTTAGCTATCAGGGCTGGTTGTCGCTTGAGATGAGAGGTCCTCTGAATCCGGATGTAATCGAGAAGGAGATTCAATACATCAAAAAGCAGTGTGGTCTCGCGGCATAGCACATAGGATAGATAGTGGTATAATTACCATATGAAACTAGCTATATCAAATATCGCATGGACAAACGAAGAAGAAGCGGACGTTGCCGCAAGGCTGCGGGAGCTTGGCGTGCGCTACGTCGAGATCGCGCCAACGAAGCGTTGGGATGATCCGACCAGGGCGACTATCGAGCAAATTAAGGAATATGTCGAGTGGTGGCGGGGATATGGTATTGAGATTGTAGCCTTTCAGTCGATGTTGTTTGCCCGCCCTGACTTGAAGATGTTTGAGTCAAGCGAGCTTCGCGACGAAATGAGGCAGTATCTGGCTGATTTTTTGCGATTAGCCGGGGATATGGGCGCTGGTCGACTGGTGTTTGGTTCGCCAAAGAATCGACAGCGCGGTGCGATGTCAGCAGAAGAGGCGGACAGCATCGCAGGCCGTTTCTTTGCCGAGCTCGGTGATGTCGCCAAGCAGCATAACACCATGCTCTGTATCGAACCCAACGCGCCTCAATATAATTGTGACTACGTGACAACAGCAGATGAAGGTGCGCGGCTGGTTCGTATGGTTAACTCAGAGGGAATCGGCCTGCATCTCGATACGGCGTGTATGGCGCTGGCTGGCGATGACATCGGTGAGTCAATACGAAATAATAGCGATATCTTGAAGCATTTTCATGTCAGCGCTCCGATGCTTGATCGAGTTTATGATCGCGACGACGTTGATTATCGCGCTGCAGCTGATGCGCTAAAACACATTGGCTATGAGGGCGTGGTGTCAATCGAAATGCGCCCAGGCGAACAGGGAGAGAACGTGAAGCGCGTAGAGGACGCGGTGTTGTTTGTGCAAAATGTTTTCGAAGGGTGCTAACACAGGACATATTATTGACAAATTAAAATTTATATGCTAGAATAAAAGAGCGAGTCGTATAAAGAGTCCTATTATAGAAGGAGCACCGGTCATCGGTGTGACAGGAACATATTATCCTGATCCTAGAGATATCCGTTTTGAGATTGCACTTGATACTGCAAAGGGATGGTCCGAACAAGAACTGCCGCTTGTCGTGGTTGATGGGTCGCCAGATGACAAAGTTGCGGGTGCCTTGCGTGCGCGCGGGGCCACTGTGCTGAGATGCTTGACGACCATTCAATTGTTGTTATCGGACGGACGGAGCGTTCAAAAGAATCAATGCCGCCATTTCAACGGCGCACAGAAGAATTGGCTAGCTGGGTGCTTGAGCGTATGCTAGGATTGCCGGCGGATGCGCTTGCCGGTCCACGAGGCTATAATCGTCAAGGAATACAACATCTGCTGAGATATCCCTCAGGTAGTCCAGGGATGAATAATTGGATTTATATGTACGATAACCCCCTGGCAGCAAGGGCTAATGGAGAGCGTGTAGGTGAAATCCAAGCCGACCTTATGTATCCAGAAGCTCAGGTTGAGAAGGAAACAGGTAACCCTACTTTTGATAGGAAGCGATATGAACAGTTTGCGCTCCAGCTTAACTATTTGCTGAGAATGTCTGAGGTCAAACAGCCAGCTGATGACTTGCGTAATATGGTACTGGGGTCGCTTGCGCTGATGCCAGAACAGCCGACAGATGCGGAAATAAGAGAATTCTTTGACGCATTAGAAGATGAAGATGAGTCAAGACGCTTTGGTTATAAGAATAATTAGGATTAATACATTAAACCAGTCCAGAACGTCATTACATAAAGTACAGGGTTTTTGAAAAGTAGATGGCGTTTGCGTGCTTAAGCCGTTATAATATATAGTATGATAACTGTAATAATTGCTGGCGGCTCAGGTACTCGTCTCTGGCCGCTCTCAACTTCCAATCAGCCGAAACAACTTTTGGCATTAACCAGTGAACGTACCATGGTCCAACAGGCCTATGATCGGGCAAGAAAGCTTGGTGATACAATTTACGTGGTGACCGAGGCCAGCCATGCTGGAGCGCTTCGGGCGCAGTTGCCAGAGCTTCCAGACGAGGCCTTTTTGATTGAACCAGGGCGGCGAGGAACAGCGCACTGTATTGTATTTGCACTGGACTATATTAATCGCCACCATGACCGAACCGAACCGATCGCTTTTATCCATTCTGACCATAATGTTCGTGATATCCAGGGATTTGCTCACTCGTTTGATACGGCGGCGCGCGTCTCTAATGAGCGTGGTTGTATTACTCTCATTGGTATTGAGCCGACCTTCCCGTCGACTGGATTTGGTTATATTCAGCGCGATGGGGTGATTGATGCTCGGGCGGGTGTCTATAATGTCGAGTCGTTCAAAGAGAAGCCTGATTACGAGACGGCGAAGCAGTATGTTGAGTCGGGAAATTATTTATGGAATTGCGGCTATTTTGTTGGCTCGGTTGACGTTTTTATGAGTGAAATGCAGCGGAGTGCTCCAGACTTGTGGTCGAATTATCAGACATTGAAGTCAATTGCTGACTTTGGTAGTGAAGACTATAATCAAGCATATCTGGCGCTGGATAATCAAGTCATTGACATTGCCCTTATCGAGAAAGCAGCTGAACTAGCGGTAGTGTCGGCTGACTTTGACTGGATGGATATCGGGAATTTTAAGGATTTACATGATGCGGTCGCCAAGGATGAAGCAGGCAATTATATCCGCGGCGAAAATATCCACACCATTGATATTGATAATACTTATATCCGCAATGAACAACCAGACAAGCCGGTAGCAGTGATTGGTCTTGATAATGTGGTGGTAGTCAATACGCCAGACGGTGTTTTGGTGGCGCGGCGAGACGTGGCTGCTAAGTGCGGTGACATCGCTAAGAGATTGCAGAATTAGTTACAATTTCCGACCATACTTATTGTAAACCGCCAATGTTTGCTCGGCCATTCGCTGCCAGGAAAAAGTTTTGACGTGCTGTTTGCCTTTTTTAATCAATTCTCGACGTAGCTTTTTGTCAGACAGAATTTCATCGATAGCGCGTGCTATATCCTCGACATTATACGGATCAAAATAGTGAGCAGCATCGCCGTGAGTTTCCGGCAGGCAAGTGGCAGTGCTTGAGGCGACTGGTGCGCCGTGCAACATCGCTTCAAGACCTGGCAGGCCAAAACCCTCACTGAGTGAAGGAAAACAATAGACAGCGGTGTTTTCATACATCCAGCGCAATTGTTCATCTGATATAAAGTCAGTGAATACGACATTTTTAATTCCATGCTCATTGACGTATGTTTCGTGGCGAGCATAATTACTGTCTTTTTTGCCAGCTAAAGCTAAAGTCAACTCTGGATATTTTTTTTGCAATAATACAAAAGCGTCAATCAGTCGCCGTAGGTTTTTATGCGGTGTTGGCCGGCCAATATACATAATAAATTTTTTGCCAATCAGTTCTTTAACAGGATCATTACCCTTTGGCAATTCGTCGGCTGACTCCAGCGTCACTGTAATTTTATCTGGACTAATGCCAGTAAATCCAATCAAATCATTTTTCACAAAATCAGAAATAGTAATTATATGAGCGGATTTTCGCGCTACCTTTTTATTTACCCACTTGTAGATTTGCTGCTTTATCCAGAAGATAACGGGATTTTTATCAGGATTTCTAAACCGAACGGTGGTCAAATCTTGCATAGTGGTGACAACTGGACTAGCATGATACCAAACTGGTTGCTGAACCATCGCAAAGTGCACCAAGTCTGGCTTTAGTTCCTCCAGCTGCTTTTTAAAATCAATTTGTTCAGAAAAAGTATATTCTTTATAAGGGCAGGCTACTTTTTGGAAACGCGGATTAGTTGGCTGCCAGCTATCGAAATCCTTTGGCTTTAGTAGAATAATATAGTCGTTTTTCTTGTCAATCTTTTGTAGATAATGAATCAGGCGTTCAATGTAGCGTCCAGTACTTGTTCGTAATGTGCGAGCGTCAATGGCGATTTTCATGAGAATACTCCTTCCATGATTTTTCAACTATATTTTTCATTGATTTGCGGAAAATGGTGGCTGAAAATTCGTTGGCAGTGGCAGAAATTTTTACTGGCGAAACTTTTTTACCCGGCAATTCTTTCAAGGTTTTTATCAATTGCTCGGCTGTTTGTTCTGAGAAAAACCAGCCGTTTTTTTCTGGCTTAATATAATCAAGCGCGCCGCCAGCTTGGTAAGCGACTACTGGAATTCCTGCTGCCAAAGCCTCAACCGGTGCGATACCAAAGTCCTCATGCGAGCAAAAAATAAATAGATCGGCTTTTTTAATATATTTTTCTCGCGTTGCATCAGCAACAAATCCTAAGAAATTTGTATGTGAGTCAGCCAGTTTTTTTAGACGATCCATGTCGGGGCCCTTACCTATAATATCCAGCTGCCAACCAAGTTTTTGGCAGGCGTCGATAGCTATATCAAGTCGCTTCATCGGTACAATTCGTCCCCAAATCAGGCAGCGTGGTTTTTTAGGAATGCTCTTTTGCTGACGAGTTTTAGCCAGCGGCGAGAAATTTGATAGGTCGATTGGCGGAAAAATAACAGTGCTTTTTTTCTGGTAAAATTCTGCGATATCAGCTTGGATGCTGGTGGAGTTGGCAATGAAAACATCAACCTGCTGGGCGGCAGCAAAATCGCGTTTTTTCAACGGACGAACCAAAGTTTTTAAGCCTAATCTGGCTAACCAGCGCGGACGAAAACTGGGGCGCTTAATATATTCATCATAGTGCCGCCAATAAAAGTGCGTTGGCGTGTGGCAATAGCAAATATGCAGTTGTTCGGGGCGGGATTTGCGGGCAAATTTAGCTTCGCCATTGCCCGAGCTAGAAAGGATAATGTCGTATTGACTAAGGTCGAGCCGCGCGAACCACCACTGTCTAAGCAGTGGCAGAAAGTGCCGTAGTTTGGCAAATGGCCAACGCTGCAAATAGCCAGTAATGACTTTATTATCTAGTTTTCGCCGCCATTCGTCAGTGCAAAAAGAAGTATAAATTGGCGCCTCTGGGTATAATTTGTGGATTTCTAAGACGACTTTTTCCGCGCCGCCACCATACAACCAGTCATGAACTATGGCAATTTTTGGCTTGCTCATCAATTGTCCTTTTGGAAAATAACCAAGCAGGTTTTTAATAGAATAGTAATATCCAGCCATAAACTCCAGTTCTGTACGTAATAAAGATCAATTCGCCGCCGTTCCTCAAAGCTGATACTGCGCCTGCCAGAAACTACCGCTAGTCCGGTCAATCCGGATTTTACCGCCAGTAAAACATGCTTTTTATCATATGCGCTGAGTTCATGCGGCACCAAGGCGCGCGGTCCAACCAGGCTGATGTCACCCTTTAAAACATTAAATAACTGTGGCAATTCGTCCAGGCTAAACCGGCGAATAAAACGACCGACCGGTGTAACGCGAAAATCTTGGTCAAGTTTATCGCCGTTTTTACGATACTCTTCAATCAGTTCCGGTTTGCCGACCATTTGGAATACTTCTTCGTCAGTTTTGCCGTCAAATTTGGCGTAATGCGAGCGGAATTTGTAAACTTTGAACGGCCGGTTATAACGAGTGAGACGCTTTTGTTGTTTGCCGTGCATCAAGATTGGGCCGGCTGGGTCGCTAATTTTCACGGCAATTGCTACCAAAAGCATTATCGGCGAGGCTAAAATAATACCAATCGTTCCGCCAACGATATCCATAATTCGTTTCACAATCTGGCCATATCCCATCAGCGGTGTTGGGTGGGTGTGAATTAACGGTACGGAATCAATGATGTCAATGGTGTGCTTGGTGGTCATAATTCCGTCGAGTTCCGGCGATTGGTAAAAATCAAGGTAGTGTTTTTGAGCAAGCTGGTAATGTTCGCCAACTTTTTTTGAATCGGTTTGGATAATAACGTCAATTTTATCTCTGGTTAACGCTGATTCTAGTGATGAGCGTCGGAGACTCTTCAGTTCAATCGGGATAAACTCAGCCCGCGCCGCAATCCCGCTAATCTTAAAGCCAGTTAATGGATTATTCTCAATAAAATCGGCCAAAACATGGGTTAAATCGCAATTGCCAATCAATACAACTCGGCGCGCCCCCAGGCCGCGTTTTAACAGCCGCAAGCGAATAATATTTGCTGTACTCCGAAATATCATCAGTAAAATGAAGCCGATTCCTGCGGCATAGACAGCGACAAGCTTGGCTGGAAACAGCGGCGTATTGGTAAAAAAAGTTACTGAAATCATAATCATAATTCCGGTAACTGACGCCAGAAGAATTCGTCCAAATTGGCGCAAAGGATGCGTGTAGCTTTCGCGGTCGTATAGTCCGAAGAAATAAAACATAATAATCCATAACGGCAAAGTCATGATAATAGAAGTAATGAAGTCTAGAGCGTTAATGCTAATGTGAAATGGTCTGGGATCTAAGGAGATTCGCAGTACGTAAGCAATGGTAAAGGCGCTCACTAAAGCCAGAATATCCAGGACAACTAAGGCAATTTTGAAGTAAAAATCAGACTTTTTCCGCATAATCTTTGGGGTAATTATACAAAAAGATACCAATTATAGCAAAACAATGGATTGTGTTAATGAAACTGCCGAAAAACCAAAAGTGTGTAAATAAGGCAATTGTCAACGATAAAATAAATTGGGCTTTAGTTCGGCGGAGATTTTTTATGGCAAAGAAGATAATTATAAACGGTGTAATGATGAGCGGCAGCAGTCCAACAACGCCCAGTCCGCTAAGCAGTAAAATATAGAAAATGTAGACGGTTTGGTCGGTCGGTACGCTAACGTGGAGGTGCTTTTGGATGAAGCTGCCGAGGTTGCCGAGACCGACGCCGAAGAAAAAGGTGCGCGGCGAGCTTAACCAGGATTTAATCGCTAGATCGCTGGCGCTAAGACGATCGTTGGCTGAGGCTTCGACAAAACCGGCGGGTTGAAAGGTTTGCTCGGGTGAAGCTGGCTTTATATTCGCCGCTGGTGCTGGCTGGTCTTTCGCGGTGGTTTTTTGCGGGATTTTGATTCGGCCGAGCGATAGTTGGTCAATCATGCTAACAAGCGTGTTGTGCGCGATGAACGGCGAGCTGCTATAGCGAACATTGGCGGATAAAAATAGTAAAGTAAATCCGAAAAACGTGCCGATAATAATCAGAGGAAATTTTTTATAGAGGAAAGAAATATTGAGACGCTTGATTGAGGCTATAGCGATGAAAATTATAATGGCTAGAAAAATTGCTAAAAACCCGCCGCGAGAAAAAGTCAAGGCGATGGCTGTGGCGGTGAAAAATAAGCTGAGTTGAGCGAGGCGAGATTTTGGCTGGAAGAGGGCTAAGAAAAAGGCGGGCAGTAGAGCGTTGGCTAGGAATTGCGGTTCAGCGGCGAATAGATTGATGCGCGGAAAACCAAAAACGTCAGCCTTACAGCCAGAACAAAGCGTGCCAAAGCCAGTTGGTTCGAAGGTGGCGGCGATGAGTTGGGCAATTGCTAAGATTCCGAAAACCAGGCCGCTCCATAAGCCAATGCGGATGAACTTATGTTTTTGGTTTTTAGATAATTGGCGGTAGGTTACAGCGGCTGCCAAACCGATAGCTAGTAAAAACAAGAGCGATAATGAATAAAGTATAGTGCGAAGACGTGCTTCGGCGAAAAAGACACCGATGGACATGGCTAGAAAAATTGCTAAGAACCCGCCAATTAGGTAACGATTTTTAAGGAATCTTTGGCAGTTTGTAAATAATAGCGGTAAAGATGTGACAAGGAGGCCAGCAGCTGACATTTGATACAAACCCAGGCGTAGAGAGGGAAAATCAAGGATTGCTAAGCTTAGGCTGGGACTTAAGGCAAAGACGCCGCCAAAAATAACTATTGCCAGAAACCAAAATCGAGCGTCGCTCATAAAGTTTTTTGCCATATTGTAAGTATAACGCATGGTGTATACTTTAGATATGCAACTGACGAAAAAGCAGAAATTGATGCTGGATTTTATTGATGGGTTTATCAAGGGTAACGGCTATAGTCCGACGCTGCGGGAAATTATGCGGGCGCTGGGGTATAAGTCGGTCTCAACGGTGGCCAAGCACGTCGATAATTTGGTGGCGGCCGGGATATTAGATAAGCGCGACGGCGAGGTGCGGTCATTGGTGTTATGCCAGGCGGAAAAAGAGGCTTGGTGGCAAAACTTGGTGAAGGAGATTAAGCAGCGGGAAGCGGCGGATGATGAGAAATCGCGCTCGGAAGCGGAGGTTTTGAAAAAAGCCCTGGAAATTGTCCGCCGGTAACTTTACAACTGATTGAAAACTCGCTATAATACGACACATATTCCGGGGTAGCTCAGCGGTAGAGCGGTTGGCTGTTAACCAATAGGCCGCGGGTTCGAACCCCGCCCCCGGAGCCAAGAAACTGGCTGAAGACTGTCCCATGCGGACAGTTTTATATAGCTTATAAATTATATAATTATGCAAAAATCTTTCAAATATTACGATATTATTCTGGCGGTGTTCGCGGCGGTGCTGCTGATTTCTAATTTGGCAGGTACTAAGTTGATTACTTTTGGTCCAATCACTACCGACGGCGGCGCAGTGCTGTTTCCGCTTGCTTATATTTTGGGTGACGTCTTGACGGAAATTTACGGCTATAAATACACACGGCGGGCGATTTGGACGGCGTTTGGTATTATGCTGCCGGCAGTGGCGGCGTTTACGGTCGTGCGCTATATGCCGCCAGCCCCAGAGTATACCGCTCAGGCGTCGTACGAAGCGGTCCTAGGATTTTTCCCGAGGATCGTCGCAGCCAGCTTGGCAGCGTTTTTGACCGGCTCGTTCCTGAACTCGTTTGTATTGGCAAAATTGAAGATTAAAACGAAGGGCGAAAAGTTGTGGCTGCGACTGATCGGCTCGACGCTTGTCGGTGAATTCTTTGACACTGTGGTGTTTGCCCTGGTAGCTTTTGGCGGTATTCTTCAGGGTACAGGTATGCTGGTGTATATTCTGATCGGCTGGTTGTTTAAGACCGGAGTGGAAGTTGTGTGTTTACCAATCACCTACCGGGTAATTGCCAAAATGAAACAGATTGAAAAGATCGACACTTATGACAATAAGACTGATTTTACACCCTTTAGGGTTGATTTGGATTAAAGATTATGAAAAGCCTATCCAGTGTCTTAGTTTATTAAGATTGCATATTTCGCGTTCTGTAAAAGCCTCGTTTTACGTAAGTTAGCTTATTCTTTATCATTGCTTTCAGCAGTTGGGTCGTTTTTCTCATACGTCATCTCAAACGCACCTATCTCAATAAGATACCTATCGCCATTAATCTGACTTTCTACAATCATGCAATCAGCCCCGCCTGTCTGTTCGCCGCCCCACGGTGCATCAATAATAATCTCCTGGCCAGTCGGGTTCTTCATGCACTTCACGACATTTTTAGGCAAATACCTTCCGTCAGTAATCACGCCATTCTCGTCCGTAAGCGGTTCATAGAGCTTGCTAAAATCCTCAGCACTCACAACATAGCGTTCACCTTTCTTGCCCGTAACAATTGCATCGCCAGGGTTTGCTGTGTTAACTGTTTCGACTCGCTTTGTTCCGTCTCCTTCTGTAATAATAGTCTTTATCTTCTGAGTGGTATCTGAGAATTCAACCTCAACGGCCTTGCTAGGATCTTGAATCTTACTGTAAGTCTCTTGTATGTTAGAAAAATCTAATGTAGATAAATCCAGATGAACTGGTCTGCTCTCTTTGCCAAGTTCAGCCCAAGCAGCGACATCTGGATTTTCGCTGCCATTATGTTCATAATTTTGTGTCATGCTTGTTTCTTCCTTGTGTCTAGCAAAAAGTACATTGTAAACCTTATATTAATTGTTTTTCTTTATTTGTCAAGTGAACCTTTACGGGATCCCTTAACCTAAACCAGAACATCCCGTAGAATTAGGTTTGTAACAACAACTAATTCAGAAAGGACTGTTCCGCTATGTCTAGTGTAGCAGATATTCCGAGCGAAGCTCGGTGTAAGCAGCTCGTGTACGAGCTGGCGACAAAACAAAAACATCATGAGTGCGGCCAGCGCATTGCTTGGAGATATGGACGAGACTATGGCTGGTGCCGAGCCTGCCGTATGAAGATTCGTCCGAAAGCTAGAACATGGCTCCGCGGCAGTAAGCTACGCTACCGGCAGCTCTTTTGTTTGCTTATGGCTTGGCAAGTCCGCCGAGAGTCCTGGCAGTGTTCGTCTGGCAACAGGACTCAGCTATACTACCATCCATCGGTGGTATGCCCGCTTTCGCCAGCATCTGCCGTCAGACGGCGGTGAACTACTCTCTGGCGTGGTTGCTGTCGATGAAGCATGGTTCGGTAAACAGCGCCATAGTAAACGCGGCAAACAAACCATTGTCATGGGCGGCATAGAAGTAGACACCAGACGCTTGAGGCTGCAAGTTATCCCCGACACTGAGCAAGATAGTATTTGAATTGTTCCTTGAGACATGGGTAGGCTTGTATCATAGGACTTTAATGCCTTAATTCTTTCATATACATTAGGGACGGCTAATCTGTTGATAAAATTGCAGAGATGAGGGTTTTGTTTTTGACTATCGGGCAGTAACTTACTTAGATCGTTAGGCCTTATCAAATCTTTATAGCTTTCACTCCTTTTGATTAGCTTAGCAACGCCGATCAGATATTCAACAATGCATTCCTCTGTATCGCCATCTACGTTAAGTAGCCTTATGACAGCTTCTTTATTAAATTTGCTAAGTAGATTATCTGGATAATTTGTAATCTGCTCTATATTTCTATAGAATAGCAAGCTCAACGATTTTAGATTTTCCTCTACTCTTGACGGAATATCTTTGCTCATCGACACGCCATCTTGGGACAGATCGTGAAAAGCGATCGCATAATTATTAATAACATAAGCCATACTCTCACCAATTTCATTTGCGGTCATGCAGGTCGGTACATTAGACCAGACGACAAAATCTCTTAAAAACAGATCTTCTTCAGGGTGTATCGTACGTATGTGTTCCGCGAAAGATCTTCTAAATAAATACGCACCCCTCAACATAGTACTTAAAATAGCTTCGCCCTGCCTTTGTCCAATTTCATCACCCAGCTTTCCGGGCATGTCAAGCTTAGCTCTATCTTCTGGATTTTTAATAATATCACCGATTAACTCTGATTTAAAAGTTGGCATTGGTGTCACGCGTGAGTTATATGTAGCAAGCGGTGGCGCACATGCACCAATATTAGGACTATCGCTCCAGTAGTCGAATAGCACACTGAGTGCATCTGGCGAACAGTAAATATCAGAGTCCCGACTAGCAAAATATTTAGATGATTTGTTAGCGATATCAATACCGAGATTTCTCGCAACAGTGAAAGTAAGTGTTCGGTCATAATAATATCGTAAAGCGACAGACCCAAACACTTTGTCTACTGTAAGTTCTTTTTTAGTTTCTCATATAGACCAGGCTCGAAGCTATTATCTATAATTACTATTTCTGTAGGAAGATGGGCGAGTATTGCAGATATAGCTAATGATCGTATTGTGCTTAGTGTTTTTGACGGGCGCTCCATGGTGGGAACTATGATTGATAGGTCTGTGGGGTCGTCAATAGTAGATATTTCTTTGTGCAATACGTCCATATTACGACCGTCGCTAAATACTTTCCTCCCGTCAATATAGTCAAAATCAGTCCATATAAACTCTTCTGAATGGCGCTCAGTCACCTAAATAATCCTTCCAACATTTCAACAAATCTTTGCTAAATTCAGGTAAAAGTTGCTTATTATTAGCAAAAGCTTCAATAAATTGACGATAATGTTGCTCTTTTTCATGGATGGTACTATAAAAGAATAGTTTCAAAATATCGTCATTATTTTGTTTATCTAGCGCTTTAAATATATTCTCATCTGACCTATTTGTTGTATGTAACTTAGCAAACTGATCAATGAAGCCGCGGTAGCACTTGTATGCTTGCCAATTTTCATTACGGCGACGATATTTAATATAACGCAACGACCCCATCATTACGTCAAAGTAATCATGCTCGGTGCGTGTCTCTGTCCATTTTTTAACATATTTTTTGTTTGGTGTGTATGTAATTGTTTTGGAATATGAGCTTTGAATTTGGAAAAAGGACAGTTTTTTCTGGCAAAGAAAAACCGATATCAATTTTATGAAGCGGATTCGTATTGGCAAGACAGAAAGAGCGGGCAATTTCATGTTTACCATATGCAATAGTGTAGACTGCGTTGATACCAAAATCATCTACAATATTTTTACGCATATGGGCCTCGGCGTTGGCTGGGTGTGGTGTGGCAACTGTTAGATCTATATCAGAAAACTCATCGCTACTTTGATCTGCTTGTGAGCCGAAAAGATATACTTCAGAAGTATATGGATTTTCGATAAGTATTTTGAGTATCTTTCTTAATAGCTCTTTATTGTTCATAAATCTTCTCTGACATAGTAGTCTCTAAGCTTGTTTAAATAGTTAACGATCTGCGCCCTTATACCACTAACCTCGTGACCAGTGCCGATAGTTGCTTTCATGGAAGGGTCACCGATTGAGTTATTTTTACTAATCATAGTGTCTTCTCCACCACCTTTCAATATTATTGGGTAGTCTGTATGAAGCCATTTATCTCCTTTCTTCAAAGCGTTAAGCATGATCTTTTGTGTTATTGCGTCATCCTCGAAGCTAAACTCTGCAGGGTAGCGGATATCTGGGATCATTCCTCTTGACATTGCAGAGGCGAGAAATATTAAGCCTCTTTCATGAATGTCTTGCATCCTGCTGACGCGCGGAAAATCAGATCCTACATTCGCTGGACAGCTACCCATATTGATCGTACCATCGGAATTCATCATCTCCCATACAGCAAATCCGTGTATCAAGGTTGCAGTTTGCCCAAGCTTTTCGGAGACAGAGCTAAGCTTGTCAAGCTCTCTGAGACTTGACTCGTCGTAAAATTGATCATCTGAATCTATGTTTATTACCCACTTTGTCCTGGAGCCACACTTCTTAACAGACAAAGAGGCAACATCAAATCCATAATTACGCACGGGATAAGCGCAACCTGTTAGCGCAGTATAGCTTAAAGCATGAACCCTCCTGTCGTCCAGTTTGTCTAGACATTCAATAGTGTCATCGCTTGACTCATTATCGACTACAATCCACAACCAGTCACCATTAATAATCTTGCTCGCATATTTTTTCATAGGATGACATAATCTTGTCTTTACGATCCTTTGTTGATGTCACTATAATATATTTCGGAGATAAGACGGATATTTGCTCTATGGTATCGCCGACTCTGCTCAGGTTTTTTTTGGGTGTCTGTCTTTCGATTCGTTTTGCAATTTGCAATTCTTGGTTTCCTATTGTCTTGCTGCTGTAATAAGACATACGTGCGACGTAGAACGAACTATAATCACGTAAATATTTTGGGACATCCATTGTAATATTATTGCAGGCGGCTAGGATGAGAGTCAAGGGTAGAATTAGCTCGTGACCCTTGTGCTATACTAATCATGGTATGAGTAATAAGATTCTAAATATTGGTATTGTTGGGCTGGGCGAACAATTCTCTGATAATATTCTTCCGGCGCTAGTTTCTACGAGCAACACGCGCATTAAGGCGGTTTGCGACATAGACGAAGGTAGAATGAAGTCGTATTCAAGACAGCTAGGTGTTAATGGCTATACCGACTTTAATAAGATGTTTACAGAAGAAAACTTGGACGGAGTAATTGCCGTATCGTATCCAAATGTTCACTACAATGTCATAAAAACAGCTATAAGAATGCATATTCCAATACTGGTCGAGAAGCCCCCAGTAGAGTCAACTCAACAGCTAATGGACTTATTGCGGTCGGCGGACGACAACAACAGTAGGCCTGTTGTTGTCGGTTTAAATTTTGGTTTTTCTGAATCTTTCTTAAAATTACGAAATGTTATAGACAAACAGGAACTTGGCGATATTTTGTCTGTTAACATTGTTCACTATGCCGATAAACCAAAAAGTTCATTATGGGGTCTCAGCAATATTAGATCTACGCTACTTGCGCAGGCCATCCACCCTCTCGGATTGATATTAGAACTTGGGGATATTGTTAGGCTAGAAAACTCTAAAATCGTCAATAGAGATAATGGGATATTTATGAATATAATTATTGCCATGCGTAGTAAAGAAGGTGAAGATTTTTCGGCTAGCATTATCACAGGTTCTTCTGCGCCGTATTTTAATTGGAGGATGAGTGTATTTGGAGATCAAGGCGTTGCTACTATAGATTCTCTTAACGATCTACATATTAAAACAGCCAGAGACGGTAAATGGTGGGGAAGAATATGGAATAGCAGTCCAGTAATGAGTGGAGGTAAACGAGCTGGTTTTAAGCAAGAAGTAGAGGATTTTATAAAATTAATACAGGGAAAAGACACTATACACGGCAACAAGTTGGAAAATCTAATTTCCGTTTATAAAATTATTGATGAACTGGAGAGCCTATATGCTAGAAAATAAGTATGTTAATTTTGATGAAAGAGAGCTAGATGAAATTTGTAAGACTTTTGACACAAGAAAACTCTCTGGTACATCTGAAATAGTCAAACAATACGAGCAGAAGTTAGCTAATTTCTTTGGAGTAAAACATGCTATTGCCGTATCGAGTGGAACTTCGGCGCTTCATGCACTGCTATACGCTCATGATATAGGAAAAGGAGATGAGGTTATCGTTTCTCCGTCGGCACCCGTTATGTCTGCCTTACCAATATTAGCTGTCGGCGCTAATATAGTGTTCGCTGATAATGAATTGAATTCTTTTGGTTTTGATATAGATGACTTAAGGAATAAGATAACAGATAAGACTAAAATGATTGTCTCGGTGCCGATGTGGGGTTATGCCATTAATTCTAGCGAGATACGAGATCTGGCAAGATGTTATGATATACCATTTATTGAAGATGTTTCTCACTGTCATGGATCTATTGCTGAGGGTAAGTATATGGGAACTTTTGGGGATGCGAGTTTCTTTAGTACGCAAGAACGTAAGCTTATATCTACTGGTGAAGGAGGATATGTCATAACCGACAGTGGTGAGATCGCAAATCGCTTAATTGAAGTAAGAGATTTCGGCAAACCTGTGTCAAGGTTGTCGCAATACCCAGAACATATAGGAGAATACGGTTATTTGTTTGGGCTTAATTTTCGGATTACCGCCCTATCTGCTGCCTTAGGAATTGTTCAGATAGATAAGCTCTTAAGTAAAATAGAAACGAGAACTGAAAATGCAAAGACGATAATGAACGGTTTAGGTGATAATGCCATACTAGAACAAGCTCCTATCATGAAAGGTTCAAGACCAAACTATTATGCTTTATTGGCTCTTCTAAATGATAGCTATGACAACAATAGAGTAGGTAAGGAGTTGTTTGAGAATGGTATCGTCTCTGATAGCTATCGATTTAAAATTAAACCACTTTATCGTATGCCTATTTTTAGTAACTTTGCCTCTAGTTGTCCAAATACAGAAAGGTTACTACGTAGAATAATTACATTGCCTACGCACGAAGGACTGAAAGAGACTGACATTAAGAAGATTATTAAAACTGTAAAAAACATTACATTGTAAAGGAACACCATGAAACCCATCTTCCAAACCACGAAAAACCATAAAAAGCACTTTACAGCGACTGGCTATACGGTTAATAAAGACCGTACTAAGATGTTGCTGATTCACCACAAGGGTTTGGGCAAGTGGCTGCCGCCGGGCGGACATATTGAGAAGAATGAAGTGCCGCACGAAGCAGCTATCCGCGAGGTTTACGAAGAGACAGGCATAAGCGCCGCGCCAATCCTTGAAGACGAACATGATTTGCAGCTAAAAAACATCACGGAAGCCCAAATTCCGCGCCCGTACGCGCTGATGTATCAGATCATTCCAGAGAGTAAAAAGGATGTCGAGCATATCCATCTGGACATGGTATTTTTATTGGAAGCCGATGATACTGCAGAATTAACTCCTCAAACCAGGGAAGTCCACGATGTCCGGTGGGTAGCGAAAAGCGAACTGTTGAGCGAATATGATACTTTTGATTCAGTTAGAAATTTCGCTAGGGAAGTGCTGGATTAGGAATTGCTTTTGGCGTTCTAGCTTATAATCAGTTTGTGCAAAATACAAGTTGTTTTGATAACTTCGGTTAGTAGTAAACAGTCATAGAGTTTTCTGAGGCGGCTCTTCATGATGCTCGATATACATACACTCTGATTGCTTATGCTAAAGCAACTTACAAAGTGTTTACAGCTTTCTTGGCTACATACAAGCTGCTCGACACTCACTTGGACGCCTGCATGAGTTATTGCAAACTTACCGCGCTTACAGCAAAATTACAGACCGTCTGGTTATCATATACTCACGATAATCATAAGAAAGGATAAGTATGAAGACGATACAATCACAAGAAGCAACCTTAACAACTAACGAGGCACTAGTGTTGCAGCAAGTCTATGAAGATGGCGGCGACGATGCAGTCAATGTTGGCAGCGCAAATGGGTATGCCGCGTCGAACGGCGATGAATGTGTTGGCGGATTTGCGGCATAAAGGTTTGATGGCAATTGACCAAGCCTATGGCGACGCTTGGGTGCGACTAACCACGTGCGGCAAACGGCTGGTGCAACGAATTTGGCCGGAGGCGCAGGTGATAGTATACTAAAGATCATGAGATATATCCTGTTGCTCCGGGGCATCAATGTCGGCGGTAAAAATAAAGTCTCCATGAAAGACCTCACGGCAAGCCTCGAAGGGTTGGGGTATCAGAATGTGGTCACGTATATCAATAGCGGTAATGTTATATTTGACACTGATGATGATCTGACGACAATCAAAGAGAATATTGCTGGCATGTTAGGGCGTTTTCCATTTACCATTAAACATGTCATTTTGACGAAAGATGAGTATTTAAACGAAGTATCTAATCTGCCAGAGTGGTGGCACCAGCCCCTGGCGCGGAAAGATGTATTATTCTATACCGATGACATCGACCCTGAATATATCAAGGAGCGGATCGGTCAAATGCCGCTTCATGATGAAATCGTTCATTTTGGTAAAAAGGCGGTGTTTTGGGGTAAATATAATGAGAAGGAATTTTTGCGTACGTCATATCATAAGTTACTGATGAAAGAAAAGTTTTATCCGCTGGTCACCATACGGAATGGGCGGACATTTGATACGTTACGGGAAATAATCGTATAGATGCTTGACCATGGGTGGGGTGGCTACTTGATGATATATTATGTATGCGGAGTTAGATAAAGATAGTGCTAGAGCAGTCCTAATAGTCTCATTACTGGGTTTATTGATTGGGAAAAGCTAGTTAAATTCAATTCTGGTAAATAAAAACTTTAATAAAGTATTGACTAACTTTATAAAGTTATTTATACTAGAGATATGAATTACAAAAAGAAACTACAAGAAATCATCGACGTCAGCGGTCTTTCACAGCAGTTACTTGCTGATGAGATAGGCACGTCTCTAGTAACCCTTAATAATTGGCTAAACGGCAAGTCGGCTCCGACTCGTAAAGCCCTATTAGAAAAAATTGATGCGCTTTATAGTAAGTATTTGCAAAATGAGGATAAAGATTCAATAGGCAAAAGGATTAAATATTATGGCATTAGAGATTTAGCGACCGTGATCTACTTAAAATCAGTCGTAGAGCTGCTAGAAAACTTTAATGAAAATAAAACTGATTACGATATTAATGACGTCTTAGAGCTATACAATGTTTACCTATATGTTGATAATATGGCTCTCCCAAAAGACCTCGATCAAGATAAGGTAGAAAAATTTGTCGAGCTTAAGCCTAATATACTTAAGACGATCTCGTCTTTCTTTAGTTCAATAACAGAAGAAAATATTTTAGAGATAGTTCAAGATGTCGGGTTTGATTATCATGATGATTTATTAAGTCTTCTTACGAAACATAAGATACACGAGAGGGTGAGTTCGGGGAAAATGCTACAAGCACTCAATTCTTCAAAAGTTGCTATCTGGAACATATTGACCAACAAGCAGATTGTAAAACAGTACGACCAAGATATAAAAGCATTAATTTTATCTGATATAGATAATGCTGAATATATTGTCCAGAAATACTTCGAAAAAAATGAAGGTAAAGATATTTATTTGCCCGAAAGTCTTACAAAAGAGGATATACACGACATATTGGAAGGATATTTGAATAGCACGAATGCGAACCCTAACTATATGCAATTGATTGCTCGGGCAAGACCAATCCCAAGTAAGGGTATTGACGATAAAATAAAACTACTTGCAAAACAAAAACATAAGGCGTGGAATGATAATTTCTTTAAAGAGAATGAGAGTGTTTTGATATTTGATACAAAAGTGGCTATATCTGACTCTCAAAAAGAGCCTGTTGATATATCGCAAGATGGTCAGACCTCTAAGTTTACCTACAGTAGAAAATGGCTAAAAGAACACTCGGATAATTTATCAGTGTTAAGCAATTTTATACATATTTTCCCGATTGCAAACAAACATATGCTTCTCACATTACCATCATATTCATCACAACTAGGAATTTTTGAGCGCTTTATGAAAGTTGCTGGACGCCATGAATATCCTGAAGGTGCCCACTTCCAATTCATAGACCAAAGTACCCTTATACAAACGATGATGTACGAAAATTTCCTTCGTTCGGAAGGTAAGGATCTTGAAGGTATAATTGCTTGGTATTTTAATGAATACCTAAAGGATGCATTTAGTGCTGATGGTTTCAGTTACGTAGCATCAAGCACGAGCGCTACATATCTCGAAAGATGTAAGCATGTTTTCAGTGAGATGGATAGTATTATTAAACAATTTAAGTTGTACGTTGAAAATGGCTTTCTTGATCAAGAGCTTTTAGCAATCACATCTAAGACTCCTGACTATAAAGAGCTTCCTAGCCAGCTGTCTGATAAGTATGTTTATGCGGCGGAAAGCCCTGAGATATTTGAAATAATGCACTATCTCTTTTCTGATCAATCTGGGTTGACGTATATAAATGATACACTCAAAGACAAGGATCTTGCAAATCTACTAGCCAACCATGAAATTAAATATCGTGAATTTCACGACTATCAAAAACAATCTCTAGACAAGCTCATTGCGTGGGGAATTATCAAAAAAGCGTCAAGACGTTTGGTATTCCAGAACAAGCGGCAAATATTAATACTGAAAAACTTATTCAAAACAGAGGCATTAAGTTATTACCATTACTCCATTGAAGGTAGGGCTGAGATAAACGCTATGGTTAGTAAAGGCTGGCTAATGAAAGAAGGATCGCTTCTCACCAGACCAGAAGTAAAATATTTTTATTACTACTTAAACCAAAAAGAGTTTAGCAATGGACATGACCTTCGAAATATTTACATGCATGCGGCTATGTCTAAAGATTACAAGTTAGACGAGGAAAAACATTACAAAACATATATAATAGTATTGAGACTCCTAATAGCATTAATTATCAAGATTGACGATGATTTCTCTGCTAAGATTCGGTCTACAAAGTAGATAGTTATCAAGAAGTTGAGTTGCGTCGCGAGCTAATTTGGTATAATAATCTATATGACAAAATCATTTTCACAACAGCACCATCATCTCCACGTGTAAGCAGGAGGTGTTTTGTTGCTGTTTTATGCCTCCTGCGGGAGGTTTTTTGATTGATTAAGTTTAGGAAAGGAAATATATGATACCAGAGAAATTACAGCCAGGTGATGAAGTAAGGGTGATTGCGCCGTCACGCTCAGCGAGCGATATTGATGAAAGAGTTTTAGATCGGGCGAAAGCAGCGCTAGAATCACTTGGACTAAAAGTTACGTTTAGTAAAAATGCTTTTTCTCGAAATCAACGAGGTTGTCCGACAGATAACGAGAAGGTTACAGATTTGCACGAAGCGTTTATGGATGAAAACGTGAAGTGTGTTTTGGCGGCGATTGGCGGATTTAATTCCAACCAGCTGCTTGGTAAAATTAACTGGCAAATTATTAAAGATAATCCGAAGATCTTTGGTGGCTTTTCTGATATCACCGTTCTCAATCATGCAATTTTAGCAAAAACTGGGTTGGTGACTTATGCGATGCCAAATTTCTATTGTTTTGGTTTGCCGCCAGAAGCTAATTATTCGTTGGAATATTTTCGGCGGTGTTTGTTTGCAGATCAGCCAACAGAACTTGTCGTTCAGCAATCGGAAACCTTTTACGATTTTCCGTGGAATTATGACGAAGTGTCGCCGCGTCAAGCTTTGGAAAATAATGGGCCGCGAGTCGTGCAGGGCGGATCGGCTAAAGGGACTATGATAGGCGGTAATTTATGTAGCCTCAACCTACTGAATGGCACTGGCTATTTTCCGAAAGTTACTGGCGATATCATTTTATGTATTGAGGATGATAGTTACGATTCTATTCCCGAAACAGTTGAACGAAATATTCAATCCTTAATGCAACAGCCTTTCTTTCGTCAAATAAAAGCAATTTTGGTTGGGCGTTTTCAGGGCGAATCTCGGGTGACTGACGATATGATTAGCGACATCATTCTTTCAAAGAATATCGATCCAAAAATTCCAGTGATAGTCAATCTTGATTTTGGCCACACTGACCCGAAGTTTACGCATCCGGTGGGCGGCAAGTGCGAGGTTGTAGCGGGAGATAACTCTAAAATTGTCATTCGTTGTGACGACTAAGCGATTTTTGAGCGGTGAGCTTTAAGCAATTTTTCAGATGCCTGTGCTAAATTAAAAAAAGAGGATAATTAGCTAATGAGAATTTTACTAGTAGAAGATGACACGGCGATTGCGCCGTCCGAACGAGAAGCTAGAAGAAATCTTACGGGTCGGAGTTTGTGTTGGTTGTTCCGCGTAGTTGAATATGTAACTCTCGCTACTTTTACAATTTGACTCATATACTACAATTAAAGTAATCTATAATGTATATGCCTCATATACACAATAAACCTGGCCAGCACGACATTTGTGTTAGCGGATATATAGTGAAAATAACGGAGGGGTGATGAGCCTCGGATTATTCTACACAAGCACCGCAAGCTAAAGATGTTGCTGCAGTTTGGCGGGCATGTGGAGTTGGATGAAACACCGTGGCAAGCGGTTTTGCGTGAAATAGCCGAAGAATCTGGTTATGATAAGAATCAACTAAAGCTGCTGCAGCCATGTTATAACAGACTTACGTCACTGCCTGGAGTAAAGTTACATCCTCAGCCGATTGCGATTCATACATATCCTGCTGGCGGCGGACATTATCACACCGACATAAGCTATGCGTTCATCACGTCGGAAAATCCAATGCGCAAGATAGCTGATGATGAATCCGATAATATTAATCTTTTTAGTTTGAACGAGCTTGAGAAACTCGCGTCAAAACAGATATACGACAATGCTAAGGCTATTGCTGTGTACACTTTGACTACAGTGATTGAAGAATGGAAAGAGGCAGATTTGTTACTTTATAAATCCTAGACCGTCTATATCTAGGATGTCGTATATCGTTCACTTCACGGACAGTTTGAGAAAGTTGAGTCTTAATTATGTATTAGACAATAGGAAGTAGCAATCCTAATCTAATGCTATAATTTTCTCATGGAGACCCTACCCAATCACAACAAGTTACTAACCGACAGAGCGCTGCAATGTGCGGCAGCGGAGCTTGGTGCTGATCTGTCGGATTTACAAGTCACGTCAGTCAGTGGTGGATTTTCGCGCAATCGTCGTGCCTTGGTGTCGGCGGGCGATCGGACGATTTTTGTCAAAGAAGTTGATATTGATGTGTTGCCAGACGAAGGCGAGCGGGAATTAGGCTGGCTGAAAAAAGATTATGAGGTGATGCGGTTGCTGCAGAAAGTTCACCCAAAATTTGTTGCTGACTGGATAAAACTGGACGGCTACGGACATGTGCTGATGACAACCAGTTATGCGTCAGCCGACGGCTGGTTGTGGCGGCCGCCAGCGGAAAAATCTGTGGCCAAGCGGTATATTTCAGCGGTGGTAGCGGCAACTCGCGAGTTGGAAAAAACAGAGCTACCACATGAGATGACTGAGGAATTGCAATTACAGCCGTTTGCGACGGCAGCGCTCGGCTTGGATGACGGCATTGATAGAATTATCGCTGATGCCAACATCTGTCGTCAGCTGATTGATAATTACCGAATATTATTACCGGAGCAGCCAGAAGTCAACCAGCGGCGCTGCCAAAAGATGATTAGGCTACTGAGTGAGCGTAATGAATTAGTTAATATTTCAGTACATGCTAAACACTTCGCCAAACAACCAGAAGACTGTTTTGATCACAGTGATGTTCGCAGTGATAACTTGGCGTTTCATCCGCAAACTGGTCAGTTGAAATTGGTCGATTGGAACTGGGCTTCCTATGCACCGCGGGGGTCTGGTGCGACGGAATTTCTGGTTGATATGGCACGGCACGGTCAGGATGTAACACCGTGGCTAGATGAACTCAATGTGGAGATGTTGGCGGCATTTGTTGGTTTTTACCTTATTCGTAGTCTTAAACCGCCGCTTAAGCCAGGCGATAATCTTAGTCAAATGCAGGCGCTGTCAGCGGCCACCGCTTATGATTTATTGGAGTACATGTGATGACCTCTCATCCGCTAATCATTCTCCGCGGTAATTCTGGCTGCGGTAAAACCAGCACGGCACGCCTACTCCAGCGTCAACTAGGCTACGGCACGATGCTGGTGTCGCAGGATATGGTGCGGCGGGAAATGCTTCGCGTGAAAGATAGCGAAAGCAATCCGGCAATTCAGCTGATTTATGATCTATGTATATACGGCAATAAAGTTGGTTATACGGTGATTTTGGAAGGTATTTTGAGTAGTAAAAAATACGGCGCGATGCTGCACCAGCTGCTGGATGATTTTCAGGGCGAAAAACTGATTTACTATTTTGACATATCGTTTGAGGAAACGGTGCGCCGCCACGCTACCAAGCCAAACGCTCATGAATTTGGCGAATCGGAGATGCGCCAGTGGTGGAAAGATCAAGATGTTTTGGGCGTGCCAGGCGAGCGGCGAATTGGCGAGCAGCTGGCTCAAGCGGAAATTGTTGACATGATTCACCGCGATGTTTTAGGTTTATCAGAGGGAACAAATACTTCCGCATCTCACATGTAAATAATACAATGTATTTTCGTTGACAAACGCTATATATCGCGTGTATATTCTATATTAAGCACTATATATGGTGTCTTAGAAAATAAATAACGTTTTTTGCAACACAAGCCCCTCGGGGAGGTTGGGGCTGGTTTGCTATTGTCATAATAAGGAGGGGTATGTACAAATCAATCAAAAAACGCGATGGTCGGACTGTTAAATTTGACCGTAAAAAAATTGAGAAAGCCATCGAGAAGGCGGGCCTGGAAACTGGCGAATTTGATGCCAAACAGGCCGTTAAATTGACTGACAAGGTGCTGGCGGTACTGGAAACTCGCAATCAAAAACGTTTGCCAGGCGTCGAAGATATCCAAGATGTCGTCGAGGATATCTTGATTGATTCTAAGTTCAAGAAAACCGCCAAAGCCTACATTATCTACCGCGACCAACATAAAAAACTGCGTGAAATTACGTCCAACGCGCACGTCGATTTGATCGATAAATACGTCAATAACTTGGATTGGAAAGTCAAAGAAAACTCCAATATGGGCTATAGTTTGCAGGGTCTGAATAATTACGTTTCGGCAGAAATTACTAAGACCTACTGGTTGGATAAAATCTATTCGCCGAAGATCGGCCAGGCGCATAAAGAGGGTGATTTGCATATTCACGACCTCAATTTGCTGAGCGTTTACTGTGTTGGCTGGGATCTGATGGATTTGCTGCGTCAAGGCTTCACTGGCGTTAAAAACAAGGTTGCCTCCAAGCCGGCTAAGCATTTCCGTTCAGCTCTCGGGCAGGTGGTTAACTTCTTCTACACTCTGCAGGGCGAAGCGGCTGGCGCCCAGGCGTTCTCTGATTTTGACACATTGTTAGCGCCGTTCATTCGCGCTGACAAGCTGAGCTATGACGAGGTCAAGCAAGCGCTGCAAGAATTCGTCTTTAACGTCAATGTGCCAACACGGGTTGGTTTCCAGACGCCGTTTACCAACATTACGCTTGATCTGGAATGTCCGAAGCATATGGCCGGCAATCCGGTGATCATCGGCGGCGAGATGCAGGATACTAACTACGGCGATTACCAGGAAGAGATGAACATGCTTAACAAAGCGCTGCTCGAGGTCTTGTCTGAAGGCGACGCCAACGGTCGAGTCTTCACCTTCCCGATTCCGACGGTCAATATCACCAAAGATTTCAACTGGGATAATCCGGTTATTGAAAATCTTTGGGAAGCTAGCGCCAAATATGGCATTCCGTACTTCTCCAACTTCATCAATTCCGACATGGATCCAGAGGATGCGCGCTCGATGTGCTGCCGCTTGCGGATCGATAATCGCCAGCTGGAGTATCGCGGCGGCGGTTTGTTTGGCAGTAATCCGATGACCGGTTCAATTGGCGTGGTTACGATTAACCTGCCGCGCCTGGCGCTGAAATCAAAGAACGAGAAAGAGTTTTTCAAGGGCTTGGGCGAGCTGATGGATATGGCGCGCGACAGTCTGGAGACCAAACGCAAGGTGCTGGAGCAGCTGACCGATTCGGATATCAGCCTGTATCCGTACACCAAGTTTTATCTGCGCGATATTAAAAAGCGCTTCAACGAGTACTGGAAAAATCACTTCTCGACTATCGGTTTGATTGGCACTAACGAAGCGGCACTGAACTTGCTGGGCGTTGATATTGGCACTGAAAAGGGTAAGGCATTCGCTGAGAAAACGCTTGATTTTATGCGCGACCGCTTGGTGGAATACCAGAAAGAAACGGGTAATAATTACAACCTGGAGGCGACGCCAGCTGAGGGTACGACCTACCGCTTGGCGCAGCTTGACAAGGCCAGCTTCCCTGACCGAGCGCACTTTGCCAATGGTTTGGGCGCGGCGGTTAAACATCCGTTCTACACCAACTCCAGCCACTTGCCGGTCAATTACACCGACGACTTGTTCGAGCTGATGGATTTGCAGGATAATTTGCAGACCAAATACACTGGCGGTACGGTGATTCACTTCTTCCTGGGTGAACGCATGGATGATCCGCAGACGCTGAAAAAATTAGTTAAGACGATTTGCGAAAATTACAAATTGCCGTATTTTACCTTTACGCCGAGCTTTTCAATTTGTGCTAACCACGGCTATATCGTCGGCGAACATCCGGCTTGCCCGAATTGCGGCGAGAGTACCGAGGTCTACTCGCGGGTGGTTGGTTTCTTGCGCCCAGTTTCCCAGTGGAATAACGGTAAGCAAGCTGAATTTGACATGAGGGAGCATTATGACGATGCCGCCGAACACCAGCGAGCTTGCGCCGTCGCTGTCCCAGCTTAAGGTGTCGATCGGCGGGATTCAGAAGCTGTCGCTGGTGGATTATCCAGGGCACGTGGCGGCAGCGCTGTTTCTCTCTGGCTGTAATATGCGCTGCGGCTATTGCCATAATCCGGAGCTGGTGTTACCTGAGCGGCTAGCGCCGAGCATCCCAGTCGAGGAGGCAATGATCTTCCTGAAGTCGCGCATCGGCAAGCTAGACGGCGTGGTGATTTCTGGCGGCGAGCCGACAGTCAACGAGGATTTGCCGGTGCTGTGCCGGATGATCAAGAGCCTCGGTTTTGATGTCAAGCTGGATACCAACGGTACGCACCCAGATATAGTGCGCGGTATGGTCGAGGAGGGGACGATTGACTTCATCGCCATGGATGTCAAGGGGCCGCTGGAAAAATACGTAGAGATTGCGGTGCGGCCGATTGATCTGGAGGCGATTAAAGCTAATGTGCGGCTGATGATTGACTCAGGGATTGGCCATGAATTTCGGACGACCATCGTTCGCGAGCAGCTGGAGGTAGCGGATTTTGAAAAGATTGGCGAGTTGGTTAAAGGCGCCAAGCGCTTTGCCTTGCAGCATTTTCGCACCGGCACCACCATTAGTCCGAAGTTTGCCAACTATCACACGTTCACTGACGAAGAGTTTAGGGCCGCCAAAAAAATAATGGAAAGGTATGTCGAAGAATGCGTGATTCACTAACTGTCGAAATTGTGCGCGTGCGCCAGGAAAACCCCGAGGTGACGACACTGTATTTTGCGCGGCCGTTTGACTTTATGGCGGGGCAATATATCACGGTGTTTATTGCGGGCAGCCAGGTGCGCGAAGGCAAGGCCTATAGTATTTCTTCGCGCCCGCATGAGGAATTGATGTCAATTACCGTGAAAAATGTGGGCGGCGAATTCTCGAGCTATTTGTGTTCACGCCAGGTTGGTGACACGCTACACATTAGCCGGGCATACGGCGATTTCAACCCGCAAACCGAGCGGCCATTGGTCGGCATTGCGGCGGGGTGCGGCCTGAGTCCGATTTGGAGTATTTTGGCGGATGCCAAGCAGCCGACCTTTCTCTATTTGAGTCAAAAATCGCCGGAATATATGGTGTTCTCGGAGGAGTTGGCGGCGTCAAACATTCAGGTTACCAAGTTTAGTACCCGTCAGCAGGTTGAGGAAACGGACGGCTGGCGGAACGGGCGGTTTGAGGTGGCGAACATTGTGAGCGAAGTGCCGGATGATGCGCACTTTCTGGTCTGCGGCAGCCTGCCGTTTGTGCGCGATGTTTGGCAAAAACTAACCGCCGCTGGTGTTGATGAATCACATATTTCAACGGAGACATTTTTTGAGCAATGATTGGAGAGGCGACTACAGGAGAATTATCACCAACAGGAATTGATGGTGATGATTTTGACATTTCGTCGCTGAGAGGTGAGGATTTTTCGTCTGGCATTAATGACATTGGCGGAGAGGTAAATGCTGGTACAAGTGATGCGGCAAGCAGTCTTGACCTGGTGGCAGTGGCCAGCGGTGAAGAAAGACTTGATACCGCGATGAGCGATACGAATAGTAACAATAGCTCAGAAACATTGACGCCAGTTAACCCCGAGTTGTGCGAAAAGTTTGGAACAATTGCCTGTATTGGTTGTGATTTTGCGCTATTATGCGCTGAACGTCAGGCGGCGATGGCAGCAAAGAGTAACGAAGACCAGCCCGATAAACAGCTCAGTACACTAGAGAAATTACTCCAAGAAGATAAAGCACCGGGCGAGATTGTCTGGGCACAACCAACGCCTGATGATAATATTAGAGAACAGCCGCCAGCTGCCGAAAAAGAACAGTCAATAAATGATAGTTCAAGTGTATTTGAACCTGAGTCAGAATCTAAGCCTAAGCTTGAGCCCGAGCCCGAAGAAAAACAGCCGCTAACAGACACTCAAACATCTCCTCGGTCGTCTAACAAGCAAAAAGAACCGGCTGCAGCGCTGTCTCAGACTGCAGAGTTAAAAGAACCAGAACCTTTGAACTACAAAGCCGATGAAAAGCATAGCAAAGACGAAGAACAATCGCCTGCAGCTCCTACAGCTAACGTAGTGAAAAAAACAACGAGCAGCGATGATGGCAGTACTAACCTTGAAGCCAATTCTAATTTGGCTGTTAAAGCATCAAAAGAACATTATGCACAAATCGACAGCGATAATACCAATGAGCGCATCAAGCAAGATGAATTACCGCGAGCAGCAGACCGTGCAGCGGATGACTCGTATAAGCTTGTTAGTCGGGGGGCAGTAAAAGTACGCTGCGCCGCCCAAACAGCTCAGCATTCAAACGAACATGCCGACCAGGAGGTGTCGTCAGCTGTTAATACAACTGAACAAATCTCGTCAGCCAACACTCATCAGGCGATTGAAATACCTAAGCCAGAAGATACTGGCAGCGCTGTTGTAGCAACTCGCTCTCAGAAAGAGCCAGCGATAGAAAAAGTATCAAGCACGCTAATTGATGCTAATGATACTTTAGCCGACAGCGGGACTTCTACTGCGGTCGACAGAGTAGTCAATAGGCAAGAGTCGCCAGCTCTAAAGCCAAAATCTATTAATACAGAGAATAATCTACTTAAAAAAACTACTCCCAAAAATATTACAACTAAACCTAAAAATGATTCATCAACAGATTTTGAAGTCTCAGCCGAGATGTCTTTAGAGTCTCAAAAAACTCCGTCGATAGATAAGCAAAACCCGTTGGCTGACGATAAAAAGGATAATATTAGCTCTCCTTCCGCGGTTGAATCTGTTGATTATTCCAGAAAAACTCTGCCAGAAACTCGATCGGTAAACGATGTACAAAATACATCAGATGGAGAGGATTCAGCCGTAAAGCTTGTCGAGAAGGAAAGTGCGCCGTCAAAAAAAGCAGTTGTTAAAAATCATAATATACATTACAGCGATAGTGCTAGTGCGTTTAATCAGACAGGGCAGGTAGAAACGGTCGCAAATACTCCTGCTGTAAAATTGCCTGCAGAAACTGCTAGTTGGGCTAGCGAAAATGAAGTCTTTGTAGTTGATCGGGAAGAAACTTTTACTAATAACCATAGAGACGAGTCTATACAGCGTGAGGCAGTATTAATAGATGGCGATAACGACTTGCCGACTTTACCGCAGAACGAACTAACGCCAAAAGTTGATACTAATCAAGGTCCAGAGCCGAAAAATACTACTGAGATAAATATTCAATTGCGTTCTGATCGGTCCTCTGAGC
The DNA here is from genome assembly GCA_963553885.1 of uncultured Candidatus Saccharibacteria bacterium. GTDB lineage: Bacteria > Patescibacteriota > Saccharimonadia > Saccharimonadales > Saccharimonadaceae > Nanosynbacter. The sequence goes on from CAUVOY010000006.1 coordinate 29,598, forward strand.
GATGGCCAAAATTGGATGAGATGGTAAATCCAGCCTTGCCACCGAGCGGGTCTTTAAATCATGAACTATTATCTAAACTGGATGAGACGTCAAGCGGCTTGCAAGAGCATGACGAGAGACAAACCTCTGAACTATGGCCTAAGCCGGATGAGGCGCCAAATCGATTGACTACTCAAGCGGACTTTGAATACGACAAACTAGTTCGTCAAAAAGCTCAGCAAACAAGAATTACACAACCAAACGAAAACGACACAATATACGTTGATTTGAGGAATGAGCATGCTAATAGCGAGGTAGACAGTCTGCACAGCCAACCAACTGCGGACTATACGGATCAAATAGAAATGAATAATGATAATGATAATGACTTGAATTGCCAGCTAAATGATAATAGCGGCAACCAGGCGGAAAAACTACACGAGGTTGCTTTTGCTCATCCCTTAGCGGCGTTATGGACCGATGACAGCCGGCTAAATCCAGAAAATAATAAAATCTCAAAGGGTAGCAGTACCAGTGTTACTTCGTGGCTGACAAAATTGGTTGGTGCAGTAGCAGTTTATGTGGCTTGCAGTAGGCGGGAAGGTACGCTTGGTATTTCTAATTAGACATTGTAAAAACCTTAAGTTATAATAAATATATGTCCTGTGATGGTACGCCACCAGTGAATACGCCAACTATTTTGAATTTTTAGCGCCCCTTTGGGCGCTTTTTAATTGCGAGGAGGTATAGTATGAGTAGTAATAAAAAGGTTAACCTCAAAAAAGTGATACTATCTGCAGCTATTATCCTGCTGACTTTAGCAGGAGTGTTGGTTTATGCGTTGTCTTGGCAAGGTGATACGAAAGACATTGAGGCGGTGGCGGATAGTTTTAAGCCGTTAGATGGTTGGCAAGAGGCGGAGCGTGAGGTTGTGACGCCAAAAATAATATGTTTGATGGGAAATTGTCCAGAAGTTTATAAGTCGTGGAAGTATAAAAAATCTGTAGATTATGACGATATTAAAAAATTTGCTGGTTACGATGAGCTGTTAGACGTAGACGATAGGTGCAAAAACAACAATCTTAATGTCTGTGAATTTAGCGGAAAAAGAAATGGATACCAGTATAGAATACATGTTTCGCGTCGTGACAACGTGACAAACGTAGGGTTAAACGTAAGGAAAGGGGGTTTTGTTGATAATGTCAACTAACTATACACTTTAATACTTAAGATTACTTCAAATTGTGGGAGCGGAAGTTTTATGAATAAGCAAATTGCAATAATTTACGTACTCATAGCGTCTATGGTTCTTAATGTGTTTGTATCTAATTTTGATGCTTTAGCAGCGAATGTTGACAATAAATGCACGCTAGTTACGGGTGTGTTTGCTAGAGGGTCTGGTCAAAAGGTTGGTCAAGACAGAAATGAAACCTCGCGTTTTAGGAATCAGCTGCTATCTAGAATTGGCGACGAATCTAAGCTAAACTTCTACGAACTTGGTAGTGAAAGCTATGGCGGCAATCAGTATCCAGCGGTTGACGTCAGTAATGTCTGGAATGGCAATGCTATTGGCGCCAAGCTTAGTGGTGGTATGGGAAACACTTACGGCAAAAGCGTGAAAGAAGGTGTCGCAGAATTGCGCGCTTATCTAGATGCTCGCCATCGAAAATGTCCTAACGAATTTTTCATTCTGGGTGGTGTTTCACAAGGTACGCAGGTGGTTGGCCAAGCATTGCCAAATATCTCGTCTGGTGTCAAGAATAAAATAGTCTTTAATATGTTATTCGGTGATCCTAAATTATATTTACCAGAGGGCGAAGGGATATTTCCGCCAGCTTGTCGCAATGAGAACTTATCAGCTTATCGGCGCGAAATTGCTAATTGCCACGTTGACAACGGCGCGCTTGGTGCCCGAAAACCGTTTCTGCCGAACGAAGATAACTCAAAAACCGGATTATGGTGTCTAGCTAACGATTATGTTTGCGGTAGTTCAAAATTTGTGTGAGACGTCGAGGGTCATGGTAAGTACGCTAATTCCAATGGGCCGATTGACGACGGTGTTCGCGAGGCGGCTAATAGGCTAAAAAATGCCGCCAAACTTGCTTCTCAAAATGACTCAGGAATTAACGATAAACCGCTAAATAACAATATGGGAACGACTGGAACTGACGTGGTATTTGTCTTGGACACCACTGGGTCAATGTCGCTATATATTGATCAGATGAAAACGTTCATCAGGAATTATAGCTCAAAGATTAAAGAAATGAACGGACGAGTTGGGCTGGTTGTGTATCGTGATGCTGGTGATGAATACACTGCTAAAAAATTGTCAGATTTACAATCGGATACTACCGACCTGCTTGCCAAACTTGATGGCATTTCAGTTGATGGTGGCGGTGACACACCAGAGGCAGCGTTGCATGCTAGTATGGTGGCGATGAATGAGATGAAATGGCAAAAAGAGGCGACAAAAGCGATGATTCTGTTGACCGATGCTGGCTATCACGAGCCGGATAAGGTTGATGGTTCGACGCTGGCGGCTGTGGCTAAACGTTCACTAGAAATTGATCCAGTCAATATTTACCCAGTTGTAGAAGATTATTTGGAAGCCTCATTTAAAGATCTAGCTAAACAAACCTCTGGTCAAGTAATCTTGAGTAGTGGCGAAAATGATACTATTGCCGCCCTGAGTAAAGCCTTAACTAAAATCAAGAATCGTCCGAACGCCAAGCTGAAAATTGGTGAATATTATGCAGAGATTGGCCAGAAAATTACTTTTGATGCCAGTGATTCATATGTAGTTGACAGTAAGATCACAAAGTACGAATGGGATTTTGATGGCGATGGTAAGATTGATCAAACAACGACAAGCCCAGTTGCTAGCTATGTTTACACTGAAAAATTTGATGGCATCATGCAGGTGCGAATGAGTGCCAGTAACGACACGGTGTCAAATATATCGGCGCCTGTTAAAGTTGGTATAAAACCTAATTTGCCTGTTGGCCCTGGAGCACCTCAGGTTTCGGCAAAAATTATTGAGCGAAATGGCAATAAGGCGACAATTCGGCTAAATTGGCAGCCAGTTGACGAGTTGTCTTCGCGCTGGTTAGTTAACCTAGATGATACTAACCTTGGTTACACGGTTGGCGAACAGCGGCAGCTTGATATTACCGATGTAGACATATCGACGAGCAGAAAAGTCACGGTGACAGGCATCAAAGCTGACGGTTACGCTGGCAAGCCTGCGACCATACAAGTTGATAACGAGATGTCTGCGCCTAACCCTGAAGGGCCAACCTCTCGGCCATGTCCTTATAAAATTAGAGTAGGTTTATTTACGATAGCCTGCCGTTACCAAAAGGTAACGTTTGGCGGCTGGTCATTTTATTGGATGGTTTGGTATATCGTTAGAAGTTAAGTATGTGTAGAGCAATAATAATTTCATTAGCATAGTATAATTTTATATATGAAGCTGTCTGACCGCCACCCTAACGACCGTCCCCGCGAGAAATTGGCGTGTTACGGTACGGCGCGGCTGAGCGACTTGGAATTGTTGATGGCGATTATTGGCAGCGGCAATGCTCGGGCCGATGTTGGTAAAATTGCGCGCGAGGTGCTGAAAATTTTGCGTCAAAAAGGCGGTGATGTTTTGTATGATGATCTACGCAGCGTGGTTGGCTTGGGCGAAGCGAAAATCCCGGTGATTCTGGCGAGTTTGGAACTGGCGCGGCGGTACTTGCTGGATGGCGACCAACCAATCATCGACAGCCCAGAAAAGGCCGTTGAGCTACTGGCCGACATTCGCGACAAAAAGCAGGAATACTTTGTCTGCCTGACACTGGACGGTGCTCATCGTTTGATTGCCAAGCGGGTGGTGACCATCGGCACCCTGACGGCCAGCCTGGTGCACCCGCGCGAGGTCTTCGCCGACGCCATCGCCGACCGCGCTGCCAGTATCATAGTGGCGCATAATCATCCGAGCGGGAGCTTGGAGGCGAGTCAGGCTGATAGAGAAGTAACGAACCGTTTACGACAAGCTGGCGAATTGCTGGGTATTGGTTTGGTTGATCATATAATTATCACGAAAGATCATTTTCAGAGCATAATTTGATTTTATTGATATAAAACCTCTATCAAACATAGTATAATATTCCTATGACATCGGGGGATAATCTTAAAGAGCAAGAACGCACTAAACTTCATAATACTATTTGGAAGATTGCTAATGAATTACGCGGATCGGTCGATGGTTGGGATTTTAAGGCGTATGTACTAGGTTTCTTATTCTATCGGTTTATATCGGAAAATTTAGTTAATTATATTAATGCCGAAGAGCGTAAAACTGGCGTGGATGATTTTAATTACGCCGAACTGAGCGATGATCAGGCAGAGTTCGGACGCGCAGACACGGTTAATGACAAAGGCTTTTATATCTTACCGAGTGAGCTGTTTGAAAATGTCCGCAAGCGCGCCAAAAATGACGAAAATTTGAACGAAACGCTCAGTAAAATATTCCGTAACATTGAGCAATCAGCCAAGGGTTTTGATAGTGAGGATGATTTTCGTGGGCTATTTGATGACTTGGACGTCAATAGCAATAAGCTTGGCCCGACCGTTACCAGACGCAATGAGCGATTGGTAAAGCTGATGAACGCCATCGGTGAATTAGAGCTTGGCAAGTTTGAAGATAATACGATTGACGCTTTTGGCGATGCTTACGAGTATCTGATGACCATGTATGCCGGTAATGCTGGCAAATCCGGAGGTGAGTTCTTCACGCCGCAAGAAGTGAGCGAACTTTTGGCAAAAATTACTGTTGTTGGCAAAACCTCGGTAAACAAAGTGTATGACCCGGCAGCAGGCTCCGGTTCGCTACTGCTGAAGTTTGCGAAAGTTTTGGGTAAGGATAATGTCAGGCAAGGCTTTTATGGGCAAGAGATTAACATTACGACCTATAACCTTTGTCGCATTAATATGTTTCTACATGATATTAATTATGAAAAGTTTAATATTGCCCACGGCGATACGCTGAAAGATCCGAAACACTGGGATGACGAGCCGTTTGATGCGATTGTCTCAAATCCGCCATATAGTGTTAAATGGGACGGTGACAGTAATCCGACGCTCATCAATGACCCTCGCTTTAGTCCAGCTGGAGTGTTGGCGCCGCGCAGTAAGGCTGATTTGGCATTCACAATGCATATGTTGAGCTGGCTCAGCGAGAGCGGCACGGCGGCGATTGTTGAATTTCCTGGCGCACTATATCGCGGCGGTGCTGAGGCGAAGATCCGTAAATACTTGGTAGAGAGTAATTATGTTGATGCCGTCATCCAACTGCCGCCAGATTTATTCTTTGGTACGACAATTAGCACTTGTATTCTTGTTCTAAAAAAGAGCCGGGCGACAAATGATGTATTGTTTATCGATGCCAGTGCCGAGTTTGTGCGCAAAGGCAATAAAAATAAGCTGAGCGAGGAGAATCGGCAGAAAATCTTGGATAGTTTTACTGACCGGCAAAATATCGACTACTTTGCGAAAGTCGCGACCTACGAAGATGTTGTCACCAATGACTACAATTTATCAGTTAGCTCCTATGTTGAAGCTGAAGATACGCAAGAAGTGATTGATATCACTGAACTCAATGCTGACATTGCAAAGATCGTGGCTCGCCAGTCGGAGTTACGGACAGAAATTGATGCGATAGTTGCCGATCTCGAAAGGGATAACGATGACACGAGATAACGGCAATGTAATTGTCTACGTTGACGATAACGGTAAACCGCAAGTTGATGTGCGGTTTCAGGATGAGACGGTTTGGCTGACGCAAGCTAAGCTACTTAACCTTGACTTTATCGCTCGTGTTTGCTACTATGAATATGCATCACCCCGTGTTGGATTTTCCTCAGCGGGGCTTTTTGTTATAGCGGAGGGACATAATGTCTAGAAATCTACGTAGTAATCAAAAGAAAGTGTTTATAGATGGTGAAAATTTTCGCCAAAGGGTAGTTGAACTGTTATGTAGTCAGGATGCTATCGAAGATAAAAACATAAACTTTTCGCTAGACGTACGCGGTTTAATTGAGGACGTTTTAGGGATTAACGGTGTTGAAATCAATTACTATGCATCAGAAATTAAGATGCCAAGGGGCTATACTCCATCCACAAGGATTCAAGGGCGGGTGAATAAAATCAAGGAAAATTCACGTCGCTGGGTTGCAATGTTGAAGCAGCAAGATATTAATTACATCAAAGCTGGTAATTTGAAAGTAAAGGAGGGTAAGGAATGCAACCACTGCCACAAACCCCAAGAGATTTTGCAGGAGAAGGGTGTTGATGTCCGTATGGCTTTAGATATGCTCGAAATAGCATATAAAACGAAGAATGTAGATATTGTGTCTGTTAGCTCTGACACCGACCTCTGTCCAAGCTATCATAAAATTAGAAAACGTAAACGTAAAACAACCTATATTTGTTTTTCGGATAGCATCAATCGTGCGGTTGCCGCGGCAACGGATGAGATTATCACCATAACACCTCAAAAAGTACTGCATTATTTTGGAAATAACAAAATAATAGATGCTATAGATAAAGATGAGCAAAATATATGCATTTAAGTTTCAAAAGGGGCAACGATGATAATATATAACAGTAGGCTGCAAGTTAATAATTTGGTTTCAGGATGAGACGGTTTGGCTGACGCAAGCGCAGGGTGATATTAGCATTAAACTAAACATTCTAAGAGAGGAGCTGAATCTAGTTATAAAAAAGTTGACATCTCTCTTGATAATGTCAACAAAATATGCTAAAATGTTGACATGTCAACTAGAGATGTCAATAAAATGAGTAGAATTGGTCGCTTAGTTCAGCAGTCTGAAGACTTTAAGGCCTTTATTCCATATGATTTTCCGCCAGAACAAGAGCTGGAACTGCCTTTAGCAATACAGAAAAAACATGCCGAAGCCATGCGTCTAATTGGCAAGCTTGATGGTATCACAGCACTTCTCCCTGATATAAACTACTTCTTGGAGATGTTTGTGCGACGCGATGCGTCATCGTCGAGTCAGATTGAAGGTACTCGTGCGACATTAAGTGATGCTATTGAGGCTATGAATGTTGAGCCTGGCACTAATCAGCCAGACGATGTAGATGACATTCTCCATTATATTGATGCTTTGAATTATGGTTTGAAAAGAGCACATGAATTTCCTTTTACTTTACGCTTTATTCGTGAGCTTCATGAGAAGCTAATGACTGGCGCTCGCACCACACATAATGCTTTTCCAGGTGAATTTCGTCGAACCCAAAACTGGATTGGCGGAACAATGCCGTCGAACGCTCGCTTTGTGCCACCACCAGTAAAAGACATGAATCGTGCACTTGATGATTTCGAGAAATTTATTCACACAGATGATAATTACCTACCACTAGTGAAGGCTGGAATGCTGCATGCGCAATTTGAAACTATTCACCCTTTTACTGACGGCAATGGTCGGACGGGGCGAATGATTGTGACAATGTTTTTGTGGCACCAAAGATTATTAGAAGCACCGGTACTTTATCTATCATCATATTTTAAAAAGCATCAAGATGTTTATTATGAAAGATTAAATAGCTATCATTCGGAGAATGGTGATATATTTGAATGGTTAGAGTTTTTCTTGGATGGTATTATTGAAATTTCTCAGTCGTCTATAGATACCTGTCGGAAAATCACGGAATTACGTGAACGTGATATGCGAAAAGTGCAGCAATTAGGTAAAGCTGCTGCTCCGAAGACGCTTGATATGTTAAAATTGCTCTACCGCACACCTGTAATTGGTGTGGCTGATGTAGTTAAAGAAACCGGCTACTCAAGACAGGGTGCTTACAATATGATTGAACGATTGATGGGGATGGAAATTTTATACGCGCGTGATGACACCACTGAATATGGTCAGAAGTATGAATATCGTGATTATTTGAATCTATTCAAGGAGGCTGATGACAAGTAGTATGAGTAAAATGAAGCTGGATGAGGATCGCAATGGTGCAAGATAACGGCAAGGTAATTGTCTACGTTGACGATAACGGTAAACCGCAGGTGGATGTGCGATTCCAAGATGAAACCGTTTGGCTGACGCAAGCGCAGTTGGTTGATCTGTATCAATCAAGTAAAGCGAATGTTAGTGAACATATAAAAAATATTTTTGATGAGGGTGAACTTGATCCTGCAGCAACTGTTCGGAAATTCCGAACAGTTCGAACTGAGGGTGATCGTAAGGTAGAGCGTGAATTAGAATACTATAATCTCGACATGATTATTTCACTTGGCTATCGCATCAAGTCGAATATCGCCACCAAGTTTCGTATCTGGGCGACCGATCGTTTGCGGGAATATATCACCAAAGGCTTCGCTATTGACGGTGAGCGTCTTAAAAATCTTGGCGGCGGTAATCACTGGAAAGAATTGCTTGATGAAATTCGCGACATTCGCAGTAGCGAAAAAGTTCTCTATCGCCAGGTGTTGGATTTATACGCTACCGCAGAAGACTACGACCCAAAGGCCGATCAATCGCAGAAGTTCTTTGCCATAGTGCAAAACAAACTACACTATGCAGCACATGGTAATACGGCCGGCGAAGTGATTTACTACCGTGTTGACAGCGATAAGCCTTTTGCGGGAATGACTAATTTCAAAGGTAAACAGCCGACCCGGGCAGAGGCTATGGTAGCAAAGAACTATCTCAGCCAAAAAGAATTGAAAGTTCTCAACAACCTAGTCTCAGCTTATTTTGATATCGCCGAGATTAACGCCATGGAAGAAAAACCGATGAGTATGGCTGATCATCTTCGTGAACTTGATACTATTCTTAGCTCGACTGGTCGCAAACTATTGGACAATGCTGGAAAAGTCAGCACTAAGCAGGCTAAAGAAAAGGCGCTATCTGAGTATCGTAAATATAAGGCAAAAAATCTAAGTAGTGTGGAAGAGGATTATCTGGATAATATTAAGAAAACAGCTAAGAAGTTGAAAGGTGCAGCCTAGCTAACGCGATAATGTGAGGATATTAGGAGTATGATCAAATCGGTTATTTTCCATAACTTTAGAAACATGCAAGATAAGAAGTTTATTTTTAACAATAAGCTAAATATCATCATTGGGAAGAATAATAGTGGAAAAACAAATATACTTGAAGGTATAAAGTTAGCATTCAGCACAATAAATAACTCTTATATGAAAGTCGATAAAAGTGATTTTTATGAAGGAGATGATACTCAACCGATCGAGATAATAATAGAGCTAAATCAAAATTCGATACCGAGCTTTAATATACCGCTACCCGACGGGACTAAGAAATGCGGGTTTAAGGTTGTAATTAAAAGAGCCCCAAGGGATAGGTATATAAAAGAATTCTTTGATATAGAGGGAAACACTGTTTCTCGTGATATAGTTTATGCCGATGATAAAGTGCCAGATGTCCACATGATACCGTTGATGCGCATAGAGGACATTGTGTCGCCTGGTTTGATTACCGGAGTAAGAAACTTGCTCGACTCAGAAGAAGAGTATGAAGCTTTCCGTCAAAGTTCACGAGAAGGCATAAAAGAGCAAATAAAAGGAAAAGTGGACAAATTCAAAGACCTAGCTAAAAAGTTTAATTTTGATCTTGATATAGACTCAACTGTTCCAGAGATAAGCAACGAAAAACTATACGTTGTTGATAGTGAAGATACTGCTTACAAACATAAAATAGGCTCAGGGTATAGAGCGATAGCAAATATTTTGCTAAATATCTTAAGTGACAAGAATACAATAATTTTATTAGACGAAGTAGAAAACCACCTTCATCCAGCGTTGTTGAGAAATCTAGTTTCAGAAATGCAGAGTGAAGCGTTTAATAATGTATTTATCTTGATGACTACGCACTCCCCGATTGCCGTGAATGAATTCAAGATCGAAAGAGTGATAGACTCAACAAAAGGCAATATATCGGATTTAGATATTAGTGATAATATTCTCAATAAGCTTGATGCATTTCTTTGTCCAGGTAGAGGCGAAATGTTGGTTGCAGACAATATAGTATTAGTTGAAGGCTATTCAGAGGAAATATTATTACGAAAATATGTAAGCGATAATAAACTAAATTGGACGATTGTTAATGTGGCTGGAATTATGTTTGAACCATATGTGAGGCTGACTCATGCCTTGGGTAAGAAATGCGTAGTAGTAAGTGACAACGATAGATTGCAAAGTAGTGATGGCAATGAACCAACTTCAAGATTTAAAAACCTTCAAACGATATGCGATGGATCTGGAATCACTCTAGTAGAGGTTGATAACACGCTTGAGACCGATTTATATAATAGCCGTAAACTTTCAGAGTATGAAGGGCATCTTAAGCCACATAAGAAACATACAGATATTATGGTTATGAAAGACAATAAATCTAAAGCTAGCTTTGCATTAGAAGTCGTTGGTAATATTGACTTATCAGATTGGCATGTCATAAAGGAAATTACAAATGCATTCGAAGAGGGTGATTAAGTGCGTTGCCGGATCTGGTAAGACGACCGATTCGATAAAGTTTATGCAATCTAATAAAAACGGTTTATACTTAGCCTTTAACAACAAGGTAGTGAATGAAATTGCTAATGCTGGTTATCTGGGGCTGACTATAGATTCATTATTTTTCTCGTATATCTTACCAAAAATGCTTACTTTTATACCGCTTGCTGCCAATTGCAAGGGTGTAGTATTAAATCAGGAGGCTACAAGAGAATCAATTCAAAAAAAGAATGCGAGAAATATTAAGTTTAATCCCGACGGTACTATAAAGAACCAAACTAGCGTAGTGAATGCTACTCTAAATGACGCTGTAGAGAGCATCACGACCAGAAGATTCCCTAATCGTGATGCGCTTAAATATATATTTAATAATGAACTTCGTGTGACATATGACCAAGCAGGAGCTTTAAGCGGTTTTCTGATAAATAAATATCCAGAGCAAATTCTGTGGATTTTAAGATCTAGGTTTGACTACATTATAATCGATGAAGCTCAAGACCTGAAGCCGGGTTTTAGAGAGGATTTTGCAAAGCTTTTATATGATAATGATTTCCCCGTAAGACTACTTGGAGATAGTAACCAAAATATAAATAGTGGTGGAGATTGGTTCGCTCAGCTTGAGCCTGATGAAGAAAAGAATCAAAGCTATCGATGCCCTGAGGGTGTCTGTGAGTGGATTAGGCAAGTCGTCGGCGTAGACATTCATGGAAAAGACAGTGATGGTATTGTCTGTAAAGTTACAGTTGAAACGATAAAAGATTTAGATAACGGTAGGCGTGTCTTACTTTACTATACGAAAAGAAGTAATAATGAGTATATAGATAATTGGTCCGGTGAAGTGTATACGATTAAAAAGGCAAAAGGTCTGACGATCAAGCAAGATATTGTGATTTTAGCTAATGACTTAAAAACTAACAATCTCTATACTGCAATGACGAGAACAACAAGCAATGTCTATATGACGGTAACTAAATTAAATGGAAGAATTATAAGATGCGATTAGTAAAGGAGAGTTATGAGTAAAATTGATGATTTGATTAAAGAGCTGTGTCCAGAGGGAGCTAGATTTGCTAGAGTTGGCGATAAGGCTGTAATAGGTACGGGCAGGTCTGATAGAAAGGATGCTGTTGAAAATGGTCAATACCCATTTTATGTAAGATCAAAAATAGTAGCCCGAATAGATAAGTACTCATTTGATGAGGAAGCAATTATTATACCTGGAGAAGGTGGAGTTGGTGATATATTTCATTACGTGAATGGAAAATATGACCTTCATCAGCGAGCTTATAGAATTGTATTTACAACCGATGAAGTGAACACGAAATACGCCCTATACTATTTTATGAGTTACTTTAAGAGTTTCATAACCTTAAAAGCAGTGAATGCAACGGTTACATCCATAAGAAAACCAATGATAGAAGATTTTCGTATCCCTATTCCACCTCTTGAGGTTCAAAAAGAGATTGTGCGTGTGCTAGACTCGTTTACAGAGCTAGAAGCAGAGCTAGAAGCAGAGCTAGAAGCGAGAAAGAAGCAGTATGCATACTATCGGAATACGCTCTTGACGTTTGAAGATGATAAAAATATCACATGGGTAGAGTTGGGCGAGGTTGCTAAGTACGAACAGCCAACCAAATATATTGTGCGGTCTAGTGACTATAATGATAGTTTTTCAATACCTGTTTTGACTGCTGGTAAGACGTTTATACTTGGATACACCGATGAATCAAGCGGTATTTACAATGCTTCTACTCACCCTGTGATTATATTTGACGATTTTACCACGGCTAATAAATGGGTGGATTTCGATTTTAAGGTTAAGTCATCAGCTATGAAAATAATTACTTCAGTAGATGAGGGTACTGCACTACTTAAGTATATTTACCATTGGCTGAATACATTACCAAGCGGACTTGTGGAGGGCGATCATAAGCGCCAATGGATAAGTTCTTGGTCAAAGAAAAAGATTCCAATCCCACCTCTTGAAAAACAGAAGCAAATCGTCTCTATCCTTGATAAATTCGACGCACTCGTAAATGACATTTCCATCGGTTTGCCGGCGGAGATTGAAGCCCGTCGCAAGCAGTATGAATACTACCGAAATAAATTATTAACATTCAAAGAGTTGGAGTGTTCAAAATGAAATATGATGTAATTGCTGAAAACAGTGACAGTACCGTCGTCAGTGACTACGTCTCGCCGTATCAGCTGGCGACGAGTTATCAGAGTGAGGCGGAATTAGAGCGGGAGCTGATCAAACAATTGCAAGCGCAGGCGTATGAATATTTACCGATCAAGAGTGAAACTGATTTGATAGATAATCTGCGCACGCAGCTGCAGAAGTTGAACGATTACACATTTACCGATGCTGAGTGGAAGCGGTTCTTCGCAGAGCGGATTGCCAATGGCAATGAAGATATCGCTGACAAGACCTTCAAAGTCCAGGAAGACAGCACACAATTGCTACAGTGCGATAACGGCGAGGTGATTAATATTCGCCTACTAGATAAAACGAACATTCACAAGAACTGTTTGCAGGCAATCAATCAATACGAGGTGTCGGGTGTGCGAGATAATCGCTATGATGTGACGCTACTGGTGAATGGTTTACCGCTGGTGCACATCGAGCTAAAAAGGCGCGGCGTGCCCTTGCAAGAAGCTTTCAATCAGATTAATCGCTATCAGCGGGATAGCTTTTGGGCGGGCAGCGGGCTGTTTGAATATGTGCAGCTATTTGTGATTAGTAACGGTACGCATACGAAATATTACAGCAACACGACGCGCTGGCAGCATATCAATGAGGCGGGTAAGTCGGATTTGCATCGCAGTAAAAAGACCAGCAATAGCTTTGAATTTACCAGCTGGTGGGCGGACGCCAATAATCGCCCGATCACCGATTTGATAGATTTTACGGCGACCTTTTTGTCCAAGCATACACTATTGAACGTGCTGACGAAGTACTGCGTGTTTACCAGTGATAAATTATTGCTGGTGATGCGTCCGTACCAGATCGTGGCGACTGAGCGTATCTTGAATCGCATTCAGATTGCCACAAATTACAAAAAGCTCGGTACGATTGAGGCTGGCGGTTATGTTTGGCATACGACAGGCAGCGGTAAGACATTGACTAGTTTTAAGACGGCTCAGCTGGCGAGCAAGCTCGACTATATTGATAAAGTACTTTTTGTGGTTGACCGCAAAGACCTCGACTACCAGACCATGAAAGAGTACGACAAGTTCCAGGAAGGCGCGGCGAATAGCAATACCAGCACCCGGGTTTTGACGAGGCAATTGGGCGATCCAAACGCTAAGATTATCATTACTACTATCCAAAAACTCGACACATTTATCAAGCGCAATCAGGGCCACAAGGCTTTTGATGATCATATGGTTATCATCTTTGACGAGTGCCACCGTTCGCAATTTGGCGATATGCACCATGCTATCACCAAGAGCTTTCGTAATTATCATTTGTTTGGTTTTACCGGTACGCCGATATTTGCTGATAATGCGTCCAATGGCGGGCGAGTTGATCTACGGACAACCGAGCAGGCGTTTGGCGATAAACTGCATACTTATACGATAGTTGATGCGATTACTGATAAGAACGTGTTGCCGTTTCGTATCGACTACATTCGGACGATTCGCGAGGCGGATGAGGTCGATGATCAGCAGAAAGTGCGCGACATCGACCGAGAGCGAGCATTGAACGCCCCAGAGCGTATTAGCAATGTTGTGCGATATATTCGTGAACATTTTGATCAAAAAACCATGCGCAACGCCAAATCGTACGCATTTACGCGGCTGATGAACGCGCATGAAGTTGCGTCGGCGCGAAATAGAGCGGCAATTGAAGAGGCGAAAGATAAAATTCGGCTGAGTGGATTTAATTCAATTTTTGCGGTAAGTTCAATTGATACAGCCAAGCTTTATTACAATGAGTTTAAGCGTCAGCAAGCTGAGCTTCCTGAAGTTAAACGCCTGAAAATCGCTACAATTTATAGCTACGGAGCGAACGATCCTGACCTGGAAATGGATAGCATGGATGATGAAAATTCGGAAAATACCGACGGACTGGATGTTTCATCCCGGGATTTTCTGGAGGGTGTAATTCGTGATTACAATGCAACATTTGGCACGAACTATGATACCAGTGCCGAGCGATTCCAGAATTATTACAAAGACGTCAGTCTGCGGATGAAGAATCGAGAGATTGATTTGTTGATTGTGGTGAATATGTTTTTAACGGGCTTTGATGCCACAACGTTAAATATGCTGTGGGTTGATAAAAATTTGCGGATGCACGGACTGATTCAGGCGTATTCGCGGACGAATCGCATCCTTAATTCAATTAAAACCTATGGAAATATTGTAACATTTCGCAATTTGGAGGAGGCAACCAACAAAGCTTTAGCACTCTTTGGCGACCAAGACGCGAAGGGTGTTGTGTTACTGCGTCCTTTCAGGGATTATTATGAGGGCTATGAAGACTCTGGAAAGAAAGTACCGGGCTATGTTGATTTGATCACGGAGCTAAAAGATAAATTTCCAGTGGGCGAGATGATTACTAGTGAGCAAGAACAAAAGGAATTTGTGAAGCTGTATGGCTCAATTCTGAGGGTAAAGAATATTCTGTCTAGTTTTGATGAATTCATTGGGCAAGAGATTTTGAGCCAGCGAGATGTGCAGGATTATCACAGCATGTATATTGACCTCTACAATGAACTGCGGCCGAAATCTGATGAGAGCAAAGAGAACATCAACGATGATTTGGTATTTGAGATGGAGCTTATCAAGCAGGTTGAGATAAACATTGATTACATCCTGGAATTGATTCGGCAATATCACGATAGTCGTATGAATAATAAAGAGATTTTAGTTGATATTGACAAAGCGGTTAACTCATCTATGGAATTGCGTAATAAGAAGGATTTGATAGAGCAGTTTATCGCATCGCTTACGGTTGATAGTTCGGTCGATGGCGATTGGCAGGAGTTTGTGAAATCAAGGAAAATCAAAGAACTAGACCAGATCATTGATGATGAGAAATTAGATAAAAAAGCGACATATACGTTTGTTGAAAATGCTTTTCGCGACGGATATATACAATCAACTGGCACAGGGCTATCAGGGATACTGCCGCCAATCTCGCGTTTCTCGGCGGATGGAGAGCGCAGTAAAAAACGCGAAACAGTGCTGGAAAAATTGAGAGATTTCTTTAACCGCTTCTTTGATATTTCGAGCGGGAAGCTGTAGGCTCTGATAAATTATAAAAATGAGAGCCAGGCTTGTAGCTGGCTCTCATTTTATTTTTAGTGCTTCTCAGAATAGCCGGGCTGATTTTTTGAGATGTACGAATTGAGACCGTGCCCTTGTTGTGCTAGACTCTTCATCGTCTCAACAGCGTCAGCTCCTGCACTTTCATAAGTGTAGGTGTATACAGTGTATTTTCCGGACTTGAACTGCACTGTGATGCTCTCTTCTTCTATGCTGTAAGCAACTACATTTGAATTACCATTAGTATTCTTATACGGTTTCATAATGACCTCCTTTAATAATTTGATTAACTTGCGCCGCCATTACCCTCCATATTGCGACTGGTTGATGTTTATATTTGTGGCTACTCGCAAGTGTCACAAATTGACCCTGTTATGAATCGACAATATGAGTCGACCCACCCCCCATAAAAGCGTTCACTATTGAGAATAGAGCACGATGCTATCTTTGTCAAGTCTCCCCGAAAAATTATTGATATTTATGTAATGGGTGTTGTATAATAAAATGCATGCACCACATCCAAAAGAAGTTATTAGAGCTAGCGAAGACCAATAACTTGGCAGAATGTACATTGCGTAGAACAGCCGAACTTATTGGCGATCCAGATATGAGTCCTGGTCAGATTCAGCATCATCTATTGCAGCTTGAAAAACGTAACCTGCTTTTTATAAATAGGAAGAATAAAACCCAGCGGCTGGAATCGCCAGTTGAGGACGATAGGTTTGTATTAGTGCCGATTGTTGGCTCGGCAAGTTGCGGTCCGGCACTCAATTATGCCGAGGAATGCTATGAGGGGTTTCTAAGGATTTCTAAACAGCTATTGGGCAAGCAGACCACACAGCTTAAAAACAGATATATGGCAGTGAAAGCTGACGGTGAATCCATGAATAATGCTCGTATCGGCAAGTCAAAACAACCGATAAACAGCGGTGATTTTGTTCTCGTAGATGTTACGCAAAAGTGTGCCGATGACGGGGATTATGTTTTATCTATTATTGGCGGCATGGCTAATATAAAGCGCCTTAAAAAACATGATGAATATATATCACTAGAATCTGAATCCCTTACTCCCGAGAGATTTCCGCCTATTATTGTTGATCAGTCGGAGGATTGTATGATTAATGGCAAGGTGATTGCTGTCTATAAAAATACAAGCAGCTAAAGAGAACCTGTTTGTAGTTGAGGGGTAATTAATGGAAAGGATTGTAAATATGCGTCAAATAAAATGTCCGAATTGCGGTCAAGTATTTGAAATAGACCAAGCGAGTTACGCTGATATTGTTAAACAGGTTCGCGACCATGAATTTACACGCGAGATTGCCGAGCGCGAGAATTTATTGCGCGCAGATAAAGAAAACGCCGTACAATTAGCAGAGCAAAAGACTCGTAGCGAGCTTCAAAAGCTACTGTCTGAGAAAGAGGCCGAATTAGCAAGCTTGCAAGCAGAGAATAAAGCAGAAGCTGCTCGGATTAACTCTGAGAAGCAATCAGAAATATCATCGCTGAAGTCTGAACTAGAGAAAGCACAAGGTGATAAAGAGCTAGCTTTAGAGCGTTTACGTTCGGAAGCTGATAAAGAGTTAGCGCAAACTAAGTCGCAGAGCGATCAAACAATTGCGGACTTAAACGCAAAAATTAAGGCTTTTGAGACTGAGAAAGATTTGGAGGTTAACCGGGCTGTTAGCGCTGTTGAGCGTGAGCGCGATAATTTCAAGCTGCAGCTAGCCGCTAAAGAGAATGAGCGCCAGCTTGTTGAGTCAAATTTGAAAGAAAAATATGCAGCAGAGCTAAAAGCAAAAGATGAGCAGATTGCGTATTACAAAGATTTTAAGGCTCGTTTGTCGACCAAAATGTTGGGCGAGACGCTGGAGCAGCACTGTGAGACTGAGTTTAATAAATTGCGCGCTACAGCCTTTCCGCGCGCATATTTTGAGAAGGATAACGACTCTCGTACTGGCAGTAAAGGTGATTATATTTTTCGAGAAAATGATGAGTCCGGTAATGAGATTATATCCATCATGTTTGAGATGAAAAACGAAAATGCTCAGACTGCCACCAAAAAACATAACGAGGACTTTCTTAAAGAGTTGGATAAAGATCGTCGCGAGAAGAATTGTGAATATGCAATCTTAGTGTCATTACTTGAGGCGGATAGTGAACTATATAATATCGGTATCGTTGACGTGTCGCACCGTTATCCAAAAATGTTCGTGATTCGACCGCAATTTTTTATACAGATAATTATGCTGCTGCGCAATGCAGCGCTTAATGCTCTGAAATATAAATCAGAATTAGCATTGATGCGTACACAAAATCTGGATATTACGCATTTTGAAGAGGACATGGAGAAATTTAAGGCTGGTTTCGCGCGCAACTATGACCTGGCAAGCCGTAAGTTTACTGATGCGATTGATGGTATAGACAAGACTATTAAACAACTAGAGAAAACTAAGCAGGCGCTTTTATCGTCTGAAAATAATCTTCGTTTAGCTAATGATAAGGCTCAAGATTTAACAATTAAAAAACTTACCCGCAATAACCCAACGATGGCGGCGAAGTTTGAAGAGGTGAGGAAGCTGGAGTTGTAAGTGCTAGATACGGGTGCGCCGACTTGATGAATTAAATATGGGGTGGGTCTCAAGCGTTTTTGGAGTATTTAAGGAGAATATGTGAACAAGCCAAATAAAACCATCACCATAGCTCGTGCCATCATCCGTATCGGTGATGCCGCCAGGAGTGCCAATGATTATAGTTTGCTGGGCGCGTTACATGAAATGGTGGAGCAATTGTCGCAGCATGGCGTTAAAGACACTGACGTCGATATGGATTTGCTGCTGGAATACGTCGATGCGGCAGATGGTTGCGACTATTGCCGAGCGGGCGACGGTAAGCCAAGTGTTGACGAATTGACAACGAAAATCAATCAGCAGCTAGCACGTCGCGGTCAGGCACAGGTGGAGGCGAGCGATCAGTCTGTGCTGAAATTTGAGCCAATGATTCATCTGGTGACGGCGGCGTATGCTAAAAACGATAATGGTACGACGTCGGGCTTGTCAATCGCGCTGGTCGTCAATCAGGATGGTTCGGTGGATTTGCCGCGCGAGCATTTTTTGAATACGGAATTGCTCGATTATTTCGATGAGAATCGTCCAGTTAATTGGTGTTCGGTCGAGCGTAATTTGCCGTCAAAGTTGCATGGCTATCATTTGGTGGCGGGTTCTATAGAAGTGCAGGAGATTTTACCGCGGGAGTTGGAGGCGATGTCGTTTTAGGCTTATTATGATAAATTAAGTAGAGAAATGACTGCGGAAAGTATTGCACCAATATCAATAGCTATAGTAGGAGGATTTCTTATTGAGGCGTTTTTTCAGCTGGTAAAATACAGAGACTCTCTTAATAGCAACAACCCTATATCGTATGTATCTTTCGTATCTAACTATCTATCGGTTCGGCAATTTGTTAGTTACGGACGCAGGAAATGGCTCAATTATTTTCTATTTCGAACGCTTCCGGTGGCTATTATAGTTCTTCTGGTGATATCTATAGAGCAACGTTATTTTAGGGTGAGTGAGCCTTGTATTTTTGCACTTATATCAACAATAACTTCACTAATTTTTAGAGATTCTCTGGGGGTATTTAAAAAGAAAAAGTTTATTAGCGAGAGATTAATTCATATTACCAATGTTTTATTGGTAATATGCACTGGGATTTCCATAGGACTTATAAGTAATGCGGTCAATTTGTCAATTATTGCACCAAGCAGTATCAATAGTTTGTTAGATAATTTATGGTCAAGTATGGCTGTAGCCATGCTGGTCCTTTTATATTTTCGCATAACCAACATGGGTAGTAGTCATGATGCTGCAGAAAATGAAAACAGTATAGCTTTTGCCAATTATGTCGTCAGGGCATTTCATGATATTTATAATAATTATCATGAATTTATAGATTTATTTTGCAAAGATGAGTCATGTAATAAGCTTCTTTTGTATTCTATATTAGTATACGAGGACATGAATAGGCCGCGAGTAATTCGGAAAATAGAGAGCGCTATAGTTACATTTCTCAAGTGTGAACTCACGGTTGGTATTGCACAGGTCAAATCTAAAAAGCCACTTACGGATATTGAAAGTATCAAGATTGCCGCTAGGATATTAAGAAACACTCGTGATTGTAATATGTATGATAATGCGGAAATAAAAAGGGTTGTTGGAGTGTATAATTCAGGAAAGGTATACGCTCAGACTATAGTTGAAATTATGAATATTATTCGTCAAGATTCTAGGATAGAAGATGTTAATAAGTTATGTCAATAAATGGCAAAATTAATCAATAGTACTAACCTTAAGCAGAGTTGATTAAATCATGAAAATCTCCGTCCATCTCAAGCCCAACTCCCGCCATCGCGAAGAGGTCGTAACGAACGATGATGGCTCGCTGACGATTTATACCAAAGCGCCGGCCATAGAGGGGAGGGCGAATTTGGCGGCGGTGAAGTTACTGGCGAAACATTTTGGCGTGGCGCCGTCAAAGATAAAATTGGTGCGCGGCGCTTCTTCGAAATATAAGGTTTTTGAAGTTGATAAAACAGAATAGCCGCTGCAACGAGTATCTGTAATATCTAGCTACGATTCTACGGATATCCAGCTCCTGCCGCCATATTGCCAATCAATCCTTGCACCGTCACAAACGAATACCCCTGTTGTTTCAGCGCGCTGAGGATGCACGGTACGGCGTTGACGGAGGTTTGGTGAATGTCGTGCATCAGGATGATGGCTCCGGGGCGAGCGCCAGCAACAGCACGTGAACAAACAATGTCGCTATTACGGTCAGCCCAGTCGCGGGTGTCGACCGACCACAAGATTGACGACATGCCGCGCAGGCGAAGCTGCTCCAGGACAACACCATTGACGGCGCCATAAGGCGGGCGCATAACAGTTGGTGTGACGCCGGTGGCTTGCTTGATGGCGTCGTTGGTGCGGTCGATTTCGCTGGCAATTTGGTTAACTGGTAGCTTGGGCAGCTCTGGGTGCGACCACGAATGATTACCCAGTTGATGGCCGCGCGCATGCATACGCCGCAGCACGTCGGCTTGCGCGGAGACTTTGCTGCCGATCAAGAAAAACGTCGCTTTAGCACCATGCTGATCCAAAATATCCAGCAGCTGCGCGGTGTACGGTCCTGGTCCGTCGTCAAATGTCAAGGCAATCACTTTACCCCCAGAATTCGCGGCTGTCGGCGCGGCAGGCGCTGGTGTTGGTTTTGGCTCGGGCGGTTTAGGGACATTAGCCAGTTTCCGGGCTGTCGGATTTTGCAGATATTTGGCAACGGCGGCGATCGGCACTTTGATGGTCATTTCGCCGTAGGCTGACGGCAGGAGCGACGCCTGTCCAATCGGCCAAGCTAGATTATTACCGCCATCGGTAATAACGAAATTCGATAGCGTTTCTTGGGTGATCGTTTCACTGAGATCCAGCTCTGCTTGCTGGCGCTGCTTGATGGTCTCATTGATATTATTTCGGGCAGCTGCCACGATTTCCCCGGCCGCTTTCTCTGATTGCTCGGTCAAATCGCTCAAAGTAATCACCTCGCCAGATTTTTTATCAAACGTCCAAAAATGCGTCAGCGACACCGGATGCGCGCCGTGCATGTCTTGCTTAATATTGACAATTATCGATAAAGCTACCGAATTATTATGAGTGACTTGGTAGCTGATTGTCTCGGTTAGCGGCTGGTCGAACGTCAGAATATTAGTGGCGGCATAGCGGAAATCGCTGTCAGCGCGGTCAATTGCCTGGGCGACGGTTTTATTGATCTTATTGTTTTTAGTCAGCGGATATTCAATCGAAACTTTCTCGCGGTTAGTTTGGCGCGTTACGAATTTAGAACGAATGCCGGAGTATCGCGAATCAGTGAAATAGTATTGCTCGTCAGATAAAGCAGTCGGGCGGCGCGGCGACAGCTGGTTAAAATATGCGTAAACTAGCCCCGATAAAACCGCTGCCATTGCCGTCAATAACAATATCGCTATCAGCGCGTTTCGCCATTTGGCGGGCTTGGTTTTTGTTTTTGCTATGCGGCGGGTATGTTTAGGTTTGGCTGCTTTATTGCCAGCTGATTTAGGCTTATCGGCTTTGTCCGCTGGTGTTTTTGCTGGCGGCTTCTTTGGTGATTTTTTGGCAGGCATAAATATAGTATAACATTTGTAATGTATTAGGGGTGCTGGGCTGCTGCTAAAACCAACACGGTACTTTTTCAAAACCAACGTGGGACTTTTTCAAAACCAACAGCTTACTTTTAGAAAACCAACACGGTACTTTTGAGAAAGGTTGGGTAGTTCGCAATTTGCTATAGGACTTTCATAAAAGTGCTATAGTAGATTTTCTACCCGCAGGACGCCAAAATCATTGAAAATGTCAGTAAATTATAGTATAAAAAGGGAATGCTGCAGTATCTTCATTCAAGTGCTAAAAATCAGCAAATCAAGCCGCTGGAACGCCTGCAGGCAGGTTCGTGGGTGCGCTGCGAACGTCCGAACGAGGATGAGTTGGCCGAGTTGTTGTCGCTGGGGCTTGATAATGATTTGCTGAGCGACGCGCTTGATCCGCATGAGGTGCCGCGTCTGGAGATTGACGACGATTGGACGTATCTAATCGCTCGGCTGCCAGATACCGACGACGATTTTAATGATTTTACCACGCCGATTTTGTTTTGTTTGAATAAGGACTATGCCGTGACGTTGTCTCGCGACAGCTTGGGCAGATTGTGGCAGCCGTTTATCGACCAAGCGCGTTCGCGCACCGACCGGCCAGTTGAGTTGTTGGTTGACATGATTGACGCGATATCCAGGCAATATCAGCGGCGGGTGGCAGCGATTAACCGCCAAATGCGAGCGGCTACCGATAATATTCATACGCTGCGGGTCAAGGATATTGCCACGCTGGCGGAATATGAGCGCAAGCTGAACGACTACCTGGACGCGCTCATCCCGATGAACTGGGCGGTCGAGAAATTGCTGGCGACCAGCGGTCTGCGCCTGCGGGCGGATGATAAAGAGGATGTCGAGGACTTGTCGATTGATTTGGAGCAGGTGATTGCCCGCTGTAAAAGCTTGCTGCGCACCATCACTAATGTTCGCGATAGCTACCGGGCAGTGATGGATACCCGCCTGAACGAGACAATTCGCCTGCTGACGGTAATCACTGTGGCGCTGACTATCCCGACGATGATTGCTGGGTTGTTCGGCATGAATGTGCCAGTGCCTGGTGACAATGATCCGCTGATGTTCTGGAAAATTACTGTGGTTAGCATCGTGGCGGCTTGCGCGCTGGGCGGATTCTTTTTGCGGAAACGATAGCTGGCTGTGTTTTAGTTTAAGAACGCAGCGCTGACTGGAAAAGTTAGTTATCTGTTGGTACGCCGTATCCCAGCAGCCCGTCATATTGCTTGTCATGATTGACGAACACGCGGATACGGTTTACCTCATTGCCGCCGACAGTGGTTAGCACGCCGTTATCATTTTTCAAGACGATGTTAGCATGGTCGCCGAACACTGGCGAATTGCGGTAAATTGCCACGTCGCCGGGAAGCGGTTGGTAGCCGGAATTAGCAGGCTTGAACCGGTCGTTTGCCTCTTAGTATTCACGTAAGGTAAACGTCCCCGGGATACGCCAGCCGTCAGTATGCGGATTTTTCAGCGGCGCGCCCGCTTGATGCATGATCCAGCTCACAAAGTTAGCGCACCACGCCTCCTCGGCGCCCTGGCTGAACTTGGCGCCAGCAGATTGCGCCTTGAATTCAGTCTTTGCTAAGCTGATGATTTTTTGGCGAGTTGGGCTTAAATTTGTGGTATCAATATCTGGAAAAACCGCTTCGCCAGGCGACCTATCGAGGCGCGTGGAATTAACGAGAGACGACAGCTTATCGGCAATTTTCGGCTGAGCAATGACTGCGATTGGCACGATAAGCAACAGCGCAATTACGCTTAAAATAATACAGCGTTTCTTTGAGAAAAATTTGGGTGCCGTCGCCTGCTGGTGCTTCATGTAATAATTATATCGCGAAAGTTGTTCGGCTGTTAAAATATAGGGCGTAATTTCTGATGGACTAAATATGGTGTAGAGTTTCTTGTGCTATAATAATCCCAAAAGCGAGCGATCACCGTACGCGATGTTTCTCTGTTAGGGAGTAGAAAGGAATTTATATGGCTCAACCCAAACCAATCATAAAAGTTGACCAACTCGTCAAGACGTACGATGGCAAGAACGTCGTCGACAGCGTGTCGTTTGAGGTCAAGAAAGGCGAGATTTTCGGTATTCTCGGGCCAAATGGCGCTGGTAAGACGACGACGCTGGAGATGCTGGAGGCGCTCCGGCCGATTGATGGCGGCATGGCGACCATCGACGGAATTGATGTCGCTAGGCAGCCGAAGCACATTAAAAACATCATCGGTATCCAGCTGCAATCGACAATGTTTTACGACAAGCTAACCTTGCGCGAACAATTGAAAATGTTTGCCAGCCTGTACGGACAAACGGTCGACGCTGACGCGCTGCTAGCCAAGGTGCAATTGACTGACAAAGCCAAAAATTACGTTGAGCAGCTCTCGGGCGGGCAAAAGCAACGCTTCGCTATCGCTTCGACGCTGGTCAATAACCCGACGGTGTTGTTCCTCGACGAGCCAACCACCGGCCTCGACCCCCAGGCTCGCCGCAATCTGTGGGATTTGATCAAAGAGATTCGCGATGAAGGTATTACTATCGTGTTGACGACGCATTATATGGACGAGGCAGAGCTGCTGTGCGACCGCTTGGCGATTATGGACAACGGTAAAATTATCACCCTTGATACGCCGCATAATCTTATCAAGCAGCTACTGGCGCGCGGCTTTAAGAAAAAGCAAGTTGTCGAGCAGGCCAATTTGGAAGACGTATTTATTGACTTAACAGGAAAGGCGATTCGGGATTAGTATGAAAAAATATTGGACTGGTGTATTTGGGCAAGTACGCGCCCAGCAAAAACGTTTCATCCGCGATAAAATGTCGCTGTTCTTTACCTTCCTGTTTCCGCTCATCTTCTTGTTGGTGTTCGGTTCGATTTTTAATAATCAATCGACCAGCTTTGACATCGCGATTATCAATAATTCGCAAACAGAATTTGCTAAAAATTTCGTTAAAGGCGCCAAAGATAACGCCAAAGATTCGATTCTTAAAATTAAAGACGTCAAGGATATGAACGAGGCTCGCGAGAAGTTGAAGCGTTCAGAACTGAACGGCATCATTGAACTACCGAGCGACTTTGGCAAAGTGAAGGGCGAGGGCAGAGATGCTCGCCCGACTGGCACGATCAATGTGCTGTATGCCAAAGGTTCCGAGCAAACCGGTAGCGCTCTAACGGCGGTGATGAATCAGATTGCCAATGAAATAAACAAGCATCTGGGCCAGCCAGAGGCACCGCTCAAGGCTGCGGGTAAAGCGGTCGGCGACGAGCAGCTGAAGTCGTTTGATTATACCTTTACCGGGCTGCTGGCGTTTAGCTTGATGAGCATGGGCATCTTCGGTTTGGCGAACCAAATGCCGGCTGAAAAGCAGCGCGGCTCGTACCGCCGTCTGCGTGCGGCGCCGTTTACCTCGGGCCAGCTGATCATCTCCATGGCGATTCACTATACGATTATCTCGCTGCTCAGTTTGATCATGATGATCGTTGTCGGCACGCTGCTGTTCCATTTCAATATGCGCGGTGATTGGTGGTTGTTTGCGGCGATGGCGGTGCTGTCTGCCTTGATGATGGTAGGCTTGGGTCTGCTGATCGGCGGCTGGGCGAAGAACGAAAATCAATCAGCTCCGCTGTCTAATTTGATTTCTTTCCCGATGATGTTTCTGTCTGGAGCATTCTTTCCGGCATTCCTCTTTCCAGAGTGGTTGCGCGGCGTAACGCAATTTATCCCAATGACGCCAGTTGTGGATGGTTTCCGCTTGATTATGACCGAGCAAGCTAGCCTCATCGAAGTTCTGCCGCAAATCGGCGCCGTTGCCGCTTGGGTTGTCGTTATTTATATCGTGGCGATTAAGCTGTTTAGGTGGGAGTAAATATCTTGGACTAGTCAACGGTTATAATGATTGTCAGCTGGCGTCTTGGGCTAGCCGTATTACTTATTGCCGCCGAAAAGATAATTGATAAAATTGAAGAGTATTTATGATACAGGGCATAAGATACGAGCAGCCATATAGACTATTTTATTAGCGCTGACGAGATGGTCTTTTTATTATGCTTATGTTAAATTATAAATAGGTGGGAGGGGAGATGTACCAGGTAGGGAATATTGTTAAAAATATTAAAATATGGTACAAAAGAATAATTATGGACACTAATATATCAGCGATGGACATAGCTGCTTATTATATAAAGAAGTCAAGTCTTCTAGACGAAAACGACCTTACTAATCTTAAGCTTCAGAAAATGCTATATTATACGCAAGCGGAATACGCGGCGGCGAATAACGGCAGAACTCTCTTTAATGAAGAAATACAAGCCTGGCAGTATGGTCCAGTAATCCCTTCTGTATATAGTGAACTTAAAGGCTGTGGTGCGTATAGAGTGTCAGATTTTGACGTAAATACTAAACACAGTATGTTTAGTGAGCCTGTAAAGAAGTTTTTAGACAGAATATTTGACAAATACATTAGATATTCGGCGTGGGCGTTAGTTGATGCCACTCATAAGCCAGGGTCTCCGTGGCACAAAACGTATGCAAACGGTACTGGAGATCGCCACATAATACCGCAAAGTCTGATAATAAAAGCAAAACTATTGAACTAGTAGCGTGAGAAGGAAAAGTAAAGGACAGTTTGGCGCTGTATCTATTGGTTATTTACCATGTTTTTCGCGTCACTTAGACTCGAAGTATCCGCTGGATAATTTCTACCGCAACAAGGTATTTTTGAAAAAAGTTCAAAAGTTTATGTCTACTATAATGGTATCTATTGATCTGAAAGAATTAAAAAATCAGGGGGCGTGTAAGAAAGTAACAAAAATAACCCCAGGCGATGCTGAAAGTAAACAAATTATAAAATTTTGTAATTTTGACGAAGGTGAATTATATAGAGCCGGTTGGGGTGATTGCCCTTATAGATTAATATTTGGTCTTGATACAAAGAATAGGCGATGTCATATATTTATGCTAGATGCTTTACACTCTACCTATAGCGGCAAAACTCGTCGCTAGTATTAGCTGTGGCTATGTTATATTGCTAGTGCGCCAGCTGAAACTGATGGATTGGTTCCATCGCGAGTGATTTATACACCTAGGAAGAAAGTGGTATATTGCCGCCATGGGAGTTACTCGCAACTTCTATCGCATAGAACAGTTGAAATTCTAACTGTCGTTATCCTTTCGTTAGCGCTGTAGTATAATGAAGGTAAGCTAAATACTAAGGTAAAGGCAAAAAAAGGGGCGAGTATGAACAAAAAGGCGATTGCCATTAGTTCTGTTATTATTATTCTGTGCGGGATTGCGGTTGGGCTGTGGTGCAATCATAGGCATACTGCCGAGCAACCAAAAACTCCGTCTGCTAACATGTCCGACTCTGCCAAATTCAAGTCAGAATATCCGCGAGTGGCGGCGAATAATCGCTTCGTTTATGCCAGCGATAAAGAAGTCCTCGATATTTTTGATAACGGCAGCGGCGTAGTTTTTTTGGGCTTTCCGCAATGTCCGTGGTGCCAGCATTTGAGCGAACACGTTGACCGGGCAGCTCGGGCTGAAGGTATTGATAAAATATACTATTTGAATATTCGCGATGCCCGCGCCAATAACAGCGAAGTTTACCAAAAATTGGTCAAGAAACTAGAGCCATACCTAGACAAAGATGATAACGGCAAGCCACGAATATTTGTACCGGATGTCTCGATTGTCAAGAAAGGCAAGATTATCGGCCGCTACAAAGAGGAGTCAACTGGCGACGATAACATCACGCCAGATAAATACTGGACGAGTGAAAGGATTGAACGAACATCGTCGCAGCTGCGCGGATTTATGCGGCAGCTGAAAGGTTAATTTTCTGGGTTAGCGTCGTCTTTTGGCTGTTGTTTATCGCTTTTGCGCTGGCGTTTCGGTTGGATGCCGACCAGATAACTCCCAATCGTCCAGCCTTTAGCGATTCTCGGTATGATAAACAACTGAATAATAATCCAGACGCCCAGCTCTGTAAGATAGAACCTACCAGGCTGTATGGTGTCTATGAAAAACGGATAAACTAGCGACCGGGTAACTACTGAGGCGAAGATAATAAGGGCTATATTGATGCAGCTAGCTAAGAATTTATTGCGGCGATTAGGAGCGGCGTAGTTTTCGTCGCTGAGTTTGACGCTGGGAACTTTATAGCCGATTAGCCATGTCAACATAAATCCGAGCAAGCAGCCAAAGGTATTGGTTATTAAATCATTAACATCAAACAGCCGATAACTGCAAGGATATAAACCGAACACGCCAGTTAGTTGCGTCACTTCTATTAGCATCGATAAAAGAAAGCCGCTTAGCAGCGCAAATTTCCAATGCTTGTGAAAATACGCCTTCATAAAAATGCCCAGCGGCACAAAGAAAACGATATTCATAACTAATTGCAGCGTGATATATAGGGTATCTTTGTTAGGCTGAACGACGTCGTTAATCCAGTTGAAGGGGGTAAGTTGCGGCTGGATGTGATATGTTTGGCAAAAGGCAATCGGGTCTTTTGGTACTGGCGACAGCGTAAAAAAGATTAGCCCTGTGAAATAGAGAATTGAGCCGTAGGAAAAGAATACATACGACCACGTTACGCGCCGGCGCATGATCAGCCGTGAAATGATGAATGGTATGGTCAAGAGGATGCATAAAAAAGGCCAGAAACTCAAAGATCCGATCAGCGGCGCTGAAAATGAGTTGAGGAATTTTAGCATTAATTAACGCCGCCAGCCTTCAAGATCGCCTTTAGCCCATTCTCGCCGCCAGCGAAGCCGCTGGTTTGGTAGTCGTTAATTACCATGTACGGCAAACCGTTGACGCCGAGCGATAGGGCTTTTTGTGTGTTGTCGTTGATTTCTCGCTGGTGGGAGTCGCCTTTCATGCAGTCGGTGAACTTGGCGGTGTCTAGGCCGGCGTTTTTGGCAGATGTTTCAAAGTAGCTGAGCGGCAGCAGCGGGATTTCTTTCGGTACAGCGACGTTTTTGACGCCGATACCTTTGTCGAAGTAGTCCGTTTTGATGCGCGGCACGATGTCGTGAGTGTATTGCCAATATTTATCCTGGTCGGCGGCGCAGAAGGCGGCTTTAGCGCCTTGCTCGGTGTTCGGTACTTTATCTTTTAGCAAAGTGACGATTCGGTGTTCGTAGCGCAATTTGCCGGATTTGATATAGTCATTTTTGAAGGAATCGTTGCTGGTAGCATCTTCAACTTGGGCGCAGAACGAGCAGAAATAATCGGTGTAATCGATAAACACGTTTTTCGCATCTGCTGAGCCTTGCGACATATGTTCGTTCCATGGTTTACCATTTCCGATATGCTGATTCGGCGGCCGATTGACGATGCCGTAGATAAATAAAGCGACGATGCCGACGACAATGATTGATAAAACAACCCAGATTGGGGCAATGCCGCGTTCTTGTTGATGACTCATGATTTTTCCTCCTGTTTGGCTAATTGTGCATAAACGAATGCGATTTGTCCAGATTTGTAAAGCGACGCTAGGCTAAGTACGAGTGCTAAGATTAGTACGATAGTGCCGGCGACATTGGCGGCGGTAGCAGCCGCTGCGCCCGAGAAAAACAGAGTAACAATTGGCAAGATTAACGAGGTACCGCACGGTACGCAGCCGAGGCCGATAGCAGCAGCGATTGAGGCAATACCGCTGACGCTGAGTTGGCGGGCTACATCTTGTTCGTTGCGTTTGTTACGTCGTGCTGTAAATATTACAACTGAAAGCGATAAGCCTTGTAGAATAGAGACGATCAATAGCAGCGCGCCGTTTGGCGTGGTGAAACCTTGCTTGAATAGCTCGATAAGCATGTTGCCGGCAACAGCGAATTTATCGACAATTGATAGCCGCGACAAAAACAACGGTCCATAAAAGTTGCCGTTAATCGCAAAGAAAATAACAATGGCAAATAGCAAAGAAAACCCCGCCGCCAGCACGCTGTAGCGCGGCAATTTCAATAGCGCTCCAATACCAGCAGCGGCAGTTTTGACAGTTTCTTTTTGCTGTCGAATACGCTCCATATGATTCTTATTATACGCTAAAATTTGGAGAATTGGACTATCCTTGGTTCTTTGTTCTTGGGGCAGGAGGTGGTATTCTGTATGTAAATTATGTTGTTAACTTTTGATACTTCCTTAGCCGTCAGATATACTAGTGCCTCGCAAAAGGTGCGTGTTTTGACCGAGGATTGGGTTGAGCGAATGATTTTTTGTCCGAATTGCGGCCAAGATCATCTCGTAAATTATGAAAACAATCGTCCTGTAGCAGATTTCTATTGCCAAAATTGCCAAGAAGATTTCGAGTTGAAAAGTAAGAACGGTAAAATTGACAAGAAAATTGTTGATGGGGCATACGAAACAATGATTAAGCGTTTGCAATCGGACAATAATCCTAATTTCTTTTTGCTGGGTTATACGTCGGGCTATTCCGTCTGTAATTTTATGATTATCCCAAAGCAATTTTTTACTACGAGCATTATTGAGCGTCGAAAACCTTTAGCCGATACGGCTCGCCGAGCTGGCTGGATTGGCTGTAATATTCTACTCAGCAGTATCCCAGATTCTGGCAAAATATACTTGGTTCGTGATGGGGTGGTGATTCCGCGGAGTGAAGTCTTAGTGAAATGGCGGAAAACACTATTTCTGCGCGAGGAAAATAAAATGTCAGCGCGAGGCTGGATGCTTGATATTATGCGGTGTATTGAAAGGGTTGATCGGGCTGATTTTACACTTGACGATATATATGTTTTTGAGAGTGAACTGGCGGCTGCCCATCCAGAGAATAACCATATTAAAGATAAAATTAGACAACAGCTGCAAATGTTACGTGATAAAGGCTACATTGATTTTGTCTCGCGCGGACATTATCGTTTGATTTGATTAATAAGATAATCAATTACACGGACATGCGATTTAAGTAATTTGCATGTAGAGTAGATATAAACTATACACCGAGTGTATAAAACTCTTGCAATAACTAAACACTGGGTGTATAGTAAGAGTATGAGCGTTCAATATACACTGTTAGGTTTTTTAGCGGAAGAGTCAAATTATGGCTATGAGTTGAAGAAAAAATATGACGGCTATTTTGGCAAAGATAAACCAATTTTAACCGGTCAGATATATTCAACTCTGGCACGGCTCAAACGCGACAATAAAGTCAAAGAAATTGCCGATACCAGCGAATCGGGCGGGCCGGATCGGGTTCGGTATGAAATTACCGATGAGGGCAAGCAGGATTTACAAGCATGGCTGGAATCACCAGAGGCGCCGTCGCCGCAGCTGCAAGCGACGATGTATATAAAGGCGGTATTGGCGATTTTGAAAGATGGCGATGCGTCGCCGTATCTGGATAACCAACGGCAGGCGCATATTCAGCGGATGCGCGAGCTGACAGCGCGGCGGCGCGATAGTAGCTTGTCGGACATGCTGCTGATCGACCATGCTTTGTATCATTTGGAGGCGGATTTGCGCTGGATTGAATTAACTATTTCGCGGTTAACGCGGCTAAAGGAGGAAATTTTGCATGAGCAAACCAATAATTAGCGCTAAAAATATTAAGAAGTCGTTTGGGCAAACGCACGCGCTGCGCGGCGTCAGCCTGGATGTCGAGGCGGGCGAAGTGCTGGCGATTATGGGTCCGTCAGGTTCTGGTAAGTCGACGCTGCTGCATAGCTTGGCGGCGATTACCAAGGTTGATAGTGGCGAGATTGACTTTGATGGCCGGCGGATTGACAAACTGAGCGATGATCAGCGCAGTATTTTACGGCGCACCAGCTTTGGCTTTGTCTTTCAGTTTGGGCAGTTGGTGCCGGAGCTAACAGCGCTGGATAATGTGGCGCTGCCACTACTGCTTAACGGTGTCAAGCGTAAAGAAGCCTATTACAAGGCGAAAA
The DNA here is from genome assembly GCA_963553885.1 of uncultured Candidatus Saccharibacteria bacterium. Taxonomy (GTDB): domain Bacteria; phylum Patescibacteriota; class Saccharimonadia; order Saccharimonadales; family Saccharimonadaceae; genus Nanosynbacter. The sequence continues at coordinate 61,525 of CAUVOY010000006.1, forward strand.
CATGGCTGAATAAGGTCGAGCTGGCGGGTAAAGCTGACAGCATGCTTGGCGAGTTGTCGGGCGGGCAAATGCAGCGGGTAGCGATTGCCCGGGCGATGGTGATTGAGCCAAAAGTACTATTTGCTGACGAGCCGACTGGTTCGCTGGACAGTTTGAACTCAGAGAGAGTTATGGAGCTATTCATTAAAACCGCCAAAGAGCATGACACAACAGTCATCATGGTGACGCACGAGCCGACGATTGCCGCCTATGCCGACCGGGAAATTATTGTTCGCGACGGGCAGATTTCTGGCGCGGATGCAGCGGTGAATATGGCGCAGAATACCCAGCCAAATCTTAATAAAGTCAGTGCGAGGGCTACCAAATGAGTGTTAGCTGGATGTTACTCAAAAAATCTGGCCGCCAGTCAGTA
>CAUVOY010000007.1:0-57562 GCA_963553885.1 uncultured Candidatus Saccharibacteria bacterium
ATTTAATTCCTTTGCTTAGGTTGCTAATTTCTATCGGTAGCCGCCGCTGATCCTTGAACGCCCGCGGTAGCATCGTTTCTGGCCGCCAGCTGCGGACAAGCTCGATGAGGTCGTCGGTGTGCTGGTATTTGCCGCTAATGCCGCCGCGCCCGTCAGCGTAGCCGCCATCCACCGGTCCGGTATGATGAAAAATCAACTGTCCGATGCGCTCGCCGACTGGCAAGACCACACTTTCATGCTTGTTCAAATTGTAGATCTCGAGCGTAATTCGATTGATATAACCGGGGTCGATCCAGCCCGCATCAAAACACACCGCCACACCGTTACGGCCCCATGAACTACGACTCTTCACCTCGGCCGCGCCGCCATGCGCCCGAATGCCCACGAACTCATGGGTATGCGCCAATATCCGCTCGCCAGGACGCAGTACAATGATCGGATGCTCGTCCGGAATATTACGAAACCGCCTAAAGCCATTATGCTCGCACCACTCGGCGTGTGGTATCGCCATCAGCGGTCCCTTAAAATACCGCGCCACCTCCGCTTCGTCAAATGGGTTATAAACGCTTGACTGATCGTCAAATTCCTGTTTATAAAAATAATGCCCCAGCGTAAAATCCAGGCTCGCCTCAGCCACATGCTCCGGATGAAAAGGCATACAGACGATTTGCCCGCCTTGAACCGCCTCAAAAATTTCCGTATTACTATATACTCCCATGAGACAAGTATACTACAAGCGTACTCACGCTTAATAGAAAGCTCGCTTTCGAAACTTATTAATGGCGCTACTAAAGTACGGCGTAGACTTGTTTGCGCGCGTGCCATCCCCCAGCTGCCCTTGGTCATTATTGCCTACGGTATAAATCTTGTCGTTAGATGTAAATATCATAGTCGTCCCGTTCCCCGACTGAACGCGCTCTGCACACTCGCCTCCCGAGCCAAATGTTTGCATTTTTACAGGACTCATAAACAGCCAGTTCGGCACCCATGTCACACCTAATTGCCCAAAGTAATTTGACCCCGCACCGTATACGCTACAATCCTCCGTCACTACAAACACATTAGCACGGAAGTTATCCCATCCAGCAGAGGAATTCCAAGCGTAAACTCCTTTTTTCCCTGCTGGCAGCTCAAACGGGGTTGGGTCCCAATTAATCATATATTTCGAGTGATTAATCAGCTGATTCTTATCGATCTGCGTACCTACAGAATGACCAAACGAACCGATGTTAAGACCCCAAGAATAGACTGAGCCGTCCTCCATAAGTGCAGTAATTGACCCGAAAGAAGCAGAGATAGACTTAGCTTTTTTCCCGCTAGGCATAGTCATTTTTCGCAGCCCATGGTTAAACGGCCACCATTTATTATCATTATTATTACAATGTCTCTCAACCCTTACTACATTAGCGCTATTCACTCCCACGCAGTATCCGTTACCCTCACTGGCATACCAGTCTGTATTCACTAAGCTCGTGTAGTCCGTTTCATTCATATTATATCCGTCGTTGACATTTGTCGGTAAAATACTACCATATTTCTGATACGAATTATTACTGCACGTAGTCATTTCTACATTTTCCCACATGCCAGGGCCAGTACTACTGCTCAAGCACAATCTGCTAGGAGCCGCTGGGTTCGCTCTTACCTTTAAACTACCATCAGGCGTAAAGGTCCACATCTGACTGTCTGCCCCAAGGCATGATATTCCCACTGTGACACTCCCTCCATTGGCGGTGAGGCAGCCCCAGTTCCTGTGGCTCATTAGCATCTGTTCCCTCGTTCCATTCTGTCCGTACACATTGTTTCCAGAGGACCAAATCGTACCGCTTTCGTCTAATATCCAGGACGTTTCGCCATCGGTAACAACCTGCTTTGCTTTTGGCTTGCCTCCAGCAACACCAAAGTCGCTTACCTGGGTTGGTTTAAAGTAGCTATTGTTGCGATTCCCCATGCCGAGCTGGCCATGGAAATTGTCGCCCCATGAATATACTTTTCCGCTCTCCGAAATCAGAAAGCCGGAAAGATCATCAAAGTCGCGATCTTTTATCGACCACGATTCTTCATTGAGTCGAGGGTACTCGCCTGCTGGCAACTTTACTTCCTCTGGTACCGATCTATACGTATTTGCATCACCAACACCAATTCCTAATGAGCCATTATTTGAATAGCCTGATGCAAAAATCTTTCCTGTGCTTGTAACAACGTAGGTTGCATAGCCAACTGGTATGACATATACAATTTGCCTGTCTGCCGGCGCAGCATTATTCATTAAAAAGAGTTGCCTGATACCATTGTCCCAATACCCTGCCCAATTTGGGCGGAAGCAATGCTGTCCATTCCCTAATTCCCCGTCTTCATTATAGCCAGCACCATACACCTTGCCGCTTGCGGTGAGCACAAAAGTTTGTCGTGCATTGTTATTGAAATTCGAAAATACCTTATATACTCTCTCTGAAGATGGAATTCCTAGCGTAGGCTTCAAGCTCATTTGTATAAACGAATGGCCTGTAGACGTACACCTGTTTGGCCCAAATGGCGCATTAGCCGATCCTGTGGCCCCAGTCTCCCCAGTCCCAAGTTGAGCGCAAGAGTTTGATCCAGCTCCTTTCACACTGTTATCATCGCCATCCACCAAAATATAAAAAGCTGTTCCAGGGCACGAATTAAACATATTGTACCCAAACGCCACTTGGTTCAGCTCTCGGACATTCGACAAAGCAGTGCCATAATACGTATATGTTTTAAATACTACCCCTGAAGGACTAGTCAGACTGACGCTGCCTTTCGCCGTTAGAAGATAGTTCGTCACCGCAAAAGCCGATGCTGGAGCATCTACCTCAAACGAAGTCTTAATGTTACCAAATTCTGATGCATACTGAGAATAGCTAGCCTGACCCACGCCCTTACAGTTGGTATTTGGCTTTAGTTTACTCGTATTTGTCCATGGCACAGTTCCGCTCGCTCTATACAAACAGGCCCGAGCCTTAGCGATACCACTTTCAGCAGCTTCGCGCGCCAGTTGATTATAATACTGTTCCTTCAATGCCATATTCGCGGAAGTCGTCAACTGAAGTGCCAACGCTAATAAGCCCAACATCATAATGCTGGCTATTAAAACTGTTGGCAAAGTAAAACCCTGGTGTCGCCGCCTCAACATCTAACATTACCCTCCCGTAAACTCAGTTTAAACATTACCTTAATGTTAACTCTGAATACAGTGCGAGTCAATAGTATCATTATGATAAAATAAAAAAATGACACATGCGAGTATCATCGTCGCTTACGAACGCAACCGCAGCATCGGCGCTGGGGGTGATTTGCCGTGGGGACGAAGCTTGCCGGCGGATTTGGCGAATTTCAAGCGGCTGACCAAAGGTAGCGACGTCATCATGGGCCGAAAAACCTTTGAATCGATCGGCTGCCGTCCGTTACCAGAGCGTGAAAACATCGTCATTTCTTCGCGGCCAACGGGTGTTAAGGGTGTGCTGACCGCCATGAATTTGCCGAGCGCCCTGGCATTGTCGCGCTACCCGACGTTCCTTATTGGCGGCGCACAGGTGTACGGCGATGCACTGAAAACGCCAGAGATTGACACTATTTACGCCACAGAAATTGACGCGTCATTCCCGGATGCGGACACTTTTTTCCCGGAATTGGACATGACTGTCTGGCAGGAGACTAGCCGTGTTCATCATCCCGCCGACGCTGAAAATAAGTATGATTTTGATTTTGTGACATACCAGCGGGCTGCTTAGGGCTTTTGGCTTGACAATGGTTATATTTTTGCTATAATATAAAAGGTGTAAGCATTATATTGAAAGGAAATCTAAGTATTATGGAGCAAAGCGGTAGAGGGCGTGAAAGGTCAAAAAAAGCAATTAAAACAATGCTGTTTTCGGACATGGCTGTTTATATTGACCCTGAAGTGAGGAAAAAATGGCCAGCCTCAAAAATTCCAGGAGGAGAGGGGCTTTCAGGCGACCCGTTAGACATGTATCATCTTAGGCGTTTTTCTAGAGCAGGCGATGGGATTAGACTATACTTTGAAGAGAGAAAGAGGAGTAAAGAAAGATGTAGAGCTATTGGCGAAACTGGTTTAGTGGTTTGTACGCTTGGCGAGTTTCCTTTGGAGGATACTAGGATATTTTTTGGCCCGAGTGAGCGTCAAATTCCGTTAGACGAGTCAGAACGGCAAAAGTATTTAGAGAGCTTACGAAGAACTATGGCTAAACCGTATTCAATTGAAGCTGACTCAGTAAATCCGGGTCGGCTTGAGATTGGGGTGTTTTTATCAGAACGGCTACCAGATGAAGATGGAAACGTAAGTGTTGTACGGACAGTCAATGGGCAGATTATAGTCAGCGAAATTGATGAATCACTAATCCCTCATGGTGAGATTGTTCCTAGAGGAGAGTTTTTTGAAAAAATGGCTGGCGGCGTTTTCTCTTCCAAGTCTCCTGACGACTCTACTACACCGCAATCGGAGCGTTTATTGCCGAATGGTGCTTATAGTCGTTTAACTGGATGTCGTCGATAGTGAAGTTGTCAATGTCCTTGATATCCGGGTTGAGCCACAGTTTCGGCAGCGGCAGTGGCTGGCGTGACAATTGCTCATCGACCTGCGCGCGGTGATTGCTATAAATATGCGCGCTATTCAGGGTGTGGATGAATTCGCCGGGCTGCTTGTCGGTTACCTGGGCGATCATCGACAGCAGCAGCGAGTAGCTGGCAATGTTAAACGGCACGCCAAGGAACATGTCCGCCGAACGCTGGGTCAGCGCCAGATCCAGTTTATCTTTCTCGCCATTTTCACCTGGCCGAACATTAAACTGGAACATGGTGTGGCACGGCGGCAATCCACCAGCTCGGGCGATGTCGTCAATTTCCGCCACATTCCAGGCACTGACGATATTGCGCCGCGACGTCGGATTATGTTTTATCATGTCGATGGTGTTTTGGATTTGGTCAATTGTCCCACCCTTGCCGTCGGGCCATTTGCGCCACTGCACGCCGTAAACTGGCCCCAGGTTACCCCACTTTTCAGCAAACGCGTGATCAGTCGCAATTTTTTTAATAAACGCCTTCATGCCAGCGCGCCACTCCTCGCCGTTAATCTCCGGAATGCTCTGGCCAGTTTTCTCCAAATAATTCTTGTACGGCCATTCGTCCCAAATATGCACGCCATTTTGTGCCAAATATTCAATGTTGCCGGTGCCTTTGAGAAACCACAGCAGCTCATGTGTCACGCTGTTGAAATACAACTTCTTGGTAGTCATCGCCGGAAATCCATCCGCCAAATCATAGCGCGTTTGCACGCCAAACACCTCGGTCGTGCCCGTACCGGTGCGGTCACCCTTTTTTGCTCCGTTGTCGCGAACGTACCGCAGTGTGTCTAAATATTGCCTCATCTTCCCTCCTTGCCTTTACTAAATTATGGCAAGATTCCAATGTAAACACAAGTGAGATTGGCGGTAGTTTTAATAACGTCACGCTACATTTAGTGTATTTTTATGATTTCTAGTGCTAATAACTGGTGCTTATGCTTCGATTTGCGCCAAAGGAGTTATATACTAGACAATATGCGCGAACCAACGAGAGAATATATATTTCCGCAAAGCCCAGAGGGTCAGAATAGTGTGGTGATGGATATACTGGAGCTGCCTGTGTATGAGCTTGAAGATGATAAAATGCGGATTCATGATGTGGTTTGGGGAGACTGCGAGATTGGCGACAGGCAGCCGTATGATTCGCTGCTGATGGAGTTGGCTCGTTCGCCGCTGTTTCGCCGGCTGCAAGCAGTGGAGCAGCTAACTTTGCCGCCGCGTTTTGCGACGCTACCGAATACGACATACTTTTCGCGGTGGCAGCATGTCTGGGGCAGCTTGGCGTTTGTTCGAAAAATGACGGAGGGTGATGAACGGTTTGACGATCGGCAAAGAACCGTACTGGAACTAAGGACGCTGTTTTCTGATGTTGGGCAGACTGCCTTTTCGCATTTGGGCGACTGGATGTTTCAGGGGATTCAGGGCGGCGAGAATTTGCATGATCAGGATTTGCGGGATTTGTTGAAGACGTTTGGTGTTGACGCGCTGCTGGAAGAATACGGATTGACGCTTGATGAGACGGTATTTCCAGAGGTTGACGATTGGGTGGAGTGCCCGTCGCCTGATTTGTGTGTTGACCGGGTTGACTATGGTTTGCGCGAGATTTTGCGCTGGTCTGGCAGAGCTACGGATATTGCTCGTTACCAGCAGAACCTGCAGAATCCTCAATCGCTGTTTCGGATTAACGATCAGCAAATGCTTGAGGTGACAAATGAGGATTTCGCGCGGCGATTTGCAGCTGGGTATAGTATTTTGCCGACTGAGCACTGGATACAGCCTGTTCATCGCCTTCAGTTGGAGCTGTTGCAGACAGCGGTGAAACGAGCGCTGCTTGAAAGTTATTTTAGCGATGGTGTTTCCTTGACATATCCGGTGCATCCGCGCGACCGAATATACGGCATTGATGCGGATTACCGGTTTGCGCTTACTGCGGTTGGCGACGGCGGCGCACTGTCTCGTACGATGCAAACTATCGCCTCTGACCAGCGGCAGATATATGTTGCAGCTAGGCGGCTGGATTTATGCCGGTTATTCTCGGATGTTGCCATGTCATTTCCCGATTTTCCTGACCCGCTGCAATCGTATTGCCGGCGTTCGAAAGAGTTTGGTCTGGTTTCGCCGCATGTGGAAATTGCCCAAAATGATAAGGCTAGACAAGGGATTCTGAATGAGATGGGGCGTGTCTCGCTGGGTCTGCCGCCAATGAAGCCTCGGTCAATTGATCCCTCTGTTCTGGTTGACGGACAGGCAGTGAAATTGAGCAAGATTGATCCGAGTTTTGGGAATTATCTGGCAGGACAAAATGAAGCGATGCGGCGCGGTTATCGGGCGGAATTGTTGGTAAATAGAGAGTCCGGCAGGAAGCTGCTTGATTTATGCCAGCGCGTCAATGACGATTGGCCGGAGGCCGTTCAGCGCCAGCGCAATCCGGACAATTTGCGAGAAATTGTTAGACAAGCCGGAGTGTGCGGCGCCGGACGTCGGTTTGATGGTATTTATGAATTGTAAGCTTTGGATTTCCTCTACTTATACAACTGCGCATGGCTGCCGACAGCGGTAAAAATGGCTGCGTCGTTTGATAAATAGCGAAAATGTAGCCGCAGGTCGCCACCAGCACTGATGGAATAATGTCCGCTGTATTCACCGGTCAAGGCGTGGCAGCGTAGTTTGGCAGCGTGCGGATTTTTCATGAACAGCGCAAGCGAGGCCTCAACCTTTTTACGCTGCTTTTTAGAAAGTTTGGCAAATTGTTTATCAAAATTCCGGTGCGTTTTGATAACCATTTACAGACTCCGTAAATGAGATACTAAGTCATCCGGATTATCAAATGTCTGAATATTCTTGCCCTCTGCAATATCCTGCTCCGCTTCCTCGATAATCTCCTTCAGGTACGGTGTTGGCTCCAGCGGCGCGCTGAGCGTCACCCGTCCGTTTTCCATCGCCTCACGGGCAGCCGCCACGACAAAAGCACTAGTACTGAGCCCTAGTTTTTTAGCAAACTGGGCAATGGCGGTTTTAGTTGCTTCGTCGGTACGTATCGTTAATTGTGTGCTACTCATATATACAATTATAGCGCAAATACTATACCATTGCAATACATTAGTAATACAAAAGACATCAAATCTACGACAATTTACTCAATACCTTATCCACCAGCCCGTATTTTACCGCCTCCTGAGGACTCATCCAGTAGTCGCGCTCCATGTCGGCCTTGACCTTACTGAGCTTCTGGCCGGTGTTTTTGGCCATGATTTTGGCTAGCATTTCCTTCACTTCCAGCGTCTCTTTTAGGTCGATTTCCATGTCGGTCACCTTGCCGCGCGTACCAGAGGACGGCTGATGGATCATCACCTTGGCGTGCGGCAGACAAAATCGCTTGCCCTTGGCGCCAGAGCTGAGTAGAAACGCGCCCATACTGGCTTGCAGACCAATGCCATAGGTCGCCACGTCCGGCTTGATAAAATTCATGGTGTCGTAAATCGCCATACCATCATAAACGCTGCCGCCCGGGCTATTGATGTAGAGCGAGATATCCGCCTCTGGATCAACGTACGCCAGATGTAGTAGCTGTGCCACTACGCTGTTGGCGGTGTGTTCGTTGACCTCCTCGCCGAGGAAAATGATCCGCTCGTTGAGAAGGCGCGAATATATATCAAACGCCCGCTCGCCGTCGGCTGATTTTTCGATGACAGTAGGAATAAGGTAGTTGGTTGATTTGTTCATAAATATATTATAACATAATTATGCCTAATGTTTAGAATCAAGCTAACGAGGCTTTTTCCTGGCGTCTAATAGCAACTGGTTGCGTTCGCTGGTGAGTTGTCTGGCCTCTGTTAGCGCCGCTCGTCCTTCATATGTGTCCAGTCCTATGATCCTCATGTATTCTCCTTCATCGCCGTATCCCGATACGACAACGATATTCAGCTGCTCGTCGGCGTAGATCACGTTCTCCGAGCTGTCGCCAGGAATGATATCGCGAAACAGGCTGATATCCAGCAGAGCTGTCTCCCTGCCGTCGTTCCAGGTAGCAAATACGCCGATCGTTTTCCGTGCGTCGGTAGACTCAAACGGCGTGTTTTCATCTTTTACGCTTTGGACGATCGGCCCGAAGAACAGCGTGTCGGCGTCTGGCAATATTTGTTTTAAGGCGTGGTCTTTCGGCAGCATTATTTCCGCTCCGAACAGCTTGCCAGGTTCGTAGGATAATGGATACGTTCCTGGTTCTGGTTCAATGCAGATTACCTGCCGTCGCGGATCCAGAAAGGCTATATTTGGCGGCGAATAAATCGGCAAACCTTCTGGCGTCTCTTCTTTGTATGCGCCGGAGTTTCCCATGACGGAGCGCGGCGAGGCGTATTGATCTACTGTGCCATCGTAGTTATTAATCAGTCCGCAGCCGCTGAGAATGAGGTTTTGGATAGTGTCAACTGCGTACAGCTGCGTTGGATTGCCGTTTGCGTCTTCCAGATGGCAGTTCATGACTCGCTCGTGTCCCAATCCTTCGCCCAAACCTCTGGGGCTTAGGAGGTGGCCGATTTCATGTGGGTAAGTGCCGCTGGCAGGCTTATTTTTCGTCGGTATATAAATACGAGGGGAAGATCCTTCTCCCTTATAGATGGCTTCGCCGCCAATCTCATCGTTTTCTATGCCTGCGCAGTCGATGACCAGCATTACTATCGCAGTTTTACCTAGCTTGTCGCGATACTTGTCTGCTACTTCTTCCAGATGACTATCGGAATAATACGCCTCTGTTGCCCCCTGTTTAGTTTGGCGCGAACTGTCGGGTTCGGTATTGTCGTTGAAAAGTGCGACATTAAAGCGGTATGCGCCGCCGGTTGTGCGAGTAATTCGGGTGGTTTGCTCGGCTATATCTCTTCTTATCTTATCGTCGCCGTCATAACGGGCCAAGCTGTCGGCAGCAACTGTCACAACGCCCAGATTGACGGTGACTGGAGAAAATTGCGGGTTTCTTTCCTGATATACACCAGGCGTGGGAATGTGCGGGCTATCGCTAGACAACCAAGAGTATCCAGCCGCCAATGCGCCGCTTAAAAAAACAGCTTCAATAAGGCAGCGTCTGGATATTTCACCTGTTCCGTTTGAAAACGCCCGAGCCAATTCGCTTGACATATCTCGCGTATATTTACCGTAAACCAAGCCCGCCGAAATTACGAATTCAGCTTCACGAGCTTATCGACGGTTTTATCGGTGATCATTCTGTTGGCAATATCGCGGTGAACTTCCGGATTATCAAACTGGGCGGCGGTTTTGGCATCCTTGCCGTACTGCTGTTTGAACACGCTGATTTGCTCCAGTAATTCTTCGCGCGACACTTCAATTTTCAATACCTTCGACAATTCAGCTAAAACTAATCCGGCTTTCACCCGCTTTTTAGCTGCTGGACGAGCTTCTTTTTGTTGCCAATCGTCCTCGTCTTTGAACTTTTGCGAACTTAAATAACTATCAAACGACAGCCCGCGGTACGCCAGATTCTGCATCAAATCCTGTTTTATCGACCGCAGCTGGTCTTCAATCAGCAGTTCCGGCAGCGCAACCTTGCTAAGTTCTGTTAGTTCGCTAACCAGCTCGTCTTTCAGTTTTTCTTCCGCTTCGCGTTTTTTCTGCTCTGCTAGTTCGCGCTTGATGTCGGCTTTTAGTTCTTTCATTTCGGTGAATGGCCCGCATTTGGCGGCAAATTCATCGTCGAGTTTCGGTAATTCTAGCTCGTTTACTTTGTGCAGCTTGACGCTAAACACGACCTTTTGTCCAGCCATTTCTTTAGCGTGATAATCCTTCGGAAATGTCAATTCCAGGTCGAATTCGTCGCCTGCTTTATGGCCGGCCACTCCCTCTTCAAAGCCGGGAATAAATTGTCCGCTGCCTAGCTTTAAGGCGAAATCTTTAGCCGATCCGCCATCAAACGCCGTGCCGCCCTTCTTACCAGTGAAATCGATAATTACTTCGTCGCCGTTTTTTGCGGTACGCTTGGCTTCGGTTTTCTTAACATAGCTTTGGCGGATGCGTTCAATTACTTCGTTAACTTCGCTGGCCTCGACTTTGGCGGCGGCTTTTTTGGCTTTCAGGTTTTTATAATCGCCCAGCTTGACCGGCGGCACAACTACTGCTTCGGCTGTAAATTCTAGTTCTGCGCCAGGCACGAACTTTTTAACCTCGACATTTGGGCGCTCCAGCGCTTGGATATCTTCGTTAATAAAGGCCTCGGCGACGGCCTTGGAGATAGCGTTTTCTAAAATCTGCTCCTGCAAAGCGCTTGGGCTAACGTGCTTGGCGGCAACGCTGGCGGGTACTTTGCCTTTGCGAAATCCGGGAACTTTAATATTGCGCGCCAATTTTGCCAGGGAAACTTGCTCGGCAGCTGCCAATTCGCTCGGTTCCAAAGAAACCGACAATTGGACTTTGGTGTCTGATAATTTTTTTACAGTCGTCTTCATAGACACTAATTATAACAGAGATGCGGCTATATCTCAAATAGCGAGTCGTCATCGTCGCTGTCGTAGCGCCGATCTTTGACAATTGTGATCATTCTGTCAAAGTCAACTTTTTGTTCGTTCGACTCTGCCAGATTTTTTACTGTGTACATGCCGTTTTTAATTTCATCTTCGCCGATGAACACTGCGAATGGAATTTGTTTTTTAGCGGCAGTTTTAATCTGTTTGTCTAGCTTGCGGCCGGTGATGTCCAGCTCGGCCTTTACGCCTTCGGCGCGCAGTTTTTGCGCCAGCGTATCAGCGCCGGGCAGCGATTCTTTGTCTACGGGAATAAGATAAACATCGGTGTGCGAGGATAGTTGCGGCAGTAAACCGTGGACTTCCAGAAATTGCTGCATCGTCGTTGCACCCAAACCAACGCCAACTGTGGCTACCGGCTCAACGCCAAACAACCCGACCAGGCCGTCGTACCTGCCGCCGCCGAACAACGCCCGGTTATTCTCCGGCGAATTGTCAAAGAATTCGAACACGGTGCCGGTATAATAGTCCAACCCGCGCATCAGCGTTATGTCAAATATAGCGTTTTTTATACCTTTTTTGACCAGTAAATCCATGACTTCGCGAATTTGCTTAACACTAGGATCGCCAGCCAATTCTTCCGGCAAGTCGTTCACCGATTTCATACCGATCATCTCTGCAAGTTTCGGCAGGCCTTCGTTTGCCTGGCTGCCGAAAATCTCAACTGCTTGCTGCTTAAATTCCTCTGCGGAAATTTTATTTTTTCTGTCAAGCAATTTGGTCATCATTGAGGCGCCGACGATGTCCAATTTTAGGTATCCGTCCATTAACCGGTTGATTAACTGGCGGTGATTGACTCTGACGGTAAACATGTCTTGCTTGGCGCCGAAATTGATTATGCTGGCATGTCCCATCTCAATAATTTCTGCGTCGGCTGCGGCGCCGTCCACGCCGAACAAATCGGCGTTTAATTGCCAAAATTCGCGTTCTCTGCCCCGCTGCGGCCGCTCGTAGCGCATAAAATTGGCGATTGAATACAGCCGTGCCGGCATTGGCATTTCCTGCCGCCTCGCTGCTACCATCCGCGAGATTGACGGCGTCATCTCCGGCCTGATCGCTACCATTCGTCCGCCGCGATCCTGGAAAGCGTATGTTTGCTCGCCCGCCAGTTCTTGGCCTGACTTTGCTAAATAAATATCCAGCGGCTCCAGCAGCGGCGCTCCGTATTCCTCGTAGCCAAAACTTTCCACTGTTTTACGCCAAATATTAAAGATGTAATTTTGCAAGCGCTTATCCTCGGGAAAATAATCCCGCGAACCTTTGTAGCTTTGGGTTGATAAGCTATTCATTATGGTTACATTATGGCACCTTAGAGCGCGGATTTCAATAATTGGCCTAATCAAAACCGCCGCCCGCAATAAGCAGGCGACGGTAAAACGAAAACAAATCGGTTGTAAAATCAAACAAATTACGCAAGCTCGACGGTTGCGCCAGCTTCTTCCAGCTTTTTCTTTGCTGCTTCAGCTTCGTCTTTAGAAACTTTTTCCAGGACTGGTGCTGGAGCGCCGTCGACGATAGCCTTAGCTTCGCCCAGACCCAGGCCGGTGATTTCCTTTACAGCCTTAATGACGGCAACTTTCTGTGCGCCGACTTCTTTCAGGGTGACGGTGAATTCTGTTTTTTCCTCGGCAGCGCCGTCGTCGCCGCCAGCAGCTGGACCAGCCACCGCGACTGCGGCTGCAGCTGGCTCGATGCCGTATTCTTCTTTCAAGTAATTCTTCAATTCATTAACTTCCAGAACTGTCAGTTTGACCAGTTCATCAGCCAATTTTTTAATATCAGCCATGATATTCTCCTTAGATTATTAATTATTTATCATCTCGAGTTATCCAATCTTCAACGCCTCCTCTTTTCGCGCCGGGCGCCTCCAGGGGCGCTCGGGCTGCAATCGCTACACGGAGACTTATGAAGACCGAATAACTCGAGATGATTGATTGCTAAACTTAAGCCGCAGCTTTGGCTTCGATGCCGTCTAGTAAACCGTGCAAGTTACCGCCAAGCGCGCCCACGGTGTCGTGGACTGGTGAGAGCAGCTGTGCCACAACTTCGGCAATGAGCTGGTCTTTGCTTGGCAAGCCAGCCAGCGCTTTGATGTCAGCTTCGTTGATGCTCAGACCTTCGCCTGAGAAGCCGCCGGCCAACTGCAGTGCTGGATGCGTCTTTGCAAACGTGTCCAGAACTTTTGCTGGCATAACTTCGTCTTCCGCGCTGATGGCGTAGACCAATTGGCCAGCCAACAAGTCAGTGCCGGTTTCTTTGTAGGTATCAATGCCCTGCAACGTTACGCGCACTAAGCGGTTTTTAACCACCTTGATGACCACGTTTGCCTCGCGGGCAGCCTTGCGCAGCTCTTGCAATTCAGCCACGCTCAGGCCCTGGTACCGCGCAAATGCCGTACCTTTGGCGTCTTTCAGAAGCTCGGTTAGTTCAGCAACCAAAGTTTGTTTTTTATCGCGTGAAATTGCCATAAAAATCCTTTCTTTGATTGAGCTAATTTGTGTGATTCGACCGATTTGTTAACGTGCGGTAATGGAGAATCTGGTTCTTGTTTACCCAAGTTTTAATCGAGCAAATAAAAACGTCTTTGATTCTCGCACTACCAAAGACGTGATTAAAACAGTTTTGTTTCATCCCTCGGCGGCATTTTTACATCTGTTTTTATACAAATCGCCGCTGTCTTTGGTAATGTTCCTTAGAATTGTAGCAGAAATGACAACGGGATGCAAGACAATGTTGGCTTTATTTTAATGGATTTTTACCCCCAGACACCGTATGCTTCGTGGTTATCAATTGCATAATCAAGCTGTTGCAATATAAAGAACGCACCTTAATACGGGCTTGACTGGCTAACCTTGGAAAACTATAAGCGCTATAATAAACTCGAGGCATGGGATGGTAGTTTTATCATAAAGGAGGGCGAATCCTTGGTACAATACGCCGATGCCGTACGACCGAGGTCAGATAAATAATCTATATAATTAATTGGTACGCTAGAAAAGAGGGTAATATGAATAAAAATAATCGTCATGGAGATAGTTTAGTGAACAAGAAAAAAGCGTCTATCTTAATGATAGCAGTGTTATTATTGGCTGTTACTATTGTCCTATGTCTAATATCATTTTATCAGGTTAATACTCGCAAAAATACGCCAATGCGGACAGTGCAGATGTCTACTATGCATCCTGTCTACGGGTCTGTGGAGTCAATGATCAATGCAAAAGAGACTTCGCTGGTGGCAGAAGCGGTGGTTATGGACAACGGAACGGTACGGTCAGTTCGCGACGTGGCTGATGAGAATGTGCCACCAGATGTGCACACTGACTATGTCATTGAGCTGACAAGAGTTATCAAGGGGGACGCTAGGGTTAAGTCGGCAACTATTGCTCTTATGGGTGGTGCTGTGAACGGAACTAATTACGTCCTAGAGGGTGTGCCGACCTTAAAGAAAGGTGATCATATTCTAGTGTTTGCTTCTCGTGGGCGTGATAGTAAATATTATCCGCTATCTGGCGGAACAGCAATTGCAAAGTATAGTGGCAGAGGCCAATACAGTTTGACCAAGGAAACAATTGCCGGTAACGGAGATAACGACAGAAGTTTTACTGCAGATAGCTTGGAAAGTATGGTGAAGTAGGCTCGCGGAGCAGTTTAGGTTAATATTGGCATAAAATAACTCCGCTAGATTTCTTGGGCGGAGTTATTCTATTTTGGGTGCGTCGCGCGCGAAACCAATATTACAAACTAGTTTCAACCTTTACACTCGGCCCCATAGTGGTGGCGACGGCGATAGATTTGACGTAAATGCCCTTAAGGCTGGACGGCTTTTGGGTGTTCAGGCTGGCGAGGAAAGCGCGGGTGTTTTCCGCCAGTTTGTCGGCGCCAAACGACACTTTACCAACTGCCAAGTGGACGATGGCCTGCTTATCGACGCGGTACTCGACCTTGCCGGCCTTGGCTTCGGACACCGCTTTAGCGACGTCGGTGGCGACGGTGCCGGATTTTGGATTTGGCATCAAACCACGCGGGCCGAGTAGCCGAGCGTACTTGCCAAGCTTTGGCATATATTGCGGCGTGGCCACCAAGATGTCGAAGTTCAATTCTTCCTTGTCCAGTTGTTTGAGGAATTCCTCGTCGCCGATGATGTCAGCGCCGGCTTTCTTAGCAGCGGCATGTTCGGTTTCCGGTGCGAAAACCGCCACGCGGACGTCTTTGCCGGTACCGTGCGGCAGCGCTACGGTCGAGCGGACGTTCTGGTCGGCTTGGCGCGGATCAACACCCAGGCGAACGTGGATTTCAACGCTGGCGTCGAATTTGACCGGGCTGGTCTCAGTCGCCAGTTTCAGCGCTTCGTTGAGGCTGTAGAGTTTATTTTTCTCAATCTTCTTCGCAGCTTCCTGGTATTTCTTGCCGCGGCGCTCCAGGCGTGGACGCGTAATTGGCTTCGGGCCTTTCTTAACATGCGCTTCGGCGTCGTCAGATTGCGGCGTGGTGTCGCCGGCTTCTTTGCGGGCTTCCTTTTCAGCTTTCTCGGCAGCCTCGTCAAGGGCTTTTTGGCTGCGCTTACCAGCCTTGGCAACGACGGCCTCGCGCTCGGCGATGACGTCTTTATCTTTGGCGTCGTGCGGCTTGCTGCTCTCAGGTGTAACTGATTCAGCTTCGGCAATTGCCGCTTCAATCTCAGCGATGGTGTTCTTGTCGCTGACTGCTAACTTTAGTTCTGCTGCCTTTTCTAGCAGCTCGGCTTTCTTGGCCATAGTAATCCTTTCTGTGGTACAAGCGGCGACTCGCCACCTCGGGCGAATCTGCCTCCCAGCATTGATTTGATGATGGGTTAATTATAGCATAATCAGACGTTGGCGGCTAGACTTCGTACTATTTCGCCGCTTCTTTGTCTTTTATGCAACTGGCGCGATACTCAAAAAGTCGTCAATTGGCACGAGATAATACGTAGGTTCGCCGCTGCTTGCATCTGTAATTCGCAGCATTGGCTGTCCATGGCTGAGCGGGAAATCTGCCGCCGAAGTTATTTTTTCCTTCCGATCAATCATTTCCGGTGCAAAGAACTCAACAGTATCGCCGTTAATCTCAAATATCTCTTTGCCCGGCTCAAGTGTTGCAGTTGGCAGGCCGGCAATGTCTTCGGGAGAATATGATTCGTAAACGTCAACAGGGATAGCCCAGCATTTTTTGGCTGTGCAGCGTATTTGGTATCCTTGATATAAATTGTCGAAGGTATAGATTAGCTTTGATATCGCTGTGTCAATGGCTTCTTCCTTGTCAAACATTCTTTGCTGCTCCTCAATATCGTCAGCGTTTATAAAAGCATCGCTTTTAATCAGTTTTTCTGCAGCACTTGCAGCATTGCGTAAACATTCTATCAAATCGCAGTCGGACTCAAACTCCATGGCGTGCGGCGCGTTTTTGCGAATACATTGGCTGAGGTGTATTGTATCGGGGATGATATAGAGCGAAGTATCGGGCGGACTATTAGGGTCTTTCAGGGCAATAACCAGTTTTCTCTTCCCGTCTATTTCTAACACGTCAAGACCTCGGGATAATAGCGTAAAATCTGCGAATTCACCTTCAATATCTCCCGAAGATTCTTTCCGATACAGCATACCCGTTCCAGAAAATATGCCGTCCTGGCAGAAATTATCGCCGATAGTTTCCTCCAGATTATTTATCAGCTCGGCTAAATCGTCTTCGGAGCAATACGCTGTACCTTCAATATAATCTATCATGCCCCGTATCGTTTCATCATTAAAAATGTCAATAACGTTAATATCAATATCAACTGGCTCGTCAGTTATCTCTATGTCAATAACGCCGTCGTACGGAATGGCATGAACGAAGCTGTCTGTATCGATTATTAGAAAATGAGGATAATTATCCCTTATTTCTACGGAAATATTTTGGGCGCGGATGCTGCCGCGTGCTGTGTCATCATCATATTTCAGTTCGGGGTGCAGCGTTACAATTGATACAGTATATCGTTAGCAATAGCGTCAAGACATTGATTGATATCTTCGACGGCTTTTATTTCAAGCGTGGTCTGCTCGCTTGGCGAGGCTGTCCTGGTGCTATAACCTTTTCAGGTT
Source organism: uncultured Candidatus Saccharibacteria bacterium (assembly GCA_963553885.1). Classification (GTDB taxonomy): domain Bacteria; phylum Patescibacteriota; class Saccharimonadia; order Saccharimonadales; family Saccharimonadaceae; genus Nanosynbacter. Next base: position 17,230 of record CAUVOY010000007.1, read on the forward strand.
ATAGTGCTAGAACTGGCGAAGTTGAGGGTGTATTATGCGATAGTCCTGTATATAATCCTGAGCCAGGAGAAATTACGTCAAATGAGATTGTCGCTGTTACTAGAGAAAAAACAAAAGAGCATGGAGAATCTGGCGACCATAGCGGCGAGCAGGATTCGTAGCGTCATTTTAGACTTGACCTATTAAACATTCTTTCTTCTTCCATTTTTTGCTACACTAGTAATTATGGAAGAAAATACTAATATCACAATTACAGACATTTATGCGCGGCAAATTTTAGATTCGCGCGGTAATCCGACGGTGGAAGCGGACGTTGTGCTGAGCGACGGTTCGTTCGGGCGGGCGGCAGTGCCATCGGGCGCCAGCACCGGCTCTTTCGAGGCGGTGGAGCTGCGCGACAGCGATGAGCTGGCGTACGGCGGCAAAGGCGTTTTACGGGCGGTAAACCATGTCAATAGAGAAATTGCCGAGGCTTTGAAAGGCTATGATCCGTTTGATCAGATTAAAATTGACCAAAAAATGCGCGAGCTGGACGGCACGCCGAACAAAGGTCGCTTGGGCGCGAATTCTATCCTGGCGGTGTCGCTGGCGGTAGCGAAGGCCGCTGCTAAATCGCGCCAGATGGAGTTGTTTGAATACGTCAATAGTTTGGCGGGTTCGCCGAGGATGTCTTTGCCGATGCCGATGATTAACGTGATGAATGGCGGCCAGCATGCGCTCGGCGCGACTGATTTTCAGGAATATATGATTATTCCAATTAGCGCGGCGACGTTTGCCGATGCGATGCAGATGAGCGCGGAAGTTTTTCACACGTTGGCGAAGATTCTGAAATCCGAGGATTATCCGACGACTGTCGGCGACGAGGGCGGCTACGCGCCGAAAGTTCGCGGCGGTAATATGGAGCCGATGCAACTGTTGTCGCGGGCGATTGAACAGGCTGGTTATAAATTGGGTACAGATTTCGGTTTTGCGCTGGACGTGGCGGCAAGCGAATTGTATAAGGACGGCAAATACCATTTGGCGACAGAAAAGCGCGTGCTGAACGCCGAGGAGATGATTCGCACGTATAAGGCGCTGCTGGCGAAAGTACCGGTTTTGTCGATCGAGGATGGTTTGGACGAGGAAGCGTGGATGGATTGGCAAAAATTGACTGCTGAATTAGGAAACTTTGCTCAGCTGGTCGGCGATGATTTGCTGGTAACTAATGTCCAGCGGCTGAAGCGCGGCATTGAACTAAAAGCTGCCAATGCGATCTTAATTAAACCGAATCAGATCGGTACGCTTACCGAGACTATTCAAGCAGTACAAATGGCGAAAGATGCCGGCTGGAATACGGTGATGAGCCACCGCTCCGGCGAGACCGAAGATGTGACGATTGCGCATTTGGCGGTTGGCTTGGGTACTGGCCAGATAAAAACCGGCTCGATGTCGCGTTCGGAACGAATTGCTAAGTATAACGAGCTGCTGCGAATCGCTGAAAAATATCCGGATTTGAGCATTTCTCATCCGTTCTAAGACAGGTTGAGCTGGCTGTCGTTTGGAAGGCTGGTTTCTCATAGTTCGTTTTCCGCCCGCGCGAGAGGTTTCTGGCGCGGGCGAAGTTTATTTCCTGATGTATACTACGCGGTTTTCATCGCCAAAAGCGATGATTTGCGATGGCTTCGCCCCTGATACTTCCCCGCTGTCGACATAAACTGCTACTGTTTCGCCAAAATATTCGGCTGCTTCTGTGATATTCCTAGCTGGCGGCAGGTCCTTAGGGTTGGCGCTGGGTGCTAGCAGGCAGCCGGTGGATTTTATCAAACTAGCCAGCGGCGAATTCGGCACGGCGCGAAATGCTAGCGTCCCGTTATTTCGCGGCAAGTGCGGCAAAAAGCTATCGCTGACGCGGATGGCGATTGTGGTCGGCTGATGGTTGGATAATTCTTGATAGATTTTACGCTGCTGGCTGGTTAGTCCGGGAATGCTGCTTACGTCCGCGACTAAGATTATCGACGATTCTTCCGGGCTGCGCTGTTTGGCTTCGTATAATTTTTTCATGGATTCGACTGAGTCTGCCCGCGCTAGAATGCCGTAAATTGTGTCGGTTCTTGCGACGATAAGCTGGTTATTTGCCAGCGCTTTTTTAACGGATTTATCTAAAATATTCTTCACTATCATATAAAAATAAGTCTAAAAATTTCAAGCTTTGGCATAAAATAACCCCGACGGATATCGGGGCTATTGGATTTTCGCCGGTTAGTCGGCGATTTCCACGCCCATTGACCGGGCTGTACCAGCGACAACTTTCATAGCGCCATCGACATCAATTGCATTTAGCTGGTCTTTTTTAATCTCGGCAATTTCCTGCAGCTGTGCCCGGGTAATTTTACCGACTTTATCCACGTGCGGTTTGCCGCTGCCCTTTTGGATACCGGCTTTTTCGCGGATTAAGTCGTCCACCGGCTGTCCCAGACAGTTCCAGGTGAAAGTGCGGTCTTCGTAAACTTGAAGATGTACGATCACATCCTTGCCCATCAGTCCTTTAGTAGCTTCATTGAATGGATTGATGAAGTCCATCATGTTCAAACCCCACTGGCCGAGCGTCGAGCCAACTGGAGGTCCGGCGGTCGCGCGGCCGGCCGGAATGCGTAACTTTAAGTTACCAATAATTTTCTTTGCCATAACTCTTTCCTTACTGTTTTGTAGTGCGTAACGCGTGTTATTATAACGGAAATTATGCTACAATTCAAGCATGAGCATGCGAACTATTTTGCCGATTCGGCGCGTTGTTAATATTTTCGGCGCAATTGGTTATAACCTATTAGTTACGGCGTGCGCTATCGCTATCGGCGTAGGTTTACTGCAGCTAGCCTGGAGCGGTGCGCTGGAGATAATCGGCATACGTCCAGAGATAATTTGCGTCCCGATTTTACCGTCCTCGCCGCCTGAGGCTACACCGCCCAGTTTGCCGATTGCAATTAAGGCGCTGGATATAGTATTAACTTCGGTAGTTACGATAGCGGTGCTGTGCGCGGTAATCGTGCTGCCGTATTGGCTGGGGCGCTTCAGCTCGGCCGTGCTGCGGCGGGCTATAAAGTTGTGCGGCAAATCTGTAACGTTGAATTTGCTGCTGTTTGGCAAGGTACTAGTCTCCTTAGTTGGCGCAGCGTTAGCCCTGGCGATATCATTATACGATCCGCGCCAGTGGCTGATAACGGTAGTATTACTGGCGGCAATTATCGTGGCGCTAGTTATTTTCGCAGTGCAGCACTGCCTTGCTAAAATTAGCAAGACAGTAAAAGCGGCGGACGTTTGGTAGAGATAGAACGGGAATCGGACGCTGCTTTAACGCTTAGGCAAGCTAGACTTTCTTTACCTGGAGTGCGTCCAGCTCGACTGGTGTATCGCGGCCGAACATGCTGACCATAACTTTCAGCGTTCCCTTAGAGGCGTCAATTTCGCTAACTGCGCCGTCAAATCCCTTGAACGGCCCGTCAATAATTGAAACAACTTCGCCTTCTGAAAAGTCAATCTGGTGCTTTGGCTCCTCGACGCCCATGCGTTTTTTAATCTTATTAATTTCTTTTTCAGAAACTGGCGTTGGCGTGGTGTCGGCGCCGACAAATCCGGTTACGCCCGGCGTGTTGCGAATGATATACCATGTCTCATCGGTTAATTTCATTTCTACCAGGACGTAGCCTTGGAAAATTTTGACATCAATAATCTTACGCTTGCCGTTCTTAATTTGGATTTGCTTTTCCTTCGGCACCATAACATCAAAAATCTTGTCGGCCATATCGACGCCGTTGATGCGCTGGCGAATAGACTCAGCGACTTTTTCTTCGTAGCCGGAATAAGTATGAATGGCATACCACTGGCGGCTATCATCGTATCGTTTTGAACTCATAACAATCCTCCCTTATTTCAAAGTCTGCTCAAACGCCCAGTTAAATCCAGCGTCAAGCAGCAATATTACAATAACAAATATAAAAGTAAAGGCTAGCACGGCGACGGTCATTGCCCATGTTGCCGAGCGGGTTGGCCAGCGCACTAACTTTAGCTCGTGCCAAGCGCCCTTGAAATAACCGCCAACTGCGCTTAAAGTGTTTTTTGGCGATTTTTTGGTAGTTTTTACGTTTTTTGGTTTTTTATTTATCTTAGTTTCTGTAGTTTTTATGGTTTCTTTAGTATTTATGTCTTTGGTTTTAGCTGATTTATTGGCTTTTTTCGGCGCATCGCCGGTAGCTTTAATGCGATGAACCGTGGTTTTGCTGGTGCTTGACTTGCCTTTCTGTGCCATAGTTTCTCCCAATTTAAAAAGTCTGTTTTTCACAGACTGTCAAGTCCAGTATAGCTCATTTGCCAGAAATTAGCAAATCACTTCTTGAACGGTTTAAGACTGAAACTGAACGCCGATCCGTGGTTTAGCCGGCTTTGCACTTCAATCTTACAGTTAAGTTTCCGCGCTAATTTGGCAGCGACATATAAACCCAGGCCTGAGCCGCTGGTCTCGCGGGTGCGGTAATCTTCGGCGCGGTAAAATTTATCGAATATTTTACCCAGATCAGCTTTACCGATACCAATTCCGGTGTCTTTGACCTTGAATTTAATCTGTCCATCCTTTTGTTTTTTAATAGATATTGTCACCGAACCTTTAGAGGTGTATCTGATGGCGTTGGTAATAAAATTCTGCAATAATTCCTGCAAATATAGACTAGAGGCCTTGACTTCGCCCAAGCTGCTGCCGATATCCAAGTTGAATGCCAGGCCTTTTTCGGCGGCTTGCGGCGCGTACTCATCGTTTAGCTGCGCCGCAAATTCTGCTACGTTGATGATTTCCGGCTTGTCATCGACGCCGCGTTCAGCGCGGGATAACGTACTTAGATCGTTGGCCATTCTGGCAAGGAACAGAATTTGTTTGTGCGATTCGTCAATTGCCTGGGGGACTTTTTCGGCGGCGCCTTTTTCAATGAGCAGCTTAGCATTGCTGAGCGACCCTTCGGCGATCGTGATCGGCGTGCGCAGCTCGTGGCTTACCACGCTAATAAACTCGTCGCGCTCCTCTTCCAGGCTTTTCGCCTTGGTGATGTCGCGGAGAATCAGGACATAGCCGTCCGGCGACATTTTATCGCCGCCTTGTACGGGCGCAAATGTCACTTCCAGGCGCAGCGCTTCGTCGCTATCTACTTGCATTATGATATCGTCGCGCTGGCGGATGGCGATTGACTTGGACAATTCCTTAAACGTGTCGAGCGGCGCCTTATTAGTGGTTTCCAGGCGTAAAATCTCGTCAATTGGTTTGCCGCTAATTTTATTATTAGTATCAATAAGATTTAACGCCGCAGAATTATACATAGTAATGATGCCGTGTTCATCAGTGCTGATGATGGCGTCGGTGATGTTATTTATTAGGGTTAGGACTTTGCCCTTTTCGACATTTTCGCGCTCGCGGCTTTCATTCAATTTGCTGTTAACGATTTTCTGAGTGAAATAAATCGACGAGGCGACCAGGCTGCAGACGATGACTGACGTGCCGGAGAGAATTGCCATGATGGTGTATTCGGGATGAGTTTCTATGTTTAAGATAGAACTGATAGTGATGGCTGTGATGAATGCCAAAATACCGGCCAGCAAGCCGTTTTTGCCCAGCATGGCGAACGTGATAATCATCAATAAAATCCAGTAGGCGGTGAACGGAGAAATGAAGCCGGTTATGAACAGCGATTGCGCCAGCGATAATACATAATACACAAGAAGAATAAGCACCGATGATATGCCGCCGTCAATAATCCGCGATAAAAAGGCCGTAACGCCGATTACCAGCCAGCTCATAGATAAGACGATCGCCAAATTTGGCGGCAAGCCGATAGCGGTTTCTGATATTGGCATAATGCCGGATTGAATTAATAAGCCGTGAAACATTAAGGAAATTGAGGCAACTAAAATGCCGCTTTTTAAGGCGATGGATGTGCGTTTTTCTTTTTTTAAGACACCCTTTAACATGTCAATAGTATAGCATAAGCGCAAATATCACGCATGGCGGTTTTACGGTTATATTAGCTATATGTGCGGCGAATATTTTTTTAACTCGGCGCGGTGGATTTTATAGCCGGGGTCAAATCGAGCGACCTCGCGCCAAAAACTTGCCGAGTGATTCATGTGGCGGGTGTGGCAAAGCTCATGAATAATTACGTAATCGATAAGCTCAAACGGCAAGTTCATTAGTCCAATGTTCAGGCTAATCGTGCCGGTCGATGAGCAGCTGCCCCAGCGGCTGGAGGCGTGAGTGATTTTTGTACGCTTAAAGGAAAAGCCGTGTTCTTCGGCCAGGAATGACAATCGCCGGGGTAAATAACTTTTGGCTTCCTTGCGCAGTGCCGCGACGATTTTTTGGCGGATGAGCTGCTGGTTAGCGGCGGCCGTTATATCTTCGTTCTCATTTATGCTGGCAATTATGCGCGTACCGGCGGTTTTTACGGTTGTCGCTCCGGCGGTTGAGCGAATAATCAAACTGTGGCTTTTACCGATTTGCTGGTCTTTTGTATAAGAAAATTGCGATTGATGCTGGTCTAATAATTTGCGGATTTGTAAGCGCGATGTTTTTATTACAGTTTTGGCGGCTAACAACGGCGCGTACGTTGGCATAGTAACGCGCAACCGGCCGTCCGGCGCGATTCGCAGGCTAATATTTTTCGCTAATCCTTGTTTTTTTACAACAATTTCCCCGAATTCCGAATCGGTGATTGTGGGCATAATCTATCCTATATCAATACGGCTATTTACGCGAAGCTCTCTATGGACTTCCGGCCTCGGCGCGCTAATGCTCAGATGCTTCAGCACGGCGCGCGCCTGCGTGCTGAAAGTATGGCGCCCGCTGATCACTGCGTAAGATTCGCTGTCGTGCGGCGGTGAAAACTGCTTAAGCCTTCTTTCAAACAGCAGCTCGTCGCCGCCTGATTGCTTCATCCAGCGGTTTTTCGCCGTTGCCAAATCTGTCTGCACCCAAACTAATAGAACTTTATAGCCGCGTTCGCGTGCCATCCGGTTAATTTTTATTCGGGTTGTCCGTTGGTCGGTCGCGCCATCCAAAATGACGGTGTGCTTAGTTTTTAAGAATTCGTCTAAGATTGACAATGTGATGTCGGAGATCAATTTAGTATCATCTGTTAAAGCTTCAAACTGGCTAGCGTCGATAACTGGCGCGTTGAATATCTTAGCAAATTCGGAAACAAACTGAGTTTTCCCAGAGCCTGGCGCGCCGACCATGGCGATGATGTGCGGCGATGATGGTAGTAGCGGTCTCATATGAAAAAATTATAGCAGAGTTTTGACTAATAAAAAAGATTCCCTTGCTTTCAGGGAATCGGACGAAACTTGGCAGGGGCGCTAGGAATCGAACCTAGACCGGCGGTTTTGGAGACCGCTATACTAGCCGTTGTACTACGCCCCTTCGTTTGGCGGCGTCTTTATTATAGCAAACTATTCCGTCCCAAAAAAGAGGAAATGAGCCTTGTTTGATGAAACCGCTGCTGCTGAAACGACTACATAACGACTTTTCGCGGCTGGTGAATTTGGCGCTGCTGGCGCGGCCGCGGCGCGCTGGGACTAGGGTTTTTTGCCGGTTCGTTCGGCGTCAGCATTCTGGTGGCTTTTTTACGCAGTTGGATGGCTAGCTCTTCCTGTCCGGCGTTGTCATATGCTTCTGATAAAATCATCAAGGTTTGCGGAATCGGCTCTAATTCAACGGCCTTTTCTAAGGCGCTGATCATCTTCTTGCTGCGCCCCAGCTTTTCCTGGACTTTAGCATAGGCGATGTATCGCGCCGCCAAATCGCCTTCTATTTCCAGGGCTTGTTCAAACGCTAGCGCTGCCTTTTCGTAATTTTCTGTTTCGTAATAAATCAGACCGACGTTATGCAGGCTTGAGGCGCTTGGCTCCAGGCTTTGGGCGATCTCGAAGCATTCGATAGCGTCTTTGTAGGCGCGCTGCTTGGCGTATAAAATCCCCAGGCGGTTATACGCCGTGGCATTTTTCTCATCGACGCGCAAGATAGTCAACAATGCTTTTTCAGCGCGCAAATATTTGTTCTCGCGAATCGAATCCTGGGCGATATTCCATAACTGATCAAGTTTATTGGTAATTTTTGTCGGCAAGTCGCCCGTTTCTTTGATTGACGGATGATAAAAAACCGCCCAAATCATCAAAATTAGAATGAGTAGTAGTCCAAACATACCGCTATTAGTATATCACAAGTTGCAGTAAAGCTAGGCGTACATTACCGTTGGCTTTCAGCGATTTGGCGGTTGTCTCGGCGGCGGCGAGCTTGCTTGATACGGCAGCGTCAATGCCGCGAGAATGTATTTGAAAACGTATCATATTGACGATGATGTCGGTGAGCAGCAATGCTTTTTGGCGGTCGGTAAAGTATTTAGCGAGCGGTTTTAAGGCTTGATAATTGTTTTTGGCGGCTAATAATTGCTTGGCGTCGACGGCGATTTCTTTATATTCGGCAAATTTTCCTGGGCTGTTTGCTAATTGGTTGATTAGCAGCGGCCGGCCGGCAGCCAGGAAGAGGATTTGCTGCTTAGCGCTGGCGTCCAGGTTGTGCTGAGATAATAGTTTGGCGTCTTGGCTGGGGGAAGTTTTATGAAGCTGGAGTAGCTGGCAGCGGGACCTGATGGTGTCTAGCAGCAGTTTCGGGTTTTCTGCGACCAGGATAAAGTGAGTGTTTTTATTCGGCTCTTCCAGCGCTTTTAATAGCGCGTTTTGGGCGGCTTCGCTCATCAGATTGGCGTCATTAATGATGATCACGCGGCGCTTATCGGCGTACGTTCTGAGATTGGCTATTAGGCTGCGCACTTGCTCAACGGCGATAGTTTGCTTTTTTTCTGTAGGTTTGATGTAAAATACATCGCTGTGTTCTGAACTCGCAATCTCATTAGCTGCACCGATTCCGTCTAGCCCCTGCTCTGCCGCGATAAGCAGCGCGTGCGGCAGCTTGCTCGCAAATTCGCTGATTGTAGAGCGATCTTTGATGGACAATATCGGTGCTTTCATGGCTTTTCCTTAGGTAGTGCTTCGGGGAAATAGATAAAAAACTCCTCTGGAACGGCCGCCTCAAAGGTTTTTCGCTCGCCAGATGGCAGCGTGATTTCCAGTTTGTGGGCGTGGAGCATCAAACGGCTGGCGTCAGGTTTGCCGTAAACGCGGTCGCCGAGAATTGGTGTGTTCAGGTGCGCCATATGGACGCGCAGCTGGTGGGTGCGGCCGGTGGTGGGTTTAAGTTCAATCAGCGCCTGATTGTCAGTCGTCGTCAGTACGCGGTAGGTCGTTTGGGCGGGCTTGCCGTTTGGGTCAACGCGGAAGGTGCTGGGCGCGGACGGGTTGCGGCCAATCGGCAGGTCAATCTTCGCGGCGGCTAGTTTCGGCACGCCGTCGGTTACCGCTAGGTAGGTTTTTTTGGTGGTGCGCTGGGCGAATTGCCGCTGTAAATGGGCGGCGGCGTCAGCAGTTTTGGCGATGATGAGCACGCCCGAGGTGTCGCGGTCGAGCCGATGGACGATGCCCGGCCGGTCGGTGTCCGAGGCAAACGACGTTTTAGGGCGAATAATTTCCGCCACGGTTGGTTCGGTCGATAGTCCGCCTTTGGCGTGGGTTAGGAGCCCGCTCGGTTTGCTGACTACAATTACGTCATCGTCTTCGTACAGTATCGGCAGCTCTGCACTCGCCTGCTCCTGTTCTGGCAGCTTGACGGCGATCTCATCAGTCTCGTCGACCTCAAATTTCGGCGTCGTCACTACGCGCTGATTGACCGAAACATAGCCGGCTTTGATGTATTTTTGCCAGAGGCTGCGTGAAATTAACGGGTCAAATGCCGTGGATAAGTGAACGTCCAGGCGCTGCTTGGTCGGCACAATTTGAAACATCATGACAAACTTGCCCTGAAACGGCGTCTCGGTGAAATTCGGATCAAGCGGATTTGGCAAAATCTCAGCGTTGGCAGGCTTGTTGGGCCATAATTCGTCAATTGATTCCTCGTCAACAATCGAGCCGTAGAGCACGGCACAGTGCTGCTTATTCATGATGAATTCTGCCAGTACGTGCGACTCGTCGGTCTGAATTTTCAGGTGGCGCAAGGCTTTGACGGGCGTGTTGTCATCCGCCAGTTGGTACAGCCTGGCGATCTTGAGGACGGTGCGCGGCGAAATTTTCACGTGGCGCATCCTCGGGTACTTAAACGGCTAGAAATGTGCGGCGCTTGATTTGGCAGCGTTCCTGGATCAGTGAGACAACTTGCCATCCCCATACTATCTCCGCAGCCCCACGGCTGTCTGGACACGGTGCAAGGTTTCGTTGGCGACGATGTTCATGTCGCGCTCGCTCGACTCTAGTTTGTCCTCAATTGCCCGCTCGTCAACTGCCGCCAGCCGCGCTTGGAAATTCGCCAAGAATTCGGCTACTTCATCAGCCACGATTCGCTTGAAATCGCCGTAGCGCTCCATACCGGCGTATTCGCTAATGGTCTGCTCCAAACTCACGTCTCGTCCAGCGTCCTGGCGCACCAGTGTCAAGATCTCTAGTAGATTAGCAATGCCTGGCTGGTTGTCACGGTCGTACTGTACCTTGCCTAGCGAGTCGGTGGTGGCACTCATGATCTTTTTGTGCGCCATCTGCGGCTCGTCGCCGAGGAAAATGACGCCCTTGCCGCTGTCGTCGGACTTGCTCATTTTTTTGGTCGGGTTGACCAAGTCTTTGATCCTCAGACCCTGGTCTTTGCCGAAAAATTGGTGCTGCTGGGCAACTGGTTTAGGTACAATGAATAAGTCGCCAAACTTACGATTCATTCGCTCGGCGATGTCGCGGGTAAATTCCAGGTGCTGCGTCTGGTCATCGCCAACCGGCACGTAGCTGGCGCCGTAGAGCAAGATATCGGCCGCCATCAGGACCGGGTAGTTGAACAGGCCGACGGAGACTCTACTGTGCTCGCTAGCCCATTTAGCTTCATTCCAGACTAGTTCGCCATTCTTTTCTGATACAGGCGGGTCGATTGATCGGCCCTCTGACAATAATTTGCCACTTTTATCCTTAAACTGCGTCATTCGACTCATCTCGCCAAACCCAGTGAAGCAGTCCAAAATCCACGCCAGCTCGCTGTGGGCTGGGACGCGGCTTTGGCGGTACAAATGAATCGCCTCGTTATCCAGCGGCAGTCCCGCGGCTGTGTAGATCCGAGCGTTGTTCAGGATACTGTCATACAACTTGCTGTGGTCGATTGGCGTGGTAAAGCTGTGCAGATCAGGGATGAACAGATTGATATCATAATCGGCTGAGCGGCGCTTCGCCATATCGACAATCGGCAAAATGGCCCCAAAATAATTGCCAATGTGAATATCGTTGTTGGCGCGCACGCCAGTGAGAATGACAGGTTTGGTTGGTTTCATTGTATTCATTATAACACTCCTTTGGTTGTTAAGTAACGTAATAAAATGTTCATTGGGTCAATGGTGTTTGGTTTTTCGGCGAAGGCGCAGGATAATTCGGTGCAGCCTAATAATACCGGCGGACTGCTGGGGTAATTATTGATATAGTTTACTGCGTTTGCCTGCTCGGATTGGGCTGCTATTGGTATTTTATCCAGCGCTGACTGAGATATTGTTTGCCCAGAAATTACTGCGCGAATTATCATCTCCAGTGCTTGCTTTTCATCTTCATCCGGCGTTAATACGGTTACTCCGGCGGCTTTCAGCGGTTTGCCATACAGCCCAGTGCGAATCGTTGTCGGTGATGCTAGCAATCGAATTGTTTTATGATGGCGGCTAACATAATCAATTGCGGCATCCACCATGGAAGTTATGTGAATATTCAGCCGCCGTTCAATATCGGGTTGCAATAAATGCGCGGTATTGCAAGCAATTATGATAACATCGTCCATCGACGCGTCAATGTTTTTCAGTTCGTTTATGATAATTTCCAAGGTTTCGCTGCGCCGCGATTCATTGGCGATAAAATCAGGAACTGGCAGCGACAGATGAACTATATGCGGAAAATCCGTGCCATCCTTCGCGCCGTTTGTCAGCGCCTGCTGAATCATCCGCCGGTGTAGTTCCAGGCTTGCCTGCGGTCCCATGCCGCCGATGATAATTATTCTTTGCTTCATAATTCCTCCTTTGGGTTGTATAAAAAAGACCGCGCGCGGCCTCTATTCATGGTTAGTTTTTCAGAAGAATTTTACTAACAATTCAACAAGCCGCGGCGAAAACGCGTGCTTTGCCAGGCGGTACTGATGAATTGCCGTTTTATGGTCATGGGGTGATTATAGCGCCAACGGCTAAAATCTGCAAATATTCTATAAAACAGCTCGCTTGGATATGCGCCAAACCCATAAAATGATGTAAATAGATAAACCGATTGAAAATAAGAGCGATAGGACGGCCATCGGATTTGCTTTCCATAATATTGTCCATGTTGGCGGCGAAATGATAAATTCTACCATTGCTAAGAACCCGATTTTAGTATAAATATGCAGCGATTCAGCCAGACAAACGGCGAAACCTATTACCGTACCGAACACAGAGGCTACGATTAGTAAAATGACATCAAGGAGCGGCGGTTTTTCTTCCTGGGTTATAAAACTATATATTAGGTAGACGATGCCCGCGCCGATGGGCCCAGTTAAATACGACACGTAGTTCCACCGCCACAACAGCAGCCATAGGCCAATTATCATGGGGATGCCCAGTAAAAATGCTAATAAAATACCAATCCAGCGCGGCCGGTGCCTGCGCTTTAGATTGTAATATGGAGATTCTTGGTTCATGTTATTTAGTATAGCATTTGACAGGAAGTATGCGGTTTGGATTGGAGGATTATTTATCTGGCGGCTGCGCTTGGTCTAGGATATTCGACAGTTCGCTGATAAGTTCGCGCAGTTGAGGGTTGCGCAAGATTGCCCGCCGGGTGGCTGACGTCCAAATGAGCGTGCGGGAACGTAAAGTTTCTGCCAGCGTTTCGCCCGACGGTGTCAGCAAGCCTTCTTTATCCAATTGGAACAATTCAGGCAGTAGTGCGTCGCAAAGCAGTGCCAGCGGCGCTTGCGACCGGGCAATGATTCGGTCGTGCTCATTGACCGGCATAGAAATTGGGTTAAATCCTAATTGCTGCAAATGGCTGGCTGCCGCCTTGGCGTTTGGCTGGTCGCTGGCGACAACCGCTCGCTGAGCGCTATTCATTAGCAAGTGGACAACGGCGGCTTTCTGGTCAAGCTGATCGTTAAATCGGCGGCTGGTGTCCATAACGCTATCGTGTAAAATTATCAGCCCTCTCACGGGCGGTACGGTAAAATTTTCCAGGGGTGCACACACGTGAATAATTTCACAATCGGATAATTCTTCTACGCTAGTGTGGCGGTCGGCTGTGTCAAATTCGCGGACTAAAAAGCCGTACTTTTTAGCGCGCCGCACTAATTGCGAACCCAAATCGCCCAGCGAACCGATAACGCCGATAGTTTGTTTTACTGCTGTCATGCGGTCTCCTTTGACTTTACGGGGATGACTTATACTGTTAAGTATACGCTATTTGGCGTCGTTATGTAGATTTCTGGTACGATAGTTTAAGCTTGGATTCGATTTCAATCACGGGCTATTCTCAGTTCTATAGATGTATTGTAACATTTTAGCCCTTCGCCTCATCATACGCCCCTAAAATCGCCCTCAAACTCACACTATGCCGGAAGTTTATGCCGTCAATTTTATCCAGATCAACCCACTCCGGCGTGCCGTTAGTATAAGTTTTTTCGCTGTCGGTTATGTTGTCGTTATTGATTTGCCCGTACAGCTGGCTGTGAGTGAAGTACAGCTGGATCGATTGGTTAGCTTGCGCCTCAGAATTGCGCTTGAAAAAAGTAGTTGCCTGGTGAATGATTTTATCCGGCATGATGGTTAGCCCAGTTTCTTCCTTGACTTCACGGACAATTGATTCCTCGACCGTTTCACCCTTCTCGACACCGCCGCCGATCAAGCTGTAACCATCCCATTGCCTAGTCAAAAGGATCTTATTGTCCTCAATAATAACTGCGTACACGCCGACGCGAATATTTAGCTTGTCAACGGGAACGGTGTATTGATTACCGAAGACGTCTTTGCAGATGATGGATTTAATAAAAGTCACCTCTTTCAGATTATAAGCATCCCCTTGTTTATAATATCGTGCGGATGTTAGTTATGATCTTTATTTTAGCATGGGCGGACGGGAGATTACTATGGTTTACTGCAATTCTCTAGGTACTTGTCAATTAGCAGGATGTCCGCTTGATCCTTATTCCTATCAAGTAGCGCTTTCCATCTGCGAACTTCCTCAATTGACATAAATTTTATCCCGTCGATTACTGTTGTTTTTATAGCCGCATCTGATACTTTCTTGCCATACCAATCATGCATCAACTCAATATCGTCAACCTCTATTTTCTCCGAACCATCTGGCCGTTGTAATATTTCATGGCCATGGCCAGCAATTTTGTAAAAAGTTTCTTTGCTTATAAGTAAATCGATGTCGTTGTTTGGACGGATGCCAAGCATATCCAATATGCCGCTGCCGACAATAATTGGCTCAGTACTACTGACGCCTAGACTAGTTAGTTTATTTTTAATTTCTGCTATCGTCATAGCCTGCCTTTTTTAGCAGATTATACATCTTGTCTAATGGCAGCCCCAATGCGCCCATATATGAACCTTCAATTTTCTCAATCAGCGCAAACCCTGTCGAATCAACATGAAAACCAAGCGCAGCATTACGACGGTTCGGATTATGATTATGAGCGTTATCTAGCATCGCCGCGTTAAAATTCATATATGTTATCTTTGTTGCCGTACTGTCAGTAAACGTTTTCCCTTGATTTATCACGCAGACGCCAGTGTAGATAGTTGTAGTTTTACCCGATTGACTCAAACACATTTTCATCTTTTCAGTAGCGGTTTTTGCTTTATGCAAGCGCGAACCGTCAGGTAAAACACCGAATGTATCAGCAGCGACAATACAGTCGCCGGGATACAAACCGGCAAGAGCTTCTGCCTTTGAACGTGCCAACAGAATAGCAGTCTCTCTTGCGTCTAGCTCTGGGTGAGATTTCTCTATAGATCGTTCATCAATATTAGCGCTAATAGCCTTGTAAGCTAGCCCGCTTCTGTTCATGATCATGTGCTTAGTCGGCGATTCGGTGGCAAGTATTAGCATGCTTTATTCTCCTTTTGAAAATCTTTTAATGATGTATATTCCCATGGGTAATCAATGTAGGGCATCTCGTCATATTCAAATAATACACCATGATAATCTGGTTGTAGAAATACTGTTCGCCATGGCGCAGATGGACACGACTTAAATTTGACAACATGGACGGCAGCAGTTAGCACTTGTGTGCTGTGAAAAACATCGCTTATGTAGTCGCGAATTGCTGATAGCTCCCTGCCTGTCTGGCAGACGCTGTCAACTATGACAATTTTTGCGCCTTTCTGTAGGCCTTGATTAATGCGTAATATGCTATCGTCATCGAGCTTTTGGCGTAAGACAACATGCTCGTGCGGCGTACGATGTTTAGCGTATGATGCGGCTATACTATAACTGTCACAAGACATTCCGTCTTTTTCGCAATATGCCGCCAGAATTCGAGATACAAGCCACCCGCCGCGAGCTACTGCAATGATAATAATATCTGAGACATTAGATTCTTTTATACTTTTATATAGTTTTCCTACATGCTCATGGATGTCTTGGTAATCTGTTTTTATCATCTTCATGAGAGAGCCTCCAATTCATGTTTCGCTTTTGCATAAACCGCTTCGGAGCTAACAGTTGCGTCTATTTCAATAATTTCATCAAGTGACGGCTCTATAATGTCAATGATCTTATTAATATTGTCCTGATATACTGATAAACGGTTGCGAATTCTTTCTGGGGTTTCTTTTCTGTCTCCATTTTTCGCACGGCCGTAAATGCGTTGTAAAAGTATATCTGTGTTTGCGTACAATACAATAGCAAGCGCGCCCATTTCTCGCTTATCAGCATGCCTTTTTATCCACTCCGCCTCATCAGCATGCCGAGGTACGCCATCAAGGATATAAGATTTTTCTGTCGATACGTACGGCTCAATGGTAGCAGTTACATAAGCAAGAGGCATCTTTTTACCAGATCTAATAATGCGTGTAGCTTCCGCGTCTTTTTGCGCTAGCTTTTGGCGAATAATTGCACCAATTGAGACGTAATTTACTGACTCGAGACAATCGTCTTTTAGGTTGTCGACGAGCGTCGTCTTACCCGATCCCATTGGACCGAACAAGTAAATGTCATTATGGCTGAGAGTTCTTTCAAGACGATTCATAGCGATACTAAATTACTTGTTAATAAATGATAGAAACTCATTGCGTGTTTGAGCGTTGTTAAGGAACGCGCCTTTGACATTTGTTGTTGTAGTTGTAGCTCCGAGTTTTTTCACGCCGCGCATTTCCATACACATATGTCTAGCTTGAAGTGATACTGCAACGCCTTTAGGGTTTAAGTTTTCGTCAATAAAATCAGCGACTTGTTTGGTGATACGCTCTTGGTTCTGTAGGCATCTGCTAAAATGCTCCAGGATTCTTGCAAGCTTTGATAATCCAACAATCTTCTCGTCTGGAATATAGGCTATCGCTGCCTCGCCAAAGAACGGCACCATATGGTGTTCGCATAAACTATAGAAAGGAATACCAGTTTGGATAATCATACCAGACCCCTCATTTTTAAATGTAGTTACGCGAAATTCTTCGGTGTCAAAAAATTCTCGGAAGAATTTAGCATAGCGATGCGGTGTTTCTAATAGGCCTTCGCGGTTAGCGTCTTCTCCCAGTGCAATCAAGATATCCTTGGCCGCTGACTCTATGTCTTTAGTTTTTATAGATTTATTACCCATATTCTTCTCCTAAATTATTATATAAACATAAACTGGTCATCAAAAAAGCGACCACATGCTAGTCGCTAAACTCCTACAGAAAGCTCTGACACTTTTCTGCGCACATGGTCGCATTATTATGTCAGAGCAAACAGTGCTATCTGCTGACTGTAGAAGTTTAGCATTGCTATTGTAGCATGGGCGGGCGGGAAGTTACCATAGGTTTGCTGCGATTTTCGTAAAATCGCTTGACAAAGGATTCCAGTATTGATATGTATATCAGCCTTTGCATCCGCAAGGGTCGGCGTTTCGCCCGAGTCAATCGGACTTGAGACGTCCCACTTCGCGAGATAATTATCTCGCCCGACTCCAAAGAGGAGTACAAAATGGAAACCACCGGATGGTTTGACGGGAAACCGGCAAAGATTCGGCGCTCTGGCAGAACTACTGAGATCTTCTACGGTGGCGCTTGGGGCAATATCCCCGGCGATGGTCACGGACACGTGAAGGCGCAGGGAGGTCCTCTCGGCGAATTCATCGTCTACTGGCGACTGCCTGAGAGCGAAGGCGGTGCGACTGTCATCGACAACTGGGCCAGCTCTGAGCGTCTCTCGGACCACATGTCTGGTCTCTGGTAGAGTTCCTAGACCTGGACAAGTCACAAAACTGTCCATTTTCCCACTCAAAATAGTACAATCATAGAGACATGAAAAATAGTATCAATATCGTAATACCAGACTTTATTACCCAAGCCTTTCCTGTACTTAAAGAAGCTACATACGTCCGTGAGTTTGCTTCTTTCATCACACTATATCCAGACGCAGTCTATTATTTATTTCAGACAACATCCAATCAGTCGCTCATACTTGTAGCGATTGATTATCCTGACCCCATCGACGAGAGCCGACAAGTAAAGAGTTTGTCTGGCGGGTTTGAGTTTGAATTTATACACCTCATCAAGCCGTACGCCAACGACCAGTATATTGAGATCCGTTCGAACGATGATATGGATGAAATGTTTTCTGTCCCAGACCCAGATAGTTATTACCACTATTATTTAGCGGCAGTGAAGCAGAAGCTGGATTGGTGATTTTATCCTAGCTAAGAACTTCTGAGTTCGAAGAGATACTACCCTGGTAGTGCACAATCTGTTGGGGCGGGGTACTCACCTTGCTACAATAAACCTATGATTCACAAGCTATATTCTGCTTACGACCTGCAAGCCGACCATGATGTCTGCCATTTGTTTGAGCATTTGGTTATTCGGCGGTTTTTACGAGCGGCAGAAAAATCTGGCAATGAGCGCGCGTTCGTCGGCGAATTACACGGCACTACATCCGAATCAAGCGTATTTTTTGATATCGCGTTCTTTACCCGCGAATCGATCGCGCTATTTGAAAAAGCCATCGCCGATGTAAAGCCGTTTGACTTATCCATGATTAACGAATCCGTCTCCCACATTGAGGCGGAGATGAAGTCAAGCGTCGTCATCTGGGATAAAGCAGAACTATACAAACAACTGGCGCGCTGCCAAAAAGATTTCGCCAGGCGCCGCTCCGCTAGACCTGGCAAAATTACCGAACCATCCACAAATCCGCCGCTAGAAATTGACTACCAGCCAGAGGATTTTATAGATATTACGCTGACGGTTGAAATCCCTGATGCCAGCACTCAGGCGACTGCCGCCTTTTTCTGCATGTATCCGATACTACTAGATTTGGTTCGTAGCGCCTGCTTTGACAGAGCGCCAGTCTATCCATCCAGCCATAGCGAATTCACCGCCTACCATGACGGCAATTCGGTCAGCCAAACCTACACCGTGAAAAAATCCTTTGATTGGCAAAATGCAGGCAAAACAGCGCAAAACTATTTACGAACATTTGACATTACGCCTCATGCTAGCCGCCTGAACGACCTCGCCGAGGCGTTTACAACCGACCCATTCTATAATTCCGCACCAATTTATTTTTACCAGAAAACCGCCGTGCCATTTACCAAGGATGATTTGGCGAAGACTGTAACGAGCGCGAATTTGCGAGTGATATTGCAGGGGGCGGCAGTGACTGTTTCGACAATAGATAAACAATAATCCTCTGCGATTATTCCAGGCTGGTGATTACGCTGATGACATCGAGTAGTATTAGCAGCCCTATCCATCTTCCCTAAAACACTCCAAACTATTCCATATGAACACGATGGACGCGTCGCTGCTTCCAGTATTCTATTTTTGACTTCTTCTTTTAGTACCTGTGCCACAATAACCCCCCATTCCATTATGTAAAACCGAATTTATATTTAATAATAAACTAAATTCAATATTTGTCAAGTTTCTTATGGTAAAAACAAACCATACATGATATAATAAATATATAAATTTAATACACGCTTAATGCTTGCTACCCCTAATCATTCTTTTGTAGTAAGCACAGTAAGTGTACGGACACTTACGAAAAAATTGATAAAGCAGTCCTCTGGGGTCTGCTTCTTTTTTATCAATTTTTAACTTGTTAGGGTGTACCCTAAGACCCCGAAATACATTCAAAGGAGGATTTACCTATGGCAAATAGAATACGGAATGAAAGACTTGAAATTAAATACAATGGCTGAGTCAGTTGTTTTTATCAGAGAACATGGTATAAATCTGTCAAACAACTTGATGAATATATCAAAAAAGCAGCCGATGAAAGACAAAATTTACAGGATAAAATAAAGGTTATTGATAAGGAAATGCAGGAGCTTTCTGCCACTATGGAGCAGGTTTATATCGTAAAAAAGTATAGAGAATACTACAAAGAATACAAGGCAAATCCGTCTGATAAGGCATTTTCCAATGAGTATAAACATAAATCACAATATACGAAATTGCTCTTTCAGAGCTAAAAAAATCCTATTCAAAGCTCCCAAATTCAAAGGATATTTTAGCTGAACTTGATAAATTGCAAGAAAAAAAGAATACCCTAATGCAAGAGTATTCTTCTACAAAATCTACTATGGACGAGCTTTATCAAATACAAAGAACTATGTAATTTACATGGGTAAGGAGATGGAGAGATAAAGCTTCATCTCTATTTATATCAATTGAGTACTTAAAACATTTTCTAAAATATCTTCATATTCTTTGAAGGTTTCAGAATTAAGCAACTGATATTTATCATTTTTTAGCTCAATAATTTTTGTTTCCCCTTCAAATATAAACTTCGTTCTTTCGAATCCAATTGATGAAAAAATGAGTTGCGTATAATTGGATGAATTCTCCAATATATATTCAATTAAAGCTTGTTCTTTATCATAATCCATCTCTGCATTCTTAGGGCTGTCCAATACCATTGGCAACTTCAAAGATTTTTTATTGAAACATGTTTTAAGATTATTAAGGATGAAATACCATATAACCGTTGAAATAGGTTTATTACTTCCACTAGCACAAAAAACACGATTAATCGCTTTATATTGTGACTCCTCCAATTCATCCAATCCGAATCTCAACACTTGGCTATCTACCATCTCATAATACTTTTTATTAATATTAGCTTTTATTTCAGATACTTTTTTTAGTTCTTCTTCGATATTTTCTATTCTATCTTTAAGTTCTTCTTGTAATTGCAACTCACTAAACAATTCCAGATTCAAGCTATTATAAAGCTCATTTAATCCAATATAACTGGTATAATTTTTGATTTCTTTCTGAGCAGAATTAATATTTTTCTTATATGATTCCAATCTATTTGAAAACTCTCTATAACTACTCTCAATTTTCAAAATCACTTTTGAAATCTTTTCTATATCTTCGTAGATGCTGTCACTTATATATAATGAATCCTCTATTGAATTATATCTTTTACTTCTAAGATCAGTGGTATCTTTTAAAACTGAATGACACTCAGGACATATATCTGTCTTTAAAATTGATTTTATTTCTTTTTCCTTATTATTTTTGAACCTCTCAATTTGGTTTAATGCAATCTCAAGCTCATACTTTTCATTTCGTAAATTAGTAAGCTTATACCTAAATTCATTCATAGAATTCAATATGTCATTATATTCCTTTGTCCTAATAGAAAGCTCCTTTTCAAGTTCTTGTAAATTTTCAGGGACAACTAAATTTCCTAATAATTTAGATACTTTTTCTTTCATTTCATTAGCTTTTTTGTATGCACGTTCAGAATCATTTATACGTTCCAATAGGTTTTGTTTGCTTTTAACACGCTCAAAATAGTTCTTATCATATATCCCAAACTGTGCATATATTACATCAGGTTTAAAATTTTGATATTGTCCTAAACTCTTAAAGGAATTAAAGTTAGTTCCATCATAATAATCTTGATCAATGAAATTCATCACATATGTATATGCTGGAGGAGCAATCTCTAGCTTCTCAGTATTTCTATTAGGTAAAAATATTTCAAAAGACCAAATCTCGCTTAAAAACTCTGATAACTCTGTTCTAGTTGATGTTTGAAATAATATTTGAACAGCGTCATCAAATACCTTGAACACCTTTTTATGTCTATATATAAAATATTTTTTATTATCAACAAAAAACTCTAAAAGATATACTTTGTCTTCATTTTTCCATTTTTTATCGAAGTGGGCATCAGCTCCCATAACATGATATAAACTACGCAACAATACCGATTTTCCTCTATCTGTTCCATCAATACTGCTAGACGTAACAACATTTACTCCTTTTTCAAAGCTTGTAACAAAAGCTTTTTTAGTTAAAATATCAAAAATGTATATTTTTTTAAAAATGATATTCATTAAATATCACCTCCCTCTATGTATATATAAAACACTAATAAGTAAAATACATTCTTCATAATTTGTGTATATTCCATCGGAAATTCTCCATCAAATATCTGACTTAACATATGAAAGAGTTCGTCTTCGTTTTTAATCTTATCTATATTTCCTTCAATATATTTAAAAATTGACACCTTTAATACATTTAAGTCTCGGCTGTGATCAATTTCCAACAAATTAGTTAAAGCTTGATTATAGATTCTTCTTTCTGCTGGACATAAAGTTTTAATATAATCTTTAACATGCTCGATGCCGGTTATAGATTTTTTTCTATGAGATTCAAGCATTTTATTAAACTCTTCTTTAGAAATCCCCTTTAACTCTAGAACGTCATTATAATTATTGATAACCATCTCATAAGAAGCTTTTTTCTGAGCTGTCTCAGATACTAATCTGTATAAAGCATTCGGATTATTAGGCTCTTCATTTTTAATTTCTTGGAAAGATTCAATTAACTTTCCAATCAAAGCGTAGTGAGGATTTATTAAATCTATACCTTCACAAATATAAAAAACATTGTCAAGAACAACATCTGACAAATTCAGTTCTTCTTTCAATTTATCTTGAATAAAATCTATTACTGTTTTATCCAGCTTTCCTAAACAAACTTCTTCTCTTAGGTCTTCTTTCTTATCAATTTTCAAATGTTTATTACAAACCACAGCCAACTTAACGTTTTGATTAGGATTGTATAGGGCATATAATGTTCCCAAAATAGATTTACTATTTTCTTTTCGATTAGTCAGTGTTTTAAAGCTGTGATTCCCACTATTTTTTGTTTTTACCTGATAAAAATCTAGACCATTTTCATAATGTAACTCGATGTCACATTTGAAATCAAACACGACAGTATAGTCATCGTACTGCTTATATGCATCAATTAATTTGCTAATACCCCACAATAATTCAACTCTAAATCTATTCTTAGTTCTGCTACCTGCTAAGTCTAATGGCAAGTTCATATAATAGTCCGAATATCCCATATAATACACCTCTCCTTCTTAGTTATCATATCTACACCATCTACATAACGGAGCCTTGATAATCTCTAATTATTTCCCTCTAAATTACTATCTAATCTTCTTCTACACATTCCACTATTTCATAAATATCACAATCCAAAGCATTACAAATTCTAAGCAAAACATCCGTTGTTATATTCTGCCCATTCTTCATTTTGTAGAATGTGCTTTTACTTATTTTTGCATTTCCCATCAATTCATTATTTGTCATATCTAAATCAATAAGCTTTTTGAACAATTTTTTATAACTAAAACCCTCATTATTATCCTCCATTCAAGAAAACTATATTTATTATATTAAGATCTGGGTCAAATTCAATCTTAAAAGCGTTGTTTATGTCCTCCTCATATTTGAAGCTCAGGATATTTGATAATTGCAAATAATTAACTCTCATTATGCTAATAATTATATACTCACTAGCCCTGCTTTTGGTTAGGAGCTATAAAATATAGCTCTTTCGAGCTATATTTAAAACGTTTATTTTTTGGAAGCTATTTTTACGCTTTCAGTTTTTTATCCTTCAGCTTCAACACTACATCCGCCTCTTTGGCCAGCTGTTTACTGTGAGTGACGACGATGACGCATTTGTCATTTTCGTGGGCGGCGCGGCGCAGGATGTCGATGATATCAGCGGCGGTGGTTTCGTCCAGGTTACCAGTCGGCTCATCTGCCAAGATGATCGGTGCATGTGAGACGAGCGCTCGGCCGATCGCTACGCGCTGTTGCTGACCGCCAGAAAGTTTCATGACATTGCGGTGAATGTGATCGTCGTCCAAGCCCATGGAGTGCAACGTTTCGTTAGTGGCCTTGGAATTAACCAATTTCAAGTTTTCCAGCGGCGTCAGATAATCGATCAGATTATAATTCTGAAACACCAGCGAGATATTGTGTTTGCGATGATGCGAGTAACCCTGCTCGACGATGTCTTGATCGTCAAACAAAATCTGCCCGTCGGTCGGCGTGTCCAGCCCCGCCAGCAGTCCCAGCAGGGTCGACTTACCAGCCCCAGAACTACCGACGATAGCGTAGAACTTGCCCTTTTCAAATTGATAATTGATGCCGTTGAGCACGTTGCTCGTACCGTCGGCGTATGAGTAGATGACATCGCGTAACGTAAGTAGTGACATAATAACTCCTAACTTAATTTTGCTAAAATTTGCTTTGGTGATTGGCGCATGATTGGCGCGGTGGCAGCGGTGGCTGATAGTAGAACAACCACGTAGCCGAAGATGAAAGCTTGCAGATAAGTCACCGGTGGCGCGGCCTGCACCACAGTCTTTTCTATGCGCTGGCTTTGGTCGGTTTGCGCTGTGAGGGCGGTAGAAATCTGTGACGAGGCGACCGAGCCGATGGCGAGCGCGAACACCGAGCTAACTAGAGCGATGATCGCCAGCTCCGCCAAGAACTGCCCGATAATCTGCCGCTTCGACGTGCCGATAGACAGCAAGATGCCAATTTCATGCAAGCGGCCGCGCACCCAGAACACCAGCACCAGCGACAGCACCGCCAGCCCCGCCGCGGCTGCGCCGATGGTGGCAATCGTCAAAATGTTTTGAATGCCAGCGATGTTTTGGAGAACCCCGGCAAACACGGCCCCGTTGTCGGTTAGGTTGAATCTTTTCCAATCGACGTTTGGTAGGCTTTTAGCACGGTCCGTTAACGACTTCAGCTGATGCGGATTTTCGGCGAAATATGTCGCCCGCGTCAGTTGCTGGCTACCTGTCAGCTGCTGCGCCGCGGCCAAGTTGGTGATGAGATGATTCTCCGCCATGTCGGACTGCAAGACCGCTGGCTTTTCTCCTTTGCCGCTGAAGACGCCCATGACAGTCACCGTCACCCGCCGGCCGTCTTTGGTAATTTCCAGCCTGTCACCTGGCTTAATGCCATTTTTCTCGGCGAGAGTTTTGTGAATCAGGGCCGCGTTGTGATCGTGCTCGGTCAGGTGCCTACCCTGCTCCAGTCGGTAGAACCGACCAGTAAATTCGCTCAGCAGATCGCTCTGTGTCGCGCCCGTCACCTTCGCTTCGCCAGCGATCCCAGAGTCCAGCTGCACGCCGCTACCCGCCACGTCGATCAATTGCTTGCCCGGCAATTCCGCGGTAGCCTCTGATTGGAGATTGTGCGCCTTGACGCCGCCGGCGCGCTGCACTCGCTGCGCGATATCCATTGGCACCTCGCCCGACGGTTGCTTGCTGGCGATACTAAAGCCGGCGCGGATGTTTCGCTCGACCGATTGCTTCAGCTGCGCCATCGTCTGCTGCACCACCAGCGTGCCGATCAGCAGCGTGAAAATCAGCGTCATGATCAGGGCGATGGTCAGGCTGCGACGCCGCTTACGCGTCACAGCCGTCCAGGCTCGTTTGATAATCGTCATCATTCGCCCCTAGTCCACTTCGGTTAGTAATTCTTTTGGCGTTGATTGGGTAATCGGCCGCGAAGCCAGTAGCACCGCGATGATAATCACCACCAGCCCAGCGCCCCACACCGCCAGCAGATCCGTTGGTTGTACACCAACCGTCACCTTGTCCAGCGTGCGCGATGACGTCACCGAGTCAGCGTCAGCACCGAGCGATGCACCGTTGAGGGAACTGCCAGCTTGACGTGTGGCATTCTGCGATGCTTGCGACACCACGTGATCACCCATTTGTTGGGCAATCAGCCCTGCGGTAAAGTACGACGCGCCAAAACTCAGCACCGCGATCATCACCAGCTCAGCGACGTATTGCAATACAATCTTTGACTGCGGCACGCCCGTCGCTAAGAGTACGCCCGCTTCACGCTTGCGCTCGTTCATCCACAAGTACAGCACCATGCCGATCACCGCCACACTAACCAGCGCCGTCGCCCACAACATACCGTCGATCAGGCCGTACACGCCGTTCACTGCGCCAGTCACGCCAGCGAGCTCCTGGCTGTTCTTATTTAGCTGGTACTTTTGCCAATTGACCGGCAATTTATTCGCCCGCGCCATTACCTCGTTCAGCTGCTTGGTGCCCTTGGTGAAGAACGTGGCATCCTGATAAATCTCATTTTGCTCGGTATATGCATTCAACTGGCGAGTCGTCGCGATGTCAGTCAAGAACAAATTCTCAAACAACTCCACCTGATAGGTCGCCTGCTTTGGGTTTTTGCCGTTAAATATACCGACGATTTCCACTTCAACCTCGTCCTTGGATGGATGTTCATTGTCGGTGTCGTATTGATTGGCCTTTAACTTAATTTTATTGCCAAGCTTCAGGTTGTTAGCCTTGGCGAAGTCCTCATGCACCAAAATCTTGTGCGAATCGTTCTCGGTGATGTGCCGGCCAGCGATAAGCTTGAGCGACTCAGCCCGGAACTTTTTCTCGGATTCAGATTTATTAACACCGATGATAGTCGCGGCGTTGCCAAACTGTTTGTCTTTCTCGGCATCATAGCCGCTGCCACCGCTCGGTAGTGGCACCAGTTTGGTATTGATAAAATCGACCGTGGCGTTCTGGCGCTTGACATAATCCGTCACACCCTCCAGATTCTTCACCGCTTCGATGTCTTTGTTCGACACCGTTCCCGAGCCGCGGGCCGTTCCCGGATTGGTGCGCGGATTATTGCCCAGCGTAAAGCCGGCCTTGAGCGTTTTGTCCAGCGACTGCGCCGCCGCGTCGGTCGAATGCTTGATGGCAAATCCACTCAGCATAATCGTCGACATACACAGCAAAATCGCCAGCAAAATCAGCGTTTTGAGTTTTTTCCTGGTGATATACAACCAGGCACGTTGTACAAATGACATAGATCTCCTTTCTTGGTTCTATGTCAGTGTAGCAGGGGTGTGTGAAGGGAATGTGAAATGGGCGAGGTTGTATAAATTTAACCTCCCATCTCTCATAGATATCAGATATCTCTTCCAAGAAAAATAGGCTAGTTGTTCGATACCTTAAGTCAGGTATCAGTGACACTAGCCCAAGTCACTCGCATTTGTTCAGATGGATTTCTCCAATCTAGGGGATGCGCACCCCAATCTGTTGTCCTATCTACTTCTCGACCTCAATGACGTGAACGCCGAGGCGTTCCTTGTGGTCAGGGTAGATCTTGCGGAGGAGGCGAAGTGCCTCCTCTTCACTCTTCGCCTGCGGCACGATCTGCTGCCACACTTCCGATGAGAGCATGTCAGCGAAGCTACGGTAGATGCGGATCGACTTGATCCGCACCGCACCGGACGTGTGTCCGGTCTCGAGCTGCAGGAGCTCACCGGCCTTCAGTCGCTTGATGCTGTTGTAGCCGACACGAACCTCCAAGGTCTTGCGGCCCGACATGATGTCATCAAAGTAGGGTTTCTTGATACGCAGCTTGCGCACGGGACTTCCTTTCTGGAGGCTGAGCCCCCACTGTTGTACGACACTGTTTGGCGCGTACCCTCCCGGGAACACCCCTTCGAGCGTCCATCCGTGACGCTGAAGGCAGGCGATCTGCCACGGCTCAGGGACGAGGTGGACGTACAGTTTTGTGGCCGTAGTCCTCCAGCAGCCCCTGGAGGTCGATGACGAGTGCTTCGAACGCTGCCTCCGACTTCGCCACGAGTGGCATCAGCTTGATGGGCTGACCCTTTTTCGGGGTCGCGCCCGCGACGCCAACTACCTGACCGTCGCACTCAGCGACGAAGATGATTTTGAACTTGGTGTTCACGTCGCCAGACTCCATACGACAGTAACCAGCAAATAGGGCGTCAACCCAGTTGCTATCCACACCGTCGAAGTCGCCACTCATCTGCGACAGAATGAGAGCTCGCGCGCCGTCGGCGTGTTGGCTCTCATCGAACGGAACCACAGAGATGTTCGGCGAGTCAAACCCCGCCTCGTCAATGAGCTGCTTATACAGCATATGCTCATCGATGCCGATCTTGTAGTGATCCTTCGCTGTTCCGGTGATGCGGAAGCCCTTCCGGAGGAAGAATCCCAGCGCCTTTTTATTCGGTTCTGCCACAGTGCAGTAGATCTGCCGAGCACCGAGGCTACGGGCGAAATCTTCAGCGTGCTTGAGCAGCATGCTTCCAACGCCCATCTTCCCTCGGTACGCCGTGTCAACGATGAGGGGGCTGATCTTGACAGTCCCCTGTTTCTTGTTGACGACGTGGATGACGCCCACAGGGCGCCCGTCGCTTTCAGCGATGAACATGTACTGCCCAGCGGAGAACTGACCGACGCGGTCAACGCCGCCCGCGATGTGCGTATCAAAGATACGCCGCGCATGGGCGCGGTGGTCTCCGTCGTAGAACGGAGTCAGTGCTCGAACCATGAGGTCCGAGACGAAACCGAAGTCGCTCGCCCTTGCTGGGCGCACGACGATGTTGCTGACTGATGCTTCAGTCACAATGTACACCTTCCTGTGATGGCTACGATTTTTGACGTAGCTCGGATAGGACAGTCATTATTATATCATCGAGATAATATAAATTCAATACCCACTACCCCATGTAGTCTCTGGTCTTCAATAGAATAAAATTCGTTGATTTGATTTTCTAGCCATGCAACACTCTCGCCGCCAAATTTCTGCGGATCATTGTGCGAAAACAAATCATGAAACGTCGCATAGCGCAATAAACCGACAACTGTAACAGCAGCAGTTTGGCTGGGATTGTCTCGATTGGTAAAGATAATCTGGTCGCCGATTTGAATTTTCTGGCGCTTGTCGTCATATAGCCGTGATTCGATGGTTTTATTGCCAGAAGTGATGGCATCAAAAGGTTCGGTGGCTAGTTTTAATTGGTGTGTTGTCATAGTAGATTATTATAGCAGAATTAAATGGAGTGTAGCTAACAAGGGGCGCGGACTTTACCCCGCGCCCCAAAACCTACCCATTGCTTTTGGGTGGTTTATGCTCACGGTTTTGGCGCCGGCGCCTCCTTCTTCGGCTCGGCGGCCTTTTCAAATGCCACGTTCTTCAGTTCTTTTTCTAGGACAGGTCCAGCGATAAAGCGGACTTTAGCTTCTTCGATGAGGCTGGCGTTGACGTCCTTTTCTTCAAGAGCGCCTTTGGATTTGAGGGTGACATGGAAGTAGCCCAGCTCGCCCAAATGGACGCTGTGGCCTTTGGCGAGCAGCGCTGCCAATTCCTCGCCCAGGATGGTCAAAACCGCTTGAATGTCTGTCTTGCTAACAGTGGTAGAATGGCGGGCGATGTTATCGGCGAGTTCGGGGAGGTTGATGCGGCCGGACTCGCTGATCTGTGCAAAAAATTTCTTCGGCTCAGCTGGCTTGGCTGGGTTGCCAAGCTTGACGGTCTTATATTTTATACTCATAACGCCTCCTTATGATTCCGTTAGATATATGCGTTTAGCACTTCCCTGAAAGTGCCATAGGACTTTCGTAAAACTGCTATAGGAGATTTTCAAAAGTGCTATAGGAAATTTGAAAAAGTGCTATAGAACTTTTATCCCCACTTAAGACTGTAATTATGCGGTATATGTTCTCTCTCGCCCACCCCCTTTCATAATTACAAACACCCCCTTACTGATGGCAGCGCGCGGATGTTGGTTATGGTTTTATTGTAGCATGGATAATAGATGTCTGTCTAGCTGTACACGATATATCGACAGCATTAGGACGATAGTACTATTCGGTCTATTACACAATACCCTATGAATTATTATTATCAACAATATCAACCCAAATTCGACCGATTTCTTCAAATAGTTCATCTTTAGTGTTTTCGTTAAAGACAGTATAGTCCGCCGTCCATTCTGATAGTTGATATTCTGTATCAAGCCGTGTCCCTCCCTGAAGATTTCTGACCATTCTAATCATCGACCCAGAGAGTTCACGTATTAAAGCCCTGTCTGCCGTTGTCCGTACACCGCTGATAGTAATGAGTCTATTGCCTGTTTGCAGAGAGGTGCCTACATCGTGTCTTAAAATGTCTCCCCAAACCGTTGGAGAAACCATTATAATAGCACTCCTGCCGAGCCACTCCAGCAACGGACGGTGTTGGTTCTTTGTTTCGGGGGTTAGCTTATCTAGCTCGCCAGAGTATAGAGACTCAATATACTTATCTGCTAATAGCGGAATACCTTGGTTAGAGGATACGCTCATTCCATATTCAATTAGTTTATCTGATAATATATCCTTGTAGTCTTCTGACCGAGAGTTCTGATTATTTGATATATCAACAAGTAGTGATCTCCCGATTTGCATAATAGAGTCTGAAAACTCAAAGTGCTCTGATTGCATCGGTTGAGCAATTTCTGCCAGCATATTAGCAGCTGTTGTTTTGCCGCTGCCGGCAGCTCCACCAAATCCTACGATGTACGCTTCTCTCATAAACCAAATTCAGCAGGCAGGGTTTGCAGCATGAACTCTTCTGGCTTTTCGGTAAATATAATTCTTTTCCCTATTGCCTGCGCGTAGCCAATTTCAATCAGCGCTGACGCACCGACATAGCCGCCAACAGAACAAACAATCAATGCATCACAATTGTCTATCATATCTAGATGGTATCGCTCTAATTCTAGTGGAGACATTCCTTCCTCGCCAGAGAATACAACAAATTCTTCGCCTGGGTTTTTTGGTTCTTCAAACCTTGGGCTGAGAATTTCAACGCCACGTTTCGATAATGCTTTCTTAATTTCCAGGATGTGTGGTAGGTGTTTGCGAAAACTGCCAGATAGAACAACTGAACGATATTCTTGTTTGGCGGTACCATGAATCATGTTAGAATCTGAAGGTACTAGTTTCTCAACTCCGAACTGTTCAATTACTGCCTGTGCGATTGCTGAGCAGGCTCGTGCACCATGCATCCATAATGGGTCGTCTGGCATCAAAGATTCAAGCTCGTTGATAGATATTTTTGCATACACTTCCTCATTCTTTGCTGCAAAATCAGCTGGAGTAATCATGCTTGGGTGACTTACATCATCAAATGTATCGTTCGGACTTAACTCATATCCGACTAGCTTCATGTAAGTTAGTTCACCGCCATTGTAGATTGCTACCGGAGTAGTGTTTTTGATCGTGGGCAGTTTATCTTTTATATTATTAACAACGTCACGCAAACTATGCTGCGAGTGATTTTCATTCAAAAATGGAAAATCTTGCAATACAGTGCCAACGCCAATATCTAAGTTATATCGCTCAACGATATTTCCGCTTTCTTTGACAACTAGTTCCGTCGATCCGCCTCCAATGTTGATTAGTAGCAGTGGCGTATCTGATACATATTCAGAAGACAAAGCCTGTTCTAAGTAAAACCCTTCAAGTTCATGCTGAACGATGGTAAAGTATAAACCAGTTTGTTCAAAGAAGTCGTCAGCTAGGCGTCGATAGGCTGGCATACTTAGTTTGCGAAAGATAGCAGTTGCAAAAACCTTGATTCTATCAGCTTCATATTTATCTTTAATCAAGTTAACGTAGTCAATTAATTGTTTCTTAAGATTTTCTGATAGACCAGCGTCGGGAGAAATTTCTTTTTTAAACGGTAGACTTTTCGTTTCTTGGAGCTTTACAGCTTTCTCTTCGACAGCATACACTTTGATAGTTGACGATCCGACATCAATGTAGATAGTTTTCATTTCCCCTCCTAGTATTAATTTTACTACGCGATCGGCTATCAAAAGCGATCACATGCTAGTCGCTAAACTTCTACAAATAAGCTTCGAAACCTATCTGCGCGTATGGTTGCATCAGCGTTTCGAGATGCCATCAGAGCATGCTTTTTTGTAGAATTCTAGTATCGTTATTGTAACAGATGAGATATAAGGGTGTAAATACAAAACTTACCTTTACATGAGGGAAAAACATATCGTTACATCTACCCGTCTCTCCGCGCCGCCACCACAAACCACATAAAGTAATCCTCCAACGATTCGTCCTCCATACCAGCGAATAGTTCGCGGGCGCGTAGGACTTCGCGGAGTTTTGGCGATTTTTGGCGGGCGAGTTGCTCGGCGGTGGCGTCCAATAAGTCCAAGCCGCGCTGCCAGGCGCCAGTCATTGCAGCCGTATCGCCGCGGCGCCGGGCGGCAAACGCTCGCCCGACCTCTGAGCCGATGTTACCCATTTGCTCAAATATCGTTAAGCTCTGCCACTTTTCTCGGTCAAAAACAGTTCACTCACGGACGGTTCCGGTGATGATATCGATGATTTGCTGGCGCACTGTTGGGTCGAGTCATCAACAATCTTCATGATTTAATTGTAGCACAGACAGCCGGTGCTTTAGCAGAGCGGTGGGCGTGTCGTATAGGGCAGCGGGAGCTGGAGTTTGTTTGATGATAAGTGGTACTTCTCCGCTTATTAAGTATATAAGTCTTATTTGCTGCTTTTTTGCAGCCACGCCGCCAACTCTCGCCAGACTGCTGCTGTTAATTCCGCTTTCTCTTCATTAGTCATTTCAGCGAGCGTTTTGTTTTTATTCTCTGGCAAGAAATACTTATCGTAATTGCGCCCGTTATTGCCGCGCGGTTCTTTTAATAACGCGCCGTGCAGTTTTAAGGTAAAGATTTGCGGTTTGTTGCCGTCAAAGTAAGCGATTGTGCGCTGCGTGTACGCCCGAGCGGCGCCGCCGAGCAGCTGAATTATCCTGTCAATACCGATAGTGTCGAGCGCGTATTTGGTGTAAACGCCGGGAAAGCCGTTCAGTTCGTCGATGAACAGGCCTGAGTCCATCACCACTAATGGACATTTAAGTAGATCGTAATATTTTAGCGCCTTGTCGATAGAAACGGCTTGTTGATTGTCGGATTGGATTTCTGGCACGTCAGGTAAGGTTTTATCTGGGGTGATTAGGTTAATATTTGTTCCTGCCAGCGCCTGCTTAGCACCAGCAAGCTTGTGTTTATTAGTCGTCGCGTAGATTAAGTCCATAATTATAGTTTAACACTATCTGTTTCAGGTAAACCTCACCACAAACCGCATACTCTGTCCGTGTGGCACAAACTCATAGTCCAGGCCCTTAGCGTCGAGCAGCATTTTCACGGTATAGAGGCCGATGCCACTACTGTCGGCGTGTTGTTTTGTGGAGTCAGAGCTACGATAAAATGGGTCAAAGACGTACTGGAGTTGCTGTTTGGTGAGTGGCTTGCAGGCGTTTTCGATGGCCAGCTCATGCTGGTCGCAGGTAATTGTTATCACACTCCCCGCGTCGCCGTGGCGCACCGCGTTTGACACCAGGTTCGAGATGACGTGGCGCATCATGTCGCGGCTGACACGAATGGTCGTCGGCTCTGCATCGACCGTGAAAGTCATGCCGCGCGTTTTTGCTAGCAACACATAATCTTCAACCACTTCAGTGATTAGCCTGCCAATCCTCAACCGTTTTTCCTGACGCAAAGCCTGCTCGGCGACGCTGCCAGAACGCAAAACATCATTCACCATCGCCGTCAATTGATCAACCCGTGCCACCGATTCCGCCAGGTATTGATCACGATTTTTATACTCACCGATGTTTAGCTGCATATTTTCGAGCATAATCCTGAGGGCCGCCAATGGCGTTTTCAGCTCGTGCGAAGCCGCGCGGAGGAAGGCGATTTTCTCTTTCTCCAGCTGCGTAATCCGCTTATTCTCATGCTCCAGCGAACGAATCGTCTGCCACAGATTTTGATAGAGCTCATTAATATTTCGCCCCAGCACACCGATTTCATCACGGCTATTCACTGGATAACGCGCACCCTTTTCCAGCTGCTGCATCGTCGTCGTCACTGCTGCCATCTGACGAATCGGCCGCGTCACAAAACGGCTATAGATGTACGAAAACAACAGCGCCACCAACAGCGAACTAAGCATGGTATATGGCAATACGTGCAAAGTGGCGAGCTTGGCCTGAGTAACGGGCGCTACGTCAGCCAGCAACTTGACCGTAATCGATCGCCTCTGGCTGTCCGCCACGCTCCCCTGCCGCAAAATCACCGAGCGCGGATCGACCGTTTGTCCATCAGCGATTTTCACCACGCTAGTGTCGACCGATTTGCCGCTATCGGTCACGATATTGATCGACTGAAAACCCTGAAAATACTGATCGCGCCCGTCAATCGTTAGCGTAATGTTGACGTTTTTCATACTCGCAAATTCCTGGCTGAGGCGGCGCATTTCCTCAGCCGATTTGCCGCGCAGCTCGGTGGTCAGCATTGCTAGGTTATTTGCTGCCTGGCGCTCTTTTTGCTGCAGATAAAATTGCGGCATCAAGGTATAAATCAGCGCATGCACCAGGATGATCAGCGCCGCGAACAGACCGATTGACACCAAAAACGTTTTGGGAAATAATTTAAGCCGCTTCATAGCGATAGCCCACTCCCTTCACCGTGATAATGCAGTCGAGGTGCAATTTCTTGCGCAGGTTTTTGATGTAGACGTCAATCACCCGGTCAAACGGTATCTCGTCATCACGCCACAACTTATCGATGATAGCCTGCCGGCTCCAGACCATGTTTGGATTATCCACGAGCAGTTTGAGTAGCTGTACTTCCTTGGGCTTGAGGTGCGCGTCAGCATTATCATAAAACCCTTGATAGGCCATAAAATCCACCGAGGCCAGGCCGCGCTGCCACAAGGTTTTCTTAGCAGGCTGCTGGCGGCGAAGCAACGCCCTGATTCGCTTTTCCAAAATCACCAGTGAAAACGGCTTACTCATATAATCATCCGCCAGCTCGTCAAAACTCGCAACTTGCGTCGGCTCATCATGCAACGCCGTCAATATCAGTACCGGCACGTCGCTAGTCTGGCGAATTTGATGCAATACTTCAATACCACTCATACCTGGCAGCATAATGTCGAGAATAATCACATCCGCACCAGCAAGTTTTTCCAGTGCTTCTTCACCACTCACTGCCGTCACCACCGTAAAGCCGCGCTGGCGGAGGAATTGCTCGGTGCCCTGGCGTACGGCAGGTTCGTCTTCGACGAGAAAAATAGTGTTTTTGCGCGCCATCAAAACGCCAGACCGCCTATCTTATAATTAGTTATAGTAATTTTCCTTTCCAGCGCGAACTTCGACACTTCCAATCACTTTTCATATACTCGCACGTACATGTCGTACAGCTCTTTTTTGTACTTCTTGACAATTTTATCATCCGGCGACAGCAATTCGTGCCCAGCGCCCATGTAGGCTGGCGTCGTCTCGTAGCTGAATCTGGCGCCGCTGGCTTTAGCCATACCTTCGGCGATGGAAAGTGCCATGTCTTTGTCGATCAAATTGTCTTCGCTGCCGATTATCAAGCCGACATATTTCAGACCTTCGGCTTTGAGGTCGTTGCGATAATTCTGCTTGATAATGACATAATTCGCTAGCGCCCGGTACGACAAGATATCGTCGAAGAACTGATCTGGCAGCAGATGGTTGCCGTAAACATTGCGCAGCAGCGGCATTTGCCACTTCGGCGCTTTTGAAGCGTCCGGCTCGTAGTACGGCGCTATCAGCAGTACTCGCGAGAACAACCCGCCGCCATATTGCGCCAGCCATGTCGCTAACGTACCACCGCCAGAGTGTCCGATAACACCCAGCTCGTCGCCCAAACCGCTGACTAATCCGGCGCTGTCGCTCATGAATTTCACCAATTCGGCGGCGCGTACTTGGCTATGTAATTTCTTATCGCTCAGTCCGTGGTGCGGCGCCCGCGGCACGTAAACATTGTACCCGGCTTGATAGAAACGCTCCGCCAACTCCGCTGGGCCGTTCGGACAACCGCTAACACCGTGAAGAATCATTACTGCCCGAGCGGTTTTCTTGCCGTGAGTCTTCAAAATCGGCCGGCAATCTGGACGCACTTCGCTATTAGCGGTATCATCGGCAATGATTTTTTGGATATCTGCCACCGACTGGTTATAATCGCGCCGCTGGATATCGGCTTTTTGCAACTCAGCGCTGCGACTTGGCCACAGAAAGGCCCACGCGGCAAACACTGCTACAAACGCCACCACCACGCACACTGCTATTAGTATTATTTTTTTGCTGCTTAATGCTGCCATCTTTTATACCTTTCGTTCGTTATTTTTAGTCCATGATTCAAGTTGCTGGAGGAGAATCTTATCACTTTGCGTTTTCGCCGCTTCGTTAGCTTGGTAATCGCCGCCAGTGCGCATACCGTTTATAACGGGCGGACCAAAGAACACATGCCCAGCATCTGGATATATCTCTAGGCGGACTTGACTTTGCTGCGGATAATTCTGCTTGATGGTATGCACCATTGACGATGACGGCCACACGCTATCTTTACCGCCGGCAAACATCAGTAAATTAGCCTTGGCGGGCTTCAGTGAAATGGTTGCTTCAGATTTATTATTTGCTCGTTGGATAATACTATCGTACATTGGCGCAAATTCTAACGGACGACCAACCAGCATATCAATTAAAAAGCTAACCCAAGTTTCAGGAGATGAATCGTCCAATTTCAAAAACGGCAATTCTTTATTCTTGTACGTCCAAGACGACTTCTGGTTTGAATAATCATTCGACAAACCTTGCCACGTATAAGCCGACGGCGCGTACAACACCAAATTGTCAACATCTTTCGGATAGTACGACGCTAGCAGCAACCCCAGTTCAGCGCCTTTGGATTGCCCGACTACCGTCAAAGGCTTCGATTGGCGGGCGTGCGAAGCGACATATGATTTTATAGGTTCAAAAACTTCTATAGGAACATGCACCAGCTCTTTTTGCAAGTTATTTTTGCCAAAGAAATACATTGCAAAAACCTCGTAGCCGTTCGTAGACAACAGGGCTGCCAGGTTTGGATTCACCGACCCCTCGCTGCCGCCGAACAGCACGATGACTCCTTTGTGTTTGATTTGCTGCGGTTTGAAATGATAACCGCTGGCGTGCTGCTCTTTAATCTCTGATATATCGACGCCAGGTATAGAGCTCTTGTCGATATCATCGCGATTCAATCCTTTGGCGTAGCCGTACTGATCACGCGTACTTTGCTTCACCTCCTCCAAGCGCGCCGTCTCTGCGCCGTTTACCCAGCGCAGAATAGCTATAACCAGCGCCGATAGTCCAATGATTACAACTAGCCACAGCACGATTTTCTTGATGATTCTCACGATAAAGCCTCCTAATCTCTTACTCTATACTATCCTTAGCCTCTTGATAAGCTTTCAAAATTGTTTTCAAGCCTACGCTATGCTGAAGACATCTTTGCAGATGATGGATTTGATCATGTAACAATTATACCAGCTTCACGGGACTGACTATAAATTATCCGCCAATTACTATGAATATTCCGACATAGATATTCCGGCAAAGAATATTATTAAATTCTATGGATAGTTAACGGCGTTGCTTATTATTTTTGCGCTGCCAAAATCTTTGCCTGAATTTCGTCCAGCTGCGTGTCGTCCATTTTTGGACCTTCTGCAGTCGTTAGCCAGCCACGATACACCTCGCTAAACTCAGTCTCTTTGCTCCACACATCGGTCTGGCTAGCCAAATCGCCATGCAGCGGCACCAGCTTAGCATGCACATGCGCCACGCCGGTTCCCTCAAAAATCAATGCCACTCGCGGCGTATCAAAGGCTTTTTCTAAGATATTAGCAACCTTTTTCACTGCCAACATCATCTCAGTATACAATTTATCATCCAAAGAGAATACGTAATCGCCTGGATTCTGTTTCGGTATCACCACGGTAAAGCCTGGCGTATTTGGAAACGGCGTCAAAAACGCTAAAAATTTCTCGTCCTCCCAAACCTTCCAAGATTTCATTTTACCTGACACGATATCGTCAAAAATTGTGTGATTCATAATTGCTCCTTTAGGACAATTATAGCAAAATGAAGTATAGTCGCGCTACAATAAATTAGCCTTACTCAGACTTCCCCTTCGTGCTCGCCGCGGATGACCCCTGAGCGTTGCGGCGTTTTTTACTGGATGGGCGCAGTTTTTTCGGGACAGCACGGAGAGTTTTCGGCGCTTTGGCTGCTCCTTTCAGGGCTGCGCGTTTAAGCTTCGTTGGAACAGTTTTAAGCCGCGGCGGCTTTTTACGCGGATATTCGCCCGCCAGGTGCTGCTTGATAAGTCCAGACAAACGTTTGGCGTAAGCGTCTGTCACTTCGTGCCCTTGCATAGTCATCGACCGGCGGATGATATTTTTATGCTCTTTGGCTAATTTCTTCAAGTTTCCCTCGACGATCAATGGGTCAAGCTTACCGGACAGAATAGTAATTGGCAATTTCAATTGAGCGACGTCATCCAGTGCCGTCTGGTTAATTATGGCAGTATTAAGGGCGGTCAAGAAAGACTCGGCAGTGACTTGGTCGGCTTGGAAGCCGGCATCAGGCCAAATATTACAACGGTCGGCAAATTGCAGAATGCGCTTTGAACCGTCCGGATGGCGCCGAAGAAATCGATAAAAAGCGCGCAGGGCTTTCTCTGGATGATGGAACCGCTCGTCTATTTGCGGGCGATACATCGGCGGACTGCACAAGATGAGCGAACGGCTTAAATGTGGATGCTGTTTGGCTAGCTCCACTGCAGCCAGCGAACCCATGGAATGTCCGATGACAACGTCGAGGCGAGTAATTGCCTTTTGGCGTAAAGTAGCGGCGATGCTGGCGGCTTGGTCGCGCACATCATAAGATTTCCAATCAGGCTTGGGCGAATTGCCAAAACCCAGCATATCAATGGCGATTACCCGCGTATCCTTCGGTAGGTACGGTTCCAGCGGTTTCCAAGTTTGCCACGACGTACCCAGCCCGTGGATCAAGAGAATGGTCGCCTTCGGCCGGCTCGGACGAGAAAAATAATGCAAATTAAGCACATACGGAATATGCAGCCAGCGATGGATGAGGCGATCAAACATATTACTTAGTGTAACATTTATAGGGATAAAGCGCGACATAGTTTAAACCAAGCTGCGTTGCGAATCCTATACTGGAGCGGACGCAATAAACGTCCTATTTGCCTAATGTTTGTTGTGGTATAATTATCCGCATAGGAAGAAAGAATGAATCTAGCTGGAGTGCAGTAGAGAGAAGAGCTAATAGCGAGCTAAAGAGAGACTCAGCTCTTCAAGGGATTGGCGCTCTTGTGTTAGCGTGCGTGGGCATTGGCTTGGGTCTCAAGATAGTTGCAGGTGTGAAAAATATTGAAGAAAGATACGAAGAAGGATTAAATAACCAAACTTGTACTGGCGAGGTTGTTGATAAAACATATACGCCGGAACATGAAGAACTCTCTCTCATAGGTCGGACGCCCGTCTTAAGTAAAGTACCTGAAAATCGAACAATAACGATGCAGCTGGGTGTAGGTTGCCGTCCTTACGGGGCTGGTGACGAGATAGAAATAAACACTGATAGCCAGTTGTGGGATAAAGCAAACAATGGCGACACGCTTTACCATCCCGGCAGATCTACTGATTGGGATATATATGACGATTCTGGTATTCCTATGGGTGATTTGCCTGCTTCAAAGAGCAACGAGTCAATAGAGCCAGCCGCCAGCGAGTTTTATATTAGCCCTCAAGCATTGGAAGAGATAGCTAGTAATTAGCACCGTCGTTATCGCGGCTTCTTGTTCTCGCCAGCGACTATCTGCACAATCATGGCTATAAGAAAAGTTATCATGCCAGCCATATTGGCGACCAGGCAGATAGTTTTGTACTTGTTCGGCGCTAGCATCTGCAGCAGCGCGCCCGCGCCCATCAGCGCGAAAGATACGAAAAATAGCGGATGAAGTTTAATGCGCGATCTCATACGCATCATATTATATAGCATTGCCGATAAAATGAAAATCCGCCCAGGTCAAACGCTAGATGGGAGCGCTCGCTAGGCGGATTTGCAGAAGAGCCAAATCGTAGGGAGACAGCCGCTAAAAGCTAGCTTCGCCTGGCTGCTCGCCTCGTCTTACGTCTCTGTCATTTAGTTGATCAAGTGCATCTAAAATAGTGTCTTGTGCTTCTAGTAATAAATCTTTAAGCATTCCTGCAACCGTCTCTAGATCAGCGTCAGCAGCTCTATCGCCAAGTTTTCTGTGGGCTCTAATTCCTAAGAAGTAGCCAACATACACGGCTTTCTTTATAACTTCCGGGTCAGCAAACATACCCTCAGTTTTTTCTGCTAGCGCTGCGAAATCGCCTTGTTCGGCATTTCTAGCGCTTTGCAGGTCGGCAAACATGTACCATGACCCTGTTCTATCGCCTGAATACCCCCCCATTAAACTTTCATTCATAATACGTAAAACTCCTTTCCTTTAATTTATGCGTGTCGGCACTGTAGCATGAAACTGCTTAAAATGCAAATTCCAGAAGGAAATCCTAGATACATTGTATCCATAAGCTTATTACATCATAAAAAGCGCCCGGAGATTATTTCCCCGAGTGCCTTTCTTTCAGCTAGCAGTGTTAGATTAGTACACCTTCAACAACAACTCACCGCCAAGTTTAGCCTTGGCTGCTTCGGCGCCAGTCATGACACCTTTTGAGGTTGAGATGAGTACTAGACCGCGGCCGCTTTTCACCTTTGGAATCTCGCTAGCGCCGACGTAGACACGACGACCTGGCTTTGATACGCGGGTGATCTCGTTGATGGTGCTGTTAGTACCTTCTTCGTTGATGGTAACGACCAGCACACCGCGAGGCTTGGCGTCCTCTAGTTTAACATCTGCAAGGTAGCCGTTTTTGACTAATTGTTCAGCGATGACTTTTTTCATCTTGCTGGACG
>CAUVOY010000008.1:0-53455 GCA_963553885.1 uncultured Candidatus Saccharibacteria bacterium
CCGCCGCAGCCAAAATCTGGAAATCGTACGAGGTTTTTCGCCAAGCCCTCCCTTTTTCATAATTCTATTATGGCGAATCGGTGAAAAAAGCGCAAGTTTGGTGTCTGGCTGGAGCTAGGCGGCTGGTGCAACTTGGCATCTTTTGTGCTGTTTGAACGCTGAGGCCGTGAGTTGATACGAGGCGATGGACAAACTGCGCTGAGGCGTGTTATAATCTGCTTTGTTACGGCCCTATCGTCTAGCGGTTAGGACACCAGGTTCTCATCCTGGCAACCCGGGTTCGATTCCCGGTGGGGTCACCATAAAGGGATTTATATTCCGTTCGGATTTGAAACAGCTCGTTTACCTCTGGTGGCGAGCTGTTTTTGTGGGTTCCAAAGTTTATTTCGTCATATGTTGGGAGTTTGTTGAATATAGCGCCGAAAAAGGCAGCTTTTCGCAGTGGATTACAGAGGTCGAGCAGCAGTTCTGAAAGGTGTTCCAAAATATATTTAGCGTATTGCAAAACTTGGTCAAATTCAGCTT
This sequence comes from uncultured Candidatus Saccharibacteria bacterium, assembly GCA_963553885.1. Classification (GTDB taxonomy): domain Bacteria; phylum Patescibacteriota; class Saccharimonadia; order Saccharimonadales; family Saccharimonadaceae; genus Nanosynbacter. The sequence goes on from CAUVOY010000008.1 coordinate 526, forward strand.
GTAAATTCGGCTGCCTGGCAATTTCTTCATCCAGCTCTGCTAATTCTTTTTCGACGCTAACGATATCCTCTTCAAGGTACTTTAGGGCCGTCTCGCTTGTGACAATACGCATCCGATCAACGGTTGCCTTGATTTGGCTTTGCAGGATATCGCGATGCTCTAGGCGCTGCCTATTAGCATCAATCTGCTTGGTCTGACGTTCGCGCCACAATTCAGCGATAGCGGCGATAACATCGTCAATGTATTCTGGCTTGATAGCGATAGCCCTTACAAAGTCTTCTATTGTCTCATCAAATTCAGGCTTCGGTACGCGGAAGTAATGGCCATCACGGCTACAGTGATAGGCTGGATAGTGTTTACCTAGTTTGCCACGAGTAGCGCTACCAGATAGTGTCTTACCACATTTAGGACAGGCGACTACCTGTTTGTATGGATAATCTGGATTATAAATTTGTTTATTTTTCAAATGATCCGGAACTGCCTTATGTTTAATAGTGATACTATCATGGCTATCAACCTCCACGAAGACTCGGCCGCGATTAGCTTCATTGAATAAATCCACGCTGACAAGCCCATCAAACTGCGCTTTAACTGGCTTATCATGTGTCCATTTTTCTTTAATAATACCGCAATATACCAATTTACTGGTGTATTGATCAATCATTTTGGCGGTCATTTTTCGGCCGCCAATCTGTCGTTTAATTTTCGTTCGGTCGTATTTGTCACGTACAATCGTCACGCGAGAACGAAAGCCCATAGAATTAAGCTCATCGGCAATTTGCTGGTTTGTATAAACATGCGCAGCGCGCATCTCAAACAGTCTGATAATAAACTTTGCCTCATTCTTATCAGGCTTAAGAATAGTCCTCTTGCCATTTTTAGTATCAATTTTGACACTGCGGAATCCATAGTGCGGGCGTCTCATCCAATAGCCAAGCTGCGTGTAGCGAATCTCCGCGCCAATCATACGACTCATAATGTCGCGCATCTCGTCCTTAGCTCGTTCAGCTTCAAGATACTCAGATTTTTGCGTAGGATTAAATTCGCTCCAATAGTATTTAAAACCAGTGTGTTCAAGGGTGTTAATTTGCTGCTTACCAATAACACCATACATATCCTCAAGCGCGATACCAAGCCTAGTCAACTGCCGCTTGAGCGGAGAATAGTAATCACCGCCGCCTCGTGTAAAGCGATCAATTGACTTAATAAGAACAACTTGAAAGCCTTTGCTCTTATCTTTGCAGACATCAATAACTTTCTGCATTGGTTGTACTTCATGTGAGGCAGACTCAAGCAGAATAATCGTCTCTGTAATAACAATGTTATGCGCCTTGGCATAGGCTTCACCCTGCTCACGTTGTGCTTCTGGGGAATCACCGTCAAGACCTTGCTTATCCGATGATACGCGTATCGCTAGCAGTCCGATTCGCGGTTGACTTGTTGGCGACATGTTCCTTATCCTCCAAAATAGTGATTAATTTTTGAGCAAAAGCTCCATCTTCCAAAATCTTCTCAACGACAAGATTAGCAACTAGTTTGATCCGTTGCTCAATCGTAAATGAAAATTGCTCCGCTAGCGGCGCTTTTGATTTATTCTTGCTACCTTTTGGCCGTGCCATACACCCTCCATGTAGTGGCTCATTTTAACAATAATTAGTCAGTTGTTTTAGACTTAGACTGCTGCGGTCGTCCGCGACTAGCACGCTCCTCTAGGTCTTTCTCAATCAACGCCTTCAGCTCTTTATCGCCAACGGTCGTCAATGCTTTGAGCACTAATTCAGTAAGACTTATCCCTTGGCTATATGCAACCGCTTTAGCACGATTTCGCACTTCCTTTGAAGTGTCAATTTGTAGCTGGATTCGTCCTTGATTCATTAAACCCAGTATACAACAGAACTACGACACATAAAAGATGAGTGTTTCTTCTAACTGTCTAATATGTTATTAACGAGCCAGCTTTTATTATTAAAACTTCTACTTTAATTGTACTACTTGTAGTACAAATTATCAATAGTTTTTACCTATTTTTATTACAAATTATACCGAATAACGATATTCGGTATATATCATCTATATATCATCTGTTATAACTTGCTATTTTTTCTCCTCTTATATATAAATATAATAGAATATGAAATGCGTTGAGATGCTTGTTGTATGAGGAGAATAGACAAACGATCTACTTTAAGGCAAGGGCAAATAGATATATTAAGGATACTATACAAGTACCGATTCAGTAGCCGCCAATTACTGGCAGACAGTTTACACATAGCAGCAGGATCAAATCTATATGAAAAACTAAATGTTTTGATGAGGCATAAACTAGTTGCAAGACGTTATAACGCACGTCTGAAGTTGCAAGGAATACCCGCAGCCTACTACTTGACAACAAAAGGTTTCAAGACTTTACAGACAATAGACAGCCGTCAGTGTATTACAGATAGAACAATCAGGTCAAGCTACCGCGACAAAATCGTTGGGCAAGCGTTCATCAACCATACTCTTGCTGTACATAAATATACAAATATGCTAACACACAAACACCCAACACTTAGAACCTTTCTTCGTCGCGACATGAGTCGGTATGACTATTTTCCAAATAATCCGCCAGACGCCTTTCTGTCATTAAAAATAGGTGAGGAAGCGACTCCGAGGCGATTTTTCTTTGACTTTATATCAGAAACTACGCCGCGTGCCGCCATCAATCATCGTATCGCCCAGTATATTAAATTTTTTGATGAGGGCGGATGGAATGAAACTAATAGCGAGTTACCAAAGTTATTATTCTTAGTCGAAACAATAGCCATTAAAAAACGTCTATTGAAGGCGGCTCGTACTATACGAAATCAATTTGACATGGAAGACGATATTGAAGTCTACGTCACTACCGCTAATGATATAGAGCATGCCGATGCTAGTAGAATATGGATAAGCATCGACGACCCAGACAGTACACTCTCCTTAGATGATCTATAAACTTCAGAAACTATCTCTTGCTTTCACCGGCCGCTTGACGATTTCAAGTGAGCAGAGCGAATCTTGGAATGGTCAAGCGATTGCCGCCACAACGTCTTAGAACGCCACCTTATTTTGTCAAAAACGTAGCAACCGGCGCGCTCTGTCCATAAGACAGGACGCGACGGGTGATGCGATTTTGCAAAATAAGACAACAATTATCAACTAATCAGCAAACTTCTCGTTAAAGCTACGGCCATTCTTGCTCCGATAATCTTCACTGCGCTCATAGACGCATGTGAAGTTAGTGGGGCAAGTATGGCCGCTGTTGCGGTTATTAAGATAACTTAACGATATACAAAGCGGACAAGACATCAATTACAAGTAATAGTGTTTAGATAGCGATTATATTGACCTAGAAATAGTTTATAGCTTATACTTAGAGGAATTAAAAATATTAAAACAATATGCAAGAAAACACCCCTAGCAACCGTAACGATTCTCCAGACAAGCAGCACCAAGCGATTATCCAAGCTGATCATTTAGTCAAACGATACAAAACTGGCAGTCAAACAATTCTCGCGGTCAACGATGTTTCGTTGGCGATTAACCGCGGCGAGTTTGTGGCGATCACTGGTGCCAGCGGCAGTGGTAAGAGCACGCTGTTGCAGCTTCTCGGCGGACTTGATAAGCCGACTAGCGGCGACATTACTATCAACAACGTCAAGATTAATAAAATCAGCGACAGCGAACTATCAAGATTTCGCAATCAAACTATTGGTTTCGTGTTCCAATCGTTTTACTTGCAGCCATTCTTGACTCTGCAACGCAATATCGAAATAGCTGCCATGCCTAGCCGAATGAAACGCAATCAGCGCAAGACTCGTGCCGATAAGCTGGCGCAGCAAGTTGGCTTGGGTGATCGTCTCAAACATTTCCCGCGCGAACTGTCTGGCGGACAAATCCAGCGCGCCGCCATTGCTAGAGCGCTGCTTAACAATCCCGACGTCATACTTGCTGACGAACCAACCGGCAATCTCGACTCGCAAAATAGCCGTAATATCGTTGCGCTGTTTCGACATATTTGCGATATTCAAAACACAACTGTCGTTATCGCCACTCACGACCGAGAAATTGCCGCCAGTGCCGACCGTGTCATCACCGTTGCAGACGGGAGGATTGCATGATTAGGCTAACTGATATCGCAATTCTATCGCTCACCAAGCTTCGATCTCGCCCGATTAGAACCGTAATCACAATCATCTTGGCTAGCTTGTTATTTAGCGTTTTAGTTGCTGTATCATTAGTCTCGACCGGTATATTTCATAGTATTAATGATTTCCGCAAAGACGGCTTGACCAGCCGCTATATTGTCAGCGTATCTAACGCGCCAAACGACAACCCGCTAGCCCTGCAAAATACCATGCGAGACCCAGCTTTAGTTACAGAGGCGAAAAAACGGTACGAAAAGTTAGTGCAAGCCAAAACCGCTGAAGCTAAGAAATTAAATATCTCGTATTCACAAATCAACGACCAGCCGCCGTACAAGCAGACAGAGAACGGCAGCGAATCCTTAGCACTCAACGATCCAAACGGCATAACTCGTAAACTACTGAAAGAAAAGTTTAGCACAACACCAGCCTTCGACGATAAAAATCTAAGCGAAATTGCCAAAAAATATCACGCCGCCAAGCTATTTAGCGAGCAGCAATTTGCTATCGCCAAAGGTTCTTCCTTAGCGCCTCTAACAGACGGCAAAGAAGTTTTTCGCGAAACATCAAACGAGACAAGCGCCAACGCAAACAACCCGCAGCCGCCAGTCAATAGTTCAAGCCTTACCATCACCCCGCCAGAAATATCTAATCCGTTCTTACTAGCCAACGACGGCGGCTGGCAACCTGACGGCAATAGCTTGCCGATAATTTTGCCGCAAAACACCATTGAACGCTTGCTTGCTATGGATAAATTGCCAGACAGCGCTAGCGCCAGACAAAAACTCGACCGCTTAAAAACCGTCCGCGAAAGAGCCAGCGGATTAACCTTCCAAATGTGCTACCGCAACGATGTATCACAAACACAAATCCAACAAGCACTCCAGCAGCAACGAGAAATTTCCGCCAACAAAAACAAAAAAGACTACCAAAAACCGTCGTTAATTTACGCGCTGCCAGATTCTGCAAAGTGCGAAAATGCCCGCGTCGTTAGCGATACGCGAACCGCAGAAGAGAAAAAGCAAGATGCCAATCAAAAGCTTTTCGATAGCAAATTTGGCAAAAATACCGAACCATCAAGCCGCTTTATATCCTTCAAAATCGTTGGCGTCTCACCAGCAACCGAAGACAATTTAAACCCTGAACAGATACAAAATAGCCAGCAAGCCCACAATGCTAGCGATATCATCAATAACCTGCTGAAAACCGACGGCATCGGGCAGGCAATTCCGCGTTCGCTTTACGACAAACTACCCAACAAAGCCGATTACGCCAACATCTTTACCTATATGCCGTTATACTTATCCGGCAACGAAGATAATATCAAGCGCTATGTCGAATTTACCAGTGTCAAAGACGCGCAAAAATTCATCGACGAGCAAAGTTGTACCGTGCAATATGACAACACCTGTCAGCCCAAAGGACGGCAATATCAGGCGATGCTAACCTTCAGCAACAGCGCCGCAATTGATGACATGCAAAGACTAGTCAACAGCTGGCTAAGTTACGGCATGATTGGCGTGATAATACTAGCAGCCATCATCATGTGGATTACTATAGGACGAACTATCGTCGACGGCAGACACGAAACAGCTGTCTTTCGTGCTATTGGCTTCAAGCGTATTGACATAACTGCAATTTATATTATATATACAATAATACTATCTATATTCATCGCGATTTGCGCTACCGCTATCGGCTTTGCGTGCGCTCATATTTTAGATAACCAGTTTTCGTTAGACTTAACCGCTCAAGCGCAATACAGCTTTGGCGGGCTTGATCTAGCTAAGCGAATCAACTTGGTAGGGTATGACTGGAATCAACTATACATCATAATAGCGGCGTGCCTTGCTACAGGTTTGCTTAGTGTAGTCTTGCCGCTAATCCGCAACGTTAGGCGCAGCCCGATTCAGGATATGAGAGAAGAATAACGTCTTAAATCTGATGAAAACGTTACTAGCGATATGTGATAAAAAGGATGAAATTGTTCACGTACAGTCTGTTTTACAATACGATATTCTTCCATGGCTAGGGTCGAGTGTACTAATATCGGTAATTTACTATGGGATATCTGCAATTATCAGCGAAACCATCTCTAACGAGCACGCTATTGATATTGCTCTTGCAACATTATATCAACAAGCTATTGTAGTCTACTTACTAATATTTTGCGGATGTTTTCTTTCAGTCCGGGAGGTGTCATTAAAAACCTGGTTACTGCTAGGAATTCTAGTGCTATTAGTTGCTCCTCAGTCGTACAGTACGTTAGCTAACAATCTATTTCCTAATAGCGTGACACCGTGTCTAATTGCAATGATGGGAATTTTGTCAATCTATAGGCTAGCCGAATTTATAAGGACGCGATTTTGTATGAAACTGCAGATCGGTATGACAAAGTTGTCAATATACGCATATGTAGGATTTGCTATATTAGCGGTTGTCTGTCAATTTCCCGTATAAAATTTCTTGACAGAAAAGCATAACCGTAATAAACTTAGAATGTCGTTGCAGCGTCTATGAAAGGAGTAGCAATGACCGTTAGGAAGCGCCTCATCGGCGTCTTCGCCGCCATGTTGTTGGTGGCCGGCGCCTTGGTGGGGACTGCGTCCCCTGCCGAAGCGTCGATGCGCTACGGTACCGTTGTCTGCACCGGCGGCGAGGTCGTCGGAATCTGGGTTGAGCAGCCGGGTAACTCTGGCTGGGCCCCCTGGAGCAGGACCGGCTACGGTAGCGCCAACTGGCACTACAACTTCAACGGCAACAACTACCAGGTTCACGTTGGCTGCGGCGGTTCGCCGCAGTACTGGGCGAGCTCGAACAAGAGCGCTTGGGTCAACAACAGCTGGGCTAGTGGCGACTTCGTCTGTGATGTCGGTCGCCGGATCTGCGCGTTGAGCTAAGCGGCATACAAGACCTGAGCCATGTCTGTAAACTGGCTCACTTTCACTGAGTAACGCTATATAAGATACTCGTTCACTGACCTGCTAGTTGATTTGTAAAAATACCAGCTCTAAGATATAGTTACATTAGGCGTCACATAACTGCGAAATGCAGTTTATTCGTATAGATTACGAGAACTTTATTGATATGACTAAAGCCATAGACTCACACAAACTCATAACAAACCTCCTCTTCCGTAAGTGGACATTCCCGATAGTTCAAGCTCTAGGAACTGATACAAAACGCTATTCTACGCTATCGCGCTTACTTCCGGAGGTTACTCAAAAAGTGCTCACCGAACACCTCAGACAACTAGAGCGCGCCGGCATCGTCCGGCGCTTTTTTTATCCCACGATTCCACCGCGCGTAGAATATAAGCTTACTGAAATGGGCGTAGATTTACTCAAACTCACAAAAGACATCAACTTATGGGTTGAGTGTCACCATGAGGAAATATGCAAATCTCAGAAGGCTTACGACAAACATATAAAACAGGCTGATTCTTAATTTATAAATTTCGATTGTTTTTTATAGCGTCCAACACCTCACGGTGGCGCAATTGCTCTTGCTTTTGTTTACGACTACTCCGCCTTAACAATCTATACGGGATAAACAAGATTCCAAAGAGAATGTAGATGATAAAATACCAAAAAACAACAAACATCCAAGCGCATAATATAAGTACAACTGTAACCGGAGTTAGTAGTAACTTTATAGCTATATTATCGACATTAGTAAATCTCCAAATGCGTCGAGCAGAGCCAATGAACGAAAGCGGTGAAGATAAAATAATCTTTTCGGACTTTAGCTCATCCATATTTTTAGTGTACCCGTATTCTCTACATGTGTAAAGTAGGCGAAACTTACACACTTTATCATCTAAATATTTAGAAGCATTATGCGCAATCGTCCATCTAGCTCACCTCTAAAATATTAACGTACTTCCAAGAAACTAACATACATATAGCATTGAAAGCCACTTATAAGTACCGTCTTGTAAAGATGGTGTGTAGTTGCTAACGTAAAAATAACAGAGGTGAACAATAAGCTCATTCTCTAACGAAGGGAGTTAATGTGTCAAAAAGAATATGCTATCTCGCAGTTACTTTTATAGCTGTCGGGCTACCGTTCATATTAGCAAACTCAGCATACGCTGCGCCAGCTGGCGTTAGTAATGTAGAGAACTTCATTAGGAGTATTATTCAAGTCGTTGCGGGACTCGCTGGCTTGGTGGCAACCGGATTTTTCGTCGCTGGCGGTTTTACTTATATAACTAGCTCAGGCAATCCAGAACAATTGGATAAAGCTAAGCGAACAATAACTTGGTCAGCGATCGGACTGGCTATTGTGATTGCTGCATTTGTACTAGCAAATATCGTCACTTCATTAGCAAGACAATCATTCGGGGGATAACGACTTATGGGGGATTTTGGCATCGCTATTGCCAATAATCTGACATTCTTTGCAGATACTGCTGGCGCAATTAAAGTAGTGCAGGACTATGTTACGCCGACGATGAAAATCTTTGCCGGAATTGCCTCGCTCGCTTGCGCATTTTTCATAGCTCATGCTGGTTATGTGTATATCACCAGCAGCGGTAAACCAGAGCGGATGGAATATGCTAAAGAAATTCTTAAGAAAGCTGCTATCGGGTTAGTCATCGTGCTTGCTGCAGCAACGCTTGTTACAATTCTAACGAATTCTTACAATTCATCATACGATCCTAATAACGCGACACTGCCAAACCTGGAGGCTATAAAGCCAAAATCACAAAACAACGGCTTAATTGAAATGATTATCAACGCAATAACAGGTTTGCTGTCGATGATCATCAATTCTATCGCATCGCCATTTTTAAGTGCACTTGAATTTTTTACCAAAGCAACTCCGTTAATGGCGACGAATAAGAGCGTATTTAATCTGTGGTTGGCTATGGTCGGTATCGCAGACGTACTATTAATCGTTGTTGTTGGTTTGCTGGGTTTTCAGGTGATGAGCGCAGCTAGTCTCGGTTTTGACGAAGTAGACATCAAGCATCTTCTTCCTAGAATTGCACTGATTTTTATCTTGATGAATAGCTCGATATTTCTCATTGATGGGATTATTAGCTTATCAAATGTGCTCGTATCCGCGGTTAGTCAAATCTCTGGCGCATCATCAGTTTGGAATACACTCACTAAGGTTGTTGAAAAAACTTCCGGACAAGGTGTGGCAGTCTTATTTATTATGGTAGCTTTTGTTATTTGTTCAATAGTACTACTAGTTTATTACGTTATGCGTATAGTCACTTTATATATAGGCGCAGTATTGTCGCCGCTGGTAAGCATGTTATGGCTAGTGCCAGGATTTCGTGATTTTGCAGAGACAGCTTTCAAAACATACCTTACTACTATATTTGTTCTGTTTACGCATGTCATTATTTTGCAGTTGTCATCATCAATACTTACTGGGCTAGCGACGGCATCTGGGGATAACGCCGTGCCCGATGTACTTATGGCAATGGTAACAGGAATTGCAACTGTTCTTATGTTATTAAAAGTTCAGGGTGTGATGATGCAATTTAGCTACGTTAGCATGGGTGCGCGCAATATAAAGAAATTGGGTGGCCAGTTTATGAATGGCGTAAGCTATATGACTGGAGCTGGCTTAAAGGCAACTAGAAGAACAGTACAAATAGCGAAAGACAGAACTTACGTTGCTAAAAAAGCACGTATGCATTCTACTCTAGAGTCAGTTGCTACGCAAACAAAATCCCCGATGAAAGTTAGTTATCTAAATAAAAAAGGCAACGCAGAAATTACCTATGCTGTAAATCCGCATATTAAAAATACTCCAATTGATACACCGCAATCAAAGCCGATAAAAACGGGTACAACTTATCGCGCCAATTTATCTGTAAAATCACCAAAAAGTCAAGGTAAGAAATCATGAAAACTTCCGTCGTTCCAGCACAAGTAACCACGATTGAGGATAGAATTATTGGTAATCTAGGATTTTCACAAATACTATTGCTGATAATTCCAGTTTTCTTGAGTGCTGGTATATTCACACTTCTACCGCCAATACTTAACGGAGCATTGTATAAGTATATCCTTATGGCGATATTGCTAATACTATGCATAATTCTATCAATACGAATCAGAGGAAAAATAGTTGCATTTTGGCTTGTTGTAATCTTTCGTTACAACCAACGACCTAAGTATTATATCTATAACAAAAACACCTCAATGCTTCGCGAAAACTACACAAAAAAGGAAATACCAATCAAAAAAGAGACTATCTCTCGCAGCTACGAAAAACAGAAAAAGACAGTCCAATTAGATATATCGACTACCATGAAAGCACGTGAACTTATCGAAAATCCAACCGCCAACACCCGCTTTGAAACAGACAAGAAAGGAGCTCTCCATGTTCGGTTTACGCAAGTCAGTAATTAAAACAAGTGCTAGGCAGCAAATAGCTATCAAGGGTGTGCGCGATGGAATTTTAATATTACCAGGAAATCAATACAGAGCTATCTTGTCAGTATCAGCACTCAACTTTGAGTTACGCAGTGAAACCGAACAGGATGCAATTATTGATACATACGAGAGCTTCCTTAATTCTCTTGGTTGGCCAATTCAAATTTTAGTACGAACACGCGAGATTGATATGGATAAATATTTGGAAGACTTAAGTGAACGATTAAGTAACGAAACGGTGCCGATTTACCAATCGCAAATACAAAACTACAACCAATTCATCCGTTCGTTAATCACTAATAATAAAATTCTGACAAGACATTTTTATATTATCGTACCATTTCAACTAACTGAAAAATCCGATTTTGGACTAGTTCGCGAACAATTAAAACTCCGCGCCGATATTATAGCAAAAAGTATAACCCGACTAGGCATGCGCGCCAATTCGCTAGATAGCTTAGCGGCATTAGATCTATTCTATAGCTTCTACAGTCCAGTGCAGTCAAAAATTCAACCGTTAACAGAACAGGCATTAACTATTATTCATACAGCACTGGTACAGAAAGGAGAGGCTTGTGACTAGTATTATAAAAAGAACATTAGATATGATTCAGGCGCCAATTAAGCGTCGCCAAGCAATACGTATTGAGAAACAAAAAGAACTTGATATCTTATTTGGTGAACAAGACGCGCTTGATATTCTGTCTTATGCAGGACTAGAGGAGAATATTGATTATCTATGTGTTGACGGCATATATGTGCGAACACTATATATTTCTGGCTATCCATTCGTAGCTAGCTCAGATTGGATGGATAGTCTAATTAATTTTAACCACGACATTGATATTAGCTATCATTTACATGAAGTTGACGCTCGCTCAGCTTTACCAAAGCTTAATCGCAAAATTACCGAGCTAGAGTCAACGCGCCGCGCAATGATGCGCGACGGCAAAATTGTTGGCTCAGAAATTATTGACCCGCTGGAGTCGGCGATTGATTTACGCGATAAAATTCAGCGCGGTCAAGAGAAGCTATTTCAAGTGGCAATTTACGTTTGTCTCCTAGCTGAGAATAAAGAAGAATTAAATAGAGTAACTAGGATACTTGAGGCTAACTTGTCTGCTCGTTTATTCTACTCAAAAGTAGCGCGCTACCAACAGCTTGAAGCCTTGCAGTCTATTCTACCGCGCGGCGAAGATCAGTTGGCACAGAAACGCAATCTAGACAGTTCAAGTGCAGCACTTACATTTCCATTTATATCATCAGAGCTAGTGCAAGAATCTGGTATTCTATATGGCATCAATAAGTCAAACAATTCGTTAGTAATTCTAGATAGGTTTAGCTTGCATAATGCTAACTCAATCACGTTCGCACAGTCTGGTGCTGGCAAAAGCTATACTACCAAGGTTGAAATATTGCGCCAATTGATGCAAGGTACTCACGTTATCGTGATTGATCCAGAGCGTGAATATAAGCGATTAGCGGATTCTGTTGATGGTACATACATCAAGCTCTCCGCAAAAAGCAAGCAAAAGATCAATCCGTTTGATCTAGCCACGACATTCCATGAAATAAATGACCTGGCAGAGCATACCCAAGATCTAATGGACGTCATTGGCTTGATGGCGGAAAGTCTTACAGCACGCGAAAAGGCCGCTGTTGATAAAGCAATTCTAAAAATATACAGGCACGCTAAAAAACAGCAACCACTTCTTGAGGATTTGTATGCGGAATTACGCAAACTTGGCCAGTTAAAATTGTGTGAAAAACTGGAAAAATATATCTCTGGCTCATTAGCCGATGTGTTTAATACTCAAACAAATGTTAAGTTGGATAATCGCCTAGTGATTTTTGACATTAAGGATTTACCTGAAAATATTCGACAAATTATGATGCTGATTATCTCTAACTTTGTAAAAAATCAAGTTATGGCGAAACCTGAAAAACGCCTTCTTGTCATTGACGAAGGCTGGATATTGCTCCAACACGAAGAATCGGCCCGGTTTGTAGCTGGACTAGTGCGACGTGCTCGTAAGTACTATCTCGGCGTATCAATCATTTCGCAACAAGCTAACGATTTTCTAAAAAATGAGTACGGGCGAGCAATTGCATCACAAAGTGCCCTGAGGATTTTAATGCGACAAGACACAACGACGATTAGGGGTGTAGTTAGTGAATTTAATTTGAGTGAATATGAGCAAAGCTTTCTACTTACGTGCGAACGTGGTGATGCGCTATTGATAGCAGACCAAAATCATGTCGCTGTTAAAGTTGTTGCAGCTGAAGAGGAGCATCCACTTATCACCACCAATCCAGCGGAGCTATACAACCCATGAACAATGCAGCCATTCTATTGTTTGGAGGAGGTGTTGGTTTTCGACCAGTGAAATTACTTGTTTTAATTATCATTACAATAGCAGTGTTGCTATTATTACCGATTCTCATCATATTCTCCCTAGGGGTGCCGACGCTTAGCTTTCTCGCTAATTCACCAAACGCCAAAGCCGCCGAAGAACGAGGGTTCTATAGCGGTGGTTCAATGCCAGACAATACATACGCTTGGGGTAATTGCACTTGGTGGGCTTATGCTATGCGCAAATGGGCTGGCAGTCCAATTCCTAATAATTGGGGCAATGCTAACACTTGGGATGATTATGCCCGCCGCGATGGGTATGTCGTTAATCACACGCCAGCCGCTGGCGCAGTTTATCAGACCGATGCCGGCGAATATGGGCATGTCGCATACGTTATTAACGTTAGCTCAATAACTGGCGAGTGGACAATTTCCGAAATGAATGCGCCAAAGCTCAATGTTGTTTCACGCCGCACATTCACCAAGGAATCTGCTCAATATTATAACTTCATACACAACAAGATAGGAGCTTTGCCATGGACACCCAATTCCATGTCGCCGGTATTATCTTATGGTATGCAACTCTAGTTCTAGCTGCAATCGTAGCTGTAATGATTTTATTGATAATGCGGTTGACTATTAATCGTCATTTTCTGAAAACTAGAAAAACAGCTTGGTTAGAAATAACACCACCAGCACATACAGCAAGAACTTCCGAAGCTACTGAGCAATTGTTTTCAGTCATTCATGGTAATCTAGCCGCTAGATCGCTTAAGGAGCGACTTCTTAAGCGATTGCCTGTTATGAGTTTTGAAATTATATCAACCCACCAGAGGGGTATTCGCTACTTATTGCAGGTTGATGCAGTAAAATCATTCAATATGCAGAAAACAATAACTGCTTATGTTCCTGAGGCAAAAGTCAAAGAAATCGAAATGAAGATCGTTGAACCAGATGCCGTCATTGATTTTAGAGAAATTAATCATTATATACTACCGTTAGCCTTTACGCCAGCACATGAACAACACGATCCATTGAGCTACGTAACAAACGCGATGACTGGACTAGAGGATAATGAAGAAATCATATTACAATTTATCGTGTCACCAATCCGTTTACGAGAAGCGGAGATTTTATCGCACAAGATTCTCGGTAATGAAAATATCTTACAGCAGGTAGGCGACAAAAGATTAGGTATTGCCAGTAAAACAGTAACTCTGATAGGTAAGATATCAAGTGTGGTAACGGATACAGTGAGTGATGTGTGCGCCAGCTTGACAACTAGCCGTCAAGGACATTACCAACATAAGCAAGATAATCGCTCACGGTCACAGCCAATTCGAAACGACCGACCATCTCGGGTGCTTAGCGCGTTTGAGTTAGAATTAATGGAAACAATGCATCAAAAAGTGACAAAACCACTCTTTCAAGTGAATATGAGGTTGCTTATCAAAAGCCCCAAATCGAGAAAACATATTCAAGCAATAAAAACTGCTCTTAATGGCTATAGTACGCCGCCATATCAAGCTCTTAGAGCTAAACGCTACGTTCCTATTTTTAACACCTTAAAGCAATGCCGAGCAATACGTAGATTGCCATCATTGTCTCGTCATTCGGCTATAATTCTCGCTTCAGCTGAATTAGCAAGTTTATATCACTTTCCATCAAGCGACATTAGTAAAACAGACAACCTCATTACATCGTTAAGTCGAACATTGCCGGCACCGGTTTCACTTAAGAATAACCCGAACTTTTCCGTCATTATCGGTATTAATCACCATCATGGTATCAAAACACTAATTGGATTAACAGAAGCGGAGCGTGAACGTCATCAATATATTATCGGCGGAACCGGTAACGGTAAAACCACAATGTTACAATACCAGATCGTGCAAGACATGCGGAGCGGTAAGGGCTTAGCAATCATTGATCCTCATGGCGATATGGCGGAAACCATGCTGCAACACGTGCCGCCAGAGAGAGTTGGCGATGTTATATATTTCAACCCCGATGACCTAGAATATCCAGTCGGTCTTAATATACTAGAGCTGATCCCTGAGCTGGATGGCAATGAATTAATACGCGAAAAAGACCTCATCACCGAATCAGTCATCTCAATTTTTCGTAAGATATTCAGTGACGAAGATTCTGGTGGCCATCGTATTGAGTACATCCTAAGAAACGCTGTGCAAACAGCACTCACTCAAGATAACGCTACATTGTTTACAGTCTTTGACTTGCTTAATGATCCAAAATATCGCCGCAGCGTTATCAAAACACTCGAGGATAAAAACTTAATTAACTTTTGGAAAAATGAATTTGGCAAAGCTGGCGATATGCAGAAAGTAAAAATGGCAGCCGGTATCACTGCCAAAATTGGTCGATTCTTGTTTTCGGCTTCAGCTAAACAGATCCTTGAGCAATCAAAGTCTACCATTGATTTTGACGGTATTATCAACTCGGGCAAAATCCTGATCTGTAATTTATCGAAAGGGTTGCTCGGTGAAGATACTTCTGAGTTATTTGGCATTACCGTACTTGCGAAGCTTCAGCTCGCAAGTCTGCGACGCGCCCGATTGCAACAATCGGAGCGTCGCGCGTTCTATATTTACGTCGATGAGTTCCAAAATTTCGCCACAACCTCATTTGTGCAAATGTTATCTGAAAGCCGTAAATATAAAGTTTTCATGATCATGGCAGAGCAATCTACTTCGCAACAAAGCGATCAGCAAACCGTAAATATAATTCTGGCCAATGTCGGTACGGTTATCTGTTTCCGAACTGGCAACCCACAGGATGAACAACGACTATTGCCGATGTTTAGCACGTATATTGAGCCAGGTGAAATTAGCAATTTGCCGGCCTATAATTACTATGTGCGATTAGCCGCGGTGAATGCACAAGAACCGTTATCTGGTGAGACATTATTGCTAGAAGGCGAGGGCAATAAGACCATACGAGATGCTGTTATTACACATTCACGGAAGTGTTACGCAAGGAAGCAAGAGAATACAAATAGCAGTGGCCAACGCACCACAAAGAAAAAACAGACGACAAAAGATAAGAATGCGGAGAAAAAATCAATACCAATGATAGATGACTGCAACATATAATTATAGGCACAAGCGGTATCTAGTGCTATAATTCTAAGCATATGCCTATAAAGCTAGTTGACACAAAAATCCTCTGGGCGAAGAGCGGTAATCTTTGCGCGATGTGTAATAATATATTAGTAATCGATCGCCATACCAACCCCTTGTATCCCATAGGCGAACAAGCTCACATTAAGGGAGATAAGCCAGGTTCTGCGCGCTACGATAGCAATCAAAGTAACGCTGAACGCAACTCATATAGTAATCTAGTTCTTCTCTGTCCAACTTGTCATACAATTATCGATAAGGATGTGACAAAATATTCTGTTGGTCATCTTTTGGAAATTAAAACTAAACACGAGAAAAGTATCGAGCAAGCTATAAAGAAATATCTACCTACAGTCACGTTTAGAGAGCTTGAGAAAACCTTGCAGCATATAGTTGACAATCCTCCTCTTGAATATGAGAATAAGGGTTTTGATCTCATACCTATACAAGATAAGGTGCGCAAAAATAGTTTAGGTCCGCAAGCGGAACAAATGCTAAAACTGGGCATGGCTTCCGTATCGTTGATTGGTGATTTTTTAAACAAAAATGCCAGTGAAGACTATCCAGAAAAATTGAGAGTATTTTTCGCACAAAAATATAAAGACTTAAGAAGAGAAACTGATAGTGGTGATGTCATATTTTATTCTCTAGTACAAGCAGCGTCAAACGACAGTAGCGACCCTCGTTGTATGGCTGCAGCCTATGGAATAGTGGCCTACTATTTTCAGCTATGCGAGGTATTTGAAAAATGATAATACTTCCAGATAAGACTGTTCGCGTGGGGTTTTCGGTCATTGGAGTTGGGGCAATACTTCTTCAAAACATGGACTCGGTTGAAACAGTAAGCTCACTATGGAGTAAAGTGAAGGCGCATGAAGAAGTGGGCACATTTGAAAAGTTTGTCGCGGCCTTAGTGCTATTGTTTTCCTCTGGAACCATACTGTATAATAATGGAATAATAGAGAAAAATAAAAAACATGAAATTAGTTAAGCTAAGCGCAAATAAAAGCATTTTTAAAACTATACAATTTCGTAAAGGTTTTAATATAATCATAGCCGATCGCGATCAAGATTCCAGCGATAAGCATTCTACTAATGGCTTAGGCAAAACACTATTACTTGAAATTATAAACTATTGCCTCGGAGGCAGTCCATCAGAAACTCTCAAAAAAGAGGAGATGCGAGACTGGATATTCAGTTTAACTATCGAGATAGATGGAGAAGAAATTATCCTCAAACGGGCAGTAAAGGATCGTAAGAAATATGTAGAGGCGCTAGGAATTGAAGACATCAACGTAGATGAAGTTTGTTTAACCCTAGGAGAGAAGTTATTTGGCCTTAGTGTACGCGAGGTAAAAGACAAAAGCAATCACCCTACGTATCGCACATTAGCATCGTACTTCATGAGGACTTATGACGGCGCATTTTCTAATCCTTTCTTATGCTTTGCTGGGCAGAACGCGCTATCTAGAAATAACAATGCTGCTTTTCTAATAGGGCTAAACTGGCGACTATCTGTCAAATTCTCGCAACTTAAATCTGAATTTAATAAATTGGACAACGCAAACAAAGTCATTGAAACTGGTGCTTTCAATGTGTTTGGGGGTACGGTGGGTGATTTAAATTCAGAAAAAATAGACATTGAATTACAGCTTACAGAGAAGATGAAAAGACTAGAAAATTTTCAAGTTCACGAAGACTATAGAGACATACAAACTAAAGCAGACGCTTTAACCGAAGAAATCCACAATATTCTTAATGAAATCACTATAAACTCTCAAATTGTAGAAAGATACAAGGATAGTTTAAAAAATGAAAACGGTGATGATATAAGAATAGAACAAATATACGAAGCAGCAGGCGCTGTCTTCGAAAAGTCCTCTCTACGTACACTTGATGAGGTAATCAACTTCCATAGGGACGTGGTGCTTAATAGAAAAAATTATCTAGAAAGCGAGATTGAGTTATACTTAACAAAAAACAGAACTTTAGATAGTAAAATGGAGAAACTCTCAAACGAGAGAGCTGGCTACATGAATATACTAAAAACACATGGAGCTCTTGATGAGTATACAAAGCTTCAAGATGAGGTCAATAAAAGTAAGGCTAAGATAGCGGACATAGAGAGTAGAATCACTCGGCTTACAGAGATTGAGTCAAGGATTGATGATATACGGATAGAGATTAGCGGTATTATATCAAAAATGCGGCAGGAATATAGCGGAAATCAGCCTCTCGTATCAGAAGCTATAAGCTTATTTAACTCAAACTCTCGGTTTTTGTACGAACAGTCCGGGACACTCTCTATTGATGTAGGTAAAGAAGGATACAAGTTTAAAATTGATATCAAAAAAGCCGGTAGCGACGGAGTCAGTAGTATGAAAGTGTTCTGTTACGATCTTATGTTAGCCGAATATTGGTCTACTATACGCCACAGAGAATTTCCTCTATTCCACGATTCAAAAATATTTGCAGACGTAGACCCTAGGCAGGTAGCAAAAGCTTTAGAGATTTCTAGTCATAAAGCTGAGTCACTGGGCTTTCAGTATATTTGCTCCATGAACTCTGGGTATATGCCGTACGATTATTTATCAAAGGAATTTACCGATAACCTAAGTCAGTATACTATCGCAAAATTTCACGACAAAAATGAGCACGGCACGCTACTGGGTGTAACTTTTTAGTATACTGTAGACCTGTCTGCTAAAAGTTGCCGTCTTGTTTCTTATACTTCTCCAAAAATCCCTCAAAATCAAAACTCTCGCTCTTGCTCGCAACATGCGCAAATCGCTGCATGAATTTTAGAAATCCGATCGCATAGTCTCTCGTCGCATTTTCAGGATCATGAATCTCTAAGTAGCGTAATGTTTTCTGAATTGTCTCTTCGTCTTCGTACAGATGAAGATTTTTGAATGTATCTTCGTTTTTCATGACTACTTCACCTCCATAAATTTGTTAAGTTTGATAAAATTAATCAACATTTCCGCTTCTACTTTTGACGTAATCCGACGCATTATTTCGCAGCTGTCATAGTACGACAAGATATTGAGACTACCTTCATAAATAATCTCTTTGTCAATTATAGCAAGTTTACGGTGATGTTTGGTAGTAAACAGTATCTCTACACCAATTTCTTGCAGCGATTCTATAGCAGTAATCGCCTGCATGCGATATTGTGTGTCGTGCTCATCGGGGTGGCGAGTGTTGATAATGATCCTCACATCACGTCTAGTGAGACGCTTGAACACCGGAAGGAATTGCTTAACTCTAGTTAGTCTGATAAATGGGCTTTCGATAATGATACTACAACGTGCCTTTCTCATGTCACGAAGAAAATGAGCATCAAAGGTATTTTGGTTGTACAGGCTAGGAGTTAGCGATTGTATCATCTTAAACATCTTCATTCTCCAAATCGGCTAAGTAAACCTCGCCATCTTTTATCGTCATACCAAGTTCTATGAATCGATCTCGCAGCAGGAACAAATCATTGAACAAAAGTTCCAAATTTATATGTGCTGGCTCACCATAAGGGTTTTATATTACATTCGGATTTGAAATAGCTCGTTTGCTTCTGGTAGCGAGCTATTTTTGCTAGTTGTTAAGCCAGCTAGCACAGAAAGTGCAACAAACAATAGTAGCGTAGTCGGGTAGTTTCTGTCTAAGACTAGAAATATCGCGGCAGCATGAGTTTTGCTATTAATATTCCAAAGTAGTATCCTGGCTATAGAGGTAGCATAACCAGCTTATGTTACCTCTAGGCTTTGACAGCATTTTTAACGCTAAGGAGAAATAAGAATCATGACAATCCGTCCCTTCCATCCCAAAGACCGCACTGCAATTGATAAGCTGGAGATCAAACTGCACGCGCATTTCGCGCAGGTTGATAACGCGGCGGAATCGCTGCCGTTCGCTAGCCCGCGAGACGCGCACGGCTACATGCAGCGGATGATCAGTGATAGCGAAAATATGGACGGCGCGATATATGTTGCCGAGGAGAGCGGCGAGGTGGTCGGCTTTATTCAGGGCGTGATTATTGATCATCAGCCTGGTCAGGATGCCGTTTTCGATGCAGTGCATGCGCCGCGAAAAGACGGCTGGATCGGATTGCTTTATGTCGAGCCAGAGCAGCGCGGCAGCGGTATCGGGCGAGCCTTGCTGGATGAAATGAAGCGCTATTTCCAGAGTAAAAATTGCGATACGTTACGGTTAAAGGTACTGAGCGGCAACCAGCGCGCCATAGCGTTTTACGAAAAATATGGCCTTACGGCGCATGAAGTTGAGATGGCGAAGAGATTGAAATAATCTCAGAGCTTTAATCTACTGGCAACGAAATATTTTATCCTACTTCTCCGCTGCGCCGTCAATTTGTCCGATAACTTCTATTAGCTTTCGCGGCGTGATGTCGGCCTTGATTAAGTATCCATCAACACGACTCATCACAGAGTTGCGCGAAGCTTCGTCCTGCTCAAAATTGGTCATAATCAGCACCTTGCTGTTGGGGATCAAATCGACGTCGTTATTACGCAGCGCGTCAAGAATCTGGTCGCCGCGCTGTTCTGGCAGCATCAAATCCAGGATAATCAGATCGAAATGCTGATTGCGCGCCGCCACCAAGCCGTCATTGCCGTCAACCACCCATGTCACGTCATAACCGGCTTTTTGCAAACTGCGTACATACATCTCGCCGATAAACCGGTCGTCTTCTACGCATAAAATTGTCTTTATCATATTCCCTCCTAATCCCTGTACATGGCGTGATTTTTAATCCAACCGCCGCCCTTTCTGATCAATTGATTATTTAACTGGCCATCTTCTAATAATTTATCTTTGACGGTGGCATAAATTGGCAAGGTGAACGAGAAAACCGAACCTTCGTTTTCGCGGGAGCGAGCGGTAATGGAGCCGCCGTGCGATTCGACGAAGGCTTTACAGATGTATAGTCCGATGCCGGTGCCAGCGACTGCCTCGCGCGATCGGTGCGAGCGGTAAAATTTGTGAAATAAATTATTAACGACGTTGGCGGGCATGCCGATGCCATTGTCGGCGACAGAAACCTCTATAAAGTCGCCCCTTCTCTCGGCGGTGACGCTGATAACGCCGCCTTCAAAGCTATATTTTATGGCGTTATCAATTAGATTGCCGATTACTTCGCTAATACTGCCACGGTCGGCTGCCACGGTCGGCAGGTCGTTTGGAATATTGACATTTAACAAGCGGTGCTGGGTCGCTGCGCGCAGCTGCATGTCGTCGGCGATTGAGTCGTAAATGTCATGAATCGTGTCTTCTAAAAGGTGAACTTTCAGATGATGCCGATCAAATCGCGATACATTTAGGATATTATCAATATAGCTAGACAGCCGGTTGGCTGAGACGATTAGCCTGTCCATCAGCTGAGCCTCGTCGCCGTGCAGCCGGTCGGCAAACTCGTCGGCGATGATGTCCAAATATCCGCGAATCACTGTAATCGGTCCGCGCAGCTCGTGTGCGGCGAAGGAAATAAAATTCAAATCTTCTTCTTCCGGCACGTACCGGCTAGATTTGTCGATGAGAAAAATAACCGTCTCCCCTTCTGCGCCTTTTTCAAACGATGCCACGATGTCGTAAATTTTAGTAGTTTTAACAACTTCAGGATTGGTGGCGATGCGGTACCAGCGCTGCTCGGCTTTGGTTTCCTTATTGCTTATTTCGTCAAGCCATTCGGAAATTGACGGTTCGTTTAGAAATTCCAGCGCCAAATAATCCTTGCCGTCAATTCCCCGGGCGATCGGCGCGGCAGAATTGGCGAAGATAATTTGTTTTTTACTATTAAAGATAGCGATGCCGCAACTGGTGCGATTAAGCGATTGGATTAAAAAGGAGTTTTCTGATCCGACGTGATGATTTGCCGGTATCGTCGTCGGTTTGTCGTAGATGATCTGCAGTACGGCTTTGAAACCGGATTTTTCATAGCGCTTATCGTTAATGTCGGGCGGCGTTTCGCTGGATGATACGCCAGCCTTATGAGACAAAGCAGCTAAGATTTGGCAGAGCGGTTCGGCGACAACTTTCACAGCTGCCGCAAATGACGCTGCCTCTATTATAAAAATTATTAAAATAATGAGCCAAAAATTTGGCTTATATATCGGTGCTGCGCCAGTCGCTGCCAGTATAATTCCCAAAGCCAGCAGCGTACTCAATGACACCAAAGCAAACACGCCGATAATTTTCTTATAGTAATATTGCCGGTAGCCGCGCAGAGGTTCTGCGCTCTGGCTTACTGCCATGCTATACTTCCCCGCCCGGGTGTGAAAGCCGCTATCCAAGTTTGACCGCGGTTAAGCGCGATATTCTTTCCTTTCGAATCTTGCAGTTTTAATGGCGAAGTAACGCTATCTTTACTCCAGGTTGCAGTAGTTACTGTGCCGTTTTGGAAAATATATGCTTTGCCGCTGCCGATGGTTTTTACATCTTCATAGCCGTCGGAATTCTGCGCCCGCGCCTCTACGCCGACTTCCAGGGCGACGACGACGTTTGGCGAGATTTGCCCGCCTTCGCGGTCGTGATGGGCGCCTCCAGCCAGGCTTCTGATGTACGAGTTAGAAGCCTTGTCATACGCGTATGATGTGTTGAACGGGCTGCTGCTGAAGTTAACATTGATAGTGGTAGCGTTTGGTTTGGCAGCTGGCTTGCCGTCGGTGCGGGAGAAGCTGGTGAAATCTGATTGGGTATATTTTTTAGCATTGTTTAGCTGGTCAAGCTTTTCGCCGGAAGTGTACACGTTGTGTGGCGCTTGGCGGTCATTTGCGCGCCAATACGAGCCGCCGTTGAAGAACTGGTCGATGTCGCGGTAGCCGCCGCTTCTGGCTTGAGCGAGGGCATTAGGACTGCCGCCGACGTGGGCGATGGAGGCTTGATAAGCTGCTGCCCAGTTCAGATAATATATACGCAAACTGCGAACCGGCCCGATTAGAGCTGGCTTTGCGCCTTGATATAACGCCATAAACCTGGTGATACCGCCCTCGGCGACGGCTTCATACACTACGCCGGCATTCTTCAGGCCCGACTGCGGCCTGGACTCAGGACTATTCTCGATCATGATACCAGTCACAGGCAGCTTGGTGGCGGCCTCATCGGCAACTGACAGTCCTGTCAGCGGCGAATAATATTTTACAGGCGCTGGCTTTTTACGCTTGGTGGATATGGTGGGAAGATTTTCATCATATTTAACAGAATTGACGGCGATGATAAAAACGGCAGCAATAACGCTGGCAGCTACGATCAGCACAATCGCCGCCAAATGTTTCTTAAACCACTTCTTAAACGACGATTTTTCTTTTGGCGTCTCTGACCGGGGCTTCTTCACTTCCATGGCAATATTATAGCACAAGCATAATGGAAAATGACTACCGGTTATGGTTTGAGGCGTGTCAATTTTATAGTATGATTGATAGATAGTTAAGGAGGTATTTATGGCAACTGTTCGTGTGGAAGGTGGAAGAGTAAACGTAGAAGGCGGCGACAGAATGAGTCCTGAGAGACGAAGGGATTTGAAACTAGCGGTATTAGCTATGCTTGGCGAGCGTAGCGGGCTGGAATCAGAGCAGATATCAGTATTGGCGGAAAGATCGCAATCCAAGCCTACTAAACTTGGACCGTTGCCGAGGAGTAAGCACGGGCCATCTCAATTGCGGCGCAGCCCTGAGTGGCGGCAACAAGGCGTGTCAGACAAAGTCTTAGCGCTTTACTCAAGAAGTACACCTGGACGCTCGATTAACTAATTATTTAACGTCTGTTATGTGAGACACGAGCAGGTAGCGAGTTGTCGCTGTAATTCTCGTTTAATATGCTTTTCGGGGCTAATAACTAAGATATCCATCCAGCCGCTGCAAGGTTTTTTCTTGGCCGATGAGCGCCAGCGTGTCATTTAATTGCGGGCTGAACGGCGCCCAGGTGACGGCGATGCGGATCAGGCTGAAGAGGATGCCGGGCTTTTGACCAGTTATCTCCAGCAATTCGTTCAGGCAGTTTTGGATTGATTCTGGCGTCCAGCCGGCGAGTTTGGCGAGCTCGTGGCGGGCGGTTTCTAACAATTCGCGCCGCTCGCTGTCAGACAACTTTTTTAGCTGTTTGTTGCCGTCAATAAGTTCCATGTTAATCTCAGGCTCCGCGAAAAAGTAGCCAAATCCGCGTAAATCTTCAAACATTTTCAGGCGGTCTTGCGCCAAAGCCAGCACTTTCATGCGGTATTCCTTGGTTATGTTTGGAGCGTAGGCGGATTTCGGCCAGAAACCAGTCTGTCCCCCGTCTTTTTGCGGGTTATCGTCCCATGGCGACACGTACTCGTAAAGCTTATCGGCAGGAATATTGCGTATATGAGCGCCGTTAAGCCATAACAAGCGTTTTTCGTCAAATCGCGCGCCTGATTTTTGGACGCGTTTCAAGCTGAACTTTTCGATCAATTCGTCTCTGGTGAAAACCTCCTGTTCGGTGCCGTCGTTCCACCCCAGGCTGGCGAGGAAATTGAGCATGGCGTCTGGTAGATAGCCTTCTTCCCTGTAGGCTAGGATATCTTTGGCGCCGTCGCGTTTGGATAATTTCTTATTGCCCTGCTCGTTCATGATCGGCGGTACCGAAGCGAATATCGGCCAAGGTATATCCAGCGCATCGTAGAGATTAAGGTATTTGGGCGTGCTGGCAAGGAACTCTTGTCCGCGGATAACGTGGGTGATTTCCATTTCGGCGTCATCGACGATGTGCGCAAAGTTGTACGTCGGAAAGCCGTCGGATTTAACCAATATAAAATCGTCAATTACCTCTGGGCCGGCGTGCATTTCGCCCATGACCTCGTCGTGCCAGGTGTAAGCTTTCGGCTCTGAACGAAAGCGCAGCGGCTGGCTGCCATCCCAGGCCGGCGGGTTTTCCGGGCGGTAATCACGGTACAAAAAAGGCTTTTTATGGGCTTTGGCTTCTTCGCGAAAAGCGTCTAGTTGCTCCGGTGTATACGGATCGGCATAAGCGCGGCCAGCATCAATGAGTTTTTGTGCATATTTCCGGTAAATGTCAAGCCGCTCTGACTGCTTGTACGGTCCAAATTCACCGCCAAAATTGCTGGGACCTTCGTCTGGTATAAGGTCGAGCCACTCCAGGCATTCATAAATATGCTCTACGCTGCCAGATACTTCCCTTTTTTGGTCGGTGTCTTCTATGCGCAGGATGAATTTTCCATTTGACTGCCGAGCGATGAGCC
Organism: uncultured Candidatus Saccharibacteria bacterium; assembly: GCA_963553885.1. Lineage (GTDB taxonomy): Bacteria > Patescibacteriota > Saccharimonadia > Saccharimonadales > Saccharimonadaceae > Nanosynbacter. The sequence goes on from CAUVOY010000008.1 coordinate 25,812, forward strand.
AAGCAAACAGCGCGGTACGCATACCGCCGACGTGCATATAGCCAGTTGGACTGGGCGCGAAACGAGTTCTAATAGTCATGGGTAAATTATATCACGGGGGCGCGGCGCGGGTAAACGCGGGAATTGCCACCTAAGAGCGGCACTGCTTTACGGGCGCCGGTAAACCGCTATAAGCTGGTGGCGATTTTTTGAATTTGCTCGTTGGAAAGGTTGGCGCTGCCAGTGATTTGATATAAAATACCGCCGTTAACCCAAACCGCGTTTTTACCGCTGCTGTAAATTGTCAAGCCATCAACCATGGTGGTGGTCGGCGATTTTGATTTTTCTGTAAAATATTCCTTAACTGCTGCCGAATCCCAATTGCTTTTCTGCTGGGTTAGCGTATACTCCGAGCTGCCGTCGGCGTACGCATATTTCATGCTTACTTCCCCGCTTTTGAATTTTATCGGGCCGTTCAGCGCGTAGCCGTCTGGTTTGTAGCCGGGATATTTGGCGTTGATACCGGATTGTACGGCTGCCATTTTTATGGAGATGTTCGGCATGCTGAGGTATGTCAAATAGCCGCCAAGCAGCATGATAGCCAGTCCGGCGGAAAAAATACTGGTTATGCGGGCAAACCGGTTCGGCCGGTGCTTGACGCGGTGTTTTTTCGTGTCGGCGACTTCTCTGGCTAGCGCTTCGGCGATAGCGTCATTCTTCAGCTCTTTGGCGGTTTTTACGGCTTTTACGGTCGCTGGGCGCTGGGCAGGCGCTGCAGCTTCAGCGGGCTTAGCGACGGCAGGTTCGTCTCTTTTAATGATTGGGGTCGGCGGTGTTTGCCGTTCTCTGCGCAGCTGCGTGTTGATGCTGGCTTGATGTTCTTTGGCGCGATGAGCTACCGGATGAGTTTCGGCTGGGCGGTCGGGCTGGGCATTTTTCTGCTCAAGCGTTTTTACGGGTTCTGGCGCGAACTTATTAACAGCGGCATTTTGGCTAATCGGCGCGCGTACTTTTTGCGGCCGGGCAGCTAGCGGGACTTTTGCCGGCTGCTTAACGTGCCGGCGATTCAGCGTGATTGATTTTTGGGTGTGGGACGCGTGGATATTCGACGGTGCAGCGCTGCGTGCTGCCGCCTGGCTCTCTGATTTTTTTGTTAATTGTAATTTTGCCGGGTCGACTCTAATATCGTCCATCGGCAAACCGGTGGTGCCGCTGTAGGCTCGCCCGTTGACTACGACATATTTTTTATTTACCATCAATCCCCCTATGCTTATTTCTCTATTTTATTTTACAAAGTGCCTAAGGTTTTTTCAAGAGTAAAAATATGGTATAATCTGTCGTGATTATGGCTCAGGAAAAAACTCGTACCAAAGAGCTTGCTCGCCGGACATTTGTGTATACGCTGATGGTAGTAACGATGATTAGCGGGCTGATTTTCTTGATGTTTAATATGCTTGGCTATACATTTAACTCAAACACCAGCCAGCTGCAGCAAACTGGCCTGGTGCAATATACGTCGTACCCAGGCGGCGCGATGGTGTCGGTTGATGGTATGGAATTCCGCCGTACACAGGCGAAGCACGCGGTTTTGCCCGGGATACATACTTTTTCTATGAAACTGGATGATTACGAGCCGTGGCAAAAGACGCTGGAGATAAAATCAAATACGGTCACCAATATTGACTATGTTAGAATGATTCCAGTCAAGCGGACAGTATCTGCGGTTAAAACTTTCGATAATATACAGGCGGCGTATCTGTCGCCAGCGGGAAATTTTGTGGCGGGAATTGGCCAGAAGGATAAGACGCCAGTGGCGACATTTGGCGACATTCGCGACACTAATAATGAGAAATTTAAGGAATATGCGCTCAGTACGGAAGTGCTGGCTGGCTATGCTTGGTCGGCTGACGGGCATTCGTTTATGATTAACGAGTGGGATAAGGATGCGCGGTATTTGCTAGTGAGGCATATTTATCGCGGCGAGGATGGCGCTCAGGATGTACAATGGCTGCGGCTGGACCGCGAGAATCCGGAAAAAATCGTTGACATTACGGCGATAACTGGTTTTGATATTAAGCAGGCGCATTTCGTCGGTACGAGTGGCAATGAACTGTATGTCCTGCAGGAAAGCGGCGAGCTTAGGCATGTCAACGTCGATGGTTCCGTGATTTCCAGCCCGATAATAACAGGCGCGGAATCATTCAAACTATACGGCACCGACCGATTGGCGTATGTGGCGGCGGATTCTGGCAAAGGTAAAAAGATTGCCGGGATTTGGAAAAAGGATTGGAAAAAACCGTTTGTGATTAGAACTTTCACGGCTGACGAGTCGCCGATTATTCGAGTCTCAGGCTATTTTAATAAAGACACGGTCGTTCTGGGTGCCGGTAAAAGATTGACGATATACCGGGGCGACATTTCCGATTCCAAAGAAGCCCAAGCCAAGTTTCTGAAGACTGCCAAAACTCTGCAGCTTGACGGGAGTATAGAGGATATTTCTCTGAATAACAGCGGACGGTTTATCGTGGCGCAAATTGGTTCGTCGGCGCAGAGTTACGACTTGGAGAGGTTGACATTGTCTAGCAAATTCCAGCTGGGCGACGACCAGAAAATAAAATGGCTGGATGATTTTCACCTCTTGGCGGCGGCAAATTCCGGTAAAACGGCGATCCAAGAATATGATGGCACGAACTTTCACGAGTTACTGCCAGCGGACAAGAAAATAGGTATAGCTCTGTCATCAAATCAGCGGTATGTTTATGCGCTGGCTGCCGATGCGTCCGGCAAGTTGGTTTTAAGCAAAATGAATATGACCAACGGCTCGACCGGCTGGTTTGGGTTTTAGACCGGAATGGCCGGAATGGTCTGGGAAAATTTCCTTGGATAAAAGACTAACTTGCGCCAAATAATCGCTCTAAAAGCGTTGGCGATGGCTTGCCGGGAATAGCGGCGGAAGCTGAACTCTTAGAGTTGCCGGAATTAGCGTTGTCAGATAATTGAGCACCGTTTGGATCCGGGCTGATTTGCTCGGCGAAGACTAATAGTCTTTTTTCGGCAGTGCCTAGTGGTACGCAGCTGATGAGCGTCAACATTGGCTTGCTGGTCTTTATCTGTACCTTGGAAACTTCGGTCGGCAGGACGACTTCTGTGGAGGTGACTTTATAAGTGTAGCGTTTGCTTTGGTAATTCATGTAAATAATATCGCCCTTGACGAGTTTCTCGTTCTGGGCGAAGATGAATTTATAATCGCCGGCAGCGAAGGCGTCGTTGCTGGAGTGCGCGGCAAAGATGGCATTACCGACCTGCCCTGGCACGGCGTTTGCACCGGGAATTGAAAAATGCGCGATACCGTTTCGCATGGCAGCGTTCTGCGACTGCGTATCGCTGGCGGCACCGTAAACCACTGGCGCGTCGATGTTGATTTTCGGGATAATCATGCGCGGCTCGGGACTGACTGCTACGTCGGTCGAGGCGTCAACGATGATGTTTTGCGGGTCAATCGCTCCTGGTGTGGTGTAGGCGGCAACCGCGCCGAAAATAATCCGGTTATATTGTAAAAACATAAATACTAGTAAAACGGTAATGCCTGCCATGGCTGGCATGAAATGGCGGGACTTTTTAACCTTTTTAGCGGAGTCGCGGACTTTTTGCTGGATTTGCTGGCGCAATTCTTTCATGGCGTTTGCCTGCAAATCCACGGGTTTATTATCGGCGTCTGTTTCTGAAGCTTGTCCGGGAGCCTTTTGCAGGCGGGATAATTCTTGTTCTTTGGCTGTCAAATGATTGGCGTAATACCGCTCGTAATACATTTGGTAATATTTTTGCCAAGCACTGTGATATTGCTTCCACTGGTCGCTGGTGATTTGCGTGCGTGCCGGGTCGATTGGCTGCTGGACTGGACGCGCAGTCGGCCTATCCTTATTCGGTTGAGACGCTGCCGGCTGGTTATCTGGCGGCGATGTGCGCATGGCGTGGACTGCATTCTGCGGATTGTTATCTGGCTGAGATGAGCTGGTTTGTGCTGATTGAGTCCGAGGTTTTTCCAGAGTTTGCTGGCTTGGCTGCTGGACTGGACGCTGAACCGGCGTGGTGTGCGGCGTGTTTTCGCCCGATTTTCCGGAATAAATAGCGTCCAGCTGCCTGCGAATAACATTAGCCGCGGCAGTATTCTGCGGCGACGCTTGATCGCGAGTTGGCAGCACGATAGGTCGATTATGATCTGATAGCGGTGCGCCCACTCGACCGTTTGACTGATCATCCGTCGGGTTCATAACTGGTTTAATTATAAGCGAAAACGGTAAAAAATAAAAGCCGGCGCTTGATTAGCCAGTGGCTGGTGTGGTACAATCTCTACCGTAGTTTGAAGCGTTCTCTCGTGCCGCGGTGGCGGAATTGGTAGACGCGCTAGACTCAAAATCTGGTGAGCAATCGCTCGTGCCGGTTCAAGTCCGGCCCGCGGTACCAGAGACTGCTTCAGACGGAAAAACCGCCCCTTTTGCTTTTTGGCTGGGGCGGGTTTTAATGCGGTATGCTGAAAATTTTTCTACAAAGAAAATAGCCCGCCAAGAGACTCAAGCCGAGGCATTAAAGCCTACGAGGCGAGCTATTCTCTTGGCGGGCGTTAGCCCCTGTCTGAGTCTTCTCGAGTGATCTTCTGGAGGTGGTTAACTTCCTTCTGAAGACGGTCCACCTCATTCCTCTGCACACACCACAGGAAGGTGACAGCCTTGAGATCAAAAGCCCTCATCATTGAGAGCATAGTCTCAACGATGAGGGCCACAAAGACGATCCCCACCGTCAAATAGTAGTTGATATCGTAGGCCGCCATAACTCTTGTTGCGATAAACAACGTCATAATAACAACGGCATCTACCGTCATTGACATCTTGAGCTTGAAGAAAAACACGGTTCTCTCCTTTCAGAGAAGCTCAGCTCAAAGCTAAAGGGCACTTCTTGCCCTTAGACTAAACTTTGAGCAAAAAGCTAATATATATCAATAATTGAATAAAAAGTCAATAGATTTAGGCAATTTTATTGAATTTTATGCAAAAAATGACGTGAAATGACGAAAAAAGCCGGAAAATAGCAACGTTCTATCCTGTTGAAACTAACAAACTATTTGTATACCTCAAGCAAGGATACTGCTAAAATCGCTTAGATTTGATTCTAAATTTACCCCGCGCAAATAGCGGTACTGGCGGCAGCCAGCGGTGATTCTGGCGACCAGACTAGGTAACTGGCGATGCGGGCGCCGATTATACCGCGCCAGATTGACATTGGCTCGTTCCAGTTCTGGGTGATGACGTCGCCGCCGTGAGCGATAACCAGGTGCTCGGCGTGAAACGCGCAGATCGTAACGGGATAAGTGATGGTGAATTTGTGGAGAATGTCGACGAACTGCGCTAATTGAAGATTGAATGTCAGGATTTTTGGATAATAGACCGCGCGCAATAATTTTTGGACCTGGGCGAATGAAACGACGAAGACAAGGCGCGGATTGTCCAGAATTTCGGCGAAGCTGTTTTGCAGCAGGTCTACGGCGTCGCGCGTCACAACGACCGGACGCTGGGATTTTTTAATCAGTTCCTCGTAAACGATTGCTGTCTGGCTGTTTTTACCGGCATCGCCGACCAGCAGCAGCGCGTCCGCCCAATCTTCCAAGGCTAATGCTGGCTGCAGTGCCTCGCGAGCCAGGCTGCCCGAAGGGTTTGTCGGCGCGAACAGTACGTCGGTCATGGTGGCGGGAACGCTTTTTTTCAGCGCGTCTGGCAGCAATACGCGAACTTCGCCGACGCCAGTTTTCAGGGCTTCTTGGTAGCTGTCGGCTACCGCCAGAAAACCTAATTTATTGCCGCCAATTATCGCCAATTTTCCCGCTTGGCTGCGGCGCTCCGGCTTGTTCCATTCAATGTCCGGGAACAACGGTTTTGATTGTTCCTGCTTGCGCCAAAACTTCATGTCCATATATCAATTGTAGCGTATCAGAGCCGTTTTATTACCAACTGGAGCATGGCGTTTAGAAATTACACGATTTGACGGTGCTGATTGAAGAGAAAATTACCGCCAAGTAGCGCGCGGCTGGACAGGCTGGAGCTGTTCGGGTTTGACGGATTTTTGGGCGGATAGTTTATCGTTCCCGGAAATTTTTTTATATATTTCATCAAAGGTCAAGCCTGAATCGCGGACTAATTTAGCCATGTCTTTACCGACGTAACGGAAGTGCCAACTTTCGGCTTCTATGCCAGTCAAATCCTCTTTACCTTCCGGGTAGCGCAGGATGAAGCCGTATTTGTAAGAGTTGTTTGCCAGCCAGGCGGCGGTCTCCTTTTTCAGGCTGCAGCGGGAGAAATTGGCTTTGCAATCTTTATCAAGGCTTGATAAGTCCACCGCCAGACCAAGCTGATGCTCGCTGTGCCCTGCTTGATTAACGTATTTTTCGGTGTAAGCGGCGCCACTTTTGGCTTTCGATTCGGCAACGAGTTTTTTCTGGTCGGCAGCCGAGCGGTAGGCGCTGGTCACGATTAAGTCGTTTTTAGCGGCTTTGGCGGCAGTAAACATGTCTTTTAGCTCCGGCTGGATTATGGCGCTGGCCCGCTTATCTTCCAACCAGTCGCCGTGCTCGACTGCCAGGTTCGCTAATTTCGGCTGGTAATCTTCGCTAATTCCCTGGGTTTTTGATACGTAAGCCCAGATGCCGCTGGTCTGTAATAACTTTTGCGATGGGATTTTTAGTTTTAACTGCGCGTTATTGGCGCCGGTAAAGGTTACGGTTCTTACTGGCGGAGCGATTGGCTGAGCTGCCATTTGCGCTTGATTCTGGTCGTAGGTGTCGCTGGCCTCGTACATACCGCCGACTAGTAAAAAAGTAAACGTTGCCCATGCTGATAAAACCATTGCCAGCAAATAAGTAAATATGTTTTTCCCGCCCTTCTTCATGATATGTATTATACGCTATCGGGCAGTTTTTGCTATACTTGCATTATGGTACGCGTTAAAAATAGTTCGCCTAAGAAAGCAGTTTCGCGTTTAATTGCCGCGGTGTTTTTAATGGCGGGCGCAGGATTTTTAACGTATAAAGTGCTGGTTTGGCGACTTGGCACGCCTGTAAAAAATCAGCCGGCTGCTACGAGTACCGTGAAAACTAAACCGCACGACTCAGGCGAACGGACGCTGACTTTTTCGGCGGCGGGCGATTTTTTAGCGCATGATTCGGTTGTTAAGCAAGCTAAAACGAATAATGGCTATGATTTTTCGCCGTATTTTACCTCGGTCAAATCGTTATATGGCGCTAGCGACGTGTTCTTTTGCAATCCGGAAACGCCCAGCGCTGGCGCGGCGTACGGGATTTCCGGATATCCGGCGTTTAACGCGCCAGTTGAACTGGCTCGCGATATGAGTAAAACCGGCTGCAATCTTATCAATTTGGCAACCAACCACATGGCGGACAAAGGACAAGCGGCGATTGACGCTACGATTGATCAGTGGCAGAAACTACCCGTCCTGGCGGCAGCAGGCGCTAATCGTAATGCCAGCGAGCAGAAAAAGGTTAAATATTTTGAGAAAAATGGCATAAAGGCGGCGTTCTTGGCGTTTGCCGATTTCAGCAATGTTCGTTTGCCGAACTCTTACAGCGTTAATACATATCATGACGAGGCGCTAGTGCGGCAGTTAATGTCCGAGGCGCGCCAGCATGCGGATGCGGTGATCGTGTCGGCGCATTGGGGTACGGAGGATTCGCATACAGTAACTGCCGACCAGCAGAAATTTGCCAAATTGTTTGCTGATTTGGGCGCAGATGTGGTGATCGGTACTGGCCCGCACATGATCCAAAAAGCGGACATGCTGGATCGAGCCGGCGGCGGGAAAACGCTAGTGTGGTATTCGATTGGCAATTTTTTATCCAGCCAGCTGCAAGTTGACGAATTGACCGGCGGCGTGGCGCAGTTTAAGCTCGTTAAAACAGATAAAGGCATTTCAATTTCCGATGTCAAATTCCGTCCGACGTTCATGAGCTATGAGTGGTCGCCAGCTGACCGGCAGGCGCAGAATTTACTGGCGCGCCGCAATCTGAAGCTGCAGCCGCTCAAACAAGCGGTGAACGAAACTAAGCTGCACGGCACGACGATTGAAGAACGCTTGGCAAAAGTTCGGCAGTGGCTGGATGGTACAGCTAAAGTAACTGTTGAGTGATGCGTTGCTTACTGGCGGGATTTTTCTGCCGATGACTTCCCTAATAAAATTGGCGCTGCCTGGTCGAGCGTCATGTCTGCTTTTTTCAGCGCTGCTGCTAGTTCGCGGCCGACATAGCGGAAATGCCACGGTTCGTATTGGTAGCCGGTGATGCGTTCCTTGCCCTTTGGGTAACGTAAGATGAAGCCGTATTCGTGGGCGTGTTTGGCGAGCCACTTGCCGGCAGCTGTTTCGCCGAAACAGGTCTCAAGATAGCAATTGTGGTCGGCGGCGGCGATGTCCATCACTAATCCGGTTTGATGCTCGCTGTAGCCAGGTTTGGAGCTAAATTTATCAGCGGCCGCTTGTCCGTAGGCGTTGACGTAGCTGCTGTAATAAGTGTTTTGCAATTCATAGCCGCGAAAACCGCTGCCGATTTGCAAGTCGTGTCCGGTTGCTTTGGCGCTGGCAAACAGCTGTTCGACGTCTGGCATAATATCAGCGCGAACTGAACGCTCTTCTTCTGGTTTATCCGGCCGCGAATTGACCGTTGCTAATTGCAAGTTTTTCGGACGATATTTGCTGTTTTTCAGCGGGTGGGTTTTATTGACTAGCCGCCAAATGTGATTGTCGGCGGTATAATCGCCGGCAGCTGGCTTAACAGAGACAGAATCGGTCAGTTTGATGAGTTTTTCCGCCGGAGATTTACTGGAGTTGGCGGTATTGTTCTGCGTTTTTTGGGTGTTTGGCGGCTGCGGCGAATTTAATTTTCGGTAAGCAATAATGCCGCCGCTCGCTAATCCTATCACGACAGCTGCGGCTAGCAGCGTGGTGTACTTTTTACTGTTTTGTTTCATTGTGACGCCCCGCTGGCGCGCTGCCAATATGGTAATTCCATGAATGTATTGTAGCGCGAAAAGTGCGGACATACCAGCTCAAGCGCTTGCCGCAGCCGCCGGGCTAGCGTACAATTTAGGCTATGGAAAAACACATTGCCGAGCATTATCAAACTATATCTCAGCGTCTAGCAGCAGCCAAGTCGCAAACTGATCTGGAAAAGCTAGCGCGCTATCACCGCACGCGCGTGCAAGAATTTCAGCACGAGCGGCTGATTCACTTGCTGGTGACATTTTTCTTCGCCGGGCTATTTTTAGCGTCTCTGGCGGCATTTTTGGCAACCGCGGCGATGGGGTTGGCGATGAACTGTTTGCTGGGATTGCTGGCGCTGATTTTGTTTGTGCTAGAATTGGCGTACATTCGGCATTATTACCAGCTAGAGAATGGCGTGCAGCGGCTGTATGAATTGACGGTGATGATTGATGATAAACGCCGGGAAGGCAAAATATAGTGCAAGGTGAATTTGTCATCATTGAATCTCCTTTCAAAGGAAAGACGCCTGAGGAAGAAGCCGAAAATATAGAATATGCTAGAAAAGTGATGCGCGATTCGCTATATCGCGGGGAGGCGCCGTTTGCCAGCCACCTGCTCTACCCGCAAATGCTTGACGATGCTGATGAAGACGAACGCCGCATGGGAATTGAAGCTGGGTTGAGGATAGGTCGATTAGCTGATAGGACGGTTGTTTATACGGATAGAGGTATCTCGCCAGGTATGGAATACGGTATTAAACGGGCTGAATACGAGGGGCGTCCGGTTGAATATCGCTCGCTGTACGGTAGTGATCATCGCCAAAATGATAAGGATTAGACTTAGCAAGCTACTTAATATCAGCGAGCTGAGGTGTTTATCTCAATACTCACCGGACAGTGGTCGCTGCCCATTTGTTCGGCGTGAATCCGCGGGTTGGTGACACGCCCGGCGATTTCGCGCGACGCCAGCCAATAGTCGATCCGCCAGCCGACGTTGCGCGCTCGGGCGTTGGCCCAGTGCGTCCACCAGGTGTAAGCATCAGTCTTGTCAGGAAACGCCGCCCGGAAGGTGTCAGTAAATCCAGCGTCCAGATAATTCTGAAAACCCTCGCGCTCCTCGTCGGTAAAGCCATGCTTGCCGACATTAGGCTTTGGATTTGCCAGGTCAATTTCTGCATGGGCCACGTTCATATCGCCGCAGTACAGCACTGGCTTGACTAGTTCCAATTCCTCCAGATAGGCCAGCACCGTTGGATCCCACTGCTTATGGCGTAATTGCAGCCGGCTTAAATCCCCTTTTGAATTTGGCGTGTAGCAGGTCACCACCCAAAAATCGTCGAACTCGGCAGTGATGATGCGCCCCTCGTCTGCCGGGTTGCCGTACTGATCGCCGGTCAGATTGAACCGCTCAATGATAGCCGGCGGCAGCCCGTCGCGCCAGTGTAGCGGCCGGATTTTCGAGAAAATTGCCGTGCCGGAATAGCCCTTTTTGGCGGCTGAATAAAAATGCTCGTGATAGTCTGGCAGATCAATTTCTACCTGGTCGCGGGCGGCCTTGGTCTCTTGCAGGCATAAAATGTCCGGATTATACGTTTGCAGGAAGCGGGCAAACTCACCCTTGTTGATGACGGCGCGGATACCATTGACGTTCCAAGAAAAGAGTTTCATATAGTTAGACCTTTCGCTTGCTAATGGCGTCTCGGTATAACTGCAAATATTTTTCAGCCATTCGGTCGGGTATGAGTTCTGGTGCAAGCTTGATTGACGCTTGCGACATTTTATGTCGTTTTTTCGGGTCGGTTGCCAGCTGCTGCATTGCAGCGGTAAAGTGCTCAACTTCTGGCCCGTCGGTCAAAATGCTATTGTCCTCGTTCACTCCAACCGTCAGCCGCGGATCGCAATAAATAATTGGTAATCCAGCCGTTGCTGCCTCGCCGATGGTCATGGCTTGCGTGTCAAAGCCATAAGACGCTAAAACGAAAACATCCGCGTTAACTAACGCCTCGGCTACTTGATTAATGCCAGACATATGTCCGCAGAAGATAATATTGTCATGTCCTTTTGCTAACTGGCGGAGTTTATTCAACTGATTTCCGCCGCCAGCAATGTGCAACTCTGAATTAGGAATGTCAGCTTTTATAAAAGCGCGGATAATCGTATCGATTCGTTTTTCTGGCGCCAAGCGGCAAATGCTTAAAAAGCGGATGGCGCGGTCAGAACGATGGCGCTTAACTCGGCTAATGGCGCGGCTTAATTCAGGATTAATGCCAGTCGGTATGGTGCGGGACGGAATATTAATCCGCCCAGTACATTCGGTTATTCTCTGTATCATGAAATCGGCTGGCGCAGTAAAACCGTCAACCTGCGAGGCGATAATTGCCATGGAGCGCCAATCAAATCGCGCTAGCAGTCCAGTGGCGTCGGGGCTTTTCGGCGCTAGGCGGATCGGCTGATTGTGCCGTTTTTTGGCAATTAGAGAAATCACCGGGCTGATGAGGAGCATGTAAGCCAGAGAACCCCAGACTGTCATGAATGGCTGCGAAGCGTGCGCCCCAGCTAAATTGGCATGAAAAGTATGGATGTGCGGAATGTTTTGCAGCTTGGCAATACGCGCTGCCAGCGCCAGCCCGCCCCGCTCTGTTTGGCTGTGAATAATGTCGAATTGATGATGGCGGCAGATTTTTTGGGCTGCTCGTTGGCTTTGTCTAATAAAGCACGATTCTGCTGGCATACCTGAGATATATACCGATGGCATAACAATAGTTTCGCAGTTAGCCGGCCGTTTCAAGTGATGCCGCGGCGCTATAAGCGTTACTTTATGACCCCGCCGGACCAGCTCGTTAACTTGTACCTGAACTGAACGCCCAATGCCGCCTGATGCTGGATAAATATCGTCTAATATTAAGGCAATACGCAAGGGATCGTCCAGTTTAGCCAGTTTTATTTCGGCCCTCATAATGCTAATTATAATATAACGGAATGTCCAAGTAAAATGCGGGCGGCTGATTGCTGCGGGCGAGGCTTGGGATAGATTGTTTGAGGTGAAATACTACCAACTTGTCAGTATAATAGTTTCGAGCAGTTATTATGCCGCGATGCTATAATTTAATGAAGATGCTGCTAATGTATAATGAGTTTTTGAGCGAAATTTCAAGTGATTTTATAGATGTGGGAGGTATAAAAACTGCTTATTATTTTTATGACGGAAATTCGGATAAAACTATCCTATTGATTCATGGCATTGGCGGCGACTTTCATGGAATGATTCCGCTGGCGCATTATCTGAAGGATAGCGCAAATATGCTATTTGTCGACCTGCCGTCGCACGGTAAGAGCCAGTTGATTGCAGATGTAGAAATTAGCGATATTGAGTGCTGGGCGAGTAATTTACTGCTGGCTTTTCAGCAGAAAAACTTGCAGGTTGATGAGATAATTGCTCATTCGTTGGGTTGCTTGGCGGCTAGCAAGATGGAATGTCCGAATATCTGGTATGTTAATCCTCCGGTTAAAACTCCAGTAATGGCGAAGGTTTCTTCTGCATTTTTATATCGTGTTCGTTGGATAAATCGACACATCTATTTAAACTATTATTTTTCAGTACTGCGCGGCATATGTTTGGTGAAAAATAAACAAAGGAGTACGATAAATCTAATAAAATGGCTAACGAAACAAACTTGCGTGACGCCGCGGCAATATTTGGAGCATGCGAAGATCGCGCGGGATATTTCCAGAAAAGAGAAGATAGTTGTCTCCGGGCAAAAATTTACAGGGGTTATCGTGGGAAAGTTTGATAAAATTACTTGTCCCATTTATCCGTCTGGAGTGAAAATTGATAGATTTGCAGAACTTGACACAGGACATTTGTCGGTGTTGGATAGCCCAGAATTAGTCTCAAGACTCATATTGTCAGGAGAATAGTTTGCTATACTGTAGCTATGAGTAAGAGGAATGACAATAAATTAACTGTTAACATGATTTCTGAAAGCGAGTTTACTGTTCAGGGCCATGGTGTACATACGGCATATAAGGAGATTACGGACGCGCTGCGTAAAAGAAAAGATGTTGATATTGAGGTAAACACCGATCGTCCTGCTGATATAATTCATATCCAAACCATGGGGCTATATTCTTTTCGACGCTTGATAAAGAAAGGCGGCAAGAAAGTAGTCTCAGCTCATCTTGTGCCAGATAGTTTCGTCGGCTCGATTAAGGGAGCAAAGTATTGGAAACCTTTAGGTAAAATGTGGTTGAAGTTCTTTTACAGGAAGGCAGATTTGGTTTTGGCCTGTTCTGGCATGGTTGCCGAGGAGCTTATAAATGACATGAATGTTCCTAAAACTAAGGTGTTTTACAATACAATTGACATGTCGAGGTATAAACATACTGCTGCGGAAAAGAAGACAGCACGAAAAAAGCTGGGCTTGAAAGATGGCGATTTTGTGGTAATGGGCAATGGTCAAGTGCAGCCGCGTAAACGGCTTGACGTGTTAATAAAAGCCGCCAAGCAAATGCCGGATGTAAAATTCTTTTGGGTGGGAGGAATTCCGTTTAAGAATTTGGGAGCCGATTATGGCGCTATGCAAAGAATGATGAAGAATGCTCCAGATAATCTCACGATAACCGGCGTAATTCCTTTGGATGATGTTCGTGATTATTATGTCGCGGCGGATATATTTGTATTGCCATCTGTGCAAGAAAACCATCCTATGTGCGTCTTAGAAGCTGCTGGTGCTGAATTGCCAATTGTTCTGCGCGACATTCCTCAATATGATGATACATTTAAGGGCGACGCTATTATGGCAAAAACGGACGATGAGTTCTTAAGCTTGATTGATATGCTGCACCGAGATGAACAGGCGTATAGTGAGGCGCAGCGCGGAGCTAAACGGATTGCGAAGAAGTTTGACAGTAGTGCTGGTGCTGAGCGGTTGGTCGAGTTTTATCGATCTTTGATATAAATGGTATAATGAGACTATGAGGATAGGACTTTTTACGGATAGCTATAGGCCGTCTATCAATGGTATCGTTTATGTAGTCGAGTCGCTAAAGCGCGAGCTAGAAGCTTTAGGGCATGAGGTCTATGTCTTTTGTCCGGCAAAATCTATTAGTCCTGCTAAGCAAGCTGAACTGCTTCATGAAGACGACAACAGCCGGATTATTCGCTTTCGCTCGATTAAGGGCGCGTTTTTTGATGATTATGATACGTCGGTGTTCTTCCCTCCGGTGGTGCAGCGTCAAATTGCTAATATGAATCTGGATGTTGTGCATATTTTTACCCCGTCGCAAATTGGACTATTGGGCGTAAAGGCGGCGAATAAAAATAATATTCCGCTCGTTGTTCAACATTGTACCGATCTGTATGAATTTGTTGATCATTATCCAGCGGTTTTACCGGGAGTCTTAGCTTTGGCGGGGATAGTTTTTCCGCTATCTGTTAAGTTGAACGGGCAGGATTTATTGGAAGTGGCTAAGCTATATCGTCCGCGTAACGGCGTAACAAAATGGAATAAAGATATCATTGAGCGCGTCATTACTATTCTATATAGTAAGGCGGATGCTGTTATCGCGCTGTCGCGTAAAAGCCGCGACCAATTGCAATCTTGGCAAACAGAAGATTACAGCTATAAGATCACTTTAATGCCAAACGGGGTTAATGCTTTGCCGAAGCCGAAGACAGAGCGGATAAAAGAGTTTAGAGAACAATGGGGTTTGCGTAAAACTGATGAAGTATTTGGTTTTGTAGGGCGCTTAGGCGAGGAGAAGAATTTGCCGATTCTCATTGAGGCGTTTGACAAGTTTATCGCGTCAGCCCGGCCGAAGTCTAAGCTATTGTTTGTCGGCGACTTTGAATATCGTCAGACTTTGGAAAAAATGGCTGCGGAAACGAATTTCGCGGATAGGATTATATTCACTGGAGCTATGCCGCGCGAAGATTTGGGCGTGGCATATGAAGTGATGAAAGTGTTTACTTTTCCATCGTTAAAAGATACTCAGGGCTGGGTTCTGCATGAAGCTGCGCACGCCGGCAAGCCAATTGTGATTATTGATACGGAAGTTTCCGAGGTCGTGAAGGATGGAATTAATGGCTATTTTGCAGAGAATACTCCAGAAAGCGTGGCTGAAAAAGTAATCTCAATTCTAAAAAGCCCGAAAAAACAGGCGGAGTTTAGCGCTGAAAGTAAAAAGCTTGCCCGTAAATTTACTGAGCGCAGCCAGGTGAAGAAGCTTGAAAAACTCTATCAAAGCCTGATCGAGACGCGGAAAAATTTGGAATAAGTCGAGGATGGCGTCTTCAGAAAATGCCGGGATTTTCTGGCAAATTTATCGGTTGGCGATGAGCCGCCTGGTTTCTCTGTCTTGGTCGCGGCGTTTGATGGTCTCGCGCTTGTCGTAAGTTTTTTTGCCTTTACCAAGGGCGATGATAATCTTGATAAATTTGCCGCCAGTCAATAATTTCGTTGGCACGATGGTCATGCCCTGCTTTTTCGCCTCGGTGAAGTGTGTCAATTGCCGTTTGCTGACTAATAATTTCCGTGCCGAAGTGTCGACGCTGCGGGTGTTTGCTTGTCCGCGCTCGTTCAGCCGCAGCGAAAAACTGGCATTGTTCAGCCATAATTCGCCGTTCCTCAAACTGACGAAAGCGCCCTTCAGTTGGACGTGGCCTTCCCTGGCGGCGCGTACTTCCATTCCTGTCAAAACCAGCCCGGCAACTATTTCCTCGCCCAGCTCATAATCAAACCTGGCCCGGCGATTAACGACGGCAGGCGTATTGGTTTTTTTCGTTTTGGCGCTAGGTTTTTTAGCCATATGGTGATTATAGCAGGTTTTAATAGAGCTTGCTGCTGCGTTCGCGGTTTGGTGTTAGGAGGAGTTGTGTTAGCTAGGTCTGAGCGTCCGCAGAAATCCCGATGGTATAGGCTGGCGGTCTGGCAAGCGGACTACAGTAATTCCTGATGGCGTCTGTTCGGTTGATGCTGAATTGAGTTTAGCTGCTACAGGAGACCTGCGGCGGTGCGTACAATCTTCTTTATTTTTGGTTCTGGCGCGCATGTCTGGCGATACTGCCAATCCTCCAAGCACTACATGCAAATCCTTGCCTTCCAATCTTTCTGCTGCATATTTATTTAAGCTGTTTTCTGACAGACCGATACCGGCGACAGCGATCGGAATGTAGGGTTCGGCGCCGGATGATATAATTTGCCAGTATCCATGCCTATCTTTTTTGTTGTAACAATCTTGAAGCAGGTCGGCTATTTCTTGTTTTTCTTCGGATAAAATTCCCTCAGGGTCTTCAAATGCCAAACAGATAAGTTGTTCTGCGGCTTTTACTATTGTATGTAAACCGGTCACTCGAAAACGGAGTACTCGTTGCGCTGATTCTATTGATTCTGGTCTTGGAAATATAGAACGAGGAAGCGATGGACATTCTTGTCTCTGTTTAATTATAGCGCGCAGTCCTTTCTTGGAGGTTTTTGTTGATAGGATCTCTGGTAATTCTTTCCTGATACCTTCCGTTAGGTGTCCGCAAATTTCCTTCGGATTCTTGACGGGACGGTAAAAGGTTGGTTGACATGATTTTGGTTCCTGGTTCATATAAATAAAGATGATAGTAGTAAATTTATGAATTGTCAATGGCAGCGTTCGGGTAATTTTTAGGCAATACTAGGCGGTTCCGGGTCGGTGTTGTTTTCCGCGCGAGATTCCGATTTGTTTTCTTTCAAATATCGTAGGGCGTATTTCGCCATGAGTCTAGAACTTTGAAGAGCTGGATGTCTAGAAAGCTTAATGCTTCTTCTAAGTTCCTCGTGGACGCTCGGGGTGTTCAAAGCTTCGGCCGCCTTGGAATCAAGCGCTACCAGTGCTATTATTAATCTCCCTAGCTCTATTGTGCGATTATTTCTGGGATTGTCGTCTGGTTTTTCGTGCGCTTTAGCCAATAATTCGGCAATGGTTTTGGCAGCTTCTTTTTTATCAATCTTTTTGTGCTGCGGATCGTCGCTGTGTTCTTTTTCTTCTCCTGCGATAACTTCACTAATTAGTTCGCTGGCTTGCTGGCGGAGACTGGTTGATGTACTCGGAAATTCAATAATTTCTGCGCCTTGAGGTTGTTCTTCTGGCGAGGCGTCCGAATATTCATCGCTACTTTGTCTGCGGGGTGCGTCTGGTAATTCAACTATACGTGCGCTTGGGGGTTTTGGAGATTGTTCTGGAGATTTCGGTTTATATTGTTTGAGAAATGGAATGATCTCTGCGCTTTGATGTTCTGGCGGCTTATCCATCTTCTTATTATACTATATTTATTACTAAATTACAATAGCGTTTGGAATTTCCCTCTGTTATAATAAAGCGGATGATAGCCGACATTCACATCACCGAGAAGAGTTTTGGCGACAAGACGTTGATGAGCGATGTCAAGTTTAGCGTGGATGATGGCGAGAAGGTCGGCGTGGTCGGCCGCAATGGCGTCGGCAAGTCAACGCTGTTTGGGGTTTTGGCGGGCACGGACACCGACTACACCGGCGAGGTGATTTTTCGGCGCGGCATCACCGTGGCCAGTACGGCGCAGGAGCATCACGGTTTGGGCGATCAGACGGTGCTGAGCTACATCTTGGCGGGGCTGCCGGAATATGCGGCCCTAAAGAAAATTATCGATGAATATCCTGAAACTATGGGCGATAACATGCGTAAGATTGAGGAATACACCCAGGCGCTGGAGCGATTTGACCAGAAAGGGTTTTACCAGATTGAGGAGAAGATCGAGCGGGAGCTTGATAATTTCCAGCTGAGCGGGTGTGGCGAGCGGCCGCTTGGTTCCCTGTCGGGTGGTCAGAAGCGACTGGTGGAGATTGTCAAGATTATGCATTCGGGGGCGCATTTGGCGCTGATTGACGAGCCGACCAACCACATGGATTATGTGGCCAAGCAGCAATTCATCGACTGGATGAGTTCGCAGCCGCGCCAGGCCATGCTGATCATCACCCATGATCGCGATGTGCTGGGTCGGGTGGATCGAATTGTTGAGCTCAAAGATGGCGGGTCGGTTAGCTACCGTGGTAATTATGATGCTTACCTCAAGCAAAACGCTCAGGCGACGGCGGCGGGCATGAATAATTTTGAGCAGGTCGAGAAGCGGATGACCAACCTCAAACAAAAGGTGCTAGACTATCAGCGGCTGAAGGAAAAGTCGCGAAACCCCGGCACTATCCAAAAGTTCAAGCGGCTGGAGAATGAGGCGCGGGCTGAACTGGCGGAATTATCAGAGATGGACAAGCCGACGTTTTGGATCGATAAGCAGTCGGCTGAGCAGCTTGATTATAAATCGGCTGAGCGCTACGGCAAGTTCAAGGCGCGCAATATTCGGCTGTCGATGAAGGACGCGACCAGTCGCAGCCAGCACGTGCTGGTGCGGGTTGAGGACGCGGCGGTTGGCGTTGGCGAGCGGATATTGTTTGAGGGTGTGAATATTGATTTGCGCGAGGGTGAGGCGGTGGAGCTGCGCGGTCGTAATGGCGCTGGTAAGACGACGCTGATTCGGATGTTGCTGGCAAGCGGCGGTGCGGCTGCTCGGGTATCTCATAAAATAATCCGGGACCCGCTAAAGCCAGCCCAGATTTTTTCTGAGATGCCACTCGCATCCAACGTGTCGACTGCGGCACCTCCTGTGTTGGAGGCTGTGGAGCATTCGCGAATAGCGAGTGCTCCAGCCGAACGCTCGCGTAGTATCTCCAGTGGAGATACAAGCGAAAAGAGTACTCCGGCGCAGGAGCGTGGCGCAGTCGTCACCCCTATCCTCTACTCTGGCAACCTCTTCCTCGATCCGCAGGTGCGGGTGGGCGTGTATGAGCAAGAAATTGATGAGCGGTATTTGGCGGATCCGCTGGAGGTGGCGATTGAGAAATTATATCTGAGCCGTGACCTGCCGATTTCTGAGACCAAGATTCGCCAACTAATGGCTGATTATCTGTTTACCGAAGCGGATCGGATGACGCCACTGGCGCGCTTGTCGGGCGGCCAGAAAGCTCGCTTTCAGATCATTGCCATGCTGGCGAATGACCCGCAGCTGCTGATTTTGGATGAGCCAACCAACCACCTTGATTTGCCGAGCATTGAGGAGTTAGAAACGACACTGGCGAAATATTCTGGCGCCATCCTCTACGTCAGCCACGACAATTATTTCCGTCAAGCAATTGGCGGTGAGGTGGTGCAAATTGGTGCGGCTTGAGTAATTGAATAAGCCAATTAAAATACCGCGAGAATAAAAACCTCGCGGCATCTTAAGTCTCAAAAATTATTCGGCGATTAAACCGTTTTTCCGGAGCGCATCCTGAAGCTTCGGCCGGTCGAATCCTAGGATAATCTTACCGCAAACATCGGTCACTGGCACGCCTTGGAAATTGCCGCCGTTCTTGCTGAGCAATTCTTCCTTAGCGCTTGGATCGGCCTCGATGTCCTTGGCAATAAAATTGATGCCGAGTTTTTTCAACCACTCCATCTCGGTGTGGCAGAATGCGCACCAGCTGGTGCTGTAGACGGTGACCTTAGCGCTTTGGTCGCTTGCTGCCGAGTTGTCCTGGCTGTTTGTTTGATTATCTGTCTGGTTGTTTGTCGCTGTTGTTTTATCGTCGCTCATAAATTCCCTCCTTAGATATTTTATCTAAGTATAGCATATTGTTTATGGTTGGCGGTTAATGTACAATGAAATTATCGGGGTGCTGCTTAGATGTTAAATGCCATCCCCTGCACCATTCGCATTGGTATGTGTGCAGGCGTATGTTTGAGTTGAGTAATTCTTGGGTTTCGGCGGCAGACTTGGCTTGCTGTTCAGAGGTGAAGCGGCGTTTTTGCCGGCATGCGGAGTTGATAGCGACGCCTGGAGATTTTATCGGCTCAGGCGGCGTTTTTTGGCGGTTTTTCGGGTAATTTCGGCGCGGCATCTTGCCAAACAGTATAGCAGATTGATATATTAATAAGTAATGGCGAAAAAGACTCATGTTAAGACTGGCAAAAAAAGCGAGGCGGATGCATCTGTATTGATGATGAAAGCTGTTGCCGGAACGACGTGGCGAATGTTTGTGCCGACGATCGGTTTTACACTGGTTGGGTTGGCGGCTGATTATTGCTATGGGACGAAACCGTGGCTGATGGTCGCCGGGATTTCGCTGGGGTTCGCTGTGTCTTTTAGCTTGGTGTGGCTGCAAGTTGCCAAGATTAAACGACAGGAGTCAAAGAATGATTAATTACATGGCGAACGCCGGACCGCACATTTCGGTGAAGGTTGACGAAGTTTTTAACGTGGCTGGCGTTTCAATTACCAATTCACATTTGGTGGGGATTCTGGGGTTGATTGTGCTGGTATGGCTGATGTTCAGGACGCGAGCAGCGGTTTTAGGGAAAAAGAAGCATAACCTCGCGACGAGGCTGGTTCAGTGGACGTTTGACGGTTTATATGACACAGTTGGTCAAGTTATTCCTGATGAGAAATGGGCGCGAAAAGTGGCGCCGCTGTGCATTACGCTGTTCTTCTTTATCATCGCGCAGTATTGGCTGGGGCTTTTGCCGATTGTTGGTCCGATTACCATTGGCGAACATCACACTCCCCTGTTTCGCGGCGGCGTGGCGGATCTTAATATGACGTTTGGGCTGGCAATTGTGACAATTGTGGCAGCGCAAGTTTACGCCTTTAAATATTTGGGTTTTAAGGGAAATATGGGCCGATATTTTGTTAATCCGCTGCGCGATCCAATTATGGCGTTTGTCGGTATTCTGGAGCTAGTTGCGGAATTCTCGCGAATGCTGGGTCTGAGTTTTCGCTTGTTTGGTAATGTGCTGGCGGGTGAAATTCTTCTGGCGGTTATTGCTTACATGACGAAATTTATGTCGCCAGTGGCGCTGCAGCCGTTTTATTTCTTTGAATTGTTTATCGGCGGCATTCAGGCATATATTTTCTTTATGTTATCGACAGTATTTATTTCCCTGGGGCTGGCTCACCATGATTCGCACGAGCCAATTGATGAAGTTCACTCCTCTACTGAAACTAAGAAATTAGCGGCGGCAGAAAGTGATTAAATTAGGTAACAATTAATTAAAGGAGAATATTAACAATGGAAGCATTAGCATTCACACTTACCTACGCAATCCCAGCGGCATTTGCAGCAACTGGCGCGGCAATCGTCGGTGCAGCTGCTATGAACGCTGCTGGCCGCAACCCAGAAAAAATCAACGATTTGCGCACCATGATGGTCCTCGGTATTTCCTTCATTGACGCGATCGCGATTATCGGTTTCGTGGCGGCAATCGTCGGCAAAGTTATGTAGTTTTCGGGAGTAAATTGTGGAGAAAATATTAACACAATTTGCCAATTCTGGTGCTTCGGAGAAAGCCGATTTGCTTGGTTCGCTAGGAATTGATTGGACATTGCTGGGTCTTCAGACGGTAGCATTTCTGATCTTGCTGTTTGTGCTGCGTAAATTTGTTTATCCGCCGATGATGGAAATGCTCATCAAGCGCGAGAAAGATTTACGGGCGGCTGATTTGGCAGCGAAATCTGCTAAAGAAAATGCCGATAAAGCCGAAGAAATGACTGCTGAGATGATGCGAAAAGCTCGAGCGGAGGCTAATAAGATTGTGACGTCAGCTCGCGAAGAAGCGGCCGAAGCTATCGAGGATGCTACTAAAAAAGCTGCCGTTAAGTCCGAGGCTTTAATCAAAGAAGCGCACGATAAAATCGCTCAGGAAGTTGCGAATGCGAAGAAAGAATTGCATAACTCGACGCTGGAATTGGTGGCGGAGGCGACTGGCAGGGTTTTGGGCGAAAAGCTTGATGCTAAAAAGGATGCGAAGCTGATTTCAACAGCGCTGAAGGAGGCTGAATAAATGCGGCTGGTGTCCAGGCGAAAGCTGGCCAAGTATGCTGCCGAGCAATTGCTGGCGGGAAATGATGCGGTGCTGGAAGAGATTGCCGGGTTTTTGATTTATGAAAAGCATGAGCGCGAAGTCGAATTGTTGGCACGGGATATCGAGGCGGAATTGGCTGAGCGCGGGACTATCGTGGCGACGGTGGAAAGTGCGCGGGCGCTGGACGCGGCGACGAAGGATGCAATTAAACGGCTACTATCATCTAACTCGGGTATGGAGTCGCTGTCATCTGTGGAGGGTCGCTCTGCAGCCCGAGCGTCCAGAAAGGACGCCCGGAGCGAAGCCCGCGTACCCGAAGCAGATGGTAGCGACCGTGCCACTCAGCATGTCGAACGTCCTGATACGGAGGTTCCGAGCGACCACAACACTAAGGACATCACTGTGTTGCTGCGTGAATCAATTGACCAGGCACTTATCGGCGGCTTCAAGCTACGGACGCCAACCGCAACGCTGGACGCGACGATTGCCAAGAAATTAAACGACTTGCGGGCGAAGAAAATCTAGGAGGAAAAATGAGCAAGATTGATGTGACAGAACTAGCCAAAAGCCTGCGGGAAAAAATCGCGCAGCTGGAGGCGACGGAAGGACTAGAGGATGCTGGTGTGGTCATCCGCGTTGGCGACGGCGTGGCGTGGGTGCACGGCCTCAGTAAAGCTGGCTACAGCGAAGTGCTGGAAATTGAGACTGACGGCGGCACAGTGGAAGCCTTTGCACTGAACTTGATGGAAGACGAAATTGGTGCGGTGATCCTTGGCGGTGAAGAAAAAGTCAAGGCTGGTGCCAGCGTTCGCCGCAAGGGCGCGGTGCTGGATGTGCCAGTTGGCGAGGAGCTGCTCGGCCGCGTGGTTGATCCGCTCGGTCGGCCGCTCGATGGTGGGCCAGCTATCAAGACCAAGCAGCGCGGGCTAATTGAGCGCCCAGCCATCGGCGTGATGGGTCGCAAGTCGGTGCATGAGCCGCTGATGACCGGTATCATGTCAATTGATGCCATGTTCCCAATCGGTCGCGGGCAGCGCGAGCTGATCATTGGCGACCGCCAGACGGGAAAGACGGCGATTGCCATCGACACCATGATCAACCAGGCACGGCAAAAGACCGGCGTGGTTAACGTCTACGTGGCGATTGGACAGAAATTATCAAAGATTGCGCGGTTGGTTGACCGCCTGAAAGAAGAAGGCGTGATGGAGCAAACCATCGTGGTGGCGACCAGCCCGTCGGACGCGGCTTCCCTGCTGTACTTGGCGCCATATGCTGGTACGGCCATGGGTGAATATTTCCGCGACAATGGCGGCCACGCGCTGATGATTTATGATGATTTGACCAAGCACGCCGTGGCTTACCGCCAGATGTCATTGTTGCTGCGCCGTCCACCGGGACGCGAGGCATATCCTGGTGATGTCTTCTACCTGCACTCTCGCCTGCTCGAGCGTTCAGCTAAGTTGTCGGACGAATTGGGCGCCGGCTCACTGACTGCCCTACCGATTATCGAGACGCAGGCTGGCGATATCTCGGCGTACATTCCAACCAACGTGATTTCCATCACCGACGGTCAGATTTTCCTGGAGACTGACTTGTTCTACCAAGGTATTCGCCCAGCCATCTCTGCCGGTCTGTCGGTTTCCCGTGTCGGTGGTGCTGCTCAGACGAAGGCGGTTAAATCGGTTGGTGGCAACCTGAAGCTCGGTCTTTCACAGTTCCGTGAGTTGGCATCATTTGCGCAGTTTGGTTCGGACCTGGATGATGCGACCAAGGCGCAAATTGACCGCGGCCAGCGCTTGACTGAGCTGCTCAAACAGCCGCAGTACCAGCCGATGAGCGTGTGGGAACAATTTGTCAGTATTCATGCGGTGACCAGCGGCGCCTTTGATAATGTGCCAGTTGCCAAGATTAAGGAAGCACAGGCTGGCCTGTTGACGTATCTCTGGAACAATGCCAAGGACGCCATGCGCGAGCTAAACAAGGGTGCCAAGCCAACTGACGAGCAACTCCGGGTCATTGATGAGGCAACCCAAGTGGCGGCGAAAGGGTTCGAGGAGTAATCCATGCCGAGTACTCGTGCGCTGAAAAATCGCATTCGCTCGGTAGATTCGACCAAGCAAATTACCAAGGCGATGCAGTTGGTGGCCGCTAGTAAAATGCGCCGCGCCCAAGAGGCGGACAAGGCTTCGGCTCCCTACACCATGGCAGCCGAGGAGCTGCTGAGCTATTTGGCCAGCCAAGGTGCGACCGATAATCACCCACTGTTCAAGCGCCGCAAAATTACCAAGCGTTTAATCATCGTCATCGCCAGCGACAAAGGTTTGGCTGGCGCATACAACACTAACGTCTTGAAGAAATATCTGGAGCTGCTGAAGCGCGACGACGAGCGCGGTATAGAGAATTTGACTTTGACCATCGGCCGGCGGGCTTCGCAGTTTGCCTCGCGCCTGAAGGATACGAAGATTATCGGTACGTACGAGGACCTGCCAGATCAGCCGTCTGGACTCACCTTTCACACGATTTTGAATACTGCCATTAGCATGTTTGAGAATGGCGAGGTTGACGCGGTGACGTTGGTGTACACGCGATTTGTCAATAGCATGGTGCAGACGGCGGAGCTGTCGCGCTTGCTGCCGGCGGGTACTAAAGCCTTGATTGATCCGAGCGAGGTATCGAACACGGTTTCTGATGCCAAGTACGAGCCGAGCATTCCGGAAGTGCTGGACGCCGTGGCGAACCGTTTGACTGGCGCGCGATTATTGCAAGCGTTGCTGGACGCTCGCGCCAGTGAGCACTCTATGCGGATGATGGCTATGAAGAACGCGACGGATAATGCTTCTGACCTGGTGGATGATCTAACCTTAGCGATGAACAAAGCCCGCCAAGGTGCGATCACCCAGGAATTGGCAGAAATTTCTGGCGGCGTGGAGGCGATGGAACAATGAGCGTGTATTTTGCTTGCTACGATGAAGATCAGCTCTCAGGAAAAGTATCCTTGCGCACTGAAGCTATCCAGCGAACTAAACGGGGTATTTTGGATAAAAATTTAACAATTGATAGAATCATTACTTCACCGCTTCTTGTTGCAAGGGCTGCCGCTAAGGAAATAGCTCAAACGGCTGGATCCGATGATGTACAAATTAGTTTTGATGAGCGATGGCTGGATTTTGATATCGACGCACTAATGTACTGGTTGAGAAATGGGTGGCACGGTAAATCTCCGAGACCAGAGCGTGAGCTCAGGCCGCTAGATAAGATATTAACAACTATCGCATCTGCTTATGAGGATGTAGTTCGTTTTCCCGGAGTTACTCTCATCATTAGCAATAGTGAGGTGTATAAATTTTTGCAAGCATATATACAGAGATTATCTATTGATGAAGTGGCATCGCTAAAAGGTATTAAGAATGGCGAGATAATCGAGATAGTAAAAGGAGGAATTGATGAGTAAAACACTAGGAAAAATTATTCAAATCGTTGGCGTGGTGGTCGATGTGGAGTTTCCGCGCGACGCTAAATTGCCGGCAATTTATGACGCGTTGCATGTCAAGAACGGCAAAGAGACGTTGGTGCTGGAAGTAGCGCAGCACCTGGACGAGCACACGGTGCGAACGATTGCGCTGTCGTCGACTGACGGCTTGGCTCGCGGTGCGGACGTGGTGGCGACTGGCGCGCCGATTTCTGTGCCGGTGGGCGCCGAGACTCAGGGGCGCATGTTTAACGTGGTTGGTGAAGCGATTGACGAGAAACCGCAGCCAAAGGGTAAAACTGCGCCGATTCACCGCCCTGCTCCGGATCTGAGCGAGCAGTCAAATAAGACGGAGATTTTGGAAACTGGAATTAAGGTTGTCGACCTGATCGCGCCGCTAGCCAAAGGTGGTAAAGCTGGCCTGTTCGCCGGTGCTGGTGTCGGTAAAACCGTTTTGATCACCGAGCTGATCAACAACATTGCCAAGTTCCATTCTGGCAACTCGGTGTTTGCTGGTGTTGGCGAGCGTACCCGCGAAGGAAATGACCTGTATTATGAGATGGAAGAAGCGGGCGTGCTGGACAAGACCTCGCTGGTGTTTGGCCAGATGAATGAGCCACCTGGAGCACGTTTGCGCGTGGCGCTGTCGGGTCTAGCGATGGCTGAAGCATTCCGTGACGAAGGTAAGGACGTGCTGCTGTTTATCGACAATATTTACCGCTACACTCAGGCTGGTGCTGAGGTGTCAGCGCTGCTTGGTCGCTTGCCGTCTGCGGTGGGTTATCAGCCAAACTTGCAGCAAGAAATGGGTGCTCTCCAGGAGCGCATTACTTCGACGAAAAAGGGTTCGATTACCTCTGTTCAGGCAGTCTATGTGCCAGCTGACGACTTGACCGACCCAGCGCCAGCGACGACCTTCGCTCACCTGGACGCGACTATCGTGATGAATCGTGCCTTGACGGAAATTGGTATCTACCCGGCTGTCGATGTGCTGGATTCTAGTTCCAACTCGCTCGACCCAGAAATTGTCGGTGAGGAACATTACCGCGTGGCGCGCGAAGTGCAGCGAGTGCTGCAGCAGTACAAAGAACTGCAGGATATCATCGCTATCCTCGGTATGGAAGAATTGTCGGACGACCAGAAGCAAATCGTCGCTCGGGCTCGCCGTATCCAGCGCTTCCTAGCGCAGCCATTCCACGTGGCCGAGAAATTTACCGGCAACCCTGGCGTGTACGTCAAATTGGAAGACACCATTCGCGACGCTGCCGATATCTTGGCTGGTAAATACGATGACAAGCCGGAAAGCTGGTTCTACATGGTACAAGGCACTTTGAGCGATCAAGTCGCCCGCGACGCCGCCGAGCAATCCAAGCAAGCTGGCGGTAAAAATGAAGCCAAGGATAAGAACGCCAAAAAGCCAGCTGCCGACAAAAAATCCGCCGCCAAGTCAAGCGAGAAGAAAGCTAAATAGCCATGAAATTGTCATTAGTTACACTTGTTGGCACGAAAGTTGACGAAGAAGTTTATTCGCTGTCAATCCCAACCATTGACGGCGAAATATCCGTCTTCCCGAGTCATGAGCCGCTAGTGACGATTGCGCGGGACGGCGTCATTACTGTGCGCCGCCATAAAGAAGATTTGGATAGCCAATTAGAGTATTTCGCAATCTCCGGCGGCGTGGTGAAGATTGATTATTCATCGGTGCAAATCCTAGTGGACGAGGCTGACCATGGCGACGACATCATTGAGGCGGAAACTCAGGCGGCACTGGAGCGCGCCATCAAAGCCCGCGACGAAGCTGGCGACCAAGTCGAACGCGAAAAAGCCAAACAGCTCATTGATCGGCACATGGTGCGGCTGAAAGTGGCGGACTTGCATAGGCGCAAGCGACGGCGGTAATTCTGGATTGCTATCGTTATAATTGTGTTTTGACGGCGATAGAATTGATTTGCGTACCGTTACTATGCCGTGCTATAATTTTTGCATGAGCTTGACTAGCGACGATTTGGCAGATGTAAAACAGCTGATGGAATCAGTGCTGAGCGGTCATGCCGCTGAGATAAATAAGCGTTTTGATGATATCAACAAGCGTCTTGACAACACGGATAAGCGCTTGGATGGTATGGATAAGCGCCTTGATGATATGGATAAACGCCTTGATGGCATGGATAAGCGTTTTGATAGTATCAACAAACGCCTTGATGGTGTAGATGAGCGCTTTGACGATATCAACGAGCGTCTTGATAGTATAGATAAGCGCCTTG
>CAUVOY010000009.1:0-47339 GCA_963553885.1 uncultured Candidatus Saccharibacteria bacterium
CCGTGCCAGAGCGTGAGGGTTATACTAATCGTACAGCTTATAAATTAATAACTTATGGTGGTCTTGGCGCGTTGTTACTACCAGCTGTTGGGTTGGTTGCGAAGTTGGCTAGTATTCTTGTTAACTCGCTTTTGTTCATTGGCGTTAGCGGTGCTGGTGAAATTTATAAGAGTTTGTATCTTGGCGAATTCTTACCGTACTTACTAGCGCTGGCGGTTGTGTCAACTTCGGCGTTTTTCGTCCATAAAATTGTCCAAGGTAAGAATACCTCTAAGACCTTGACGTTAGTATTAGTTGCGGCTTCAGCTGTTGTTCTGTTGGCTGGTGCTATTACTATAGCTGTAAAGCTGCACGGCGGGACAAGTTCAAGAAGCAGTGTAGACTCTGGCAGCTCTAATAGGCTACGGCTACAGAAGAACTTTGAAAGTTACGTAAGCGATTAGGCTTCCTAATATAATAGTCTGTTCAAATGGTTATAAATACTGCCTAGCAGCACAGTAGGCTGCTATCTGAAGGACATTAAGTTCGCAGATGGTCTTGTTGTATAATCCTCGCTTTATTCAGTACTAAGTTGGCTTCCAAAGTGATATAATAATCTGTATGACAAATATTTCTACCAGTGATATTCAGCACTTGGCGAGTTTGAGTAGTCTGGCATTAGCCGATGATGAAGTTGATGGACTGCGCCAGGATTTGGAAAATATAATTGGCTACATTGAGCAGCTAGGGGAGCTTGATACGGCGGGTGTGGAGCCAACTTATCAAGTGACGGGACTGGAAAATGTCTGGCGCGAAGATGAGATTCAGCCGGGGATTTTGGCAGAAAAGCTGCTTGAGCTAGCGCCTGAGAAACAGAATAATCAAGTGAAAGTGCCACAGGTATTGTAATGAGTCGGATTAGTGATTTTACCGGAAAAAGTGCAGTCGAAAATGTCAAGGAAGCATTACGGCGAGCGCGCGAGATTGAAGAATATCATGCACTGCTCAGTTTGACGGAAGAGCGGGCGCTGGAGCGGGCCGAGCTGGTGGATAAGGGCGAAGTTTCTGGGCGGCTAGCCGGCGTGCCATTTGTTGTGAAAGACAATTTCTTGGCCTTTGGGGCGCCGACAACTGCTGCTGCAAAAATGCTCGAGAATTTTGAGGCGCCACTGCAAGCCACAGCCGTTGAAAAGCTAGAAGCTGAAGGTGCAATTTGCATCGGCAAGGCGAACTTGGATGCCTTTGCCCATGGTGGTTCGACGGAAAATTCAGCCTTTGGTCCGACCAAAAATGCTGCGGATAAAACTCGCGTAGCCGGCGGTTCATCGGGCGGTTCGGCGGTAGTGACGGCGCTTGACGTGGTGCCGTTTGCGCTGGGGACAGACACTGGCGGTTCAATTCGCCAGCCAGCCAGTTTTAACGGTGTGGTCGGCGTCAAACCAACCTACGGCGCAGTCAGCCGCTACGGCGTGGTGGCTATGGCCTCGAGCACAGATACCATTGGTTGTTTCGCGACGAACGCTGATGACGCTAATCTGGTGATGGAAATCATGGCGGGCCGTGACGACAAGGATATGACGACGCTGCCGGACTTTTGGCGGAACCAGCCAGGCTTTACTAAGAAGAAAATTGGTTTGGTTAAGCAATGTATGACTGACGATGTGGACGCGGCAGTTCGCCAGAAAACTCTTGATTATGCTGAAAAACTGAAGCAGTTGGGTTATGAAATTGAAGAAGTAGATCTGGGTATGATGCAATATTCGCTGGCGATGTACTATATTATTGTGCCGGCAGAATTATCGTCAAATCTGGCGCGCTATGATGGCGTGCGTTATGGTCACCGGGCAGCTGAGGCAAAAACGCTGGCGGAATTGTACGGCCGCAGCCGTAACGAAGGTTTTATGACGGAGAATAAGCGGCGGATTATGATCGGTAGTTTCGTGTTGTCGAGCGGCTTTTTTGACGCTTATTACATGCAGGCGCAAAAAGCGCGCACGCTGCTCATTAACGAGTTCAAAAATTTGTTCACTGAGTACGACGCGCTGTTAATGCCGACGGCGCCGACACCAGCATTCAAACTTGGTGAAAATACCAATGATCCGATAAAAATGTACTTGGCGGATATTATGACGGTGCCAGCCAGCCTGGCCGGACTGCCAGCAATTTCCGTGCCGGCTGGAAGCAACGACGAGGGCTTGCCAATCGGCGTACAGTTGATTGGTGATTATCAGTCGGACGGTAACTTGCTGAAGTTAGCGGCGGAAGTGGAGGCTGCCTGATGGACGGCTTGTTGATTGCGCTGGTAGTGGCGGCGTTGTTAATCGGCGGTTTGTTGATCGTTTTTATTCAATTGACATCGCGCGGACACAAGCAGCTTGACAGAGAAATGTATCAAAAAGTTTGGCGGGCAATTCAGCGCGGCGCTAAGGCGGGTAACTCGGACAGCTTGCAGATGGCAATTGTCAAAGCCGACAAGCTGCTCGACAAAGCCATGCGCGACTGCGGCGTGGCTGGCGCGACAATGGGTGACAGGCTGAAATCTCGCAAGGGTGATTGGACGGATGAAAATGGTTTGTGGGCGGCGCATAAATTGCGCAATCAAATTGCCCACGAGACTAAAGTGAAACTAACCGCGCAAAGTTTTCGGCGAGCTATGACGAGCTTTGAGCAAGCACTAAAAGATTTGGGAGCGTTATGATGAGTGTATATGATGAATATGAAATGACCATTGGTATCGAGTGCCACGTCCAGCTGGCGACCAAAACCAAACTGTTTAGTCCGGCTGATAACGACGCTCGCGACGCCGAGCCGAATAGTAAAACGCACGAGATTGACTTTGGCCTGCCGGGCATGCTGCCGGTGCTGAACAAGCACGCTGTCGAGCTGGCGGTGCGCGCCGGTAAAGCGTTGAACGCGCCGATTGCTCGCGTTAGCCGGTTTGATCGCAAGCACTATTTCTATCCTGACCTGCCAAAGGGCTACCAGACATCGCAAATGTACCAACCGATTATTTTGGCTGGCTATGTTGACGCGCCACTGGAGGATGGTTCGCTCAAACGAGTGCGGATTCATCACGCGCACATGGAAGAAGACGCTGGTAAATTGACGCACCACGACGGCTACTCGTTGGTTGATCTCAACCGCGCTGGCACGCCGCTGATCGAGATTGTTTCTGAGCCGGATATGCATTCTGCTGAGGAAGCCAAGGCCTATGCCTCGGAGCTGCACAAATTGATGGTCTACGCTGGCGTGACACACGGTGATTTGTATCACGGCAATATGCGCTTTGACGTCAATATTTCGGTGGCTAAAAAAGGTGCAACTGAGCTCGGCAAGCGCGCGGAAGTGAAGAATCTCAATTCGTTCCGCAGCGTCGAGCGTGCCGCTGAATACGAATTCAAACGCCAAGTTGACCTGCTGGAAAGTGGTGAATCGGTGGTGCAGGAGACCCGCGGCTGGAGTGATGACAAGCAAATTACTACTTCACAGCGCTCGAAAGAAGACGCCCAGGATTATCGCTACATGCCCGATCCAGATATCCCGCCGATTGTTTTGACTGACGAGGAGATTGCTCGTATTCAAGCTGAAGTGCCGATGCTGCCGAACGAGTACCGAGAACGCTGGGTGGATTTAGGGCTGGATCATTCGGTAATTGATACGGTGCTAGCTCATCAGGAAGCTGCCAAAGTTCTGGACGCCATTTACTCTCTGACTGATAGCAACGAGCAGTCAGTACTGGAGGATTTGAATGTTGATCGCCAGACTTACGACCGGCTAGCTAAACGAAGTTTTAACTTATTTGCTTCCACGCCAGACGAACAATTAGACTATCAAAAAGTCGAGTCTGGATTAGTCGGTCCGCGCCGCTTGACGCACTTGGCTCTGCTGGCTGAAAAAGGGACGATTAGCTCGAACAGCGCCAAGGAAATCTTTCTCGATTTATTCAATGAAAAGTACGCTGGCGTTATGCCAGAGGATATCGCCAAGGAGAAAAACTTGCTGCAGGTGTCTGACGAAGGCGCCATCGCTGCCATCGTTGATGAAGTGTTGAATGACCCGGCCTCGGCGGCTTCCATTGCTGACATTAAAGCTGGTAAGGATAAGGCCATCGGCTATCTAGTCGGTCAAGTCATGAAGCGTTCCAAAGGACAGGCCAATCCGAGCCTGGCGCAGAAATTAATCCGCGAAAAATTATAAAGTTCGACACTTCAGAAATAGGAGAGAATAGGAGTTAGATTATGAAAAAACCAACCAAAGCTATCATTGCCGCCGCTGGTTTCGGTACGCGTTTCCTGCCGCAGACTAAGGCTATGCCCAAAGAAATGTTGCCGCTAATCGACAAGCCGATTATCCAGTATGTCGTCGAGGAATTGGTGGAGGCCGGCATCAGGGATATTATTATCATCGGTAGCGCCAACAAGCGGGCGATTGAGGACCACTTTGATACGCCAAACGAAGAGCTGCTGGCTAACCTGCGCGCTGGCGGTGCCAAAAAGCAACCGCTCATTGACATCGTTCAGCGTCTGTCCGAGATGGCTAACTTCGTCTACATTCGCCAGAAGGGTCCCTACGGCAATGCCACGCCGCTGGCTTGTGCCTCGCATTTAATTCGCCACGATGAGCCAGTGATTTATACCTTTGCGGACGATTTTATTGCCGCTAGCCCAAGCCGTTTCCGGCAAATGATTGAGGCGTCGCAGCAGCTCGACGGGGCAATTCTGTCCTGTAAGAAAATTACCGACGATTCGGAATTTGATCGTTACGGTGTCATCAATGGCCAGCAAGTCAAAGACGGCGTCATCAAAATGACCAATATTGTCGAAAAGCCAGGAAAAACCAATGCGCCATCTGACCTAGCTAGCGTTAGCAGCTATTTGCTGCCAGGCGAGATTTTTGGCTATTTAGAGAAAGCTAAGGAAAAATTCGATAGCCATGGCGAATTCACCATCCAGCCAATTATGCAAGATATGATTGATGATGGATTTGATTTTTATGGCGTAGAAATCACCAATGGCACGTATTATGATACCGGCGATAAATTGGAATATTTGAAGACGGTGATTGACTTTGGTCTGCGCGACCCGAATTTCGGCGAGGATTTGCGCGCTCATCTGACAAGCCACTTGAAATAGTGTATAGTAAAAAGCATGAATGGTTTATTAATAATATTAGTAGTGTTGATGGCGGTATTTGTCGTCATGCTGATCGTCATGACAATTTCCATTATCAAGCTGACGCGGCAGATTCATCAAACTCAGCAAAAAGTAGAGGCGATGACTCAGCGAATTTCTGGATTTGGTGGGATTGTCAGTGCTGTTTCAATTGGTGCAGAACTAGCGAAAAACTTGACTTCAAATCATGGATTTTTAGCGAAGTATTTTACTAAAAAGAAAGCGGGAAATGGCAGAAAAACCAACCAAAAAACGACCAAATAAATTAGCGCGGAAAATTGTTCGCGACAATGAAAACGGTGCGCGGCAGGCGATTTTAGAGGACTTATTTTTTGATTTTCATCGTTCTCGCCGTCAAGTCTATTGGATGAATTTTATTCGCGGTATCTTCTTTGGTGTCGGCAGTGCGCTGGGAGCGACACTGTTGATTACCTTGCTGGTTTGGCTGCTAGGTCAGTTCGCTGACATTTTTCCGCCGCTGGCTGATTTTATCAACCATCTAATTGAGACAATGCAGCGCCGTCAATAACATGCTATAATTATTAGCAATGACTGGGGGAAATAGCGGACAATCATCGCCGGCGGCTTTGAAGCCGTCAGATTTCGTGCACCTGCATAACCACACCTTTCATTCGGTGCTAGACGGCTTGACCAAAATCAATGATTTGGTTGATAAGGTCAAGGAGTTCGGTATGGAGGCAGCAGCAGTAACCGACCACGGTACGATGAGCGGCATCCTTGACTATTATAAAACTGCCAAAAAGGCTGGCATCAAGCCGATTCTCGGTATCGAGACATACGTAGCGGCGCGTTCGCGCTTTGATCGCGACCCGGCCAAGGATAAGCAGCGCTTTCACTTGACGGTGCTGGCGATGAACAATACCGGCTTTCATAATCTGATGAAGCTATCGACGCAGGCTAATCTGGAGGGAATGTATTACAAACCGCGGATTGATCACGACTTGCTAGAGGAGCTGAATGAAGGGCTAATTGTGATGAGCGGCTGTGCTAGCGGTGAAATTGGCGTAGCTCTCAAAGAAGATGACTACGACCGCGCCCGCGATATCGCCAAATGGTACAAATCGATTTTGGGCGACCGCTACTATCTGGAATTACAAGACCACGGCCATCCAAAATCAAACACGCACTGGGACGTCCAGGCGAAAATCAACGAGGGTTTGATTAAGCTATCGAAGGAGCTAGACATCGAGATGGTGGTGACTTGCGATGGCCACTACTTGACGCATGATCACCAAGACGCGCACGAAATTTTGCTGTGTGTCGGTACTGGTTCGTACTTGAGCGATGAAAAGCGGATGAGCCTGAAAGACTTTGAGCTACACTTGACCGACCCGCGCGATATTATTGATCACTGGGGAGAGGAATATCCCGAGGTGATTCGTAACACTAAAAAGGTGGCTGACCGCTGCAATGTTGAAATTGAGCTGGGCCGCATTCTTATTCCTAAATACCCGCTGCCTGAAGGCGAGAACGAGCACTCGTATCTGCTGAGATTGACTTATCAGGGCTTGCTGCAGCGTTATAATGGCGCCTCGAAAGAGGAAGCTGAGAAGCTAGACCCTGATGATATCATCCCGCAACTGTCTGACGAAGTTCGCCAGCGCGCCGAGATGGAGCTGGGCGTGATGGGTAACATGGGTTATGAGGGCTATTTCTTAATCGTTCAGGATTTTATTAACTGGGGTAAATCTCAAGGGATTGTTTTTGGTCCGGGTCGTGGGAGCGCCGCAGGATCAATTATTGCCTACGCGCTGAACATTACTGATCTTGACCCCTTGAAATACGGCCTGCTGTTTGAGCGTTTCCTTAATCCAGATCGTATTTCCATGCCGGATATCGACGTCG
Source organism: uncultured Candidatus Saccharibacteria bacterium (assembly GCA_963553885.1). Lineage (GTDB taxonomy): Bacteria > Patescibacteriota > Saccharimonadia > Saccharimonadales > Saccharimonadaceae > Nanosynbacter. The sequence continues at coordinate 7,017 of CAUVOY010000009.1, forward strand.
ATATTCAAGATACTCGTCGCGACGAAGTGATTGAGTATTGCGCTAAAAAATATGGCGAAGACCACGTCAGTAACATCGCTACCTTCGGTAAGATGTTCGGCCGCATGGCGGTGCGCGATGTCGCCAGGGTGCTGGAAGTGCCGTATGCCGAGAGCGACCGCTTGGCTAAGTTGGTGCCGCCGCCAAATCAGGGCCGGCATATACCGTTGTCGGTTAGCGTTAAAGAGGACGCTGATTTGCGTAAGGAGTACGAGAATAACCCTACCGCCAAAGAGGTTCTAGATTACGCCATCCAGCTCGAAGGTACGATTCGCAGCCACGGCGTTCATGCCTGCGGCGTAGTGATCGCGCCGGACACGCTGGTTAATTATATTCCGTTAGAAATGGCGCAAAAAGGCGTGGTGGCCACGCAATTCCCGATGGGCGAAGTTGAGGAGCTGGGCTTGCTGAAGATGGACTTTTTGGGACTCAGTAACTTGACGATTATCAACAATGCCATGCGCATTATCAAAAAGGTTTACGGCGAGGAAATCGATCTGGCGCATTTGCCGCTTGATGACAAGCCGACATACGAGCTGTTTCAGCGCGGCGACACCACCGGCGTGTTTCAGTTAGAGTCGGCGGGCATGAAACGCTATCTGCGGGCGCTCAAACCGACGCATTTCGAAGATATCATCGCCATGGTGGCTCTGTACCGCCCGGGACCGATACAGTTTATTGATAGCTTTATCCGCCGCAAGAACGGCGAAGAGCCGATTACCTACTTGCACGAAGGTATGCGTAATTCGCTGGAAAACACTTACGGAGTTTTGGTTTACCAAGAGCAGTTCATGCAGATTTCTAAGGAATGGTGCGGCTTTACTGGTGGTCAGGCTGATACGCTGCGTAAAGCCGTCGGTAAGAAAAAAATCGACCTAATGAAAAAGGTTAAGCCGGAGTTCGTCGAGGGCGCGGTCAAAGTTGGCGGCGCCACCCGCGAAATGGCAGAAACTTTCTGGACGCAGCTGGAGGAATTCGCTAATTACTGCTTTAACAAGTCGCACGCCGCTTGCTACGGCTTGATTGCTTATTGGACGGCCTATCTAAAAGCGCATTATCCGGACGCTTTCATGGCGGCGCTAATGACCAGCGATCACGACGACACGGATCGTTTGGCGATTGAAATGACTGAGTGTAAACATATGGGCATTGACGTATTAAGCCCGGATGTTAATGAGTCGTTCATCGAGTTTGCAGTGGTGCCAAACGAGCATAAAATTCGCTTCGGTATGTCGGCAGTGAAAGGTGTCGGCGTTGGCGCAGTGGAGGAAGTGTTGCGTGCGCGCGAAGAAGGCGCGTTTTCTTCGGTGGAAGATTTTGCCAAGCGTGTCTCGACCAGTAAATTCAACCGCAAGGCTTGGGAATCGCTGATTAAATCTGGTGCCTTTGATGATATAGGCGATCGGTCGGACTTGCTATTCAATCTTGACGCTATTACCGCTTTTGCTTCCAAGCTTCAAAAAGAAGCTGCCAGCGGTCAGACGGATTTGTTTGGTATGCTTGGCGGCGAAGGATCGGGCGTGCAGTCAATGCTAAACTTGCAAAAAGCGCCAGTCCAACATACGGACAAAGAGCGCCTGGCGTGGGAGCGGGAACTATTGGGTTTGTATATTAGCGCCCATCCGCTTGATAAGTATGAGACGTATCTAAGCGAGCAGGCCCAGCCGTTAACGCAGTTAATTCCGGAATACGATAGCCGGACGATGACCGTCGGCGGAATTATCAATTCGGTGCGGACAATTGTCACCAAAAGCGGTTCAAAGATGGCTTTCGTGGGGATTGAGGATAAGTTTGGCGAAGGCGAAGTAATAGTTTTTCCAAATCTGTATGAAAAAGTTGGCGCCAAGCTGCAGCAAGACGCAGTTATTCGAGTGACTGGCAAGAATTCGGCGCGGGATCGCGACGGTAACTTAGGCGGCGAGAGCAAGCTAATTGCCGACGATATTATTATGATTACTGATGACGACGTCGATAATTACGAGTCGACCGGCCGTAAGATGGAAGCGCCAAAAATCAGCGCCGCAGTAAAGAAAGAGCGGCGGGCAGCTTATAAAAATCAGCGCCGCAGTTCTGCTGGCGGATCGGACGGATCGAAGCAGGCGAGTGCGGCAGTTCAGCCGGCTGCCAAACAATCTGCAGTGTCAGTTGCTGCTGCGGAAATACCGGCAGTAAAATTATTTGTACATGTTAAAGATCCGAATAATCACGATGCGCTGATAAAAATGAAGTCAGTGTGCGGTGATTACGCCGGTATGACGGATGTAGTGCTGGTGCTGGGCGAAGAAAAAAAGTCAGCCATGCGCTTGCCTTTCAAGGTTGAAGCGGATGATGCGCTTATTAAAAAACTAGAGCAGCTGCTGGGTAAAGAATGCGTCAAAGTGCAGTGATAATAGAGAGTACTGACTTCCAAAGAAAATAGCCCACCGAACTGGCTCAAACCGGAATTGGGTGTATCTCAACCCAGGAAACGCGATATGCGTCTCAACCAGATTGAGCCAATTCGGCGAACTACTTTCGGTGGGCGCCCTTAGCCTCTGAGAGGCATGCCGTTGTCCTTGCGGACAACGAAGCACGGCTCGACGGGGGTGTTACCCCTATCGAACATGATCCACTTGAAGATACCGATATAGTACCTTCCAGTCTCAAAGAGACACCAACCGCGGGTATATGAGCTGCGTCCGTCAAAGGTAAGCGGGTGGTTGTAATCGAGATAATACAACGGTCTCTCCTTCCTGAGAGAAGCTCTCTCAAGCTAAAGGGCAACTCTTGCCCTAGACGTAGCTTGAGCAAAAGCTGATATATATATATCATACTGAAGCAGAAATGTCAACACATTTTTCAGAAAATGTGTCATAATATGCCACTCCACCCCTGTTATTATCTTGTCGTAAAAAATAATGCTATTTTCTGATCATCAGCCCGTATAAAGCAATTCCGGCCGCTACCGACACGTTAAACGACTCTTTTTGCCCGAACATGGGGATTTCCACGATATGCTGGCATTTTTCTAAGAGCTCAGGCGTAATACCGTGAACCTCCTCGCCTAGCAGCAGCGCGAACTTTTCTGGCGGGCGAAAATCTGGCAGCATGGTGCTGCGGGTTGACTGCTCTAAGGCTATAACTGGCAGGTTCTCATGCTGATCGTTATCTTCCAGCCAGTCAGTAATATCCTCGTAAAATACAAATGGCACTAAACTTTCGGCTCCCAGCGCGGTTTTATGAATTTGCCGGGTAATTTTCTGGCGGATGTGCGGTAAGCGCGGATCATTTCGGCATATTTCGCCTTCTATGTACGCGCAACTCGGCGCCTCGCGGCTTAAGCTCAAGTCTGGATATGGCGTATAGCCGCTGAGAATAATCTTCTTCACGCCAAATCCTTCGGCAGTACGGAAGATTGCTCCGACATTATGGGTTGATCGGATATTGTGCAGCAGCAGCGTTATCTCCGGCTTCATGCTCTCATTATATCATTCGCCAAAACGTAAGCTTTTTGCTATAATTTTTCTCATGGACGAGGAAAAGATCCAAGCGCGCCGCCGCGACCAAGACGAGGAAGCAACGCGCCATCGGGCGTCGATTTTAGGTTTGCCTTATTTGGATGGCCGCGAGTTTGAGGATACTATGCCGTTATTGCGGGATATCTTGACAATTGACGAGATGTACGAAGGTCGCCTCGTACCATTGTCGTTCAATGAGGAAGATCAATCGTACCGATTTGCAGTAACATCGCAAACGCCGCAATCTTTAATGGCACAGATGACCAGGGAATATACCGACGAAGGCCGGCGGATTTTTTTCTCTTTAATTTCCGGCTCGGCGTTCCGGTCAATAATGCTGCGGTTTGATCCGCCGAAAAAGATAATTTATGATGATATCGAAATTGCTAAAGAAGGCGATAGCGACACGTTAGCTCAGGTGACGCAGATTTTAGCGACAGTCGGTACGAACGATGTCTTCAATTATTTGATTGACCAGGCTGATAAACTAGGCGCGTCCGATATTCATATTGAGAATCAGCGCGAATCAATTCGGGTGCGAATGCGCGTTGATGGCGCTTTGCACATTGTGGCAGAACTAAGCCGTGATCGCTACCGTGTGATTATGGCAACGCTGGCGTCTCGCGCTAATATTTCCACGGCAGCCACCGAGCCTCAGTCTGGCCACATGCAGCAAGTAATTCACCGCGACGGCGCGTCTCATTTATTAAATTTGCGCGTTGAGGCAGTGCCGACGATTTACGGTATGGATTTGGTGCTGCGTTTGTTTAACTTTGATACATCAATGCTAAATTTGGATCTTTTAAGTATTTCCAAGGAAGAGCGCGAGCAAATTGATGAAATTATTTCGCATCCGCGCGGCATGCTGTTGATGGTTGGACCGACCGGCTCTGGAAAGTCAACGACGCTGTATAGTATTTTGAATGCGCTGAATACTTCAGATCGGAAGATTATTACGCTGGAAGATCCGGTGGAAAATACAATTCCGGGAATTACGCAGATTCCGATTGATACGACTGCCGGTCAGCGGTTTGCTGATGGTTTGCGCAGTGTTTTGCGCCTCGACCCGGATGTGGTGATGGTTGGTGAGATTCGCGATCAGGAGACTGCGCGGACAGCTATTCAAGCGTCGATTACCGGGCATTTGGTGCTTTCCAGCTTCCACGCTAATTCCACTGCGGCGGCGTTTAGCCGTATCATTGACATGATTGGGCAAAACCCTATTTTTAGTTCGGCGGTACGATTATTAATTGCCCAGCGGTTGGTGCGTAAACTTTGGGACGAGAGTAAGGAAGAATACGAACCGGATGAAGCTACGCGCAAATGGGTAAAGAAGGTTTTGGCAGATTTGCCGGAGAATGTTGATTGTCCGGATTTGGATACGTTCAAATTATGGAGACCAGTACCGACTCCCGATGTACCGTTTGGCTATAAAGGGCGTATTCCGGTAATGGAGCAATTGGTGGTGACGGAGAATATCCAAAGCTTTTTACGTGGTGATGTGGTCGATATTCATACTGAAGCTATCGAGGCGGAAGCGAAGAAGAACGGCATGGTGACGTTGCTGCAGGCAGGGGTGTTAACGGCGCTGCGCGGTGAAACGACGCTGGAAGAAGTGAATCGGGTGATTTAACAGGTTTCTGATGTACTATTAATGGACTCTATTACATGGGCTGCTGGATTTTTAAGCGTGGTTAATCTATAATATGAGTCGTGGAGTTGTCGATAATATGGCAATAAAAAGACGTTGTAATTATTTTTTCGGCGCGATTATAGCAATCGGATTTATTATATCTGGCGGACTTCTATTTAATCGCATAGTAAAAGCTGAAAGTTCAGAGAAAGCCGGGGCTTCCACGCGCCTAGTAAGTATTCACGATAGAGATTCGGAGAAAACGATTGTTACGAATGCACTAACGGTTCGCCAGGCTTTACAGGCGGCGGGCATTGCAGTTGATGAAAAGCGAGATGTGATTGAGCCGAATATTGATATGGAACTAACTGGCACGAAATTTCAGGTAAACATTCATCGTGCACGGATGGTGACGGTTATCGACGGTACGAAAAGCCGTCAAGTAATTACCGCCGAACAGTCACCGATCAGAATTGCTAAAAAAGCGGGTATTATACTGTATCGTGAGGATAAGATTGATTTTTCTAATCCAGAAAATTTGCTGGTTAGCGGCGCCAGCCTAGCGATGAAAATTGAACGAGCCAAGCGGCGGACGATAACCGAGGATGTGGAGATTGCTTTTCCGTTTGAGCAAACGAAAGACGATACACAGCCGATCGGCTTTAAGCAAATTAAACAGCTGGGCGAAAAAGGAATTAAAAAAGTGACGTATAAAGTTGAGGCTAATAATGGGATTGAAGTCAGCCGCAGAGAGGTCTCTCATGAAATTATTAAGCAGCCCAAAAAGCAAATCGAAATAATCGGCACCAAGCCGAAAAATCCGCTAACTAAAGGCAAAGGCGCGCAAATATTTACCGACTCTAAAGGCGTAGCGCACCGCGAAACCTACTACGACCTGCCGATGAATATTGTTGCTAACGCTTGCGGCGGCGGTGGCTACACGGTGCGAGCGGACGGCGCCAAGGTGGACAAGGATGGCTATATTTTAGTAGCGGCAAATTATGGTAATTATCCGCGCTGTTCGGTGGTGGAGACCAGTATGGGTCCTGGCAAGGTGTATGATACCGGCGGTTTTGCGGCCCGGCATCCGCATGGATTTGACCTGGCGACTGATTGGACGAACGGAGACGGGCGTTAGATGGCGTCAGCGCGTGGACCGAAAAAAGAATTAGGTCAGCATTGGCTGCGCGACCCAGAAATCTTGGCGGAGATTGCCGAGGCAGCGGAACTGAGCGAGGACGATGTGGTTTTGGAAATTGGGCCAGGACTTGGCACCTTGACCAGCCGGTTGTTGGCGCGAGCTCAGCGCGTAGTGGCGGTGGAGTTTGATGGGGATTTGGCGCGCAAGTTACCGGGGCAATTTCCTGGCAAAAATCTGGAAGTAATCAATGAAGATATTTTGCAGTTTGATTTGAATCAGCTGCCGAAGGGCTATAAAGTAGTCGCCAATGTGCCGTACTATATCACTAGCAAAATTGTTGAAAAGCTGATGACGGCGGAAAATAAGCCGAATTTGGCGGTGTTATTGGTGCAAAAAGAAGTCGCTCAGCGTATCGCGGCGGAGCCTGGCGAGATGAGTATTTTGGCGGTTAGCGCACAGCTATTTGCCGAGCCAGAACTCGGCATTGAAGTATCGCGGCAATTTTTTACACCGCCGCCAAAAGTTGATTCGCAGGTGGTGGTATTGAGGACTCATACTAAATCGCTAGTCGCTCCAGAAGACCAAAAAGATTTTTTCCGCATTGTCAAAGCTGGTTTTTCGGCTAAGCGTAAGAAACTGCGCTCCAGTTTGAGTGGCGGACTGAATATTAGCAAAGATGTCGCCGAACAGCTGCTAAAAAGAGCCGATATTTCACCTGACGTCCGCGCCGAAGATTTGGCGATTGATGATTGGCAGCGGCTGCTTAGAGAATGGCGGGCGCAATGATTGCTGCAGATCAACCAACATGCTTTCCGTCTGATCTATTAGTTGCGGTTCCGTCGAAAAACGACGGTACCATGCTCAATCGTATTCGCGGTCGCCACGTAGCTGAGGTGATGAATAATCGGCGGCGGTTTTGCGATCAGATTGGCGTTAGCTATGAAGACGTTGTCTATCACGTGATTTCATATGACCAAGCACAGACGTTTGATACTATCGCCGAAGTTACTGAAGTTGACACAGTTAAGTGCAACAACGAGGGGATTTTTGCTGACGCACTATATACCGAAGCGGCTGGTGTCGGTTTATTTTTGCCAGTGGCAGATTGTATAGCTACAGTCATTTATGATTCAAAGCGTCGGTCGCTGATGCTGGCGCATCTGGGTCGACATTCGACGGTGGCGCAGTTGATGACAAGGGCGATTCAGTACTTTGTCGAGCGTGGTAGCCAGGCGAAAGATTTGCAAATTTGGATGTCGCCAAGCATCACGCAGAAAAATTATCGCATGGATTATTTTGACCATGCAGACGACATCAATTGGCAGAATTTCTGCCGTCAAACGGCCGACGGAATTTATCTGGACATGCAAGGATTTAATCGTTCGTTAGCCGTCCAAGCGGGCGCTCCTGGCGATAATATTTTCATCTCGCCAATCGACACGGCGGATGATCCGAATTATTTTTCGCACTCATCAGGTGACACTGGCGGTAGATTCGCAGTGCTAGCAGAAATAGGACTGCCAGTATTATAAATCATCCAAAATCAATGCTTAAGTACTGAAGGAGAGTTTACGAGCTACCTGATAACGTCGGCTACCGCCGGTACAACGCGCTCATCAAATGGCGATGGTATGACCTTATCGGCGGTCGGGTGGTCGACGAGTGCTGCCAAGGCCTCGGCTGCCGCTAATTTATGCTCGTCGGTGATTTTCTTAACGCCGTGATCCAATGCGCCGCGGAAAATTCCTGGGAAGGCCAGGGAGTTATTGATCTGATTTGGAAAATCGCTGCGGCCAGTCGCGATGACGGCCACGCCCGCTTCCTTAGCAATGTCTGGCATAATTTCCGGTACCGGATTTGCCAGAGCAAAGACGACAGGATTTTTGGCCATTTTTGCTACCATTTCTGGGGTGAGCAAGCCAGGCTTTGACACGCCGATGAAAATATCAGCATCCGAAATAGCATCGTCAAGTGAACCGTTAATATCGGTTCTCAGATATTGTTTTAGGGCGGTTTTTTCGGCATTCAAATCATCGCGCTCATCGGAAATGATGCCGCGGCTATCAACAGCGTAAATATTGTGAACGCCATAAGTGTACAGTAATTTGGCGATGGCTGTGCCAGCAGCTCCCGCGCCAATCATGACTACTTTACAATCAGCCAGATTTTTACCAACGACTTTCATGGAGTTGATCAGCCCCGCTAATACCACGACTGCCGTACCGTGCTGATCGTCGTGAAATACGGGGATGTCCAGTTCGGCTTTCAGGCGCTCTTCAATCTCAAAACACTTCGGTGCGGCGATGTCTTCCAGGTTAATCGCCCCAAAGCTCGGTGCTATCGCCTTGACTGCAGCGATGATTTCTTCTGGCTGATGAACGTTCAGCACGATTGGCACGGCATCGACATTAGCGAAATGTTTGAACAGCAGCGCCTTACCTTCCATCACCGGCATGGCGGCTTTTGGCCCCAAATCGCCTAGACCCAAAATTGCCGAGCCATCAGAGATGACGCCGACCAAATTGTTCGTCCAAGTGTATTTCGGCAAATCCGCTGAGTTCTCGGCGATGGCTTGGCTAACGGCGCCGACGCCCGGACTGTAATAAGCGCTAAGCTTATCGCGGTCGATCTCGCCGTTATCGCGCAGCGCGGTGGTGATTTTACCTTTATATTTTTCGTGTAGTTCTAGTGCTAATTTATTGTAGTCCATATTAATATTATACGCCATGATAGCGGTTTGTTGTTATATATCTGATTTGGATAGTTTTATAGATAAGGAGGAGAAGTAATATTTATTATGAGGAGTGGTGCAGGGGATAAATGTTCTTTTAGTGGTAATGGGGAAAGAAAGAAACCTGGCTTTTTGCAGCGCGCAACGGCGACACTGGCAGGTCTTGCATTAGCTCTCGGCGGCTGTAGTATTGGCGAAGCTGGTGCAGGAGCTAGCTCTAGTCCAGAAGCAACTGCCACACCAGACACTACGTCCACCGCGGAAGTAGTTCCAACGCCGACCGCCGATAGAACACCGAAGATGGTTGCTCCGGGCGAATTGCCGACAATCAAGCAGCTGTCGATGAAGAATTTGGAGAAAGACGAATGCATAATGTACTCCGTAGGAGCGTTCTGGACTAAAGATGGTACGCTTGTCTCCAGGCCGATTGTGACAGTCAATGGCAAGCTTACTACGTTCGGCGAGGAGGCATGTAACGGCGGAAAAGTGGAAGTGAGCAAAGGGGATCAGGTGCGATACTTTGCCCTAGTTTGGGGAGATCAGCCGGAAAAAACGACGATTAAAGAAGTATTTCCTGGAAATGGCGAATATACTATTGCTTACATGCGCCCGGATGGCTATACGGAGCTGTTAAATACTATTCAGACTGTGGGGACTGATTCATCTGATGTGTATGATTGGCGTAATGTTGCAGTTCTATTTAGGTTGTCGTCTGATGGTAAGTACTACCCGGTTGGCTGCGAGTATAGAGGTGATGATGACAAAATTGATCTGCAGACAATGGTCAATACCACCTCTGCTGATCTTGGTCGTTGCCGGCAATAAGAGCGTAAAACTGCATTGCTAGGTAATCTGATTGCTTTTATCATCTAATTGTGGTATAATCTGAAAGCTTATTACTATTTAATATTTTTGAGGTAAAGATATAGCAAAAATGAGTAAGTCTACATTTAGGCATGCGGGTAGTCGCACGCCGAGAGGTGTAATCAGTCATTTTGGCACTCATCGTGCAGGCGAATCTGAAAAACATGCGCCAAGGCATGCTGCTGGAGAATTAAGCCGTGAAGGCTGCTTTTCTGGTGGCGATGTGATAAAAGCAATAGCTGGTCTTGCTGCAATCGCTGTGACAGCAGCCGGTGCTGTTTCCGTCGGCGTTTCTATCGATGAGAAATATGACAAGACAGGTATGAGCATTCAGTAGCCAGAGAAAAGAAAACCTGATGAAAGTACTGGTACGTCGCCGCAGCCAAAGGGACTGGATAGTATTATCGATAAATCTCCAGAAGAACGCGGGATAGTGATTGATGGAGCATCTCGCGTGTCAGCTTGCGATATAAGATCGCAGCAAGGAGAGCTTGGAGAAGATGTAATGTGTGTTCATCCTAATACTTTTGCCTATTCAGGCGTCAACCCGGCAGACGAACCCAACAGCAATATGACGCCAGTTTCTGTCGATAACCGCAAGCAGCCAACATCAGAGTAAACCATTTTCGGATATTTTATGAAAAACTAGGAGCTAAGTGCTAAGCCGTGTTAGCTTAGTTTTTTAACCTCGCGACTATTGTCTACCATCTGATATTGTGCTAAAATTAATTGCATTGTACGAGAGTTAATTATTCGGGCTTTGTTCGGTGTGGAGCCGCAGGCGTACAACTGCGTGGCCAGCCGTGGCGGGTTTGAAAGATAGGAAATATTATGAGTTTTGAGCTAATCAATAAAGTCAATCAAGCGCAGAAAAAGCAGGCAGTTGTTGACGTCCGCAGCGGCGACACAGTTCGCGTGTATCAGAAAATTAAAGAAGGTAACAAAGAGCGTATCCAGATGTTTGAAGGTGTGGTTATTCGCACTTATAATAAGCAGTCGCACACCTCGCGCATTACCGTTCGCAAAATTGCCTCAGGTGTCGGCGTGGAAAAATCGTTTTTGCTGCACAGCCCGCTGATTGAAAAGGTGGAAATCGTCCGCCGTGCCAAGGTTCGCCGCAAGTTCCTCAGCTTCTTGCGCAAGCGGTCTGGTAAATCAGCTCGTCTGACCGCCAAGAACTTTGACCGTGCTGCTGTCAATGATGTTCACGATGCTAAAGCCGAGGCTGAAGCGGAGCGTCTGAAAGAAGAGGCTGCCAAGGAAGCTGCTGCCAAGCAAGCTGAAAAAGACGCCGCTCAGGCAGAGCTTGATGCCAAGGCTGCCGAGGTTGCAGCTCGCCATAAAGAAGCGTGATTGATTTGAGAAATATAGGCCGCTCTCTCTGGGGGCGGTTTTCTCATGGTATAATGTCAATGTGTCGATTTTTCATTATATTTCCGTTTTCGTTCCGGTGACTTTGGCATTTGCAGTGCCGTATGTGTTGCGCCGCCAGGGCTTCACTGATGAAGTAAAATACCGCTGGCTGCTGTATATTGCCTGTGTGTTGTTCTTCATCTCGTGGTATTTGCCGTCACCGCTCATCGACGGGCGAGACACCAGTTTTACTACGCATTTCGTGGGCGGCGGACTGTTTACGGGATTGTTGTGGGTATATTTGGTGCTGGCGACGCGCTGGCGGGCGCACTGGTTGGTGATGGTGTTTTCGGTGTTTGCACTGGTGTCGGCGCTAGGCTGCGTCAATGAGTTGGCGGAATTATTTATGGTCAAGGTTGGCTTGGCGCACATCACGTTGGACGACACCAATTGGGATATTTTGGCAAATACGCTGGGTACGGTGGCGGTGTGGCTGGGCTGGGTGATGATGAATTTGAGTGCGAAAAAGGACGCGAACGGGGGTCGACGCGCACATGATCCTCGGCATTGATGAAGTTGGCCGTGGGCCATGGGCCGGGCCATTAGTAGTCGGCGCGGTGATTTTGGGTGGTGCTGAGATTGAGGGGCTGGATGATAGTAAAAAGTTGACTAAAAAGCGTCGTGAGACTCTGGATAGAGTGATTCGCGAACAAGCGGCTGCTTGGGCGTTGGGCTGGGTGAGCGCCGGGGAACTTGACGATATTGGTATGAGCCAAGCGCTGCGATTAGCGACGCGGCGGGCGGTGAAGCGGGTTCAGGCGCAGTGTAAAGAGAAGAATTTGGCGTTTGATGAAATTATCATTGACGGGACGGTTAATTTTCTGGCGGATACGGCGCTGGAGCAATACGTGACGGTGATGGCCAAGGCTGATGGCTTGATCCCGAGTGTGTCGGCGGCATCGATCATCGCTAAAGTAGCGCGCGACCAGTTTATGACCGAGCAAGATGCGGTCTATCCAGGGTATGGTTTCGCGTCAAATGCTGGCTACGGCGTGGCGAAGCACCGTGCGGCGATTGAGCGGCTGGGCGTGACACCGTTGCACCGGTTGAGTTTTGCGCCGCTGGTGAAGTATGCGAGGATAGCAAAAATAGATGTCACTTCTTCGTCTGTCGAGGAGACTGAGGCGGGTTTGCTGCCTCCTCCGACAGAGGCTGTGAAACGTTCGCGAGGAGCGGACGTTTCAGCCGAACGCTCACGAAGTATCTCCGGTGGAGATACGAGTGGAGAGTGTACTCTGGAGGAGGATGACAGCGAACCCGCCACCTGTTCGTCTGCATCTTTCACTACACGCGCCATCGGCGACGCAGGCGAGCAAACCGCTGCAGACTGGCTGGTGGCGGACGGACATGAGATTATTGCCCGAAACTGGCGGACGCGGTACTGTGAGATCGACATTGTCAGTATGAAAGATGATGTTTTGTATTTCACAGAGGTCAAATACCGTAAAAATGATGACTTTGGCGGCGGGCTGGCGGCTATCACTGCCAAAAAACAGCGTCAAATGCGCTTCGCGGCGGAATTATTTATAGCAAAACATCCGCAATACGAAGGTCGTGACATGCGGATGTTGGCAGTGGCTGTCGATGAAAGTCAGAGTATTAAGCAGTCTGTGGTTGTGGATTAAATTCTGAAGTAGTTATTTTGAAACATTTGCATTGTTAATATCGCAATCAGAGTTTAAAACTACTACAAAAGTATCTCTTCCAGAGCCGTTGCGGCTGCTAAACGCTCGATTAACTGGTTTTTCAGCCGCTGATTCAGAACAAGATGCGTTTATTGTAACGGTATAGATGTCGCTGTTTCCTACAGGAGTACTTTCTTCTTCTAGGGTTGAGTTTGCTGCGCTATTAACTTCATGTACTGACATTTTTGTGCCGTCAGGGCATACGAACTCTACTCGTTTTGTTGCCTCTTCGTCGTAAGGACTGTCTTGCTTTATGCTATCGATTTCTGGGGCTTGATTACCATTATTAGGATCGTTGCAATTTACAGCAAAACTTACTTCTTTGGATACCTTGTCTCCATCTCAGCCAGTAAGTCCTAATACGGCTGTCACAGAAAAGACCATTGCTAAAGCCCTCCTGCTTAATTCTCCTGTTTTAGTGAAAGGGTCTCGCCCTGAACGTTCTATTGTACTATCAAATTCATGGTTACTCATAAAATCCCCCTATGATAATTTATATTGTTTACTTTAAAACATGCGCTGCTCTCAAACGAGTAGTCATTGTAAATTAGTTAGGACCTTCTATGCTGACCGGGTTAGGACCTTCTACGTTTACTATGTTACAGAAACCGTTTGTTGCTATTTGTATCATTCTTTTATCTTCGCCGGAATTACCTAGACTACCTACTCTATAGTAGTTGATTGGATTTTTAACGTCGCCATCGCAATGTATGGAAACATTATAACGATAATCTCCATTGCCACCGCCTTTATCGTTATATTCTTGAAAAACGTTCCTGATGCTCGCCGATGTCTTTTCAGGGCATGTAAAAGTCATTACGTCAGGATATAGGCTTCCTCCTGCCTGTCTATTTCCGCCATCTATATCTCTCACTTCTAATACTTCTGGAGTTGGATTTGTATTAGGGTCTCCGTCTCCATCTTCGCAATATAGATAAGCTGTTATCTGATGATCTACCGGGTCTCCATCTAGCGAACAAGCTGCTAAAGGTGTAGCAACACCACATGCGACCAATGCCGCTACTCCAGCTCTTCCTGCATAATTTCCGAAATCTCTAAGCCTTTCTAGAATAATGCTTCCTTTTTTAACTTTTTCCATACAACCTCCTTATCTTTGTTGTAAATTAAAATATTCCACTGGTAAATCAGCGTATATATTGTTATATCATGCCATTGTTTGCGAGTCAATAATATGTGTCTATAAAACACATTTGTCTTTCATGAGCGCATCAATAACCGCCGCCCCATCCCGCTCAATCAATACTACTCTGCCAGCGATTTCGCGGACACCCAGGTCTATGGTGCGGGTCAGGGCTGGTTCGGCGCGCAAGGATGCGGTAAATTTGGTGAAGTCGTTTAGCTCATCGCGGGTCAACAGAGCGCTGGCGGCGTAGCGGATAAAATTATCGTAGCTTTTATCGCCGCCAAAGGTATCTTTCACCCACGACCAATTTTCTTTCAGCCAATTCCAAGCAATTTGCCGATTCTCCCGCGTGCGGATCAGATAAATAAACCAGCGGCTGGCGTCTTGCGGGCGGATAATATCAGCACCCTTGATCGCCGTTAAAATTCGTTCGGCGGTTGCTGGATTTTTCGTCGAGGTCAAGCTTAGCGCGATATCAACCTGCAGGTCGGCTGATGGCGTATTCTGATATATCGTAAAAAGCTTGTCAATCATTTCTGGCGTCTCGAAGTATCTGACATTGGCATTAATGATAAGCGGGCGAATTTCAGCTGGTAAATCATCTGGGTTAGTCTCATCAAAGCGTCGTTTGGCTTCCGCGAGTGCTGCTGAGTCCTCGCCGTATAACATCAAACCTAGCGCTGCCGTGCGCCGTTCGCGGTCGTCATCAGACTCGCCGTCCTGCTCATCCCAGCCAAGTTCCATAAATGTATCGCGGGCAAATTCAGCAGAAATCTGCTTTAGCCGAGCGCGTCCTGCTTCATTATCGTCGACGAATTTGCGTAATTCCACCAAATTTGTCCCAGCTTTATTAAAGACTCTTTCATTGGTTTCGTGCTTAAAAACACGTGCCAGCGGCAGTAGTGCCGCCGAACTTTCTCGTCCAGACCGCGCCAACAACGTCATGTCTTGCAATAAGCAAATTTTATCTAACGTCGGTAATTCTGCCGCTTTTTCGATCAATCGATCTCGTGTTGCTGAGTTGTAGTGCGTTACGAAATGTCCGTTCAGTCCGCAGTTTAGCCGAACGTCGCCATTTGCCGTAAATGTTTTCTTGCGCTCGGTCAGAATATCATCAAGCGGCTGATTGGCGAACAGTGGAATTGGCCACAGGGCGTCGGACGGCTGATGGTCGCCGATGAAAAATCGTTCCTGGTTTAACGTGACAGTAGATTGCTCAGCCGAATTGTCTTGTTCGACTTGCACAATCGGCAACCCCGGCTGAGAAATCCAGGCATTCATCAATTTAACAATTGGCTGACCGCTAGCCGTCTCTAGCTCCCGCCATAAATCATTGCCAACAGTGTTTTGATAGGCAAATTTTTCAAAATATGCCTTCAGTCCGGCACGAAATGCCTCCTCGCCGATCAGCCGCCGCACCATCACTAATAGCCGTCCGCCCTTGGCATAGACAATCGCCGGGTCAAACAAAGTGCTGATCTCGTCTGGATGATTAACATCAGCCTGCACTGGCTGCACGCCATCCAAGCTGTCGCGCCGCAGTGCCGCGGTGACTTCACTAGTCGCAAAATCCTCCCACATCCGCCACTCAGGGTGCAGTGCGTCGACCGCTACATATTCCATCATATTGGCGAAACTCTCATTTAGCCACAGGTCATTCCACCACTGCATAGTCACCAGATTGCCAAACCACTGGTGGCTGAGTTCGTGAGCGATGACGGTGGCGATGAAGCGCTTGGACGATTCTGGCGTTAATTTCGGGTCAGCCAGCAAGCAGCTTTCGCGGTAGGTGATGAGTCCCCAGTTTTCCATGGCGCCCGACGAGAAATCTGGCAGCGCTACGTGGTCGGATTTTGGCAGCGGATACGGCACGCCGAAATACTCATCATAAAAATCAATTGAGCGAGTGGCGATGTCCAGCGCAAAATCCAGCGTTTCTTCGCTTTGGGCTGGCGTGGCCCAAATATTAACTTCAACGCCAGATTTAGTATGAGCGGTTTTCTTATGTAGTTCACCGACAACAAAGGCAAGTAGATAACTACTCATACGCGGTGTAGTGGCAAAGGTGGTTGTCAGCGCGCCGTCCTTTTCAGATGATTCAGTGACGGGCATATTGCCAAGGACAGTCAAGTCCGGCGCGGTTTTCAGCGTTACGTCGTAGGTCGCTTTGGCAGCTGGTTCATCGACACATGGGAACACTTCGCGGGCGTGGTGCGATTCAAATTGTGTTGCTAGTAAATGTTTTTTTGTCCCGTCGTGAGTGAAATAGCATGGATACAGTCCGTGCATGGCGTCGGTGATAGCGCCAGAAAACTCAATGCGAACGACATGCTGGCCGCTGGACAAGTCTGGGCGCGATAGTCGCAGCTCATCAAATTCATCATGGGAAAACTCAGCTGGTCGATCGTCAATCAACGCTGAATGAATAGTTAATTCTTTGGAATGCAGTGAAATTGACTCGCCAGTCGACTCGCCAGAAATAATCACTGTGCCAGAAAATGATTTTTCTTCGGCGTGCGTCAGATCGAGAGTTAATGTGTAATGATGTGGTATAAAGGTGTCGAGTAGGTGTGGAACTGTTTTCATATTATACAGTATATCATCAATAAAGTCGTTGACTTATGTGCGTAGTGTATTATTATAATGTCATTATGAATAGAGATAATTTTCGATTACGGCAGCATGGTGAGATAATGGCTCAAACTACTGATCTTTTTGAGGGAGGTATTGAACCGAAAAACTAACCAAGCGCTGAGGCAGAAACTAGGTTTGAGTGGGCTCAGCGGGGAGTTGGCTTATATGTTGCCAAAAATCCTGAAGAGCAACGGGAATGGGCTCAGTGGATACGCCGATGGTCTGGAGACGACAATTGCAATTTGATGGAGCTGAGTGTTACTGAACTAATGAGCGGAACTAATATTTTACCGCCTCGCAATGAAGCTGAAAGGGCGATTGTCGGTCTTTCTAATACTCTTGATGTCTCGTCGCGCATAAATAATCCTAATATAGACATGGTTGGAGTAGCTCGTATGATAGCTGATGCACGAGTCGATCCAGAAGAGACTGACGTTCTAATTGTCGGATGCCCTGACGTATACGCGCCAGGAAAATTTGCTACTATTGATCGGTTTGAGCTTGCATGCAACGTTGGCAATAGATCTGCACTTGAAGCGCAGGAGCGTTCAAAACAAGGTTTGGAGGATGACATAGAAAGCAAAGACACTCGTCTAAAATTTTTGTCTATGCGGCTTCAGACATATATTCAAGAAAAGATAAATACAATCGGAGATCATGAAGCAATAATTAGCGCACTTCGTACCGAAGGTCGCCAAATCTCCCCAGAGCTGGCAGACGCGCTAGAATATGAATACTGTAAGCGTATACGCAATTTTATAGACATAGGATCTTCGTATAGACATATACCGCCTAATGTGAAAATTGCGTTGATAGTCGGTCCAAATATGTTTGATAAAATGGTGGGTCGCAGCTGTTCGTATGGGTATTCTACAGTTCAGGAAGTGCAGCAGCTTGGAATTGGGGTACATGGCTTTGGTTCGGATGATCCGGCTGCCGATTCAAGGGCAAAGTGGGAAGGACTGCGAGAAGAAGCATGGGGTGTCGATCCAGGACATGAAATGAGAAAAGCTGCTCTGATTTATGCAAAGTACCAGCTACCACGGGCATTACGTGAAGATATGGTTCCGCTGCCAAAAAGAGACGACGACACCACTTCGCCAGAAAACGACGATTTCTAGTATACTAGAAGTATGAAACGGCAATATTTCCGGCGGCAAATAACGGTATTGCTCGTCGCGGCAGTGGCGGGCGCGGCAGCGTGGGCGACGCAGCTGCAACAGCCGCAAATTGCGCCGACTTCGCCGTCCATGCAGCGGCAATTGTTTGGCGATTCAAATGCTCAGGCGGAATTAGCTAAATTAGAAGTTAAGGGCCGCGCACCCAAAACAGGCTACGCTCGCAAGCAATTTGGCGATGGCTGGGGTAAAATTGACGGCTGCTCGACACGCGAGGTGATTTTAGCGCGGGATTTGGCTAATGAAAAACTTGACGATAAATGCCGTGTGCAGTCAGGCAGGCTAGACGATCCGTATACTGGCAAAACAATTCAGTTCCAGCGTGGCAAGGAAACGAGCCAGCGGGTGCAAATCGACCACGTAGTGGCATTGAGCGACGCTTGGCAAAAGGGCGCGCAGCAGCTACCGCGCGAGGAACGGGAAAAGCTAGCTAATGATCCGTTGAATTTGCTGGCGGTTGACGGTCCGGCTAATCAAGCTAAGGGTGATGGCGACGCGGCAACTTGGCTGCCTGCCAACAAACCGTTCCGCTGCCAGTACATTGAACGCCAAGTAGCAGTCAAGCGCAGATACCGCTTATGGGTAACAAGCGCGGAAAAAGATGCGATGGCGCGGATACTTTCTTCATGCGGCGGTTAAGCGGCTATGTTTTAATATAAATAAAATATGAAAGCTTGCAGAAAAAATGCTTTCGGAGAGAATGACTAAAATAGAAACAGAGATTATTATGCCGGAAATCGCAGTTGGCGATGATTTTGAGCAGGCTGTAGAGATGGCGGAACAGGCTGCTGCCAGTAGAGATGCTCGTTGGGCGTACGAAGAAGGAATTGAGGTAGAACAGAACCGCATTTTGATAAGAAACGGAATACAGCATGCCTATGTGCTTAATCCGGAAGGCAGCGATTATGTCGTAAAGCGTTTCAGATATGGCGGCGAAGCGAACATCCAGCGAGATACGATGAATTTACTTCATGAAATTTTGGAAAATAGCGGTTGTCTGGTGTCTGCGGTTCGAGTGCTGGCCATGGCAAGCAACGGCGTATTGCCGCCAGCTGCGGTCATTGAGCGGGCGCCCGGTAAATCTGTTAGCAGCCGATTTATGCCTGATTGGGCATATCCAAATCATCTTGCAGTCTGCCGCGCGGCGATGATGAAGGAAATCGATGTAGTTAGGCAGCATTTGGATCGGGCACTGGGAAGAACAGCTTCGCGTATTTTGGTTAACGATATTGATTTAAGTAATAATGCGGGAAATAATGTTTTCACGCACACCGGTGAGGATGGAGAAAAAAGATTCACGCTGATTGATCAACCGTTCACATGGTTGCCAGCGGGTTTTTATCGGGCGGCATTGTTGGGATTGCAAATGCGGTCGCGGCTTCCCTTGCACCAGGCAGGTTTTACGGACAGCAGAGTGTAGATTATACTAATTTATATGGATCCCGAGCTTATCGTATTTGACTTAAATAAAACGCTTATTAAGGAGAATTCATGGCGCGATTTGAACTTGGCGATGGGTGTGATGCCTGCTGAAGATGCTGAGCTGATGGAGCGGGCGCGCCGCGGCGAGATTACTGACGCCGAAGGACAGGCGGAGCTTCTTAAGATTTATCAGCAGCGCGGCGACGTATCGCGTTCAAATATCGAAAAGATCCTATGGCAATATACTTACATGCCTTATGCTCGCGATGTTGTGAGCGAGTTGAAGAATCGCGGTTATAATTTGGCAATCATTTCTGGCGCGATGGATATTCTTGTGTGGCATGTGGCGGCTGAATTGGAAATTGCTTGGTGGCGGTCTTCAAATCAGTTTATCTTTGATGATAATGATCAGCTTGTTCAGATACAATCGCCCGAAAAAGACACCAGCGACAAATTGCGTCAATTGCAGCAGTTGGTTGGCGAGCTAAGTATTACACTGGTGGACTGTATGGTTATCGGCGATGGCGCGAATGATGCAGCACTTTTTCAAGCGACGGGGAATGGCGTAACGTTCATAGATTCGCCGATTGTTGATGATGCGCGTTGGGTGGTTGACGATCTTAGCGGCGTGCTGTCGATTATTGAATAGAAGGTGTGGCCGTTGGCTAAACAGTGAAAATTTGACATCTGAGGTTTATTGATATATACTCAAATTACATCCGGCCGTCGAGGTCGGAATTTTTCGTCTCTTGGGCGTTTGACATGAAAAGTAGTATAATATATAGCGTAAAGGAGCTAATATGGAAGATTTGAACATTAAGCAGTTGACGTTGGCGGTGCGGACAATTGCCGAGGAAAAGAACCTGCCAGAAGAAACGGTTTTAGAGGTAATCGAGCAGGCTATCGCGGCAGCGTGGCGGCGTGATAACGGCACCCGTGAGCAACTTGTGCGCGCCAGCCTGAACGTCAACAACGGCACGGCAACGGTGTTTGTTGTTAAAACTGTGGTCGAAGAAGTCGAAAACGATGTCAACCAAATAAGCCTGGACGAAGCTAAAACCGTTGACCCGGCGGCTGAGCTAGGCAGCGAAGTGACGGTCGAGACGCACAACGTTACGACGTTTGGCCGCGTGGCAGCCCAAACCGCCAAGCAAGTGATTTTGCAGCGGCTGCGCGAGGCAGAGCGTGAAGTGGTTCTGGCAGAATTTGAGGATAAAATTGGTACGGTGGTAACCGGTACGATTCAGCGGGTTGAGCCGCGCGTGGTGCGGATTGAGCTGGGCAAAGCCGTCGGTATTATGCCGCAGTCCGAGCAAATTCCTGGCGAATACTACGGTGTTGGCCGCCGCGTCAAAGTATATATCAAGGACATCGAGCGTGAAGGTCGCGGCCCGCAGCTGATTTTGAGCCGCGGCAATGAAGAGTTTGTGCGGTTCTTGTTCAGCCAGGAAGTGCCAGAGATGGAAACGGGCGCTGTGGAAATTAAAGCCATTGCTCGCGAGGCCGGTCGCCGCACCAAACTGGCGGTCGCATCGGCGCTGCCGGGTGTTGACCCAGTCGGTACCTTCGTCGGTGGTCACGGAACGCGTGTTCAGGCGGTGATGAACGAAATCGGCGAGCAGGAAAAAATTGATATCATTCCGTTTGAGGAAGACGCGGCTGGCTTCATCGCCAATGCCATGAGCCCAGCGGAAGTATTGAGCGTGACGGTCAATGAAGACGACAAGCGAGCAACGGTCTACGTCAGCGAGGATCAGCAGTCAGTGGCTATCGGCCGGGCCGGGCAGAATGTTCGCTTGGCGTCACGTCTGACTGGCTATGAACTGGACATTGAGGCAAAGACGGCTGCCAAACCTGAAGCAAAACCTCGTAAAAACATTGAGGACAGCTTAATGAGTGCGGTTGAGGAGGTGGCGGAATAGGCTGCCTCGTGAGAATCGCCGAAAACGAAAGGAGGGCGATATGCCGGAAGATTTTTCTGAATTGGAATCTCGATTGACGGAAACGGCTCGCGCGAGTTTGGAGCGGGCTGGTTTGCTGGCGCATAATGATGGCAGCGCTTATGTCGGTACCGAGCATATTTTACTCGGCGTGCTGGCGCAGAATTCGTCGCTAGGTGCGAAGATTTTGGCGGAGAGCGGCGTGACCTTGGATCGGGCAGAATTGGCATTGAATTTGACTGCCAAGCCGCTGGTAATTACGGTGGTGCAGAAGGGCTTGAGCGCTGAAGTAGTCGAGTTAATTCGGACGTCGTGGCAATTAGCGGTAGAGTTTGGACAGGAGCGAGTTGGCACTGAACACATTATATATGGCATGTTGCAGCAGCACGAGGCGCGGGCGACCAAATTGCTGCGCGATATGAATATTGATATTGAGCATCTGCGCGGGAGTTTGGAAGATGTGTTTGATAAGCAGCAGTTTGAATCGCTGCAAAGTGATCGCAGCGCGGCGGCTAAGAAGTCGAGCGATTTGAAAATTCTGGACAAATTTGGCGTAGATTTGACGCGGCGGGCCAGCGAGGGATTTTTAGATCCAGTGATTGGCCGCGCGGCGGAGATTCAGCGGATGATTACTATACTGGGGCGCCGCAGTAAGAATAACCCGGCGCTAATCGGCGAACCGGGTGTTGGTAAAACCGCGGTAGTTGAAGGCTTGGCGCAAAAAATTGCCGATAATAAAGTACCGGAGTTTTTGAAAGGCAAGCGGCTTTTTCAATTGGACTTGACGGCAATGATTGCCGGGACGAAGTATCGCGGGCAATTCGAGGAGCGGCTGCAAAAAGTTTTGGCGGTTGCTAAGAAACATCAGGAAGTCATTTTGTTTATCGACGAGCTGCATTTGCTGGTCGGTGCTGGCTCGGCCGAGGGGTCGATGGATGCGGCGAACGTCCTAAAACCAGCGTTGGCGCGCGGTGAAGTGCGGCTGATTGGCGCGACGACGTTTGATGAATATCGCAAGCACATTGAGAAAGACGCAGCTTTGAGCCGGCGGTTTCAGGCGGTAACGGTGGCGGAACCGTCGCCGGAAGAAGCGGTAGCAATGCTGAAAGGATTGAGCGGCAACTTGGCTAAACATCACCAAGTGCAGATTTCTGACGAGATACTCACCGAGGCGGTGGATTTGAGCCAGCGCTACGTGACGGAGCGGTTTTTACCTGATAAAGCGATTGATGTGATTGATGAGGCGGCGAGCCTGCTTAAGTCAAGCCTGCCGGCGAATTTATCGCGCAAGGATAAATTGTCGCGTCGAATCAAGCAGCTGGCTGGGAAGATTGACGCCGCTGTTGAGGCTGAGGATTATCAGCGGGCCGCGGAGTTTAAGATGCAAATGCGGCAATTAGAGCAGCAAGCGGGCAAATTAACGGATGAGGCTGAGACGAGGCCTGGCTTGACGGATGAATATTTGCGCCGGGCGATTTCGGCGATGACTAATATTCCGGTCGATCGTTTGTCGCTGAATCAGATGAAAGATTTGCTCCAATTAGAGAAACGCCTGAGCCAGGGGGTGCTAGGCCAGGGCGAGGCGATCGAGCAATTGGCGCGGTCGATTCGCCGAAATAAAGCTGGGCTGAATCGCCAAAACGGACCGTTAGGATCGTTTATTTTCCTCGGGCCCACCGGCGTGGGTAAGACGGAATTGGCACGGGTGCTAGCACGGGAAGTTTTTGGCGGCGATAATAGTTTGATTAAGATTGACATGAGCGAGTTTTCGGAGCGGCACACGGCTAGCCGGCTGATCGGCGCGCCAGCCGGTTATGTTGGCTATGATGACGGCGGCAAATTGACTGACAAGGTTCGCCGGCAGCCATACAGCGTGGTGCTATTTGACGAGATTGAAAAGGCGCATCCAGACGTACTAAACTTGCTGCTGCAAATTTTAGAAGACGGCAAGCTAAGCGATTCGCACGGGCGGACGGTCAGTTTTCGCCAGACAATCATAATTTTAACAAGCAATGTCGGCGCTGAACAAATGGTGCAAGATTCAGAGCTGGGCTTTGCGCCGTCTAGCCAGCAAAAATCGTCTAATCAAGACCGCCACGAACGGAATTCGCGGGCTGCCTTGCGTGAACTGGAGGATTTTCTGCGGCCAGAGCTGATTGGTCGATTTGACGGCGTAATTACGTTTAAGCCGTTGACCCGGTCAGTGGTGCGCAAGATTTTTGATAATCTAACGGCTGATTTGATTGAGGCGGTTAAGCAGCGCGGCATGACTCTTAATATTACGCCAGCAGTCAAGCGCTGTCTGATAAAACAGGGCTTTGATGAACAGCGCGGCGTGCGGGTATTGAGGCGGACAATTCAGGCGGAATTAGCAGATCCGCTTAGCGATGTTTTGTTATCAAACAAGGCAAAACCGGGCAGTATACTGGAAACTAAAATTGATAATAATAAGGTGGTGATTGATGTCAAGCGTACGTAAAGTTGCCAGCGGCTTTCTGTCGCTAGCTTTGGCTGCCGGCGCAATCCTAGCGGTAATCAATCGGCAGCAAATTATTGACGAGATTAGTTTTCGCCAATACCAGCCGAGCGCCGAAATTGCCCAGATTGCTGAACGTAGCGGTATGTCGGCAGCCGGCAAACGCTTGTTTTATATCGCGCATCCGCAGCTAAAATCTGCTGCCGAGTTTAACGAGGAATGCCGCCGCGTGGAAAAAGCTAGCCCGATTTTAGGCTGTTACGACCAGTCGGCAAGCGCTATTTATATCTATAACGTGGCTAATCCCGAGCTTGACGGCGTGAAAGAAGTGACGGCTTCACATGAAATGCTGCATGCGGCATACGCGCGGCTTAGTACTGAGGAAAAATCGCGGTTAGAACCGTTATTAGAACAAGCATACCAAAAAGTTAAGACGGACAAATTTACCGAGCGGATGAATTATTACAAACGTGCTCAGCCTGGTTCGCGGACGAATGAACTACATTCGATTTTAGGGACAGAGTTTGCTGATTTGGGCAGCGAGTTGGAGCAGTATTATACGCGGTATTTCAGCGATCGGTCGGCGGTAGTGAAACTGCATGCTCAGTATAGCAATAAATTTGATAGCGTTGAGAATGAGGCAAGCAGTCTGCGCACTAATTTGGCTGCACGTAAGCTGGATATTGAGTCAAGAGCGAATCAGTATGCGGCTGACGTCGAACAATATAATCAGCGGGTAAAGGCATTTAATCAAAAAGCGGCCGATGGCGGTTTTGCATCGCAGGAGGATTTTAATGCCCAGCGCAGCGTTCTAAGGAGTCGGCTGACTGAGATAAATCGGCGCCGCACTGCACTAAATAATGATATTAGTCAGTATAATAAAGATGTAGCGCGTTTGCGGGAATTGGGCGTTAAAATTGATGAATTAAATAAAAGCTTGGATAGTGTAGAAGGAGGGCGTTGATGGCGCGGGCAAAATCACAGTTCGCCTGCCAGCAGTGTGGCGCCAGCTATCCGAAGTGGGTCGGCAAGTGCGACAATTGCGGCGAGTGGAATTCGTTGGTTGAACAACTACCAGTTGATACTGGCGCGTCGGCGGTAGCCCGCAGCAGCGGTAAAGGCAAGGCGCTCACGACGCTCAGGCTCAGCGAAACGGCTGCCGAGGCGAGGCAAGTGCGGCTGGCAACCGGCATTGCCGACCTCGACGCGGTGCTTGGCGGCGGCTTTTTGCCAGGCGGCGTAGTGCTGGTGGCGGGCCAACCAGGGATTGGAAAAAGTACCCTGCTGGCGCAAGTCGCGGCATTCATCGCTCGGCAGCAACCGGTACTATATGTCAGCGGTGAGGAATCGGTGTCGCAGGTTAAATTGCGGGCTGAGCGGTTGGGCGCGGTTGACTCAGAGAACTTGCAGCTGGCGTCCAGTAACAGTGCCGAAGACATCGCCGCCTCCATTCAGACTGGCCAGTACAATCTGGTGATTGTCGATTCCATCCAGACCTTGTCGCTGGCAGAAATTGCCTCAGCGCCAGGTTCGGTCAGCCAAATCACCAACTCATCCAACGTCATCATTCGCGCCGCCAAGGCCGCCAACACCGCGGTGATTTTGGTCGGTCACGTCACCAAGGAAGGCTCAATCGCCGGGCCGAAAGTCCTGGAGCATTTGGTTGATGTGGTGCTGAATTTTGAGGGCGATCGCTACGGCGGTTTCCGGGTGGTGCGGGCGCAGAAGAACCGCTATGGCTCGACGAATGAGGCGGCAATTTTCGAGATGCGTGAGGACGGTCTGCAGATTGTGGCCAATCCGTCGGCGAGTTTGCTAGCTGAGCGGCAAAACCTTGATGGGTCAATTGTCCTGGCCACCATGGAGGGGGCGCGGCCGCTGCTGGTGGAAATTCAGGCGCTGGTCAATCCGACGAATTTTGGCTACCCCAAACGCGCGGCCAGCGGCTTTGATCTCAACCGCTTGAACTTGTTGGTGGCGGTACTGGAAAAGCGCACCAAGCTCAATCTCTCTGACAAAGATATTTACATCAATGTAGTCGGCGGTTTGAAACTGAGCGACCCAGCGGCGGACTTGGCGGTCGCCATGGCTATCGCCTCGGCCTCAGCTGGCCGCAAACTCAGCGACGAAGCGGTGGTGTTTGGCGAAGTCGGCTTGGGCGGCGAAGTGCGCTCGGCTCAAGGCTGGCATGCCCGCGTCAAAGAGGCCAAGAAGCTCGGCTTTACCTACGCCATCGCGCCAAAAACTCACAAAGATGCATTTGTGCGCGGCGTCGGCGATTTACGCCAGGCACTGATTGACTATTTACAATAACATTATCATAAAAGGAAATTACTATGGAAAAAACAATTGAACTTATCATCATTATCATGCTGCTGGCTATCATGGCGGAGATATATCTGCTGGTCAAGCCGCGGCGGCAGGCAGGTAGTGGTACGCAGCTGCCAATTCTGGTCGATACCTCAGTGTTGATGGATGGCCGGGTGGTTGATCTAGCAAAGACCGGTTTCCTGTTGGGGCAGATCATCGTGCCGCGCAGCGTGCTGATAGAACTGCAACTGTTGGCGGATGGTGCTGATCACGCCAAGCGTGAGCGCGCCCGTTTCGGCATGGACGCCATGAAGGAACTCAAAGATGTGTTGGGCGGCTCGTTCACGCTACTTGATGATGCAACGCGCATTCCTGAGGGCGTTGATAACCGCTTGCTGCAACTCGCCAAGGAAATGAACGCTGCTATCCTAACGCTGGACTACAACCTGAACAAGGTGGCGCAAGTCGAAGGTATCCAGATCCTCAACATCAATGAGCTGGCCAAGAGTCTGCGGATGAGCTATCTGCCTGGCGATGAGCTGGTGCTAGAATTGACACAAAAAGGTCAAGATTCTCATCAAGCGGTCGGCTACTTGCATGACGGTACGATGGTAGTAGTTGAGCAGGCTAAAAAATTTATCGGCCAGGAAAAAAGGGTGGAGATTATTCGCAGTCTGCAAACTGATGCCGGCAAGATGATGTTTGCCAAACTTGTTGTCGAGCCAAAAACTGCTTCGCGCACGAAGGCAAGTAATAATTCGCATTCGGCGGTTTCTTCAGCCGCAGCGGCGAAATCGCGTTCAACTGGTCGCCGTCCGCAGCAATCGCAGCCGCGCAAAACTACGAAAGCAAACTCAAGTACTGTAAAAAAACGTTTACCTGCCAAAAGTAAGACTCCAGCCCAGCATGAGGCCGATTTGGTTGATTTGGCAAATAGTCAATAAATAGCATTAGGTGTAGAGAAAGCCTGGTTTGGAGTTAAATCATAAACCAGGCTTTTAATTTTCAGTATTCTTGTCGCGGTTAGGACAAAAGGTAAAAAAGCGCCTAGTTTATATCTCGAATGCTTTTAATCATCGCCCGAGCTTGATCCTGACGACGACTGGAAGTTGCTGCTGGATGTGGCAGTATAATATGCCGAATCTCTAACGGTTACCGTTACGCTGTGGCTGCCAGCGCTATCAATAGTTACTGTCTCGCTTTGTGTGCCGCCGGAACTAATACTGGCGTTTTTAATCGTTTTCCCGTCAACGGCTATTTCGATCGATGCCAGACTGTGGGTTCCGGATGATACGTTAGCGCTGATAGTATATTTGTTACCACTATTACTTACGGAAATTGAGCTGATTTGCGGTTTAGCGTCGTCACATTTATGGAAGTTATCTTCGGCATTAGCGTCGTATCCTGCCGGAACCGAGAATGACTCTTTTTTAGTAAGAGGGTCGGTAGTTCGAACGACGTCGATCTCCTCTTTTGCGCCGTCTGGCGTACAGCTAGTCGCTTTCTTCTTTGATACTCTATCAAATGTCATCTTTTGCGACGAATTGTTTTGTTTCTTATTCCACCACGATGGATACAATTCGCCGCCAACTTGCTGGATACCGCTTGGACGTTCGTACCATTGACCAGGTTTCCATCTGCCATCCTTGGCATAGACTTCGGTATGGGCGAACGACATCACGCTTCTGATCACCGGCATGGCATAGTTTGATGCTGAAGTACCGACGACGCTGGTATCGGAGTTACCGAGCCATACGCCCATGACCAGTGCCGGACTGTAGTTGACAATCCACAAGTCCTTTGGTTGCGATCCTTTGTCGGATGTACCAGTTTTGGCGGATGTTCTTACGCCAGGAACGCCCATGTAACCATGCAGACCAACTGTTCTATCTGACAGGATGTCATTAACTATGTATGCTGATTGGGCATCTACGGCTCGCTTGCTGCTGTCTTTCCATTTTTTAAGAGTTTCGCCTTGATTGTTTTTTACTTCAATGACGCTGGAGCTGTCTTTTTGTACACCCAGGCGTGCCAGTGTGCCATAGCCGTTGACTAGCTCAGTTTGCTTTGTACCGCAAGCGCCGATAGCCGCACCTAGTCCATAACCGCCCGCGTTTTCTTCTTGGCGGCAATAGTTAGTATTGCCCATCCGGCGAATACCCTCAACAACAGGCTGGGCTGAACCGTTACCGACAACATAAGCTGCCTTAATTGCCGGTATATTTCTGGAATACGATAAAGCTTTGCGGATAGTAATACCGCCCATAAACTTATTATCCCAGTTTCTTAATTGTGCGCCATACAATTTGTCAATATTTTCATCGCTTAAGACTGAGCCGCTGCCAAATGTTGGCTGGTTACCGCCGTGAACATCAAATAACTGCGCAAACACTAGCGACTTTATGGTTGATCCAGGCTGAATATACGACGCTGCTGCATTATCCTGGCCAAATCCGCCGTAGTTGAAGTCGCGGCTGCCGACCAGTGCTACAATCTGGCCAGTTTGCACATCTTCAATTGTCGCAGCGCCGTTACTGATTCTCACTGAATCCGGACGTCCTGTTGCAAAGAAGTTTTTCATGTCGGTTTCAAGCTTCTCTTGGATACGCCAATCAAGCGTTGTTTTCACTGTCAGTCCGCCGCGGCCCACAACTGCCTCGCCGAGCTCTTTACTGAGCCGATTTCTGACCATTAATATGAAGTGCGGCGCCTTAATGCCTTCTAGCTGCTCGGTTTGCGGTTTGATCGTGCTGATAATGTCAATGGCTTTGGCTTCTTTGGCTTCGTTGCTTGAAATAAACCCTTGTTCGGCCATATAGTCGAGGACAGTGTGCTGGCGAGCGATAAGCGCTTTATTTCCGGCTGTGTTGTATGGATTGTAAAAAGGCGGATTTTGCGGGATACTAGCGATCAAAGCCGCCTCTGCTAGCGTCAAATCCTTAGCTTTTTTACCAAAGTATGTCTGGGCTGCCGATTCAGCGCCGTTTCTGCGTCCGCCATACGGCGACTCGTTAAGATAAAGCGACAAAATTTGATCTTTGTTGTACATCCGCTCAACTTCAACAGCCAAGATAATCTCTTTAATCTTACGAGGGATGCCGCTTAAGCCGCGTTTATTCGCTTCTTCTGGCGGGAAAAATACCTGCTTAACTAGCTGTTGCGTCAATGTCGAGCCGCCTTGCACCTGCCGGCCGGATGCTGTGCTGAACGTGGCGCGCATCAATCCAGAGATGCTGATACCGTGGTGTTTGTAAAAATCTCTATCCTCAATCGCTACTGTTGCTTTTTTAAGATAATCGCTAATCTGGTTTGACTCGACTACCAGATGATAATTACCGGTCCCTTTATCTTCCCATAACAACACATCATTACGGTCGTAATATTTGGTGACTGTGGTTTGGACGCGCTTGGCAAGTTCGCCCGGCCGAATCCTATCCAAATCCTTGCGGAAGTAGGCGAACAAGCCGCCAATTAGCAAGAGTACCGCCAGTACGCTAACGCCGAGGATTTTCAGCGCCATCAATGCGCCGTGCTTAGAAAACCAATACTTAGCGACTCGTTTAGGATGAAGCCGGTAGAAAAACCTCTTGACGGGGTGTTTTGGCAGCGTTGCTAAATACTCAGCGCGCTCGCGGGATTTTTTGTCTTTCTTTGTCCGGCGTTTTTGCGCCAAATTGGCATATACATTCATCCGCTTTGCCGGAGATTTCTTATTATCCGAGCCGTGTCCAGCGGCGCTAGTCGTTGTTTTCCTCTTCACAATCCTATTATATCACGCATATGTTTCGCTTCAATCATAAAATTGCTATACTAATCTTAGAAAAGGAGTGATATGAAGTTATCAGAGGAATTACAGTGGCGCGGATTTGTCAATCAAATGACATTCGACGATATTAGCAAAGTTGATACGCCGCGCAAATTCTATTTTGGCGTTGACCCAAGCGCTGATAGTATGCAGATTGGTAATTTAGCAGCAGCAATGATGGTGCGGCTATTTATGGAATATGGTCACGAAGCTTATCTGCTGGTAGGCGGGGCGACTGGCATGATCGGCGATCCGGACGGCAGGAAAGACGAGCGTGAAATTCGCAATGCTGATACGGTGGCGCATAATGTGGAGTGTATCTCGGCGCAGTACAGGCGCGTTTTTGAGGGGCGTGATTTTCATCTGGTTAATAATGCTGATTGGTTCCGTAATATAAACTACATTGATTTCTTATATAAAGTTGGTAAATACATGTCAATGACGCAGCTGCTTGATCGTGAGTTTGTCCAAGCGCGCATCGGCGAGGGTGGCAGTGGTATTAGCTATGCTGAATTTAGCTACTCGTTAATGCAGGGTTATGACTTCTTACACTTATTCCGAGAGTACGGTGTTACGCTGCAGGTATGCGGTGCTGATCAGTGGGGAAACTCGACGACTGGCGTTAGTCTTATCCGTAAATTAGAGGGCAGCGAAGCGCATGTTTACTCGGTGCCGCTGGTTATCAACAAAGCAACTGGCCGTAAGTTTGGCAAGTCTGAGGGCGGTGCAATTTGGCTTGACGAAAATAAAACCAGCGTATATAAGTTTTATCAATTCTGGCTAAATGTTGATGATGACGGTGTAATCGACTACATGAAGATGTACACTACGCTAGACCGCGAATCAATTGAGGCCATCGCTGAAAACCATGCGGTTAACCCTGGTGCGCGCTCAGCTCAAAAAGTTTTGGCGCGCGAAGTCACCGATATAGTCCACGGCGTCAATCGGCGCGAATCAGTGGAGCGGGTGACGGAGGTGTTGTTTGGCGGCGGCGATTTCCGGCAATTGTCAGACGACGATTTGGATGCTTTAGCTAAAGAAATTCCGCGCGTTGATGTCGGCGTCGGCGTAATTGAAGCGTTGGTGGTTTCTGGCGCGGTTAGTTCCAACGGCGAAGCAAAACGCCTGCTGAAATCTGGCGCTATCAGCCTCAATGGCGAAAAATTAACCGAAGACCAAGCTGTCAACACCACATCGCTGCTGAAAAAAGGCAAAAATACATTTGTATTAATTATGGAGGGAGAAGAAGAGTGAAAAAAATTATCGGGTTTGATTTGGATGACACGCTAGCTATTACCAAGTCGCCAATTAGCGATCGGATGGCCGGCATTCTTAGCCGGTTGCTTGAAAATTATGATGTGTGTGTCATTACGGGCGGCACATTCCAACAGATTAAAAAGCAGGTGATTGATCGGCTTAATGTCCAGTCTGAATTGCTTCAAAGATTTCATGCAATGCCGACTTGCGGCACGAGGTATTATCGGTTTAACGCTGCCGATGACGAATGGAAGATGCAGTACGCGAATGATTTATCTGATGAGCAAAAAGCTCAAATAACTACAGCACTGGAAGAAGTTGCCAGGGAGATGGGTATTTGGTGCGATAATCCTGCGGGTGAAATTATTGAGGATCGCCATAGTCAGATTACCATGTCGGCACTGGGCCAGCAGGCAACGCCAGAAGATAAGTATGCCTGGGCGGAAAAGTACAAGGATATTCGTCCGGTATATCGCGATAAAGTGGCAGAGAAGTTACCTGGTCTTGAGGTGAGGATTGGCGGTACGACCAGTACTGATATTACGCTGCCAGGAATTGATAAAGCCTACGGTATTGGTAAGTTGCTTGAGTTAAACGGCTGGTCAAAAGAAGAAGCGCTGTTCTTTGGCGATAAATTACAAGAAGGCGGCAATGATTTTCCGGTCAAACAAATGGGCGTCGATTCAATCGAGGTACGAGGCTGGGAAGACACCGCCTACGCGCTGGAAGGTATCAACGCTGTTTCGTAAAAACTAGCTTTCAGTTATCAATATTACTCCGCAATAACCAGGAATCGTCATTTGTCTGTCTTTTCCTAAGAGTAGATATTGCGGATGAGTAGAGGCGAGGATTCTGCCGTTTTCTGGGATGGAAAAACTTTGCGGTGCGTCAGCGAAATTGATAAAAATATAAGCGCGCTCTCTGCCTAGCTCGCGTTTAATACCCAGAATAAACCCGTTACCAGTATCAGTACCACTTACGATATTTAGTGTACCATTTTTAATAATTGGGAATTCCTGGCGTAATCTTAGTAAAGCTCTGTGTAAATTTAGCATTGACGCGGGCGAGCTTTTTTCGCTGTTAACGTTAACAAATGCGCGGTTTTTATTCACTGGCAGCCACGGTTTTACTTCTGAGAATCCAGCGAACCGCGTATCATCCCATTGCATCGGCGTGCGCTCCAGGTCGCGGCTGTCTATAGTAGAATGAGCAGGGCTAAAATTATCCTGAATATCCTCAGTAGTCAATTCGCCATTGGTCATGCCAATCTCGTCACCATAGTACATCACGCTAACGCCCGGCGTAAGCAGGTTGAGAAAATGCAAGGCTCGCGCTCGCTCCGCCCCGAGTCGCGAGGCAACGCGCGGCTGATCGTGATTGCCGACGCAGAAAAACGGCTTGGCCAAGCCCGCTGCCTGTAAATATTTCTTAATCTTTTGCCCAGTATGTTCCGCATGCCACTCGTCTTGGCGATATTCCATAAAGAATGCCGACGCCTTCGGGTGGGCCGTCAGCACCTTGTGGTACTGCTGGTAAATATCACCCAACCTCTCGTCCGGATAAAATTCAAACACCATCTGCTTATCATCATATTCATCACAAACCGACGCCAGTTCATGCAGATATTCTTGAAAATGCGGCCCCATTTTACAGTGGTCGTGAATGAACGCGCCGTAGG
This sequence comes from uncultured Candidatus Saccharibacteria bacterium, assembly GCA_963553885.1. Classification (GTDB taxonomy): domain Bacteria; phylum Patescibacteriota; class Saccharimonadia; order Saccharimonadales; family Saccharimonadaceae; genus Nanosynbacter. The sequence goes on from CAUVOY010000009.1 coordinate 39,864, forward strand.
CTTCAGGATCGCCGTGAAAATCAGGATTTGGCGAATCGTCACTAAACTCAGGGTCTTTCGAAATGCCCCAAATCGCGTCAACTCGCATGCCGTCTATGCCCATATCAAACCAAAATCGCACCACGTTTTTTATCTCGTTCCGAACCGTAGGATTATCCCAATTCAAATCCGGCTGCGTTTTCAGGAACGAATGGAGATAAAATTGATTGGTCTGCTCATCAAACTCCCATGAACTGCCACCCGACAGACTGCGCCAATTATTTGGCTCATTGCCATCCCGCCCGTCGCGCCAGACATAATAATCACGCTTGGGATTGTCCCGCGATGACCGCGCTTCCTGAAACCACGGATGCTGGTCGGACGTATGGCAGGGAACGAGGTCGATCACAACTTTGATGCCCAGAATATGAGCTCTTTCCAACAGCGCTCGAAAGTCATCCAGCCCGCCAAATGTTGGGTCAATGGCCCGATAGTTAGCGATATCATAGCCAAAATCAGTCAGCGGCGAGGTAAAAAACGGCGAAATCCAAATCGCATCAACGCCCAGCCATGCCAAATAGTCCAGCTTCTCAGTAATGCCATTCAAATCGCCAATTCCGTCGCCATTGGTGTCTCGGAAACTACGCGGATAAATCTGATACAGAGAGGCGATATCTTGCCAAGCTTTCATGGTTTAAGTATAAGCGAGATGAGGATAAAATTCCAGTTTTTAGATAGCGGTGCGAAGATTATTGACATTTCTACTTTACTTTGGTAAACTGGAAATATGAATGGCAAGAACGATATTTGGAAAGATGAACAGGCACGTCAGCTGGCGGATGTTCTTGCTAGTATAGATGATTCTAATGAAATGCGAGCGTTTCTTCGCGATGTCATGACTCAGAAGGAGATTGTCGAAGTTGGCGCGCGCCTACAAGCTGCCAAAATGTTATCAAAAGGCGAAAAATACGCTAACGTCATTGCAGCGACGAAGCTCAGTAGCCGTACGGTTGCCAGGATTAGCGATTGGATGCAAAACGGTACTGGCGGCTATAAAAATGTCTTCAAACATCATTCGCACGTTTGGCCAGCTCGCGCTGAGTAGTTTGCGAATAAATCCAAACAAATGCCGGCGCGACGCTGGCATTTTGATCTTTTGACAGTTAATTTAGCTAATTTTGGAGATATTTATGAGCGAAATAAGAACAGCGAGGTTCGCTGCGCCAGACGAGGCAAGGGAGAAATATGACGCGATTATTCCCGTGTATCAAGCAGCGTTTGCAGCAGAACCTTGGTATGAAGTAAGTAAATGTGGCGGCTGCTCGTCAGGTTATTCTCGTCAAAATCCTGGTGATATATGTCAAGCTTGCGGCAGCATGACTGGAGACGAAGCATATACAGGGCAGGAATTGACCGAGAGATTTGACACTATCGGCGAGACGCGCCGAGCGTGTTGGTATATCGAGGAGACACCAGCGGGATTAGCGTTGGCGGCGGTTGCTTGGACGGCTGATCCAATACAGATTGCGGCGGAAAAATATCCTGGGTCGCTGGAAATGGCAGCGTGGCTTAAGCGGAAGTACGCGCCGAACGCTACTTCGAGCTCAGAGATAGTATGGCTAGATGAAGTTTTTGCTGATCGCCAGGTCTCGAGACGTAACAATCTAACGAATTTCCGTCCAATGGTGCGCGGATTTTCTGACCGTCTGGATCGGACGAAGGTGGCTTATCGGACTATTGCGCCGGCAATGACACGCGCAGCCATGAGAGACTTTGGCGATGATGCGACCATTGATAAAGCCAAATCTGATGTTCCTGACTGGCGGAATTTTGTATCAATTGATTTATCTCGGTAAAAAATAATATATAAGGAGGATAAGAATATGAAAATATTAGTAATTGGCGGCATGCACGGGAATGAAATGCTGGGCATTGATCTGGTCAAGAGTTTACAGGAAAATCCGCTGGGAAATATTGACAGCGTACTGGCGAATGAGGAAGCTATAAAAATAAATAAGCGTTTCGTCGAACAAGACTTGAATCGGTCATTTCCTGGCGTGAAATCAAGCGGCATATACGAGCAGCAGCGCCCGGTTAAGCTACTGGAAATGTGCAAAGACTATGACATTGTTTTTGACTTTCACAATACGTTTTGTCCGGATAATGATTGTACGTTTGTCGGGGAAGGTGCAAATGAAGAGCTGCTGGCCGCGTCGTGGCTGCTGGGTTTACCGCGGGTGATTGTGGCTGATTATGATTGCATAAATAAGTATGCGCTTAATTGCGTGTCGATAGAAATTAGCGTGCAGAGCAGGTTGAATGATGTGAAAATCTGGCGCCAGAAGCTGCAAATGCTTGCTGAAAAGGAAATTGCTGATTGCCGGGCGGTCTCAGGGGTAGAGAAGTTTCGCTTTGTTTACCGAATGACCCTGGAGGATAAAGCAAGGTTAAACCTTGAGCGGGCAAGCCTACGAGCATTCCAGCCAATTGACCAGAATTTGGCGGAGAAAATGGGAGTAAAAACTCCGGCCTATCCTATTTTTATCAATGACAAATTCACGCCGTATAATTATGGCGGGTTATTGAATAAGATAAACAATAAAAATTAAAATCACGCGCGGGCAACAAATGGTCGGATAAGAGTCGGCTGCAAACATCAATACAAAAACAAATTGGTGGCTCCTCCCAGACTTGAACTGGGGACACAAGGCTCTTCAGGCCTCTGCTCTACCAACTGAGCTAAAGAGCCACAAATTTACCTTATGATTGTACTAAAAATCTGGCGAGCTGGCAAGGAAAAAGCCAAGGCTCCTTAGGATTTATCTGCACGTCGTTATTATTTATTATGGTGGTGATACTGATGAGTCAGCGCGTGACCCTTGCCGCGGCGCAATAAATATAAATTGACAGGGTACGACACTAGGAACGCGGCGGTCATGCACAGCAGCCGACTTGCCCAATACATCGGATGAGTGAGGTCTTTGTTCATGGCGCCTGGCACAACGAGCATGATGACATTGTCAACGATGGTCATCGACAGAATTGATAACGTATCGGCAGCGAAAACCAATTTGAAGGCTTTGACGAACGATAACTTAGCGCTTATCAGCGGGATAGTTGATACGGTATAGCCAGACGTAAATGCTAAAACTGACGCCAAAATTACCGTGGCGTGCGGTGTAAATCCAGCGTGCGTGCCGATGGTGACACCGAGCATTTCGCCGATCATGCAGCCCGCCAAGCAGTGCAAGGTCGCGGCTAACGCCATGCGTTTGGTTGAAGTTTTTATATTGCAGTGAGGGTGAGATTCGTGGTGCATCATTTCGTCCTTATATTATTTAATTCGTATAGACTAAGTAGCTCTTCGACCGCTTCATTTTGCTGGATTTTATCACCCGAGGCCATTTTGTCAGCAATGTGCGTGCGCAAATGCCGCTCCAGAATGAGCTTATTGAGTGATGCCAGCGATTTTTGCAGCGCCAGGCTTTGCGTTAAAATATCCATGCAATATGCGTCGTCGGCAATTTGCTTCTCTAGTCCGCGCATTTGCCCTAAAATAATTTTTGTGCGGTGCAGAGCTCGCCGCTTGATATCTGTTGTGTCCATGATTTTATCATATACCCCCTGGGGGTATTATGTCAAATAATTCGAATAGCTATTGCCAGCAGTACTAAAAATTGCTAAAATTATGGAAGCGCCGATTTAGCTCAGCTGGTTAGAGCAGCTGTTTTGTAAACAGCAGGTCCTCGGTTCGAGTCCGAGAATCGGCTCCAAATACGCGCTGGAATCGTGTAGTGGCAATCACAGGAGACTGTAAATCTCCCGCCGTAAGGCTTCGTAGGTTCGAGTCCTACTTCCAGCACCAAGGAATAATTTTTAAGAAAATTGTCGCTTATAGAAGCGGCTTTTTTCTCTAGTTTTCTCTGATAAAACTGATTTTGTTTGACATTTTTATGTTTGTGTGCTATAGTTAAAGCATGTTAGAATTATTAAAACAAATATTTACCGTCTGGAACAGCGAAAAGAACCAACGGTTGAAGTTGCAGCAGGCATATTTAATTTTGGCAATTATCGGGCTGGTGGTCGCGGGATTATCAACGCTATTTAGCGTTTCCTCGGCACATCTGGCAGCGTCTTTTTCTGGTATTTTGGCGGTTACATTTTTAGTCAACGGCATCGCCTGGGGATTGATCGATACTTTCATAACGCCGAGGCTGCCAAAGACCAGCCAAACCAAATCTAAAGTAAAATCTAAGGCGGCTAAGCGCTAGTTGCTAAATAACTGTCTAATATGCTAGAATCAGGCAGTCGGATAGTGGCTCTTTTAGTTGCAGAAACGAGCGAATTATCTGATGATTATGCCGCGATAGCTCAGTTGGTAGAGCGCATCCATGGTAAGGATGAGGTCTCGGGTTCAAGCCCCGATCGTGGCTCCAGAATAGAATTTACATAAAGCCGTCCGAAGGGGCGGGATTTTATTAGTAAATTAACTAACATAATACACCTCACTATGCTAGAAGTAGAGAACAGGGTTACTTGAGTGATAAATGGTATAATAAGTATATGAAAAATAGAGTTAGCGGAATATGGTGGTTATCAGACAAGCCAGATAATAAAATAGCTGGTGATTTATTGGTTGAAGATAGAAAGCTTGAGTTAACTGGCAGCTTTAAAGGATTGAAGTCTGGCGTTTATGACGGCTCTCCTAAGCTAGTAAAAACGGTACAGCAAACGACCATACAGGGTGTTGCTAGAAATGGTGGTAATAAATATACGCTTGAGTATTTTGCTGACCCCATTAGTTTTACTATACACAGCTACAAAGCTGATACGTATCGCCTTGGCGATATCTTTATAGGCGAACATATTGACAAGATAGAAAATCTAGCTTTTGGCAGATATTATATCGAGTTCCCTTATCTATACGAATGGTTAGATGATGGCGTGATTACCATTCGCACTACTTTTAAAGATAATCCGTTAAGGCGAGAGAACACTATTATAGTGGTTAATGATGTCAAAACAACTGAAATATACGAGGATGAGAATATTATACTTACCCTAGTCTCGAGCGTTGGCAGAATGCCTATATTGCCAGTTGAGAAAAATATTAATATAGAACAAAGATGTGTTCTTGGAATAGAAGCTAAGAAAGATAGGCTATCCCTAACAGAAGCGTGGAGTATTATTCAACATTTTCAAAGGCTCCTCATTATCGCCACCGGGCGGAGCCTAGAACCTATCGATATAAAAGTCAAGACTGATAGTGCGAGAGATTACACGACATTGTTGCCTTATCGTTTTCAGAAAAAATACTACAAAGATATTAATACACACGACATGAACTTTACCTTTGAGGATATAAAAACTGAGTGCAAAATACTTTTTACAAAATGGTTCACTTATAAAGATAAGTATGCTGATGTATTTGATCTATTTTCTGCCTTGCGCTCAGATGTTCCTAAAATGTTGGAAAATCAATTCAAAGATATTGTCGGAGCGATAGAGGGATATGTACGTATAGAGCAAAATGATTTAGAAATCTCTCTAGATAAGGCCGTAAAAACTCTTAATGAGGTGCTTCCGGAAAATGATCGACCATTCTCAAGCAGTGATCGCGATAAGATTAGAGTAACTAGAAATAAACTATCACATGTGGCGATTAAGGAAGCTGATGCACCATATGTCATGAGTCATGGGGATATGTATTTTACTTACGAGAGACTCCTTGCACTATTTGAGTATTCAGTGCTTAAAAATCTTGGTTTAAGTCAAGAAACGCTTAGGAAGTTTTACAACAAGCGTAAGAGTTGGTGAACTACTTTAACTGTTTTAATTTTCTCTTGTTGAGAATGTCTAGTCTCTAGTATAAACTTACGCGGTCTCAGTATGTTCAGCTTTTCATAGGTCTCTAAATTTTAGAGTTCACTGTATTAGCCTCTTAACGGGGGTTCGAAAAATCGCTCCAAGTTAGGCTTTAAAACTTGACGGCATTGCCGTCATTTTGTCTACTTATCATTATCTATCGTCGGTAAAATTACCGTGATTAGCTCGTCGGTTTCTTCTTGTTTTTTCTGCTCGTTCTGGTCGTTGATAATGCGCGCAGATTCCGCCGGCTTACGTCTGCCGGCGATTACGAGCAGGGCGAGTAGTGCTAGTATAATTAGTAATATTTCCATTTATGCTCGTATTATATCATTTTATATTCGCGAAGTCGCCGTATGATATGCGCGGCGGTATTCTTGCCCGGATGATAATTTTTCGATTAGTTTTATGTCTGGAGATTTGCTAGAATAGAAGGTAGAGAATTTGAAAGAATTGCTCTATTACAACGTTTGATTTAACTTTGCAATGATTATAAAAACTCCAGTTTCATCCAATCAAGACCTGACCCCGGATATTTTCCTAGCGGGCGGGGTGACGTATAGTCCAAACTGGCAAAAAGAAGCGCTCGAAATGCTAGCTGGTACTGATTTGGTTGTTGCTAATCCGCGCCGCGATGAGATTATTTCCGCTATTGGCGAGACGGCGCGCCAGCAAATTATTTGGGAATTTGAAAACCTGAAGTCTGCCAAAGTTGTATTGTTTTGGTTTCCTAACGCCGAGACGATTATTACTTTTTTGGAGCTTGGCAAAGAGCTGGCGCGTAAGTCTAATATAGTTGTCGGTGTAGATCCAGACTATAATCGTCGTTTTGATATTGAAACGCAGGTTCATTTGGAGCTACCCCGCGCTGTAGTTTACACAACGCTAGATGAGACGGTTCGGGTAGCCGCAGAATTATGCGGGGAGGAGTTGTAGATATGCACGATCGCATCATAGCTCAATTGACGAACCTTGCCCAAGGTAACGAATCCTACGCTGCCTTTAACCAGCGTATCGTCAATACCAAGATGCCGGTCATCGGCGTGCGCGTACCGGATTTGCGGCGGTTAGCGAGGGAATTAGCGCCCGACATGAGTGCAGCGGATATTAGTAAATTACTAACGGCCAAGAACGAATCATTTGACTACGTGCTGCTATGCGGGCTGCTGATCACGCATGCTCGGCTTGATGATCAAACAACGATTGACCTAACCAAGCAATACCTGCCGCACGTTGATTCGTGGGCGCACATTGATATATTTGTCGAGAAAAAGCGGCGCTTTGCCGGCGAAATATGGTGGGATTTTGCGCTGGAATGCTTATATAGTGAAGCCGAGTTCACGGTGCGCTACGGCATAGTTTCTTTGATGACTAATTTCCTGGATAAAGCATACATTGATCAAGTTTTCGCAGCGCTGCGGGGGATTAAACACGATGGCTATTACGTCAAGATGGGGCTAGCTTGGCTGTATACGACGGCGGCGGTGAATTTTTTTGAGCTGGCGCTGGCTGAACTAGAAAACGGACACATCGACGCTTGGACGCGCAACAAATCTTACCAAAAAATGCGCGAATCTCGGCGATTTACGCCCGAAGAGCAGGAAATTATACTAAAAAATAAACAAGTGATTT
>CAUVOY010000010.1:0-43640 GCA_963553885.1 uncultured Candidatus Saccharibacteria bacterium
AGAAAGAATTGCCAGTGGTGATGCTGGCGCTGGGTTATGGCAATAAGAAACCGCATTCGCAAACGAGGCGAATGGTGGATGAAATTGCACGGTGGTACTAGTCAGGCAAGCCTCGTTGAACGTTGCGGTCGGCAAGTGTTTTATGATATTTGATATTTCCGCCGCTAGTATGCTATAATTAGCCGAGACGTTTTATAAAACTTAACGAGTAAAGAGATGGCAAAGAAGAATACGAAACGAAAGTTGATTGGTTTGGTGAGCAATTCAAGCAAGCACCGGACTTACTATACTACTATCAATACACAAAATCGTACTAATAAAGGCAAGGGTAATTTGACGCTGCGCAAATACGACCCGATTAAGAGAAAACATGTGACTTACGTTCAGACGAAGAAAAACCTTGGCCGTAACGAAGTCAAAGCCCGCAAAGGCTAATAGCTGGCGCTTAATTTACGGAAATAAGCTCCTTGCCGAATGTTTTATGGCAAGGAGCTTTTATATGTAGAAATAAATTTCTGGTATTTGAAAAACGAACAACCCGGCGGCAGCTTAAACAAATAGGGCGGATTGCGAAACTATTAAGTTTAAGCTCGTATCTGCTGCGATAATCGCCAGCGAACATCGCGAATAGCGTTCATGTAGTATAAAAAGGCGTCGTATGGCGAATCGTACGGACTAAAATACGCGTGAACGTCGCCATCGGTGAACCATTTGGTGCACATATAATACAGATGGTCTGACGTCTGCAGCCTTCTCCAGTCGCTAATTAGCGATTCGTCGCCGCTGGATAGTATGCTGCTTTCTAAGTCATACAAATACCGCAAGGCTTCCGACTGCAAATCATTACCATTCCAAGCTGTCAAATCGCGCTCGCTGTCAGCCCAAGTAACTGGCGACGGCATGCTAATTTCGCCGACTGGACGCTGCGCAGATAACGCCTCGCTAACGGTATAAAATGTATTGTCAGGATTATTCAGCCAGCAGCCGACGAAACTTTCAAAGAAGTCAAAAATACCTGTCTCCGACCACTGATGTTCGCCAAATGTTTCATAATCCATGAATAGGTTAAGCAGCGGTGCGTGCTGCAGCGAATCCATCGCCCAAGCATTAAACTTTTCTGCTGTCAGCGGCCAGCCATTCCAATTTCGATTGCTAAAGCGGAACGCCAAGTCGTCGCTTAAGCGATAATTTTTCAGAAGCAAACCAATCTTTTCTGTGCCGCTCGGGCGGTATACATAATTCGGGCTGCGCCAATCCAGAATTGGATCCCAGCCTTCCGCCAATACGCCGCTGAAATTGTGATTTTCTGCCCATTTGGCTAGCTGATCATTGTACGCTAACTCTGTATTTGCTAAAACGCGCGTTTCCACGCCAAAAATTCGGCGGATAGCCTGGCGGTGTAATTCAATCTGAGTCTCAAACTCCTGTAAAGAATAAAAGAACGCCAAACTGTGATGGTACGGACTTGACAATATCTCCACGCGGCCCGTAGCAACTAGCCGCTTGAAGCTTTCTAAAACTTCAGGATTGAACTGCTGTGCTTGCTCCAGAAACGTGCCGCTCATACTGAGAGATAACTTAAAATCGGGGTATTTGCGCAGCATTTTTTGCAGCAGCGCATTCATCGGCAGGTATGATTTGCGGGCAATTTTATGGAAAATTTGCTGGTTGTTCTGGGCTGGATTGTGGCCGTCTGAAAAATAGTCGTGCCGCTGCGCCGTGTCGAAAACACTGTATTGCCGTAGCCGCCATGGCTGATGGACGTGAAGGTAAAGCGTTATGCCGCGCCTGTCGTTCATGAAATTACTCCTTTGGATAATGAAATTTTATACAACTTTAAACACTGGCGCGCTGCATCTTGCCAGGAAATCTTCGCGTACTCGTCCTTCACATTTTTCTTCAGCGTCTCTCGTAATGCTGCAGATTGGGCGACATTAACAATCTCATCAGCCAGGCGGTTAACGTCCCAATAATCAAACCGCATAATATTATTTAATACTTCACCAACTCCGGATTGGCGGCTAATTAATAGCGCAGTGTCATGATGAGCCGCCTCCAGCGCGGTTAGGCCAAACGGCTCAGACACTGAACTCATCACAAATACGTCGATCAGATGGTATATATCGCGCCATTGCTTGCCGCGGACGAATCCGGTAAAAATCACTTTATCGCTAATCCCCAGGCTGGCTGCTAGCGTGATAAGCTCGTCTCGCTGCTCGCCGCTGCCTGATAAGACGAAAGCGATTTTATCGTATTTGCTCAATGCCGCCGAAGCAGCGCGCACGAAGTAGGTTAGTCCTTTCTGTACTGTCAGCCGCGTCAATGTGCCGACAATCGTGTAGCCGTCGCTTTTCAGGTCTTCAAGATATTTGTAGGTGTCGATATCGTACTCGTGCGGCGGCAGGCTAGCTAGGTCAATGGCGTTATAAATCACCTCGATTTTCTCTGGCGGAATGTGGTAATTCTTAACAATGATATCTTTGGTGATTTGGCTAACGGCGATGATTCGGTCAGCCATCATCAAGCCGTGCTGCTCAATCTCGTGCACCAGCGGATTGCCAAGTTGCTCGCCCGAGCGGTCAAATTCTGTTGCGTGTACGTGCACGATCAGCGGCGCATTACTGTTTTCCTTGGCGATAATACCAGCCTCCATCGTTAGCCAATCATGAGCGTGAATGGCGTCCGGCGGATGCTTGCGGACAAATTGCCGGACGAACTTGCCGTAACGGCGCTGCACTGCCCGCATTGGCGATAAGCCGTGCTCGTCTTTAGCGTTTTCCCGGTCTTCCGGCGTGCCGTGATCATATGCGCCCAAATTGTAATAATTTGGCGGTAGCGGCGTCGCTGAGTACACATTCATATAATCAATACCTGGATGCTTGGCAGAATAAGGAACGACAAAATCAATATCAACGCCCTGGGAAGCGAGCGCTTTTGACATTTGGTAACAGGCCACGCCAAGACCGCCGCTATTATGCGGAGGTAACTCCCACCCAAGCATCAAAATCTTCATCTCTACTCTATTGTAGGACTGCGCTTATGTTTTTTCAAGGGGTTTTGGCAACTTTTTCACAAGTTTTTATTTTCACGGATCATAGACTTTTTAATGATGTGAATTTTACTGAAATTTGTAGTTTGCAGAAAATTGCGGTAAAAAGAAAAAGCGCTTTTGCGCTTTGAATGAATTGGTGCGGGTAGAGGGAGTCGAACCCTCGTCTCATGCTTGGGAAGCATACATAATAGCCGTTATACGATACCCGCGCTGACTATATTATACACTATGCTTTGGCTATTTTCGCAGGCCGCCACCTCCGGATTGACATAACCGGTTTCCTTGCTACAATCAAAGTATGAAAAAACAAAAACTTGTAATTATATTAGTTATTCTAACACTGATCGGGGCGGGGATAGGCGTATACATTGCTGTATGTATTGCGCCGAAAAATAAGGGTAATGCCAGCCAGCAGCAGGAGCAAAAAACAACTTCCAGTCCTAATTTTACTAAGTCTGGTTCCGGTAATAGCTCCAGCAGTAGCAAGTCTAATAAAGATTTCCAGCCTAAGCAGTCTACGCCGAACCAGCAAGAGAAGAAGTCTGAAAAACCGCAGCCAAACCAAAAAGAGCAGAGAATTGACCCTGTGCGCCCGAAGCATAATCCAGCCCCGCAACCACCGTCGAATCCAGCCTCGCCGCCGAAAAACAACCAACGGCCAGCTCCGCAACCTCAGCAGCCCGGTAACTCGCAGCAGCCTGCGCCGAATCCGCAACCAAAACCGACTCCAAATCCACAGCCGCAACCGGCAGACCAGGATAAAAAGTATGACATAGGTCCGCCAGATGCTTTGGAGATTCTTGAACTGATTAATTATGCTCGTAGTAAAGAAAATCTGAAGCCGTTAAAAATGTACGAGCCGCTTAACCGAACAGCGCAGTGGATGGCGAATGATATGAAAGAGAATAATTATTTTAGCCATTATAAACCAGGTACAACCATTCCGCACGGACTGCTTAAGGCGAGGACTGTCTGTAACGCGCCAGCCGAGAATCTGGTGCAAACTGCGCCGCCAGATTTGCACACTAGCCGCGTAGCCTTTAACGCCTGGATGCAATCGCCGCCGCACAGGCAATCCATCATGTCGAGCGCTTATACGCTAACCGGATTTGGCATCGCTGGCAATAAGATTGTGGAGCATTTTTGTTGAGGTGTGCGCTTTATGGAGCGGTGCGATGTGTTGAGAGAAAACCCAAAGCTATTCGCATCATCGGATAAGTCTGAGATAGGGGGACTCCGTCTTTCGAGTTTTAGTGGGTTAAGTGCGAGTGAGATGAGCGAAATCGCTAATGTACCAGCATATGCCTAAGAGGCTAGTTTGAGGTTATACTGTGTAATAATTTTGTGACCAGTCTCGGGTCTGGTTAATATTTACTGGTATAGCATAGTATAATAAATCTGGTATGCGGAATTTATTATATAAGTATTTGGTCATTTTTTATAAACAGATCTTACGATTAGATTTGTTAGAGCTGCACACTCGAAACTTCATTAAATACAGATTTCTTGAAAGGTTTTCAGCTACTTGGATTGTTGTACTCATATTCATATCTCTAGCTTGGTTAATAATTTGTTTTGATTACTCTAGTGTTATTCTAAAGCCTGAGGAGTTAAGCTCATTCTTTTTTAGTATTGGTACAATTATCGGGTCTATGCTTGCAATCGTTTTTGCATTTACGTCGCAGTTAATATCTAGATCAAACGAAGCTCTTTCTGCAAGATTTTATAAATCATTTGCGCGAGATACAAGAATAGATCTAAGCTACATTCTATTGGGAGCCATAACGGTTATCGAGTTCGTTCTTGGCATTATTAATAGCAAGGAGGATAATGACACTAAGGTTATTTTACTTAGAGTCGGTCTTTTATTGCTTTTATTATCTGTCATGATTTTGTACTATTCCTATACTAGGCTTATTCGACTTATGAATAATGATCAGTTAGTGCTTATGCTGGCAAAAAAATATAAAAAAGAAATTGATGAGATGAACTATCTTGCGAAAAGGATCTCTCGTATTTTAAATATTAAACATAATAAAACATCTGATAAAGATAAACGTGCTATGCAAGCTTGTGTATATACTACTCAGCTTCATTCTAAGGTTAATAATTTACAAAATCATCTTGATGGATTAATTGAACTATATTCTGTCAGCAAAGAGAAAAAGGATACGTATACTGCATATAACTGGCTACGTCTAGCATTTAACTTAATAATAGTATATACACTGTCTCGAAAATACAATACATCAATTAAATACAATCTCAAAGCTGGTCTAATCTCAGAAAGCGATGTGGCGGCTTTTATCCAGGCAAGTCTAGAGAAAATGTACTTTATATGGGAAAAAGCGTTAGCTGAAAATGATGTTGTAACAATAAGAAAATATATCAGGCATATTCAAGATGTGGTGATAGCAAGCCTAGACGTCCAGCATATTGAGCGACCAGAAGAAAACCCTGCTTATCATACAGCAATTTATAATTTTACGGAAGTCATAGAAAATAGTATTAAACAGAAAAATGTTGATGCGCTATTTGAAGCTTCTGATGCGCTGAACCAAATAGCTAAAAAGACCCTACAGTCCAAGCATCGCGTTGATCCAATCGAGAATATTCTAAAATACCTACATAAGATAATAGCCCAGGCTTCCGGATCTGAAGATATGCATCCAGTCTTAAAGAATGGGATTGACAGTTTAGCCAGCGTATGTAATCAAATATTTATTCAAGATGAACTAACTGACCGTAGGCTGTGTATCATGCAAAAATATGTTCCAGACTGTATCGTCCTGAGTACAATAAACGACCGCGGCTTAGTTGATATTACTCTAACTATGTTTGGCGATAATATATTTACATATGCTTCGCACGGAATTGGGGATAATATATCTGAAAACCAGATTAAAAAAATTATCAATATCTCGAAGCTTACCATTTCTATACTAAAAAGATTGGCAATTTTATCTAGAGGTATAAGTAGCGGAGTTCAAAGTATGAATAGAAACATACTCGTTATGCCTCAGCTTTTGTTCAAGATCTTGGTTAACGATAAGGTCGACGAAAGATACAAACAGGAAATCAAATATTTACTATCAAAGTTAGCGACATTACCTTCTAGCTTACCTAAGCTTGAGAGTGTAGAGACTTTTGATGATATAGAAGATTTTCTCGATAAGCTCCTTCAAAGCTCGTTGATTGGGGTAGAAAATAATCAATTAGACTATTCAAGCAAAGTTTTAAGCTCTATTTTTCAATACCTTAAAGATGCAGCAAATGGCAAGGATAGTAAAGTCAACATAATGGACTTATTAAGAGTCGTAAATAAGACTAAGACGATTGGTGCAGTTGCACAGTCCCTCGGATATAAAGACATAAGTAAAGCGGTTATTGAATTTATTAGAAACTTTGAAGAACTATATCATAATGAATATTATCCAGATGGATTTGATGAGAACAAGCAATATACTCCTTCACCCCTATTCCTTCACTCTGGTAAAAATACAGTGTATGGTAGTAGGCTTGGATTGCCTTCATATTTTAACGACGTGTACGCACTTTTCTACGAACACCATAGTCAAAGTGTTTTAGACAAGTTTGAAAAAAGTATCTGGAGGAACGCCAAGAAGAAAAAATCATAAAGTAATCAAGTATATTCGTCTAAAAATGGCCGAGCTTGTTCTTACCATTTGACAAAAAGTTCCATTACTAATGAGAAAATTAATCAATGCGCCTTGATTACCAAGAGCACTCTACAAACTAAATGAACCCTGGAAAGGGTTCATTGAATCAAATGATTTTGTTTGTGGTGCGGGGTGATATAGAATGTTTACACGAAATAGAAGCTGAAATCTGTAGATGGGAGGATATTCTCCACATTGATTACGTGAGATATTTGAGAGGAGAGCTTGATATATACCCGATAGAGGAATTACACTTAATATAGGTAAACAAAGTTATGGTTATTGTTGATGGAATTATGTACCCAGAGTTACACAAGAGACTATATGTACACGATAGTCTCACTATACTCATAGCGAGAGACAAAGAGCTGTATAACGCATTAATAAAAGATTTAAGGGTACTACGTGCGTATCTGGAGGACATATCGATAAACTTGCAGATAAAAGTATCATTTGCAGACTCTATAGATAAGAATACACTTGGCGAGAATCTAAGGAAGGATGACGTAGATGTAGCCCTGATTGATGAAGGTGTATTTAATGATAAAGATAAGATTTCCCTAATTCGCTATACGCAGATAGTGCATACAAAAGAGGAGATGGTGGAAGAGATAGGGGCATTTTTGGTGGGCAACGAAATATATTGGAATTTCGATAGTCCAGTTTGGCATGGTACATCACTATCTCGCTACACACTGGGACAGGGTATAACTATCAAAGCTCAGGAGTTCTTTGATTATATACAAAGTGAAAAACTGTCGGAAAAGTTGACGGCAAGGGCTAGGTATCTTTGGGCAAAAACTAATCTTTTATCCTATTCCAGAGATTTACTAACTTACGTATTGCAGTTGCGTCGCAAGACGTATCGTCGTGGATATAATGAGCATCAAAACTTTAATATAGAAATTAATTACCACCTGACAAATTTCTACTTCTTGATGGCGAGTGCTTTTGACATAGTCTCAAGGTTCTTAAATGAATATTACTCACTAGGGATTAATGATTTCAAAAAGCTTGCACTAGAGAAAAAGACCATGTTAGATAGACTTAAAGAAAGTGTCCCTGACTTATATATTTTCATTAGTGAAACCGAAAATAATAAGTGGATATCTTGGCTGAAAAGACGACGTAATTATATTGCTCATGATGGTGGCGTAGGGCATGCCCCTTTGGTAAAGGAAAAGCAAGTTAAGCTAACTGATAAAGAGGTCTCAGATATCGTAGACACTCAGGCAGACTGGGGGCGTCTTGCTATTATTTTGCCACAAGCTGTATATGACCAACACAGGCAGTTAGCAAAAGAAATGGTAAGGTTGAAGAATGATTATGAAGTAATTGCAGAAGATACAATGGTAGTTGAAAGTAAGGATGGTTCAGAGATATTCTCCCCTCTCATCTCTATTCACTATGATTATGATAAATTCTCGCAGATAGTCGACAATATTATGGGTATTATCTTACGTAATCCAAGGGCGGAAAAATGAGTAGGAAAAATCATTTTCGAGCGATGTTACTCGGCTTAGCTATTGGTGACGCTCTCGGTGCTCCTATTGAACACGGTTACACAAGTGATGAGATTATCGCTCGTAAAGAAGAATTGCGTTATATGCACGATGAAGCACACTTTCCTCGTGGTGTCTGGACAGACGATACTTCTATGGCATTATGTTTAGCAGATAGCTTGCTAGAGTGTGGCGGCTATGATTCTTGGAACGTTATGGATAAGTATTGCAAATGGCAATCAGAGGGCTACCGCTCGTATTTTGATTATGGCGAGGGTATCGGCATGCAGACGCTTATCATGCTGGATATGTACGCTAGCGGTTACGCTATTGTTCACAAAACGATGAGTCGGAGCGATGGTGCTGGCAACGGTGTCGTAATGCGCCTCGCGCCAGTAGTGATAGCTGCCTATGGAAAACGAGATATTCATCAAGCGATACGGCTCGCTCAAATCTCCGCGAGAGAAACGCACTACTCCTATGAGGCTGAAGCTGCTGCTGAAGTATTTGCTGCCATACTACACAACGCTATCCATCTAAAAGACAAAGCAGATATTATAGATGTTAGTAAGTATAGTACTGGTGTACGTTACGACCAGCTGCTGAACAAGCTAAAAGAGAGAGTTGAGACGGATAAGCTCAAGAATAAGCCTGGGTATGTCGTATACACACTCCAGGTAGCTTTATGGGGTTTTATGAGCTATGACACATTTGAGGATGGAATGTTGGCAGTTATGTGCCTAGGCGGCGACGTTGATACGACCATGGCGGTGTACGGACAATTAGCTGGTGCATACTATGGACTTGATGCAATACCTAACGAATGGCGATGCGACGTTTATCAAGGGAATGATATTATTGAACTAGCAGATAGACTAGCCGCAATGGACGATTGCCCTGTCCTGCATACACGGTTTGAGGAAGATGTAACTTAATATAAATCATGAGGAGAATGACTATATGCAAGAAACGACACTAGAAACTGCCCAGCAATTAATAGCCACAAAAGAGTTTAGCTACAAGGATATTAACCCAAGTGAGAGAGGAATATTCCTAGCGGCGCTTATTGAGAGTGGCAAGGTTGCTAAAGAAGGAGACAATCACCACTCAAACGTTCCCAAGGGAGCATTGATTAGTAAGTGGTATTTAAGGCATAAGTTAGGACTAGGCGGAGTGATTAAGCACGACTTATATACCTCACTTGAGATATGGGAGTTAGATGATAAGCGATATCAATTTATCTATTACAAAGCCTTTGGCTTGGGTAATTATGCTGAAACAAAATCAGAATTCTATGACGATAAAGACTCTGCTCAGGCTCGCCTTGACGAAGAATCTCGTAGGCTTGAAGCAGAGTTATCTCGCCTTGAGCGATAAAACCTAGAATCATCTTTTGTCAAGATAGGTCATGCTAGGTACTGCTACTTTTTGTGCTTGGATTGTTGTATAATTGAATAGTCTAAGCCATTAATCATGCTCAAGCTTGAGTGCTTTATTGCACGGAAAGCCTTAAAAACGGCACCGTGCAAAACATTTAGGCTTTAGGGCTTGAGTGTGGATAAATGGCTTAGACACCTAGTACGGTGTCGTTTTTTTATTTGACACTACAATAAAAAAGGAGTTTATTGATGAATCGCAATAATAATAGCTCGTATGGTTGGGTATGGATGCTAGTTATAATTATATTGATTGGTGTTATATATTCAGCTGTCTCTAATAAAAAGAAGGACGACGAAATAAGGTCAACTGTAAAAGACATTAATTATTGCCGTAGTGTTGCCGCTCAGTACGGACAGCAGGGCTCAGAAGAGTTTAGGAACTCTTATTATTCTTGCTTAGATGGGAGAGATAAATAGATGCGGCTTAAGAAACGAAACAAACTAGCTATGGGTCGACCTAAAACATTACCCAATCACTCTAATGACGATTTCTCTTCTATTTTATACGAATCACCGTGGGAACGATTTGTTGATAAGACGAAACCTCTCGTGAAAATACTACTAGTTGTAGCTATTATTGGCGGCTCAATCTATGGTGGTACGCTATTGTTTGGCAATAAAGACAGCGGCACACAATCTACCGAATACGCCAGTAATAATACAGACCACCAAAGCGATGACAAGGAAAAGCTCCATCAATGCCTGGAAGACGTAGTAAAAGCAAATCCATCGCCTGAAACGAGTGACCCTGAATTTTATAAGAAACTTATAGATGGTTACGATAAAAGGCTTGGCTGTTATGAAAAGTACCCAGGTATTGATTTAGCTGGCAAGTCTCAAGTGGAAGAAAACAGAAAAAGCGCTATTGATTCATCTGGGACGTACAAGGATACTTATTTAGCTAGCGGAGGCAGCTATGACTACACGACTTCATCCAATCACGTAAATCCTACGACCGGCTGTAGTTATACGCTAAGCGAGAGCGAATATATAAAGTGCACCGATAACTACAACTCGAAGAATAGTACGAGCGTTAGTAGAACGCCTCCACCCACTGCCACAAACCCAGCTCCTGCATCGCCAGCACCATCAGCGCCTGGTTATGTACACACACCTAGCAACCCTTCTTCGGGCGATATCCCGTCAAATGGTGGATATGATAGGTCCGATTGGCAAAGAGTTTGTGAAACACAAGTCCGGCAAAGCTTTGGTGGAACTGGATTGGTGCAGTCACAAAGAGATAAGGCAGTTGCACGTTGCATGCATGAGCATGGATATTAGGGCTAGATAAATCACTCAACTTTTTTGCTCCGCTCGGTCCTATAATATAGGTAGGAGCTACGTATGGGTGTTATTGAACTAGATAAAGAACAAGCCAAAGCCACCGCTACAAAGCAAGCGGTAAATGGTCGTGATGAGAATGGTAGATTTGCTATTGGCAATAAGCCGACTGTTGGTTTTCATACAAACCCAGAAAGGCGGAGTAATGGCAGATGGCGTAAAGAGGATAGTGTCACCTATCAATACAGGCGTATGTTAGCGATGACTGATGATGAGCTTGAGGCTTTTATCCCTGAGACACAAGCACAGAAGATAGCTAAAGTGCGTGTTATGCGTGCAGTTCGTGATGACGACAGCTCGCTAGCCGAAACAAAAGAAATAACCGACCGAACGGAGGGCAAGGCTAGGCAAAATATCGGTATTGAGACCGACGAAAAAGCCGTACCAATTATTAGGGGATTTGTTATACCTACGCTTCCAGATGGGTATATTGATGAGCATATTGCCAAGGCAAGATGAAGAAAGTTGATAATTACAGTCTGCAGACAAACGTATCATAAACTTAGTATAATAATAAAGTGAGCATGAAAAACAATGTAAGCTCCTCTTCTGAACCGGTGACGCCAGCCGAGTATTTTCTTCGTGATCTGTTTATGGATGAGGATTTCGTGGCTATCAGGAAGGAGTTTAATAAAGAATTGAGACAAGTCGACCTAGGTCTTTCTCAGCTTATAGGCAGAAGTACTAGCCCAAGATCTGAGAAGATATTAAAGAAGTATTCCAAGATTGTATCTGAGCAATTTGCTATTACCGATGATGTAGCCAGGAAAGGTTTGCTGCATCACAAATATCTCTCGCTGTGGAGTCGTAAACGAACACCGAGCGTTGAAGTCGATGGCGATAGTTTGTTAATCCGTATAGGCGCCAATACAAGACTGGCGGATATTCGAGAGTCTTGGTCTCATATACATAGCCTACAAAAAGAGCTACCAGGCTATGAAGGTAGGAAATATACTTCGTCGACTTCTCTTGCGTACGCAATACATAAACAGCTATTGCGGGGTGTGTCGTATGCTGATATACATAAGGAGTATCAATGGGGTCGACTAGAGGGGTACTCTGGTAGTAACAATAGTCAGTACAACGATTTTGTAAAACATTATAAGGATGTTGTAAAGGGGATAGTAGAAACTTCTAGTTTCCCCAATACATAGGCTATCTCTTGTTCTATGCTTAAAGCATGTCAAGTGAGAAAGTTCAGAGCATAGAGGAGATAGCATACGATTACGCTACTTTTCTCTATAACCTATATACCGACGAGCTTGACAATGATAAAATTAATATTGGACAGAACAATGCAGCACCAAACGTTATCAACTAATTTATTGATGGTGGCGGGGGCTTTTTAGGTTATGCATTGACCTTGTCCAAAAAGTCCCCTCCACCCTCTATAAGGAGGTTGTATGAAGCAACTAAAAGCAATAGCGTTTTGCCGGGTGTCAACGGCTGAACAATTACTTGGCGGTAGTCTTAATCGCCAAGAAAAAGCAGTACTAAAAACAGCTGAGGAGCTTGGTGTCGTAGTGCCCAAGGAATACTGGTGGTCCGGTAATGTTTCAAGTAAACGAGGGACAAACTTGAAACGTAAAGACCTCAACGAGGCATTGGCAGTATGTAAAAGAGATAAGAGCATTAAGTATGCAATTGTTGATGAGCCAGATAGGTTCATGAGGTCTATAGATGAGGCAATGTATTTTGAAGTTGTTTTTAGAGAGCTTGGGGTTAAGGTCTACTACGCTAATGACCCTGAATTGAATACAGACAGTATGTCAGCAAAGTTGATGAAGTTCTTACATTATTTTAAAGCCGAAGGTAGTAATGAGGAGCGTCAAAATAAATCAATTGCTGGACTACGGGAGTCTTTGTTGCTGGGGAAATATCCATTTCAGCCGCCAGCGGGCTATCAAAAGGGACGAATAAGCGGCGTCCCTGAAATTGACCCCGTGAGAGGTTTGCTGCTGAGGCAAGCTATGCTATCAATAGTTGACCGGCGTGCGACTCCAACAGAAGCTCTCGCCTGGCTTAACACGACAGACTTCGTTAAGGGTAAGTCAAAATATAAAATGGATAAATTCAGGAAGCTGTGCACAAATCCGTTCTATGCTGGTGTGGTTGAAATGCACAAACAAGTGGATATCAGAAATGAAAACGGGCTACATGAGCCACTCATAACGATGGATGAGCATTTGCAGCTAGTTGATATATTTACCAAAAAGAAGAAAAATCAATCTGGTCCGAGAAAAAATGGTAATCCAGAATACCCACTATCAAATATAGTATCTTGCTTGAAGTGTCAAGATAAAAAATATCACAGATATGTCGGCTTTAAGGTGAATAATGGCGTCAATAAAAAGCTTATTTACCATAAGTATCGCTGTCGGTCGTGCGGGCATTACTTCACGAGAGATGAGCTGCACATGAAGGCAATGATGTGTCTCTATCGACAGGACATGACGAACGACGGCAAGAAGCTGCTCGTATCGTCGCTTAATAGAATATGGACAGAGCGTAGAAAAAGCAGTTCGTTAGAAAAGGCGCAAATGCGGAGAGACATACAGACCTTAGAGAAGCAGGTCGATAAATTGGTCGAGGCTGCCATTGCGCCTCAAAATTCTCCTATAAAAGACGACATTATGAAAAAGATAGCGACGCACAAGAATAAACTTGCTGAACTAGAGAATAGAGTTGAGTCACTGGAAGACATAAATGAACAAGACAAGGCTCGATTCATGGAGTTTGCTCTGGAGAGGGCTGAGCAAATGTGGCGACATTTTTTGCAGTTACCAAAAGATAAGCTACTACAGTGTAAACAATTGCTAATTCCTGCTGGATTCTGGGTTGATGAAAACGAAAATGTTTACACTCCCGAAATTAGCGTACTTTACAGATTAGCAACAAACAAAAAAGACCTTTCAGAGTTTGAAAAGTCTTTCATGGTGCGGGTTAGGAGACTCTAACTCCTGGCCTCTTCCATGGCAAGGAAGCGCTCTAACAACTGAGCTAAACCCGCATAATGTTTGCTGCGTATCTCGCCGGCAAATCGTCATAATTTTGCGAACTCGCCTATGATGTGCGATGCAACAGCCAATCTTTCGATTACATAGTAAGTATAGCAAACAAAACCGCTCATTTCAATAATCTTCTCACCAATTTCTCTTCGTATGATCCGGCGCGGCGTCTTTGTAATCTTCCAGGTGCTGGCTTCTTTCCTGGGATTTGCGCTGTTCGTTGTAGGCGTCGATGAATCGCTTGTCCAGTTCTTTGAGTTTGCTATCGGTGCTGCCTGCGTCAACTTTTTCTTTATCGCCAGGGTTGGTGACTGAAATGCCTTGGTCGCCGTTTCTAAGTTGTTTTATTTGTGTCAACTTTTGCCGGATTCGCTGCTCAATAACGATTGCCGTTTTGCCGTCGTCATTATTCGCGTCAACTGTCCGGCTGGCAAATTGCACGCCGCAGCTATCCTCGCCGTCGTGCAGTACGGCGTTTGCTTCGTCGTAGCGGATGATTGCCTGGTCGTAGCGTTTTTCGCTGGCGAGGGCGTCTGCTTGCGCCTCGATTGACAGCGACAGGTTGATGCGGACAGGGCATTCGTGAGTTTTCGGCGCTTTTTGCAGGGCTTGGCGGAATTGTTTTTCTGCCGAGTCGTAGCGGGCTTGCTTAAATAAAGCGTTCCCGTCGTTAAAAAATACTTTATAAGATTCAAACAAATTCATAGTATAAATTGGCGATAAGCGGAAGGAAGCCTGGCTGTTGTCGCCGTCTTTATAGGCGGCGTGCGCCGCTAGCGACAGCAGAGGGAAACTCGTTAATTTAATAGCAATCAGCAGAATCACCGCGCAAGCAGGGAACGAATAACGGAGCAGTTTCTGGCGTTTTTCTCGGCGGATTTTTTCAAAATCTAGTTTTTTCAGATCAAATGGACGATTGTTTTTCATGATTGTTTTTCCTCCGGCAATGTTGCACTCTGAAGTTTGCGCAAAGGCAAATATACGCTTCTGATTTCAAAGGCCAGCAAAACAGCAGCCGCAAATATCACTATCCAATAGATATCGTTGTAGCCGTCGAACGAGCGGCTGCTATTGACAGCTTTGTCGACGGAACCGTTCTTGACGACGGCGTCGATGGAATCTAGGGTTTGCCGGTGCGTGTACGGCAGACCTGTTTGACTGGCGATGTTTTTAAGGTTTGTCTCGTCGATTTTAGATACGGCATATTTCAAATCTGGCCCGCGTAGGTAAAAACCGTCAAAGCCGCCGCTGTAGCTTGGCGTTTTCATTTTTCCGCCGTTGGCAGTGCCGTAGCCCATAATCGCGCCGCCGCCCAGTAGCGGTTTCAAGCTGGCGAATGACTTTGGCGAGGCGTCGCTGGTTTGTTCGCCGTCGCCCAGGTAAAATAGCAGTGAGGTGCGCTCGGGATTTTTATGCTTGGTGCGAGTAATTTCCGAGGCGATGGTGTCAATCGGTGTATCAATTGAGCTGCCCATGGCATAGCTTTCGCTGATGATATTTACTGTGTCAACTGCCGATTCAAACATTCTGACGTCCGTTGATAACGGCGAATCAACAAAGGTTTTATTATTGAAAGTTATTAAGCTAAATCGCGCGCCAACCAACTTTTTGGCAATTTCTTTGGCGTCGCGGCGCATGCCGTTAATTCGCGGCTGGCCGTTATCATAATCCTCGGCAGCAGAACTCATCGTTGTGTCTATGACAACATAAACATCGACTAGCGGCGCGCCCCATTCTTTCATCTCGCCAGGAATAGCTGGGCGAAAACAAGCGGTAATGATAAGCAAGACAATACAGAACCGCCGCAGCCACGCTCGCCGGTTAGATATTGGTTTGGAGAAAATTCTCCAGCCGGTAAAAATTGCAGCAACTACCAGAATTATCAGCAGTAGATACCACGGCAAAATTGGTTGCATTATCATATGCGAAGCCTCCAATCGATAATAATGAGGGAAATTATGATGATAAGCATGCCGTATAGTAATAATTGCGGCTGATCAGTGCGAGTAACGCGTGGCGTGCCTTTGAAGCGGGAGGCGTCTTGGGCGGCGATTTTTTGGACAATGTTTGGAATTGTGTTTTTGTCGCGCAGTGCATAATAATCGCCGTTCGTTGCTAACATGGTTCGCTTCAATTCTGCCGCTTCGGTCTCGCGATTTTTATTACTATTCGGGTAAATGCCGTATACGCGGATATCTTTTTGTTTGGCCAGCTCTGCTGCCTCGGGCAGGGAAATTATTGGGGTGCCAGCCAATTGGTTGTCGGTTCCTAAAATGATGCTCCGGGAGCGTTTGCTGTCCAACTTGTCGAAGCGTCCGATGCAACTTGCTAGTCCATCGCCGATCAGCGACGAGCCTTGTCCGTTCGAGACTACCGTACCAGATAAAATATCGAAATATTCCAGCGTTCCAGGCGGCGTCAATGCCTTTTCAATTAGCGCTAGCTTGCTATCGATGAGGCTGGCGTCGTCTGTCAAAGGAAATATCACTGCCGGCGAGCGGTCAAACAGTACCAAACCTAGTCGTTCGCCGTCAAATTTTCGCGCCAATGTGCGGTAAGTTTTAATAATCTCTACGTCATATTCATACATCGACCGCGACACGTCAAGGCATAACACGATGTCGCGATTTTTTACCTCGGGAGAAACGACAGCCACCGACGACGGGCGGCCAGTTAGAATAATCATCATAACTAGCAGGAGTGCGTGCAGTCCCAGTACAACCGCTAATAGTCTTTTGTACCGTTTGACCTGCTGAATATAGAGCGGGAAAGCGCGCAGCCGCGATGTATTAGCGATAGGGAGTTTTTGCCTAGGTGCGTCATGGCGTTTCGATCGGCTGTATCGGCGGAGTATAATCGGCGCGGCAAACCACAGCAGGGCGATAATTATAATTAACGCCAGCGACAATTGCCAAAAGACTAATTCCATGCCGCTACCGTCTTTCTGGCTAGCGCCGCCGCCTCGGCAACGCTGCCTTGCTCAACTGCGGTAAATTCAGGAATATAGAATTGTTTGATGGCGGCTGCCAATGTTTTATAACGAGTCTTTTCTAAATCTCGCAGCGTCAACGTGTCAACGCGGTGGCCATTTATCTCGACGACGAACATGCGAAGAACATGGCTTAATTTCTGGTGGGCTTTACGCGAGGATAGCTTTCCGGCGGTGTGATTTTGTTCAATTTCGTCGATTAGCTGTTGGTATTTCTGTTTCAGATCAGTCAAATCTGGCGGCGTGTATGGCTTTGGTTTGAGTGTAGCCAGGCTGCGGTGGGAGCGGCGGCGAGTAGAGTAAAACACAAATCCGTACCATAAAATAATCGTACTTAAAAGCAAGCAGCCGATAACCAGCCACAGCGGGTCATAATCTACCCATTCGCGAAGCTCAGTGCCAGCGCGCATGTTTTTGCCTTTCTAACAGTGAAAAGAAGCTGCCGACGACGTCCTCTTCTCCGGAAATTCGCTCGCTGACGACACCCAAACGCTCCAGGGCCGTGGAATATTCGCGGTAGTACAATTGCTGCTCGCGGTCGAAATCAGCCTGCAGTTTCGTTTGCTTGCGGATAAAATAAGGCAGCTCAGCCAAATCGTCGATGTCGTAAAAACTGCGGTTTCCGTCAAGTCCTGAAGCGTCATTGACAGTTATCCATAATATCTCGTGCTGGGCGCGCAGCCGCCGGATAATATGCTGGTGCTCGCCAGTCAGTTCATCGTCGTTGGCGACCACTACCAGCATCATCTTGCGCCGTAAATTGCGTGCAATATATTCAAGCTGATTCACAATATTGCTCGGCGCTGCTGCTAGCTGAGTGTTCTTTTCAATGTGCCGTAGTAGCTGCTCGATATGCCGGTCGTCGCTTTTGAAAGGAATATAGGTGTTATTCTTGGCGTCGCCGGACACCAGTCCGATCAAATCGCTGTGCCGTAATACGATATAACCCAAGACCCCGGCGGCCATGATGCTGATGTCGCGCTTATTGCTGCCGCTTTTACTGGTCGCTGCCATGTGGCGGCCAGTGTCGACTACTAGCAGAATATTATGTTTGCGGATTGCTTGGTAGCGCCGGATTCGAATACCGCTACTGCGAGCAGTCGCTTTCCAGTCGATATCTTTTACATCGTCGCCAGGAATGTATTCGCGCAAATCGTCAAAATCGAGACTGCGCCCCTTAAATACCGATCCGTATTGACCGTCCAGTAAACTCCGCACCTTCTCATGGGCGTAGAGATCCATCTTGGCTTTGACTTTGGCGAAGAGACTTGGCATATTACGGCACAGGAACAGCGTTAAATATCGAATCAATGATAACTTCCGGATGAACTTGGTCGGCGATGGCTTCAAAATTGAGGATAATGCGGTGGCGCAATACGCTGTGGCGTAATTGTTTGACGTCCTCTGGAATAACGTAATTTCGGCCGTTAATCAGCGCGAGGGCTTTGGCGACTTGCTGGAAAGCGATACTGGCGCGCGGGCTGGCACCGTATTGGACGTAGCGCGCCGTTTCGCTTGGTATGATTGAGGCTGGATTGCGCGTTGCCGAGACAATTTTCACAATATAATTCTTAATGGCGTCGTCAATGTATACTTTTTGCGCCAAGTTTTGCAGTGTCTCGACTGCCGCCAGCTCGATATTCGGCGTATTGCTATTATTTGGCGCCTCGCTTAATTTGCCTGATTCTATGCGTTTCAAAATCTCTAATTCCTCGTCCGGAGCAGGGTAGGATAAAACTTCTTTTAACAAAAAGCGATCCAACTGCGCCTCTGGCAGCTCGTAAGTTCCTTCCTGCTCAATCGGGTTCTGGGTAGCTAGCACAATGAAGGGTCTCGGTAAATCATAGCGTTGTCCGCCGATGCTGGTCTGCTTTTCCTGCATTGCTTCCAGCATGGCACTTTGGGTTTTGGCGCTGGAGCGGTTAATTTCGTCCAGTAGTACGAAATTGGCGTGCACTGGACCCAGTTCGGTGCGGAACTCGCCTTTGTTATAATCGTAAATCTGCGTACCGATGATGTCGCTTGGTAGCAAGTCTGGCGTGCATTGAATACGCTTGAACGAACCTTGCACGCTGGCGGCTAGCGTCTGCACGGCTGTCGTCTTGGCAAGACCTGGTACGCTTTCCAGTAGAATATGCCCGCCAGTCATCAAGCTTACCATCAAAGCCGTCCGCAAGTTCTCTTGTCCGACCACTCGCGACGAGAAAGCGTCGAAAACAGTCTGGATATTTTGGTTAGCTGCGGCCAGCTCGTCGTCGCTAATCGGCGCAGACGCAGGTTGAAATTGCGTCGCTGGCTGTGCGGCAGTCTGGAACTGTGCTGCTAGTGTGGTTGCAGACTGGGATTGCGCTGCCGGCTCGGTTGCCAGTTGAAATTGCGCTTCTGGCATAGCTACGGACGCACCATTGTCTGCCGGAGAATACGACTGAGCTGGCGCTGGTTCTTGGTCTGCTGATATAAACGGATTTGGATTCATAATAATTATTCCTTTCTATGTCCAATATTGCGAAATATTCGTTACCAACAAGCGGCACTCTTCCGGCGTGTAGCTATCCTTTTGTTCAAAATAATGCTCCGCCGGAAACATATGAGTCATGACGTCCAGGGCGACGTCTTTGTCAGTTTGCAGGTGAAAATAATCTGCCGCCGTACTATCGACATTGCCGCCCAGCCCATATAAGGCTCTGTAGCGCACACTCTTCAAATATTCCAGAGCCATGGCAATCTCTATCCGGTCTTCGACGATGTCGCCAGTCAGTAGCAGTACTCTTCCGTTGAGTCCGTCCTTAGAAAATGTCCCGTATTGATCGAGGATGCGATTCAGCTCAGAAAAAGCCTGGCGCTTCATATCTTCCAGTACCGAGCGGGATTCTAGTTCAATGCCGTCGCGCTGCGGTTTTTCCAGATCAGGGTTCCACGTAAACATGCCTGCCGGGTCAATCAGCCCGACCACCCGCGGATCGCCAGGGATAATGATTCGCTTACTAAGCAAAGGAAATACCCAAGCATTAATCTCGCTCGCCAAACCAATGCAAGCTGTCAGCGCATCTTCTTTCAGCGCGATAACGACCGCTTCCTGACCCTTCAAATCGCTCACGCGCCCCGCCAAAGTCCGCCCCAGCTCAATCCTATTGATATAGTACATACTGGTTATGATTATGCCTGAAAGCGCGAGAGAATGCAATTGCGGCGGATACTCGTCTGTCTCAGATTGCAGTAAGCTAGCCTATATTCATCAAGTGTATGATTTTAATCCCGCCGCTCCAACGATACTATACATTATGACAAGCGTCAAGAAGATGTTACAGTAGCCTAGTGGCTTGACTAGAAATCGTGTATAATATCTGAAGGGAATTATCATGCAAAAAAACGAAAAAATCCTCAAACGGCAATCGACTAAAATCTTCTTTGATAATGACGATACCGATTTCTTTTTCAACTGGATGCTCGGTGTGGCGGAGCTGTTCGGGATGTCGCATGGTGAGTTGTTTTATCTGGCACATAAGATCGGGCGCGACGGAAAACCGAGTAAGTGGCGATCCTGTTTTACGGACCATGCTGATTATCTTGTTCGCTCGGCAAAAGCAGCCACCGGTGAACAAATGGCCGTCGACTGCTATTTTGGCGCAACCTATGCCTATCGGGCAGTACTGCAGTTCACTGATCCGTTTTCTCCGGAATATCCGAAGCTTGTCGGCGCTATGGAAGACGCTTTCGCTGGTGCCGCTAAGGTGATAAATATACCGATCAAATCCGTGCGCGTTCCGTATCAAACCGGCTATTTACCCGGCTACTATCTTCACTGCGACAGCAAGCGTCCGACCGTGGTCATGGTCGGCGGCGGTGATACGTACCGGGAGGATTTGTTTTATTTTGCTGGCTGGCCGGGGTGGCGGCGGAACTATAATGTGCTGATGGTTGATTTACCCGGTCAAGGCTCTAATCCCACCAGAGGTCTCACTTTCACTGTTGACGCCGGCGAACCGATTGCTGCGTGCCTCGACTGGCTGCAAACCGAAAATCCCGACGCGCGTCACATTGCGCTATACGGTGTTAGCGGTGGCGGGTATTTTACTGCTCAAGCGGCGGCAAAAGACATAAGGATTAGCGCGTGGATTGCCAGTACGCCTATTTTTGACGTGGCAGAACTGTTCCGTCGTGAGTTCGGCGCAGCGCTCAAAGCGCCCGGCTGGCTGATGAATCTTGCTTTAAAATTAGCAGGGAACATCAATGAAGTCGCCGATATCAATTTGAAAAAATACGCTTGGCAGTTCGGCACGAGCGACTTCCGTTCGGCGATCAATGAAGTTTTCGAACAGGCAAAGGTTGTCGATCACCAAGCTATCACCTGTCCGTCGCTGTTTCTCATGGGGGAGAGCGAAGGTGCTGAACTCCGGCGGCAAACGCGATATCTCCACGACGAATTTATCCGGCGCGGACTTGATACGACGCTGCATGAGTTCGATTTGCAAAGCGGTGCTGACGCTCATTGTCAGCTGAATAATCTACGTTTGGCGCATAGCGTGGTTTTTGATTGGCTGGACAGTCAGCTGGTTGATTGACAAGGTTTTCGGACTGAAGAGTTGCGCTGAGGAATCCAGCAGTTTATTTGTAAAGATTGGTGCTAATCCCGCCGTTCTACCGCGATAGTGCATTGCGCCATCAATGCCACTGCTGCGCCGAGTGCTGCGAGTGTTGGTAGTAATAATGCGCCTACCACACCAGCAGTGACTGGGAATTCCATGATACTTTCGCCTTTTTCGTTCTTGATGATAACGCGGCGGACGTTGCCTTCTTTGATAAGTTGCTTGACCTTCTCGACAACTTGATCGCCGTTAACGCTAAATTCTTCGGTGCGGTGTTGCTCGCTCATACTATTCCTTACTTTTTATTCCCGCGAATTGCGTCGATCAGTTCAATCGGGAACAGCATCATCGTCTTTTGCGATGGCTCGGTGGAGATACGCTCCAGTGTATTTAGCGTACGCAGGTTAATCGCGCCTTGGGTTTTTGCCAGAATCTCGGCGGCTTGCGCTAGTGTTTCAGCGGCAGCCTTTTCGCCGTCGGCGTTGATGATGTTGGCGCGGCGCTCGCGTTCGGCTTCGGCTTGTTTGGCCATGGCACGCTTCATGTCGCCAGGCAGTTCAATGTTCTGGATTTTGACATTCTCAACATCGATACCCCATTTGTCAGTTTCGGCATCAACAATTTCCTTGATCTGCTGCGAAATCTCCTCGCGCTTGGCGAGCAGGTCGTCCATATCGACGTTACCGGTGACGTCGCGCAGGGCAGCCTGAGCAAACTGGCTGGTGGCATAAATATAATTGGTTGTCTCCAGCACCGCCTTTGGTGCGTTAATCACTCGGAAATAGACCACCGCATCAACGCCAACGGTGACGTTGTCTTTGGTGATGACCTCTTGCTTCGGTACGTCAATCGGCGTTGAGCGCACGTCAACCATCATCATCGTTTGAAAAATCGGCACGACTACCCGTAGTCCTGGTTCGCGTACGCCAGTAAATTTACCGAGCGTCAGCACTACGCCGCGCTGGTATTGATTGACCACTTTTATGCCGCTCAGCACATAAATAGCCACGATGACTAAAATTACTATCATTATTTCCATAAATACCTCCTATTCGTATAATGCTATTTTAGCATATTCTGTAATTGTCGGCATAAAAGTCAGTGTCAAATCTCCGCAAAAGAGTTATACTAGATATATCATGAAGAAAGCTGTCATGAAGAGGCTGCTTCCGCTGTATTTTGGCAAGTTCTTCTTAAGTTTTGTGCTTTGGTACTCAACTGAAAAATTGTTCATAAGAAGTATCGGTATTGACAATTTTGGCATTAGTTTAATTACAATCGTCCTGCTGGTGTCATGTATTTTGACCGAGATTCCGTCGGGGATTATTGCTGATCGCTGGAGTCGTAAAGGTTCGATGGTACTTTCTGGCTTATTTCTTGGGATCAGTAGCTTGATGGCTGGTGCTAGTGACAGTATTTTCATGTACTCTGCGGCCGTTGTAATTTGGGGCTTTCATGATGCGTTTTCGAGTGGTACTGGTACGGCTATGATCTATGATGCTTTGCTAGAGGAGCAGGGGCATGCCAGAAACTTTAATCGAGCATTGGGTTTGTATGAGGCTTTGGGCGGAGTAGCCTTAATTCTCAGTAATTTTTTAGGCGGCTGGATCGGTGGTCATTCGCTGTTGTTGACATTTAATTTAACAACTATTCCGATCGCTATATCTATGATTTGCCACCTGCTATACAAGGACGCAAAAATTAGTCGAGAAGTAGCTGATGAAAAACTTATCAAGCATGCTAAAAATACCTTTAAGTGTGTATTCAAGAGTAAGAGTTTGATTTGGCTGATGGCCGTGACTATGATGGTATTTTGTGTGCAGAAAATAAATCGAGAGGCTTATCAATTGTGGTACATTGCGCTGTCGGCTCCAGCTATAGTTTTTGGGATTGCTGGGTCGTCTATAGAAGGCTTGGGCGGCTTGGGCGGTTCGCTGGTTAAGTATCTCGGTTCAAAAAAGGTGAATATAGCTTTATCAATTTTGTTGGGACTGGCTTCAGTTGTGCTTTCATTAAGTGCTGACTTATGGATAACTATCATCGCTCAGGTGCTGATTGCGGTCGTCTCGGGGGCACTTTTATTTCATTTTATTGCACAAATACAGCATCAGCTGCCATCGAGATATCGAGTTGGCTCTGGCTCGGTGATAACTGCCGTGGGGCGTATTATCCTTATGCCGTTAATATTTATTTTTGGAATAATATCAAATCAGAATGTGTTTGCCGCTGGTTGGATGCTAGTTGTTCTGTCAGGAATGGCTGTTTTTGTTCAATTGCAGCTTGATGAGTGATTTAATTTACGCGTATAATATAATCTATGGGACGAATACCGCTGGCGGAACAGATGCGGCCGCAAACCCTGGATGAAGTAATCGGGCAGAGTCATTTGCTGGGCGAGGGCGAGTTGCTTCGCCAAATTGTGAAACGCACTGAGCCAGTCAGTTTGATTTTGTGGGGGCCGCCGGGGACGGGCAAGACGACGTTAGCGCGAATTATCGCCCGCGAAGTTAATGCGGAGTTCGTCGAGCTGTCGGCCGTCACTAGCGGTAAGAAAGATGTCGAACGGGTGATTGAACACGCCAGGCAGAATTGGAATTTGGGGCTCAGGACGATTCTATTTGTTGATGAAATCCACCGCTTTAATAAGGCGCAGCAGGATGCGTTTTTGCCGCACGTTGAGAGCGGACTGATCACGTTGATTGGCGCGACCACCGAGAATCCAAGCTTCGAGGTGATCACGCCGCTGCTTAGCCGGACGCGAGTGCTGGTACTCCACCAGCTCACCAAAGATGAAATTGTATTGGTACTGAAGCGGGCGCTCAAGGCTTTGAAACAAACCAAGCGGGTGTCGCCCAAGGCGTTGGACTATCTGGCGGAACTGGCGGACGGTGACGCGCGGGTAGCGCTGGGCAATTTGGAATTGGCGCTGAGTTTTGGCGGTAAAGTTACGCCAGAGGTTGTCAAGGCAGCGGCCCAGCGGCGTTTGCCAGGCTATGACAAAAAGGGTGACGCGCATTATGACATCATCTCGGCGTTCATCAAGTCACTACGTGGTAGCGACCAGGTAGCTGCGGCGTATTATTTGGCACGGATGATTGATGCTGGCGAAGACCCGAAATTCATCGCTCGGCGGATGGTTGTCTTTGCGTCGGAGGATATCGGATTAGCAGGCAACGGTGCGCTGAGCTTGGCGGTTGCTACCTTTGAGGCGGTGGAGCGCGTTGGCTTGCCCGAAGCTAATTATAATTTATTCCACTGCGCCATCGCTCTGGCTCGCAGTCAGAAGTCGCGCGAGATTACTGATCTGATGAATGAGGCCTTCGCTCTGGCGCGTCAATATCCCAACTCGCCCGTGCCGCTGCATCTTCGTAACGCTCCGACCAAGATCATGAAAGATCTAGGCTACGCTAAAGATTACAAATGGCAAGCCGGTTTCCAGCACGAAAAAGGATTTTTACCGGAAGATGTTAGAAAAGGGGAATTGAATCGCTAACACGCGTCATAAACATAAATAGTATGGTACATTAAATGTATGAGTAGCAAGAATGCAAAGAAATCCGAGCAGCGCAGATCTAATCAGCAGCAAGATAGCGCTCAGGCAAGCCAAAGCAAACAACACAATCAGCCTCCAGTTCAAGGCGAACAGCCTCAACCGCCGCAGACGCAAAATCAACCACTGCAGACGAAGACTGAACCGCCGCAGAAACAAGTACAGCCGCCGGCGTCGCAAAATGAACCGCCGCAAGCGCAACCCGAACAGCAGGCTCAGCCGGCAGCAGCCTTGCCGCCGCAAACTTTTCAGAATCAAACTGCTCAGTATGTTGTTTTTAATTATTCGAAAAAGGGAACAGTCATTGGACAGTCTGTTGCTTATGGAATTGGCTTATTCTTCTCAGTAGGTTTTGCTGCTCAACTTTTAAGTATGAATACTTCCATAGAAAAATTTACTGACGTATCGAGCTATTTTTTCATCCAATCAGTAAAGGTGTTTATGTCAGTTGTGTTGGGGATATTGATAATAGGGTCCATTGGTCTGTGGATAACTTATTTATCAAATAGAGATAAGAATATAGCCAAGATTGCCGCAATTTGCACGCTTTTTATATCGATAGCTTCTTTTGTTACGTTATGGCTTTACTTGAATTTCTATGCTGTCGTCGGTTTCGGCGATGTAGCATTCTTTATTTCGCCTATACCTTTTAGTGTAATGATTTTAGGAATTGTTTGGTGTACTAGTGTCTTTAAGTATCAGAATGAAAAGTCAGCGCATTATGCAGTTCCTTCGGGTGGTCTACCGATAGATTTACAGCGTCCTAATCAGCCGCAGTCTCAATATTCGCAGCAGACTCAGCTGGCAGCAGCTGTGCCGTCGCAAGGCCAAGCGTTTTATTCGTCCGTACCGCAGCAGTATCCGCAGAATACCGTCTCGTATCCTGACGGCTATGGTAATTACGGCGTTCCTCAACAAGCGTCCCGAGCTAGTATGATGCCTATGGCGTTGGCAATCTTTGCTGGTATTATGTTGGGCATACTCTCTGTGGTAGGGTTCAGTCAAGAAATTGTTGGAACTGCCATAACAGTGGCATATTCAATCGCAGCACTCACAGCGTTTGCCTCGTTGGCGGTTTTACTTATTACCTACTTTAGCGCAGCCAGCGTGTTGAAGCCACGAGTCAGAAAAATAATCCGCATAGCTGTTGGCGCGCTGCTGCTGATTTTAATGGTACTTGCTACGATAAATTCTGCGCTATCGTATGGAATGTCACATGCAGAGGGTTTCGGTGTGGCTGATACTGTTGCGTTTGGTCTTGTTGTCGGGGTTCCTGTAGTTTTGCTGTCTATCAACTTATTCATTAGCTCAGGAAAAGAATAGCAGGCGTGCTTAATCGTGTGATACAATAACAAATATAATAAATTATAACCTTTACGGAGAATCAAATATTATGGCAACTAAGAAAAACGCTAATTCCAGTTCTAAAGACAACAATGCTTCCAATGCCGCTCAGCCAGTGCCGCAGCCCGAGGCTACTCAGCCGGTGCAAGCGCCGCAGCCAGAAGCAGTTCAGCCTGCTGTTCAGCAGCCAATGCAGGGCGCGCCAGTGCCGCCAGTAATGCCGCCGCAACAGTCTCAGCCGTATAATCAGTATGCTCAACCGCAACAGCCATATATGCAGCAGCCGCAACCAATGATGCAAACGCCGATGCAGCCGCAGCCTCAAATGCAGCCGCAGATGGCTCCGCAGCCGATGCCAGGTCAATACGCTCAGCCTCAACAACCGATGCAGTATGTGATGATGCAGCAATCGCTGAAGGGTGTTGGCGGCTGGCTGATGTTTTTCATCATTTGGTTCGGAATTGTCGCTTTAGGGCAGATAGCAATGTTCTTTGTCTCGATGATGAACTTGTCGTTGCCGTCAAACGTTGTTTCTATGATATTCGCGCCAATACTAGCCGGCGGATATATCGCCTCTCTTGTATTATTATCAATGGAGAAGAGAATTGCCAAGATATTATCGTGGATCACGATCGGCGTTTCGGCTGTATATTCAATTGTGAATATGATAGTTCTGTTCGCTGCTGGCGGCGTTGACAGTACAGGAGAGAGAGTAACGGTGTTTACATTGTTGAGCTTTATCACTGTCTCTGTTGCGGTTCATAGTTTGATGGCTTTGTATTTTGTTTTATCAAAGCGCGTCAAGGAAACCCTGGTCAAATAGAGGTATTAAACTATAAAAAAGACCGCCTTTTACTCGGGGCGGTCTTTTCGTTTATTTGGCTAATAACCGGTGCTTATTGCATTCAACTAGCACGCCTTCGTATGGCCGCAGTTCAACCGATCCATCCTCGCTAATATCTGGATAGTCAATCGGGTGCGTGGCGCATAAAATACTACCGGCATGGGGCAGGGTAACGCGGTGCTTGGCGTTGTTAAAATTCAGCGCTATAAAGACGTGCTGATCCTCGCCAATCCACCGTGCGTACGCAAAAATATTCTTGCCCAAATCGCTAAGCGGCTCATACTCGCCAGTGCGCAGGATTTCGTAGCGACTGCGTAACATCAGCAGGCGGCGGTATAGCGATAAGAATGAGTCCGGCTCGTTTAGTTCTAGCTCGACATTAACATTCTGGCAATTCGGATTTACTGGCAGCCATGGTTTAGCTGCGCTAAATCCGGCATTTCGACTGGCTGTCCACTGCATCGGCGTGCGCTCTGGGTCGCGCCCGACAGATTCGTCATTACCGTGACTGAAGACTGACTTATCTTGGATCTCTTCAAAGCGAATCGGTCCATTACTCATGCCAATCTCATCGCCGTAATAAACCACCGGCAATCCTGGCAGCGTCAGCTGCATCAGCGCGATCAACCGAGCTTGTTCCTCGCCGCCAAAACGCGTAATAATGCGCGATTGGTCGTGATTACTGAAACAATAGACTGGCGTGTGCACGTCGGGGTTTATCATGCCTTGGAATTCATTGACAATTGTCCCTATTGACTTGGCATTGAACTTGGCGTTTAAGCCTTCAAAGTTGAATGGCATTGACACCTTTGGATTGACGCCATAAAAACCCAAATACTGTTCGCTAGTGCTATAGTTTTCATCCGGATAATCTTCAAAAACCATGATTCGATTCGGATATGAGGCGACTATATCTGTTAGTTCCCGCAAATACGGGAAAAGGTTATCCCAGAAGCGGCTATATTTGTGTTGCAAATCGTCGAATTTCGTTGGCGGTTTCTTGCCGCGATAACGCTCGGCAACTGGGTCGTCGCGCAGTTCTGGGTCTTTGCTAATCCAGCGTACTGCGTCCGCCCGAAAACCATCGACGCCCAAATCAAGCCAAAAACGCAGTACCTTTTTCATTTCGAAACGTACTGCCGGATTGTCCCAATTTAGATCCGGCTGCTCTTTCAAAAACGTATGCAGATAATATTGCTGGCGTCCCTCGTGCCATTGCCAAGCGCTGCCGCCGAAAGTACTCAGCCAATTGTTCGGTTCTGAGCCATCAGGCTTAGCGTCGCGCCAAACATAAAAATCGCTCTTATCGTTGTCCTTGGAACTTTGCGATTCAACAAACCACGGATGCTGGTTGCTAGTATGATTAGGTACGAAATCGACCATTACTTTAATATTGCGAGCGTGCGCTTTCTCGACCAACTCTTTGAAGTCATCAAGCGAGCCAAAAATCGGATCAATATCACAATAGTCCGCCACATCGTAGCCCATATCAGCTTGCGGCGATGGATAAAACGGCGAAAACCAAATCGCATCGATACCAAGCGAATTGTCGCCGCCCTTAATATAATCAAGCTTATCGATCACGCCGCGCAAGTCGCCGACGCCATCGCCATTAGAATCCTTAAACGATCGCGGATAGATTTGATAAAATCCGTTAACGTCGCGCCATTTTTTTGCCATAATTACCCCCTCTTATTTATTATATTAAAAATTAAAATTTACTTTTTGTTGGCGCGCTTACGTTCATTAGCGTCAAGGTAGCGTTTGCGCAGGCGCAAAGACTTCGGCGTTACTTCCAGCAGCTCGTCGTCCTCGATGAAGTCGATGCATTGCTCCAGGCTAAACTGCGTAAACGGTGTCAGCTGTACTGTGCCGTCGGACGATTTGGAACGCATGTTGGTCAGGTGCTTAGCCTTGCAGACGTTAATTTCAATGTCTTCTTGGCGGTT
Source organism: uncultured Candidatus Saccharibacteria bacterium (assembly GCA_963553885.1). Lineage (GTDB taxonomy): Bacteria > Patescibacteriota > Saccharimonadia > Saccharimonadales > Saccharimonadaceae > Nanosynbacter. The sequence goes on from CAUVOY010000010.1 coordinate 29,285, forward strand.
ATAAATACCGACGATCATCCCGGCGTATACTTCCGTGCCCGGTCCGACCAAGAGTTCGCCGCGCGCCTCAGCCGCTTGTAGTGCATACGGTGTGGTAGTGCCAGCTTCAAAGGCGATGAGTACGCCGCCGCGGGTCTTTGGCAATTTGCCGCCCAGCGGTTGATAACCATACGGCAGGGAATTCATGATCACCGTGCCTTTGGTGGCGGTCAACAGTACGTTTCGCAGGCCGATCAATGCTCTCGTCGGCAGCACGTAGGTGATGCGGGTAGCGCCGCTGGCGGTGGTTTCCTGCGACTTCATTTCAGCGTGGCGCGCACCGAGCTCCTGGCTGATCGCGCCGATGAATTCGCTGCTAATTTCGATTTGCAGTTCTTCAATCGGCTCTTTTTCGACGCCGTCCTCGGTGATGGTGACCACTTGCGGGCGGCCGACTTCAAATTCAAAGCCTTCGCGCCGCATAGTCTCGATCAGGACGCTCAGGTGCAGCTCGCCGCGGCCAGATACCGTAAAGCCGATGCCGTTTTCCTCGACGCGCAGTGCCACGTTGGTTTCCAGCTCTCGCCGCAACCGGTCGCCAATTTGCCGCGAGGTGGTAAACTCGCCCTCACGTCCTTTCATCGGGCTGGTATTCGGGCCGAGGTACATGCTCAGTGTCGGCGCTTCAATGGCAATCGCCGGCAAGGCCTCAGGCTGTTCTTTATCAGCAATCGTATCGCCAATGTGCGCTTCGCTCACGCCAACCAACGCCACGATGTCGCCAGCAAACGCCTCGTCAAGCTCTTCGCGGTTCAGTCCGCGGTAGCCAAAAACTTTCTCGATTCGCGCTGAACCCGACACTTCGCCCTGTTTCATCAAGCTAACCGCCAGGCCGCGCTTAACCGACCCGCGAGCGATCCGCCCAATGGCATATTTACCTTGAAAAGTATCGTACTGCAAACTGGTCACCAGCATCTGGAAACCGCCATCAGCTGTGACGCTCGGCGCCGGGATATCGTTGATAATCGCTTCAAAAATTGGTGTGAGATCAGCGTTGTCGCTTGGGTCGGCAGGGATCTCCCGCCACGCTTTGCCGTCGCGCCCGATAGCGTAATAAATCGGATAATGCAGCTGACTATCGTCAGTCGCTAGCTCCAAAAATAGATCGCTCAGCTCATCTTCGACTTCGGCAATTCGCCGCGCCGGCTTGTCAATTTTATTGATCACCACTACTGGCTTTAGTCCCAGCTCCAGCGCCTTACTCAGCACAAACTTCGTCTGCGGCATCGGCCCTTCCTGTGCATCAACGATCAGCAAGACGCCGTCTGCCATTTGCAAAGTCCGCTCGACTTCGCCCGAAAAATCGGCGTGCCCCGGCGTGTCGATGATATTGATTTTATAATCTCCGTAAAAAATCGAGGTCTGTTTGGCGGTGATGGTGATACCGCGTTCGTGCTCCTGATCGCCCGAATCCATGATCAATTCTTGGCTCATCTCAGCCTGATTGTCGCGAAATGTGCGCGACTGTTTGAGCAACCCATCAACCATGGTCGTCTTGCCATGGTCGACGTGGGCAATAATGGCAATATTGCGAATCTTGCTAGCGTCCTTCATAAAAATATGGTCTGATGTTAGTAACAGACCTTCCTCTTAATATAAAATTCTACCATGAATAGGGGAAAATAAAAAGAGTATGGAGCTATGGTTAGTATATATTTTTCAGTATATGGTTACCGATTGCTCGTTAAGCTGATCTTTGGGAAAATGCATTAATCTAGTTTCATCATCAGTTCTGTGCAAAATATCTGAATCTTCCATCACTATGCCTAGTGCTTGAGTCGCCATTTTAACTAGTATTGGATCTATGCCTAGTCTTTGATGGGCTAACTCCGACACTCTTCTGTTCCTTGTTTCGGCTATTAGCAGGGTGGGGCAACCAGGTATACTGTCGGATGGAGATATATATATTCCATAGGCAGGTTCTATTCGTGTGAAATAGTTTGGAGCTACATTGTCTCGGCTAGAGTCTTGCATAATGCTCACTCCCCAGCCCTCACGCTCTGATATTAGACCATTGTTTTCCTCAAGATACTTACAGTATATATCCGTGTGATGGTTGTCAGGGGACACTATTATGTGTCCTATTGGCTTTCCGTCAGGCGATAGCTTTCGTGAAAATATAACCAAACCAGATGGATGAGGTTCGGTTTCCATTTCTATGTCAAGATGGGTCGATGTAACGTAGAAAGATTCCATATTTATTCATATCAATATTAAATGGTGGGAAATACAGGGCTCGAACCTGTGACCTCACGAATGTGAATCGTGCGCTCTAGCCAACTGAGCTAATTTCCCGTACCAGACGCGATTTTCCTCAGTAAAAACCGCTCAGAGATATTTTATACCAAAACGATGAAAAAAGAAAATTATACTGCGCTGATTTGTGTTATAAAAGTGTGAAAAGTTTTTTAATCAAGCAAAGTTCTAGTAGAGCGAGACTGAAACTACCGCATACTAAAAGTGATGTCAACCTTTTTGACATTCGCACCAAGCACTTCTTCTAACTGCTCGGGATTGGTAACCTTGCCGATGCGAACGTACTTATATGGAGTGTCAATTGATTTATAAAACAAAACAATCGTTCGTACACCGTAGAGCATAATGTCGCCTGTCTCGACTCGTTTGGGTTTCGTGTGATTTGCTGGAAAATCTTCCGGCGAGACGGCGAATTTTTCATTTGCCAAATGGTCTTCCATCTTCAATGTGAAAGGAAGCTGAGTGAAGAGAGCCCGTGTCGTTTCATTATCCGCCAGCTTCACGTCAAATTTCTTATCGCCAACAGTCATAACGATATCCGGACTAAAAGGCTTATTATGCTTAGGCTTGATAGCGGTTTGTTTTGGTGGCTCGCTGAACTTATCACGATAAAAATAACAAGCCGCTCCTCCAGCAAAAACGATTAAAACGACCGCTGCAATCAATATTTTATTCATACGCATTATGATAACAGTATAACAAACAAAAATCTCTCTTGATAGCTCTTTGTTATTTATGTATGGATATGAATGTAAAAATTCTTCAACAATTCAGATTATGGTGCGGATGAAAGGACTTGAACCTTCACGCCGTGAGGCACATGCTCCTAAGGCATGCGTGTCTACCAATTCCACCACATCCGCATACTCAATTGTTAAGGACACGCTCTGTGTCTACTAATGACTTACGTTACCCACGCAGTCACCACATCCATGCGACTATATTGTTAAGGAAGCGTCTGAGTATCTACTAATAACTTACCCTAGCTACGCGGGCATCACATCCGCGCACTTCCAAATTATATCAAAGCAAAATGTACTTATCAACTGAGCGCGCTTATGCTAAAATTAAATCAATAGACCAAGGAGGATTGATGAATAAAATTGCGACATATCTGAATGAGCATTTGGCGGGTGAAGTCATTACTCATGATTCTGTTTTACGCCAAGCCGAGACAGACGGCAGTATTCTGGCGCGGCGGCCGGATATGGTGGTGCGGGCAGCTGACATGAATGATATTCGCAAGGTGCTGCGCTTTTGCTCGCAGTTGGCGGAAAAAGGACACGTGCTGCCAGTTTTCGCCAGAGGTAGTGCTACAGACGCGACGGGAGCGGCGATCAATAAAGGTATCGCAATTGATTTGAAAACACACATGAACCGAGTGGTGGGCAGCGATCCGAAGCAGCGGCTAATTCATGTTCAAGCAGGTCTCGCTGTTTCGGCGGCAAATGCGGCGCTGACGACGCACAAAGGACTAGGTTTACCAAACGTTTCTTACACCGACGAAGATGGCACGATTGGCGGCGCGATAAACACTTCTCCGGCCGGCACGATGACAGGCGCGCACGGCTTTTTCGCCGACACAGTTCAGCAATTGGAGGTCGTCTTAAGCAATGGCGACGCTATTCAAACCGGGCGGATTTCCAAGCGCGAGCTGAATAAGAAAAAGGGCTTGTCGACATTTGAGGGCGAAGTTTACCGGGAAATTGACAACTTGATCGCCGATAATGCGGAGTTAATTTCTCAGCTTGATCCCAGTTTGCCGGATACGGCGGGTTATAGCGCGATTGCCAAAGTCAAGCAAAAGGACGGGTCGTTTGACCTAACACCGTTATTTATAGGCAGCCAGGGCAGTTTGGGTATTGTTTGCGAGGCGATTTTACGCGCAAACTTTGTTCATCCGGAGTATTCGGTGGTCGCTGCGCCGTTTAAGCATATTGCCGATGCTCAGGAGGCGGCAAGTTTGGCGATGAAAAATAAAGCAGCTTCGGTCGAATTGATCGACGGGCGGATTTTACGCCAGGCGTATCTGGCGGGCAAGCGGCTTGAGTGGGCGCCGAAGGAGTGTTTCAGAGGCGCGGTGGTTATCGCGATATTTGACGAATTCTCAGACCGCGCGCGGGTGAAAGCCGCTAAGAAAATGATGAAGAAGCTAAGCGCCATAGACGCCATAAATATTTCATTGATTGACATGGAAGTCCAGGGATTGGCTAGTCTGCATTCTAGCTTGGCTTTGATGGAAGCGCCAAGCGAGCCGCATATGACTGCGCCAAGGGCCTTTTCCGGAATTTGGCTGGCAGATCAGCAGATTGCTGGTTTCGCGGAGGATTTGAAGGCTCTGGAATCGACGTACGGCTATGCGCTGCCTATGTTTGTCGATTTTAGCAATAATTATACGGCCTTATATCCAAAGTTTGATAGTAAAAAAGTCAGCGAGCGCCAGAAAATTTTGCAACTATTTGCAGAGGTGGCGCAGCTTGTTGATAAGCATGAGGGTTCGTTTGCAGCGTTTGGCGGCGATGGCCGGCTGAAGTCGAGTTTTATGTACAAGCATATGCCAAGCGACGAAAAACAGTTGTATGCCAAGGTGAAAAAGATTTTTGACCCGATGGGAATTTTTTGCCCGGGCGTTAAGATGGAAACGCCGATGAAGGATTTGGCGGCAGAGATGAACGCGTGGTGTAAAATTCGTAATCAAGCTTGATGTTGGATTTCTTTTGGATTATAATAAGCAGTACGCGGATGTGGCGGAATTGGTAGACGCGCTAGCTTCAGGTGCTAGTGCCAGCAATGGCGTGAAGGTTCAAGTCCTTTCATCCGCACCAGAATACGGATTTTTTCGGAATTGTCGCTTGAAATGGCGGCTTTTTCAATTTTGTGCTAGGGTAGTCTTCATCGCATAACTTCCGCTGGCAGAAATACTATCAAGTATTTTGTTGAATACCGCCTCGTTCTTTTTCCAGGTAAACTCGTATGAGGATAAATATATTGAGCGGACAATACCATCGTTTCTACCGACGACAAGGCGGATTTTTATGGTGAATAATGAATATCGTGTCGGACAACTAGCGTCGACAGAAAATAATCCTACAACGCCGTTTGTATCGAATCTATCAATAGATTTGTTGATTTTTGGAGTCTGTTTGCAGTCGACACTACTGGCGGAAGCAAGCGCGCTGCGGAGTTGGTTTGAATCAAACTCATTTAAAGAAGACTTACGTAAGTTTTCGTAATATTCTGGCAGAGCGTTAGTTAGCGCTGTTTGTTGATTCCTTTGCCTAACTATCAACACAGTCGATGATTTGTTATCTTTCGATAAGCCGTCGCCATAGATTGTGCCAGTTATATTGTCATCTGACTCTCTTTTTGATTCTTCGTTGTATTTTCGCCATTGTCTGGGTACCATCCAAGACGTAGAACCTGATGAAGTCCGGGTCAGGTCTTCCTCTTTTACTAAATCGTGTATATATGTCAAATAAGTTAATGTGGCGAAGCCGCTGACAAACGACAACAAGATGAGTTTAATGGTTTTGTGTTTTTTCATGAGGTATTACGCTCATGATAGCAAATTTTTAGCGTGGAGGGAAGAATGTGGCAAGGGTTTGGCGTACTGCTCGGCTAAGATGGTTTTATTGTTGCGGCAGATTGTCTGGATGGCTATAATGAGGCTTATGCAAGATACGCGTAATGTGATTGACAAATTCAAAGGCCGGAGCGAGGCGGAGATTGTGAAGGAGCTGGACGCCAAGGATCACGGCTTGGTGATTGCTCTGGAGAACACCGAGCGGGATTTTAATATGGGGACGATTGTCAGGAGCGCTAACGCTTTTGGCGTGCGGCAGATTTACGTCATCGGTCGGCGGCAATGGAACAAGCGCGGCGCCATGATGACGGATAAATATTTGCATGTACATTACGTTGGCTCGACAGCGGAGTTTGTCGAGCTAATGCGGTCTGAAAACAGAGAAATTATTGCGATTGATAATATCCCGGGCAGTGTCAATATGGCGGAGACGACCCTAACAAAGCGCGCGGTGCTGGTGTTTGGCCAAGAGGGTCCGGGAATCTCCGAGGAGATGGCGCAAGCGGCAGACAAGATAGTGGCTATTGAACAATTCGGCTCGACCCGCTCCATCAATGTCGGCGCGGCAGCGACTGTGGCGATGTACTGCTGGCTGCAGCAGCATGTGCTAAATTAAAATTTTTCATTCTTTGGCAAGTTTCCTAGTCGATTTTTTGTAAAACAATCCCGGTTCTGGCCGGCAAATACACCTGCAGCTGATGTCCATTTTCCTGGGGCGAGGTAAAATATCGCGTTGAATCGTCTATGCGATTTTGTCCGCCAAACCGCTGGTCGTCGCTGTCCAAAATTACACCGTATGACCCAGCCGCTGCCGGCACGCCATAATCCGTCCACGACTGGCTGGGCGAAAAGTTAATGATGAAAAGGAGGTCGCCGCGTATGAAACTAACCACATGGTCGTGTTGGCGAATGGCCAGGTAGTGAATGCCTGGGCCGTTAACCGCTTGGATGATTTTCATCAGGTTGGCGTCAAATTCGCCCAACCATTGGTATTTCAAAAATCCATTGTCGCGTAAACTCCACTGGCGCCGCGCGTGCTTGAATGACCAATTATTACCTTGGCGCGGAAAGTCGATCCACTCGGGATGTCCAAATTCATTGCCCATAAAATTAAGGTAGCCGCCTCCGTGCAGCCCGGCGGTCAGCAGTCGAATCAGCTTATGCAGTGCTACACCGCGCTCCACCGCCAGGTCCGGATCGTCTTTGTTCATATGCCAATACATTTCTTTATCAATCAGGCGAAAAATCAGCGTCTTATCACCAACCAAGGCCTGGTCGTGACTCTCGGCGTAAGTGATGACTTTTTCCTCTGGGCGGTGCGAACTCAGCGTGTGAGTCAATTCACCCAAATCCCAATCTTCATCGCGCTTTTCCTTCAATGTCTTGATCCAGAGGTCAGGCGCGCCCATCGCCAAGCGATAATCAAAGCCTAGGCCGCCGTGTTCAGTCGGTGCCGCCAAGCCCGGTAGTCCGCTCATTTCTTCGGCAATAGTCGTGGCGTCGGGGCAAACGGCGTGAATGACGTCATTTGCCAGTCTGAGATAGACCAAGGCGTCCTTATCAACATCATCAGTAAAATAATCATCATAGCTGGTGAAACTTTTACCCAAACCGTGGTCGTGATACAACATACTAGTCACGCCATCAAATCGAAAACCGTCAACGTGGTACTCGTCCAGCCACCAGCGGCAATTGCTGGCCAAAAAGTGCAGCACTTCCGGCTTGCCATAATCAAACAGCCGCGAATCCCAGGCTGGATGGTTGTGAGCTTTGAAATATTGCGTCGGGCTACCTGCGAAATTACCGAGGCCCTCGACTTCATTTTTAGCAGCATGAGCATGAACGATGTCAATGATGACCCTTAGCCCCAGTCCGTGCGCCTCGTCAACTAATCGCTTGAAATCATCGGGCGTGCCAAAGCGTGACGACACCGCGAAAAAATTGCTGACGTGATAGCCAAAACTGCCATAATACGGGTGTTCGGCGATGGCCATCAGCTGGATGGTGTTGTATCCTGCCTGTTTGATGCGCGGCAGGACATTGGCGGTAAAATCGTTGAAGCTAGCAACCTTTTCCTCCTCGCTGCTCATACCGACATGCGCTTCGTAAATCAGTAGCACGTTTGGCGCAGGCGGAATGTCATGCTGCCACTGATATGGTTTATCAGGCCGCCATACCACGGCCGAAAAATCCACCGAATCATCATCCTGGACGACGTAGGTGGCATATGATGGTAGGCGCCAACCGTCGCCGTTCGGCCAATAGAGGCGCAGCTTATATTTCTGCCCGTGGCGCAGCGCGCTCCCCGGCAAATCAACACTCCATTCGCCATGTTCACCGCGCTGTAAACTAAATTCCTCGCGCTCCCGCCAATCAGAAAAATCGCCCACCATTACTATGTGTGTAGCGTTTGGCGCCCACTCACGAAACGTCCAGCCTGCCGCCGTCTGATGTAAGCCAAAATGTAAAAACCCTAAGGCAAATTCAGCCGGCGATTTGCCGTCCAAAACCCTCCGTAACGTCGACGAAACATAAGCCTCGCGCGCCTTGATGACGGGTTCATGTGGGGCTAGCCACGGGTCAAGGTCAACCAGCGTTTTCTTGCTCATGGTTATAGTGTAGCGGAAAAAACTGATATAATCTATCAAATGAAACCTTTTTCTTTTGAAATAACATCTAGGCTTGACGACACTTTGGCGCGTACCGGTATTATTCACACGCCGCACGGGGATATCAAGACCCCGGCGTTTATTGTGGTTGGTACTAAGGCCAACGTTAAAGCCATGGTGCCAGAAATGGTTGAGTCGGTTGGCGCGCAAGCGGTGCTGGCGAACGCCTATCATCTGTATTTGCAGCCGGGTCATGAACTGATTGAAAAGGCTGGTTATTTGGGCAAGTTTATGAATTGGTCGGGGCCGACATTCACTGATAGCGGCGGCTTTCAGGTGTTGAGTTTGGGTTCGGGTTTTAAGAAGGTCTTGGCAATGAGTACCGATGTTGATGAAGAAATCGCCATCGCTAAAAAATCGTCGCGCCACGCTTGGGTGGATGAAAACGGCGTAATGTTTAAGTCGCACCTCGACGGCTCGTACCACAAATTTACGCCAGAGTTATCTATGCAGATTCAGGCGGGCATTGGCGCGGACATCACTTTTGCTTTTGACGAGCTGACCTCGCTGATTGATCCGTATGATTATCAGGTGGAGGCCTTAGCGCGGACGCACGCGTGGGCAGAGCGGAGTTTGGCGGAAGTTAAACGTCTGCGTGAAGCTCGTCCCGACAAGCCATATCAAGCGTTGTTTGGTGTGCTGCAAGGCGCAAATTATGAAGATTTGCGCAGGCAAACGGCTGAGTTTTTAGGCGCGATGGATTTTGACGGCTACGGCATCGGCGGCGCGCTGGAAAAGGAAACCATGGCGCAGACAATTCAGTGGGTCAATCAGATCTTGCCCGAGAACAAGCCGCGGCATTTGCTTGGTATCTCCGAGCCAGACGACATCTTTGCGGCGATTGAGCAGGGAATTGATACCTTTGACTGTGTTAGCCCGACGCGCGTGGCCAGAAACGGCGCCGCCTACACGCCGCTTGGGCGGGTCAATGTTCGCGGCCAGAAATACCGTGAAATGTTTGAGCCGATTATGGAAAATTGCGATTGCTATACCTGCCGCCATTATACTGCTGCCTACCTCTGTCATTTGCTGCGCGCTCGCGAATCTCTGGCTGGCACGTTGCTATCAATCCATAACGAACGGTTTATTGTTAAATTGGTTGATGACATCCGCGCTAGCCTGGAGGACGGGACATTTTATGAGTTTCGCGAGGCGTTTCTTCATAAATATTATGCAAAATCATAAAATTAGCCCATAATGCTTTACTTCTGATATATAAAATAATACAATTTACCTAACTAAACAGAGGTGTTTGGTTCGTAGTATTAACAAGTCCGAAGCGGACGGAACAGGAGGAATAATATGGGTAGTGAAAAAGGATATTTTGGTACGTCAGAAAATTCACTATTAAGACGGGGAGCTGCAGCCGTAGTAGCTGGAATATTAGCATTGTCTCTTTCCGCCTGTAAAACAACGAACGCAGATAATCCAAACAGCGGCAGCGAGATTTCTACTGGCGTAAGTGCTGGCGATGAGGCGGCGCCGGGTGTGAGCTACGATAATGATAATGGCAAATGGGAAAAAGTTGAAGCTACAGCAGACACCAATACTGACCCAAGTATCGGCTTCGCCGTGGTTGATGGAACTCTGACAGCTTGCGTGGGAGATGATTTGTTTCGTTTCAATTCGCCAGATCAAACAGTATCTCCTATACCTGTAACTAGTGAGAACCTTGTTTCTGCTAATGATCCAGCTTGCATAGGATCTCGTCCCGACAGCAGCAGCGGATGGATTGAGTTTAAAATAGGCGGCCATACTAGTACTTGGCCTGAAAGTTTTGTATCATGCGTGACCTACAGCGAAGCGGGCGAAGGGAAGAGGGCGGAAATTTACGCATTAGGCAATGGTGATCCGATGACTCTAAGGGGCGGATGTCCTTTTACTAAAGAGACCAACTCTTAATATAAAACGATTTTTATAACTAAATTACCTAACCGTTATTTACAATTATTCGGTTATTCGCTATAATTAAACGCATACGCCGTGAGGTCTGTTTAATGGACTGTACCCGCGTGAAAATATAATTAAATAAAGGAGAACTTCTACAAATGGCAGATGCATTTGACCGAAGCAAACCGCACGTTAACGTGGGTACAATGGGCCACGTTGACCACGGTAAGACGACGCTGACTGCTGCAATTACCGCAGTGTTGGCAAAGCGCCTCCCAAGCGCAGTTAACAAACCCGTTGCGTACAATCAGATTGACAATGCTCCGGAGGAGCGCCAGCGCGGTATTACGATCGCTGCTTCGCACCAAGAATACGAGTCGCCAAAGCGCCACTATGCGCATGTTGACATGCCAGGCCACGCTGACTACGTCAAGAATATGATCACTGGTGCTGCCCAGGTTGACGGCGCAATCTTGGTGATTGCTGCAACCGACGGCCCAATGCCGCAAACCCGCGAGCACGTCTTGTTGGCAAAGCAGGTTGGCGTGCCAAAGATCGTTGTCTTCCTTAACAAGATGGACATGGCTGACGCAGATATGGTCGAGCTGATTGAAGAAGAAGTTCGCGAGCTGCTTGCTAAGAACGGCTTTGACGAGAATGCTCCAATTATCAAGGGCTCGGCTCTTAAGGCATTGGAAGGCGATGAGAAGTACGAAGATTCCATCATGGAACTAGTCGAGGCTATGGACGAATACATTCCAGAGCCAAAGCGTGACCTGGACAAGCCATTCTTGATGCCAATTGAGGATGTCTTCTCAATCAAGGGTCGTGGTACTGTGGCAACTGGTCGTATCGAGCAGGGCGTTGTTAAATTGAACGACGAAGTTGAAATCGTTGGTTTGAAGCCAACTCAGAAATCAGTGGTAACTGGTATCGAGGCATTTAAGAAATCTCTTGATCAAGGTCAAGCAGGCGACAACGCTGGTGTCTTGCTGCGTGGTATTGAACGTACTGACATCGAGCGCGGTCAGGTTCTGTGTAAGCCAGGCACTATTACGCCGCACACAGAGTTTGAGGCTGAGGTTTACATCTTGAAGAAGGAAGAAGGCGGTCGCCACACTCCATTCTCCAAGGGCTACAAGCCGCAGTTCTACTTCCGCACCACGGATGTGACTGGTGAAGTTGAACTTCCAGCTGACAAAGAAATGGTCATGCCAGGCGACACTGTAACCTTTAAGGTTAAGTTGCTCGCCCCAATCGCTATGGAGCAAGGTTTGAACTTTGCTATCCGCGAAGGCGGCCGCACCGTTGGTGCTGGTGTTGTGACGAAGATTGACAAGTAATCTCGCGCCGCAAACCTAATGAAATCCCCCGGATTGTACCGGGGGATTTTTGGTGGGGAAATGATGTGATATGGACTTACTGTTTCGCAGACAGTCAAGATGATGAGGTCTGCATGCCGTTATTTTAGTCTACTTTGCTTTCGCGCCAAGTTATATAAGAAGTAGGGATGCCTTCCTCTCTATAATCCTGCTTTTTAATAACAAACCTATCGCCATTCCAATCTAAGTCATTGAATATTAGCAGACTTTCGTCTAATAGATTAGCTTCTCTTGTTGTTTTAAATCCGTATGTTGGTTTTAAACATTCATTAGAGTCTGGTATTTCGCTATCTTGAGTAAACGAATTACTGATAAATTCGCTTTTGATGAGTTTTTTATCCGTGTCGCTACTGCTATCCTTGGCTGTATAACCGCTTTCAAAACTAACAAGCGTGTTTCCATCGCAAACGCTTACATAGCAGCGCCCCATTCCGTCTTCGTCAAGGTTACAATGTCCGACCCAGCCGTCCTCCGGGCTGCCAGTTGTTGATTGTTCAATAACATTATTGACAGATCGCGAACCCGAGCCTCCGCTAGCAGCAGTGCTTTCGCATCCAGCTGCCAAGCCAGCAGCTGATGCAACTACCGCCACTGCACCAATTACTCTAGCTAACGGACTTCTTTTAAGCTTTTCTAACAAGTTGCCTCCCCATGAAGGATTTTCACCGTTTGCCATAATATTACTCCCTTCGTCCGCCATCGGACAATTATGATGTTCTCTAGACCACCTCGATCTAGTTACCCCGGATTATACACTATTTGTAAAAAAGTAAAAATCTTGACAATTCGTTACAGCTTATGCCAAAATAAATTAGCGAATATCATAAAAATCAAAAGGAGATTTTGGTGAATAAACAGAAATTGGTGATTGTTGGCGGCGGCGGAATGGTTGGCGCAACGGCGGCGTATGCGTGTGCGCTGCGCAGTGTGGTTGAGGAGATCGTGCTGATTGACCGTAACGCGGATTTGGTTTGGGGCCAGGCAGCGGATATTAACGATGCCATGGGACTTGACCGTAATGTTGAGGTGCGCGCCGGCGATTATAGCGATATCGCTACCGACGACATTGTGGTAATCACTGCTGGAGCGCCGCAAATGCCAGGACAGACGCGGCTGGAATTGGTTGGCGTCAATGCTAACATTATGCGCGATATCGTGAGAAACATTATGGCGGGCGGTGCCAAACCGTATCTGGTCGTCGTCAGCAACCCGGTTGACGTATTGACCTATGTGGCGTTGAAAGAATCGGGATTGCCGAAAACCAGAGTGTTTGGTACGGGTACGACGCTGGATACGTCGCGGCTGAAATCGTATTTGGCGGATGCGTTGAATGTTGACAGTAAGGCGGTTGATGCCTATATCTTGGGCGAACACGGCGACTCTTCGTTTTCGACCATTGAAACGGCGCAAGCCGGCGAAGTGCCAATCAGGGAGTATCCAGGTTTTACTGATGAGTTGGTGGATAATATTGAGCAAAAAATCCGCGACCGCGCCTACCGCGTGATTGACACGAAAAAATCGACATATTTCGCTATTGGTTTCGTTATTTCTAAGATTGTCTCGGCACTGCGCCATTCAACCCACACTATTTATCCAGTTTGCTCACTGGCTGAGGGCGAATACGGACTCGACAACGTCGTTCTAGGCTTACCGTCTGCCATTTCATCAGATGGCGTGAAGATTCTGGCGGGTTATCCTTTGACCGAGCGCGAACAAGCAGCGCTGCGTCATTCAGCCGAAGTCGTATCTGAGATAATCCGCAGTTTGTAGCAAAATCCGTACAAGTGCTGTTGTTTGACAAAATATATTATCCATAGTATAGTTAAACAGCTATGGAAAAGTTGCCGCATATATCACGCAGAGAGAAGCGAGAGTCAATGACTAAAGCGCTTGGAGAGTATGTCAGCCCGCTGATCGCTGATATGTATCAAACCGCTTTGAATCTGTTTCCGGCTCGCACACTGGAGGAAATGCGAGTTGTTATTAAAGAAGATAGCGGCGATTTCAGGGGTGGCGAAGGCGAGCAGGATGGCGGAAAAGTTCCAATGATTGTTATTGGCATGCAAGAAACGCTTGCCAGTCCGAATCTTATAGCACGGATGTCGTCTCGACTAGGTATACCGCGCGAGTACCTTGAAAATGAAAGGACTGGTCGTCGTGTTGTTGGGTTGGTAGCATTTTGCCATGAGTTGGGCCACATAATCCAGCTTGACGATAGGGTGATGCGGGCTTTCGGCGAAGTAGACAATACTATCGTGCCGCTACCGATGGACTATACGCCTGAGCAATACCAAGCATATATCCAGTCTGATCGTGAAGCTAATGCTGATTACATCGCAGCTTGTATTTTGGCGGCAAGCCAGTTGGGTGAAGCTGTGGGTTATCAACCGCCTATCGAAGACGCTGCTCAGTGGCGTCAATGGGTCGCGGCAAATCCAGTGATTCTGGACTAGTCATACACCAGACATCGTGGTATACTTATCAAGTATTATTAAATTTGCCTCGAGAACTCGGCCAGCCGTTAGGAAATAATATCC
>CAUVOY010000011.1:0-41295 GCA_963553885.1 uncultured Candidatus Saccharibacteria bacterium
TTAACTACAGTCTACGAGGCCTGCTTTTGGTTGCAAAGGTTTTGAGGGGTGTACGATCGCAACCTGAAGTTCTCGCAGTACGCGTGCACGCCTTTGAAGATGAAGACAGAAGCAAATCTATCAAATATTCTATTGAACTCACTGACAGCAAACAAAAATCTACAGGATACAAATTGTCTCGTTCGGAAAAAGCTATCGTCGTCAAGTTCTTGAAGGGCTTGCGCAATTCTCAATTAAAAACAATCGTAGATGTATCCCCTTCTTGGCCGCGCTCTGGAATCATTATTAGCCAGGGGAATTATTTTTCAGCTCCAGCAGGCAAGTACGATTCAGCAGATCAGACAGCTAACAGACAAGATATCCTTAACCAAGTGAAGTGCGAACTAGACGAATCGCATCAAAAAGAGGCTTGCTCGACACTTTAATTCTCTGTTCGCAAACCTAGAGCGCAGATTGTCGCCTCTGATTGCTATAGGCACCCTTTTTACGTTTATAACGGCTCTTTAAAGGGCGCCATCTAGACGTGCGGACACTATGCCAGCCAAAATTGCAAGAAAAATAATGACGCCCGCTATACCTAAACCAATCCAAGCCTGCATAGCGGCAGCATTCACAACCTTAGCGTACGGCGCAGCATTTCTCAACGCTTCCACCCACCAATCAAGTCCGTTTTGACGCGCTTTGTTTGTACGACTTGCCAAAGCAATACTCGCTCCTAATGTGCCAAACAGCGCCATGCCAAGCGCTACAATACCCTTACCCTGTCGCGGAGCGAAATCAAATCTAACGTCGCGCCCACCAATGCCAATCGTCAACATATAGGTATTCTGCGATATTTTTGTCACTTGCGATGGGTCAATATCAAATTCTACACCCAACGGACGACCGGTCGCATCATCAAGACGAATGAGACGAATCCTATTAGCTGTCGTCCACTCAAGAGCACAGACAGACATGCCAAAGATCGTCATGTTATTAAATTTATTAACATAAGAGCAGGCGATAAGCGGCATTTGATCGTACGAGCTTAGCATCTGCGAAGATTGCGGCACGGGCTGCCCTCCTTGGTTTACACCCATGGCTTGCGGTGACTGTATTTGCGGATTCATATAGTCGATTATACTCTACTGGTTATGCTTTATCAAATTGCATACAACATTATTCGCGTGTAGCCAACCATCAAGCGATCCACCGTCCAGATGCTGCCCGACTGCCGGCACGACTTTTACCACACCACCAGCCTGCGCAAACTGCGTAATAGCATCAGTTAGCTCGTACTCGCCCCGCGGCGATACCGCGATAAGGCGCGCTACTTCGCTTGAGCTATCAGGATTATACATGAAATCATCACCCATCAGCACAACCGCTGATTCACCCATGTTAATATAATCGCTTGCGAGGGCTACTGGCACCGCCGTACCATACTTTCCGTAGCTCGGCTGCGTCACAAAATGCATATTAGCTTTGAGCGGCGCAATAAGCGGCAACATATCTTCTTTGCCCTTGCGCCGCAGATAATCGTTTAGGTGAATATTGCTGCGATAATACGCCTCAAGCTGCGAGCTTTGTTCGCTCACGACAAAAATAAACTCGCGAATACCCGCCGCTAGGCAATCCTGCACAACATAGTCAATAATCGGGCGCTTGCCAACAGGCAGCATGCACTTTTCGATCGCTTTGGTGATCGGCAGCATACGCGTTCCCCAACCCGCCACCGGAATAATTGCTTTGGTAATTTCCATACTTCTCCTTACACTTTTAATTCTTTATATGCTTTCTGCAGAACGGTCATCATCTCCGCATACTTATCACCATTCGGTAGAACATCAGCATAGAAATAAACAACGTTATCAACTACTTCTATATTGACTCGCAGGTTTTGGTCATACAGCCAACCCATAAATCCTGGATTTAGCAGTTCAAAGCTAGCCACCTTATCTCTACTCGTGGCATATACATCATAGCGCCGATTAAAATCAGGCCATTCAAACGAGATTTTCTCATAACCGCGCGGCGCCTTAATTAGCCCTTTAGCCTTTTGCTCTTGCCGTTGTATTATAATACCATTATACGATGCCGGTAGATTCACTTGACCAATGAGATAATTTTTATATCCATCACTACGCGCAACTCTATATACATATAGCTGCACTAGTAAATCACTAGACCAAAAACCAATAATATGATTATTTATCTCGCCATCTATAAAAAAACTACGCTTAAACAGTCGACCCTTCACCGGGAGCAATACATTTCCCAACCCTGAACTAAAATACATATTATTTTGTGTAGCAAACTTGCGCAGCGCAGTTATGGAATGATTTGAGCCGCTCGTCCGTCGATTAATGCCATCAAGCATCCATAGACTACCGCCATGCACAAAATTCCACTGTTCTACAAATGGTTCATTTGTAGAAGTAAGCACCCGTCCTGTTGCCTTCTCAACCAATAAATCATTCGCCTGAGCCGAAAATTCTATGCTCACCCGATCGCGTTTCGTACCGGGATTATCAACAACTTCCACGATGATAGCACTATGAACTACAACATCTTTCATCATATTCACCCGTCCCATTTGCTCCATCGCGCGCAGCATAAGACTAATATGGCGCGCATAGTTCGGCGTTGTGTACCGTTGAATGGACGGCAAATCCATCTTTTCCCAGTCATACTGGAATCGATTAAATGTCATGGTTGCCTGTTCAATAATCTGCTGCTCATTCCATAGTATATCGCCAACCGCAGCTTGACTAATAAGTTGCTGTATCCTCTGATGTTTGCGCCGATCTTCCGCCTCAAAACGTTTCGATTGTATATCCTGGCAGATCAAGCAAATCGGGCATCCAATAACACCCATTACGTACCCAATGATCAAATTTGGATGCAGTTTTATGGCAAATGCTATCGGAGTCAACGCTAGACCGACAATAGTGCCTATACTATACGCAGCAACTATAGAACGCGTCCACTTATATATCAAGAATATGTTAGGAACCGTTACAGCTATACCGACAGAGCCAGCAAGGATAACAAGGGCACCACCTCCGCCGCCCGATGACGAATCGCTACCGCCTGTACGAGCAAAAAATATCAGCTGATGCAAAAACACGAAAATATTCACTATTATATTCTAGCGTGTTAAAAGCTATCCGAAAAGATAAGAGCGCTATGCTTTCACTTCTCGTTATCTATCCCCTCCTATGCGCCCTTAATTATCGTTTCGCCATACAGATAGATAGCTCGACGCCCTCAATTTTTACAGTAGATAAATTTTTGTCTGTTTCGCCAAATGTAGCAAGAGTCTCTGTAGTAATTGCCGTCGCACATTCATCAATCGCCTGCTGCAACTCGATGTCCTCAGTCTCTAGCTGTAATGTGATGCGGTCGTCAACGCTCAAGCCAGCTTTCTTGCGCGCGCTTTGAACGTGGCGAATAATTTCGCGCGCCAGGCCTTCACGCTTGAGTTCAGGAGTAATTTCTGTGTCTATTGCAACACTGCCACCATATACTACATGTTTGACGTTCAATTCTTCCAGTAAAATCGGCGTAAAATCAAACGTCTTACCTTTCTCGGGAACCGTAACGCACGCGAGCGGTTGACGCACTTTTAGCCCATCCTTAGCGCGCAAACTCAAACCTTCATTGATGTATTCACGCACACGCGCCATTTCGTCAATAATCAGCTCATTCACCGTGCCTGCCGACAACCAATCTTTCAAGTGAACTGACTCATTGTCGCCCGTTAGATTATGATACAGTTCCTCTGCTAAGAATGGCGTAAACGGCGCAAGCAAATAGCTTAATCGCACTAATACGTAGTGAAGTGTTTTATACGCATCATTCTTATCCGCGTCGTCCTCAGATCTCCAGAAGCGGCGGCGGCTGCGGCGCACATACCAGTTGGACGCGTCGTCGAGGAATGGCAAAATCGGCTTGGTGGCGTCTTGCAAATTGTAATTACCAAGGCCCTTTTCAACATCCGCCACTAATTGATGTAAGCGGCTAACAATCCAAATATCCAGTGGGTTAGTCAACTCACCGAGCGGATCTTTCAGCTCGCCGTCAAATTCCCAACCATCAACTTCCGCATACATAGTGAAGAAATCATACATGTTCCAGATCATACTGAGCTTGCGCGCCACATCCATGACATCCTTATCCGCTAGTGCAAAATTCTCGCCATTTGTCAGCGGACTAGATAGCATGAGAAAACGGAAACTATCAGCCGACGTTTTATCCATTAATTCCATCGGATCGGTGTAGTTTTTTAGCTTCTTACTCATCTTTTTGCCATCTGCTGCGTTGATAAACCCGGTACAAATCAAATTCTTCCACGGAGACTTACCGAATAACGCCACATTGACCGCTGTCAAACTATAAAACCAACCACGGGTCTGATCAATCGCTTCAATGATAAAATCGGCTGGAAAACTTGCTTCAAATTTTTCTTTATTCTCAAACGGATAATGGAACTGAGCAAACGGCATTGAGCCAGATTCAAACCAGCAGTCGAGCACCTTACCGATATGCCGCATTTCCACACCATCGCACTCAAACGTCACGTCCATCACTTGCGGCAAATGATAATCATCCAGCCTACGCCCCGTCAGCTCTTCAAATTCCGCAAAGCTACCAATCACTTTGACAACTTCCGTGCCGTCATTCTTGACGCCTTTCCACACTGGAATCGGCGTTGCCCAATAGCGATCACGGCTCAGATTCCAATCTGGCGCCTGCTCAATAATATTGTGGAATCGCCCCGTCCGCAGATTATCTGGCGTCCAATGAGTCTGTTCATTTGCCTCCAGCATTTCCTTTTTCTGGCTTTGGATATCCATGAACCAGCTCGGATGCGCTCGATACATCAGCTTCGTGCCACAGCGGTGACAATGCGGATATTCGTGGCGAATATAGTCAATTTTCAGCGCTCGACCTTCCTCCAACAATGTCTTGGCAATCTCTTTATTGACCTCCCAGATATTACGACCGAGCCATCTGCCCTCAGTATAGTTGCCATCACCATCCACCAACGACAACACTGGCACGTCATGCTTGCGGCATAGTTCATAATCGTCTTCGCCATAAGCCGGCGCAATGTGCACAAGTCCTGTACCGTCATCGGTCGTCACGAAATCAGCATGCAACACTTTATGAGCGTTCGGCCCGCGATTTTCAAACAGCGGCTCAAATCGCTTGCCCACCAATTCCGAGCCTTTTATCGTTTTGACAATCGAATATTCAAGCGACTGATGTTTTTCATCGGTCATAACTCTTTCGATAGCATCACTTGCTATATAGAATTTCTTATCGCCGTACGCCACCAATGAATAATCAACATCCCGGTTGACCGCCACCGCCATATTCGCCGGCAGAGTCCACGGCGTCGTCGTCCAGGCAAGCAAATATTCATCTTCGTCTTCCAGCTTAAAATAGACAAACAAGCTTGGGTCGGTGTCCATCTGGTAGCTGTTTTCCATCGCCACCTCGCTTTTGGAAATTGGCGTGGCATCCTTAGTACAATAAATTAATATTTTTTCGCCCTCGTAAATCTTGCCTTCCTCATATAGCTTCTTAAACGCCCACCAAACCGATTCCATGTAATTATTGTCCATGGTTTTATAAGCACCCTTAAACTCAACCCAGCGGCCGATTCGCTCAATCGTATCTTCCCACTCGGTTCCCGTCTTCACCATGGCCGCACGACACTCTTTTACATAATCTGAAACGCTAATCTTCGTGCCGATCTCTTTTTTGTTAGCAATACCCAGTGTTTTCTCAACGTACACCTCAGCTGGCAGCCCATGACAATCCCAGCCCCAGCGGCGCTCAACTCGCTGGCCCTTCATGGTATGGAAGCGACCCATCGTGTCCTTAACGGTGCTCACCAACAAATGCCCATGATGCGGCGTGCCAGTCAAAAATGGCGGCCCATCATAAAACACCCAGGAATTATTAGCTGGCCGATTTTCAACCGATTTATTGAATGTATCGTCATCCTTCCAGCGCTGCACCCAGTCTTTTTCATATTCTGCCGCCCGGCGGCGTGTTCCGTGTTTGAATTTCATTGATTTCCTCCTTGTTTTTTATCGTCATATTCTATATAATGAGAGTATTCAATATTGAAAATCCCTCGCCGTGGTTTGTCCCTGCGGGGTCTTTTCATCTTTTTAGCCCCTTTCTGCGCTTAACTTTTTGCGAAATCTCCTGCATAAAGGTAATATGGCTACCGACCGCCTTTCTGAGCAAGCTTGAGGCATACTTCCTATTCGGCGCGATAACGCGCATAAACTTATCCTTATCCTGCAATATTTTTACCAACGGCGTAAAATCTCCGTCGCCAGTAATAATAATTGCCTGCGAGTATTCCTTCTCTCGTCGCCAACACTCGACAATTAACTCAGCATCGACATTACCCTTGACCTCGCCAGCACCGTACACTACAACCGGCTTAAATACCAAAATATAATCGCTTTCTTGTAGCAATGAATATAAATCCTGATACTGCGACATGTATCCGATAAAAATAAATGCTTTCTCTACCCGATACTTATCGCGCAAATACACGCGGAACTTGCGCCAATCCAGTAACCAACCATCACTCTGTACGCCTTTATAGACGTTTTGCGCATCAATAAATGCATAAATCATTTTAATCTCCTTAGTTTATCAACCTTGCTTATTAACATTCTCCTCTAACTCCTTCATCGCTTTCACTAGCTCCTCATACACCACACCATTACTAGCAATGGCTTCGCGGATATCCTGATCATAGAAAATACTGATATTGACAATTCCATTGCAAACGACGCTGTTCCGCCAATTGGATCGCATACCCAAACATATTTTGAACCATGGCGCTGGCTCGCCTCTTCACCGTCAATATCGTGGTCAGGGTATTTCTCCATGACTTTATTGATAACAAGTTGGTTAATTTTCTTATCAGCAACTGTCACAATTGTATCATCCGCTTTGAGTTGAGTATCTGGTTTTTTACCAAAATATTTTTGCATAATGTCGCCCGCTTCTCGTGCCACACTTTTTGCAAAATCAAGCCATTCTTGTTGTTGGTCAGTCATACTCTACTCCTTAATAATATATTTCTCAGTGTCATCACTGCTGCATCATCCAGCGCCCGCACTCGATCCCTATGCCGATCACTATACCCAAGCGCACCCTTCTGATTTGTATAGAGTGTTATATGTGGAATAATAAACTCCGCCCGTGGGATTAGTTCACGAATTGCATCACGCCAAGTCTCTAGTTCATCCCATCGAGTAAGCGCGATAATCGTTTCACAGTCAGTCGTATCATCCTTTAGCTTGAGAAAATCACCGGTCAATTCTGGCTCTGTAGTCATTACTGCACCAGCTTGACACGACACCTGTTCCAGCCGCCCATGACCAGCCTCATCGAGCCCGTACTCCTCACGCACCGCAAATAATGACAAATGAAATTCATCGGCTTTCAGCGATAGCCCCGCCACCTGACACGGAAAGTCTATCGCACGCACCAAATCAGTCGTATCATACATGATATAATCATGTGTCCGATCAACGACGAAATTGTTCACTCGACTGTTACGCATACATCCCTTCATATTGAGCAGCTCCTATTAGTATCAAACGAGAACTCTCTCAAACAAAAATCACCTCTTCTGACTTCGAGAATCCGCTGGAGGTGCTTCAAACGGACGGTACCATCTCGATTCCAAAAGAAGTGATTCTTCCGTGGGTTTTGCCGAGTTGACCGGCATCCACGCACTCTTTTAGCGCTCACTTGTCACTTTGTCGCAGTGAGTCGCGGCGGGGTCTAATCTCAGCCGATAAAAAACCGATTTCTTCCCGCAGGCTTCGCGGTTGATAGCCGCTCATTTCGCCGCACCGCCACAACAGCCAGCACACACGAAAACGCCCTGCAGTAATTGTAGCGCGTTTTCATCGGAATTGCCAGTTACTGCTGATCGAAATCAGCCACAATGTCATTGAACTTTAAATCATTCTCCATATTATTCAATCTATCAATACACTCTTTTAATACAGAATCATACGTCCTCAAGTCTTCGTCACCAGGCAGCTGGCATACTGGGCGATCTTCTCCGGGACGTTCAAGTAAATCCTTCAACGTGCTTTCCATGCCACCCCTAAAATTACTTGCATATCGCAATGCATAGTCTACCGCCTCAGGTGAACGGTTTGCTTCAACCACTCGCATAATATTATCGGTATTCCATACAACTACGTCCGCTATACCGCCATCTATATACGACCAGTCCTTCAACCCTTCTCTATCAGCATCGCCTAAAAATACATACTCTGGCAGAACATTCTGCGCATAATACCCAACATATTTCTCTAGACGCCGATAAGTCTTTACTGCATCCTCCCGCCGATAGATCTCTAACCAATCCTTCACAAAATATTTTTGCGAATCGCCAGAGCGTTTAGCTGCAGCCTTTTTAAACTCCTCAAGCCGTTTGGGTAAAAGTTCAGCTAGATTAATGTTATCTACCACCGCTTGATCTATCCGTATAAACTTTTCGATTTCTTTCCCTATTAAATCGTAGATTTTCTTTTTATCATCAGTAATGTCATCGCTATATAGAGATTTGCAACCACTGTAAATCGTTTGCCTGGTCGTTTCCAAAACGTCTGCCACCAATTGAATATCATCGTCTGGTCGCAGCTCTGACACGTAATCGATAAATTTATTAGCATCTTCCTCCGAACTACCCAAAACAACCGGATAAAGCGAACCGCTGCCAATTGCAACATCTTTAGGTCCGCTGATTATAGCCATTGAGCCGCCCCCGTTCACTAGCCGGACACCCACATCAGCAAGAGTATCTGAGTACCGTAAGTACTGTACATCTGCTTCCATTTCGCGCCGTTTAGATTGTTCCGAAAGGTTATTCTGAAAATTCTTATCAAAGTTACTATTACCCGCTGCTTCGGCCTTTTCTGCCGCTATAACGGCACGCATCATACCTGTTATAAGAGATCCCAGCTTGCCACCCTTGTTGTGGTCGAGAATTTTGCCATAAGCTTCATTTACCAATGATACCAGTGGCACCTGGCATTTACGTTCGTTATGCGGTGTTAGAGATTCACTCATATATATTATTTAACTCCTTTGCTTAACCTTTGTCTCTGTAGTTTTCTATTATACTCTCTCTCTGGATTTGTCAATAGTTTTACAACATTTTTTATATTTTACCAACTACACAAAATAAAAAGCCAGCGAACTTTTTCACTGGCTTTTTTCTTATGATAGATTTTTTATTTCACTTCCAAACCGCCCAAAACGCACTCGCCGCGCAGTATAATCGTCTTTTTAGCGGAAGATTTGGATACTGTTTTGTCCTCGCTGCCGCCCAAAATACCGCGAACATCATTTTGGACAATTACGTCGTCCGGCAAACTAATGTCAACGCCGCCACAAAACGTAAACACATCAATTACCGCACCGTCCTTAATTTTCGCCTGGCGCAAATCCAACTCCACGCCGCCAAATATCGCCGTCGCTGAACCGCCAGTATAATCGCCTTTCACTCGTGACTCTTCGCCGTAAAAAATTGCAATTTTTTCATTATCACTACTGTCACTGGCCGATTTTTCATATTTCTTGCGTCTTCCAGATCCAATACTAAACACCATCATCAGACCAACAGCAATCAACACCACTGGCCAAAATATCTTCCAAATACTAATGTCAATCACGCCGTAAGAGTTCAAACCAATCGACACGCCAGTAGCCATCAATAGCAAACCCCACGCTCGCGTTAACATCTTCCGGGAGCTGATTATCGTCGTTAGTCCCGCCAAAACCAGACCAACCGCCCAAACCGTTCCCCAAAACAAGTGCCAGCTATCAAACCTAATAATCTCGAGGTTCTTTAGTAACAGAACCCCGCCGAGCGCCGCAATGGTAACACCAAAGAACGCTCTAACAAGAAAATTTTTCTTCATACCACTATTATGGCATATCAATAGCGGCTAGCAAAATCATCGCTTCCGGCGCTTTTTCACGAGGATAATCACCCGCCAAACCGCCGCAATAACTACAGCAATCGCTCCAATGATAATCGCCCAAGCAGCAGGTGCCGGCCAGAAAAATAACTCTATTGGTTCAACTGTTTTCGTCGTTAAATCAGCTGAATTTTTACTAACACCCCATTCGCCGGCCTTTTTATTGTAAGCAATTGAAAGCTCAGCGCGGTACTTGCCGCCCCAGAACGGCTGCAAATTACTCTCGTAGCGGAACTGGCGGATTTGCTCGGCAATTGCCGCATACTCGCCGCCATTTCGATAAACAACATTACCCAGCATATCCCTGACTACTAACTTGACATCAACATCAGCCGAAACGTTGCCAGAATTTTTAATAGCAATGTTATATAGCTGCTTGCCGTTATTATCGACGGCGAATTTATCAATTGTCACATCACGGTGAATATTGCCAGGAATAGTAATCGCCATACGCACCGCTTGGCGCGTTTGCAGCTGGATACCGCCTTTCTTAGTAGCGGCTGGATCGGCTTTGCGCTGGATCACCAAACAGGCGTTATGCTCGCCGACATCAGCCTTATCAGGCGCGGTAACTGCGAAATCAACGTTCGTCGATGCGCCGGGCGCCAAAGCCACCTCGCTTTTCGCTAGTTTTACCCAATTGCCAGCATCTTTCTTTTCCTCGACCTGCTGCTTGCATGTCATATCGCCAGTCGCCGTGACCGTGCCATCGACAGCATACACCTCAATATTCGCCTGCTCGGCCAGCCCGTTAGTAATCGTCAATTGATCGGTTTTGCTAGCGCCACGATTCAATTGATAAATAAAAATCGACTGCGTCCGCGGATTGTTCGGATCGGGATTCGCTGGACGGCTGCCAATTCCTGCCGCCAAAGCCGACGACGGCCATAAAACACCTGCCGCAACCGCCATTATCGCTAGTCTGCGCCAGCATGAAACTATACCCCGTATTTTCCTCATCAAAATCATACCGTTTATTATAGCAAGCCAAGACGCTCATGGCTATACCGCTACCCCGCCAATCCTCCCAAAAATAAATAATCCTCATAAATGAAAATCAGACGCCCGAAAGAACGCCCGATTTTCACTGAATATAACTGCGCCAGATCTTAGATAGCGGCCACAGTCTGGGTCATCGGCAAAGTATAAGTACCTGTTGCCTGTCCAGCTGGAATAGCTTGGCTCAAACCGACACCGGTCACATAACCGCGCCAAACATCATCAGAACCAGCCGCCGCGCTAATCAACGTCACTGGAGAAGTACCAGAAAATGCTGCTTGCGAACCCAGCGTGATACCCGTGGAAGCACCAATCATCGATGTCAGCGTTCCGGCAGCTGGATTAACCGTCAACTGGCCAGTTGTAGCATTACCATTATACTGGTACGTATTGCTGCCGCTCGTCCACTTTCCCGTACCAGGAGTTGTTGCATTCAGTGTCAGCGTCCAGCCATTATTAGCGCCGCCAGGGTTATCGACAGCGATGCGCTTATCATTAGCACCAAATGTACCAGTCGTCGTCTGGGCAGAAGTCGACGCCGTAGTCGCATTCATGGCAAATGTTGGGTTTGTTACTACGCTATCGCCAGTATCACGAATGTCGGTGCTGAGTACGCCGGCATTAATCGTCTGACTCAATTCTGACGTCGCTGTAGTCGCCGCGTAAACCGCTGTACCCGCCAAACCGACTACGCCAGCTACACCGACTGCCAAAGCTACGTTTGCTATTAGTTTTTTCATATCGTATCCTTTCTTTTACGTTATTTTCGTTACTTCGTTGTCCATTACAGTGCTACTATCTACCCTCCTTCGCACCTCCGAACATCCGCTAATTTACTACGGCTCATGACTGCCTCCTCGTCTGTTACATATCAGCAGTATGAACGCAATAATAATCATTCCCAGCGCCGCCATCACCATAAGCCACATGTTTGCGCCAGTATTAGCCAAATCTTTATCAGGTTTTACATCTGTAGTGGCCGCCGAAACAACTGGAACTGCTGGTGCTGGTGGAATTACTGGCGGCATCGACGGCAAGATTCTCGGCGGAATAGTAACTGTAAAAGGCACCGCGTGATTAATTTGCAAAGCCGAGCCGTAGGCTTGAGTCGAGGAAGCGATCTCGCCAAGGTACGTTTTGCCGCGTTCTATCACCAGCGTCGTATCGCCAGGATGCGTATTCGGCCAATTCGACAAATCAAGCACCCAAGCATTACCGTTAACCGTCAATTCTGGATCAACTCCCAAGACAAACACCCTGCCGGCAAACTCAATCGCCAGCTTATGCGCACCCGTCACCGGATCAATAACCGTATGTACCGCATCATACACGCCGTAAATCACTGGATAGCCATTATCTTTAATCACCGAATGATCGTATTTTGGCGCAAAAACGTCGCATTCCACATCGTTCATTTGCCCAACCGCCCTACTATAAACCGTATGCGAACAGTCTATTTCACGAATTAACTGTGAAAAAGTTGAATCTGCTGAAGTTGTCGCTAGGGCAACTTTGCTACTAAAAACCACGCCAATTATTGGTGTTAAAAATACAACAACTACCGCACCAGCTCTCATTATATTTTTCATCCTCATCATTGCGCTACCACCGTTACTGTTACTGGCAACGTATACGTGCCTGGTTTCTGATACGCCGGAATAGTCTGCTTTAAGGAGATATTCTGCAATTTAAACAAGCAAGTCAAACCACTACTGCTCGAGGCAGTCGCCAGCGTAATCGCATTAGCCGACGCCGTGCCAGCTACAAACGCGCCGCCCGCACCATACGATAAGCCAGCCGTCGTACAGGCCTGCCCCAGCGGCGTCGAACCAGACGCTGTAAAGGCACTTGACGATAAATCAACCGACAACTGCCCTTGATTAGCACTACTATTATTAAAGTCATAGTTTGCCGTACCGCCAGTCTGCATCCATTTAGCTGTCGAACCGCCAGTTGCCGCCAATGAAACACTCCAGCCTGTCGTCGATAAGCTATTTGCCACCTCAAGCTGCTGTGAAGAATCATTAGATAAATTCGCAGTCGTGGTATTCGCCGTTTTACTGGTCATTGCTGCCGAAAATACAGTAGTCGGATTAGTCAACGTAGCATTAGCAGCATCCGCAAACCGAATGTCCAGCGAGCCGTCAGCAGTCTTAAACTCCGGATAATACGAATAAGTGTCGATACTCGTCCCTGGCGCCGCTGTTGTATCGGCTGCCAAACGAACACAATAATTCGTATTGCGCTCCAAACCATTATCAGTCAATGCTAAATCCCACAGGCCCGTCTCGCCAGCGTTAATCTCGCGATCGTTCGTAAAAGTCAACTGTGCAGCACTACCCGGACGGACTATCGACTGGTGGCTATAGCCGATGCTAGTAGACGACAAGCCCGGATCGTTCGCTGCCGCCGCAATCGCCGTCCCATTATTCGGGCCAGCTGCTGAATATGCCAAAGCTGAGTTATTGGTCACATCCTGCCAGGCCGCTGCTACTGCCTGACACGTCGCCGCAGTCTTTTTAGCGTACTGAGTGCGGATTTTCATGGCGTTAGCTAATATTGTACTTCCTCCATTAGAAGCAGCCTTCGGTATCAAAGAATCAGCGGTATCATTATTTCCAAACTGTCCATGACTATTTCTGCCCCAACAATATATCTGATTATCCGATGCGATAACACATGTACGATACACTCCAGATGAAATCTGTTTAATTCTTTTATTAGCTAAAATTCCAGACATCAAAACAGGAACGGGTCTTTTAGAATTAGCTGTAGAATTATTACCAAGCCCACCATACCTGCCTTCCCCCCAACAATATGCATCATCACCATAAGCAATAGCACAAGTACGATTACCACCCTCTGCCGAAATCTGCTTGAATTGACCACCTAGAGGCGGCGTCATCCCCTGAGGCGGCAATACGGCAACGGGGACATTTGATTGGGCGGTTGAGCCATCACCAAGCTGCCCATCCGTGTTGTCACCCCAACAATATGCCTCTTTGTCAGACGCGATAGCACAGGTATGAAAATATGATGCAGTCACCTGCTTAATCGTCTTACCCGCCAGGACTCCGGATGTTGAAACGGCAACGGGGACATTTGATTGGGCAGTTGAGCCATCACCAAGCTGCCCTTTATTGTTTCTCCCCCAGCAATAAGCCTGATTATCAAAGGTAACCGCGCATGCATGAAAATGTCCTACGCTTATTTGCTTAATTACTTTACCTGCTAAAACTCCAGATGTTGAAACGGCAACGGGGACATTTGATCGGACAGTTGAGCCATTACCCAAAGCCCCAAATGCACCATTCCCCCAACAATATGCCTTTCCATCAGAATCAATAGCACAAACATTTTCAAAACCAACTGAGACCTGCTTAATTTTCTTTCCTGCTAAAACTCCAGATGTTGAAACGGCAACGGGGACATTTGATTGAGAAAATGTCCCATTGCCCAGATCGCCAAAACTAACTCCATAGCCCCAGCAATAAACCCTATCATCCGAAGCAATTGCACACGTATTCCAATCGCCAACTGAAACCTGCTTGATCGTCTTGCCCGCTAGAGCACCCGACATATCAATCTCTGCTGGAGTATACTTATTGTTTGTTGAGCCATTTCCCAGCGCCCCATTTACTCCTTCTCCCCAGCAATGCGCCTTCATGTCGGAATCAACACTACAAGTATGATTCCATCCGCTAGTCGAGACTTGTGTTAATGCACGAGATCTGTTCTCTACCCCCACCCGCACACGAAAACTAGCGCCAGCCTGAGACAGTGTTGCCATCGTATTATCAGCCGCCAACGGGGCGCCAGGAGCGGCGGTATCCGACGATCGATATAGACGATAATTCGCTTGATCAACCTTTACTTGCCCCGATGACGCTGTCGGCATTAGAGCCTCAGTCGGGCGAGTTAACCACCGCACCGCCACGACAGCACCAATCCCCAGCACTAACAAGCAAACCGCAGTATACACTAAAGCCGTCCGTTTGCGTCGTATTCTCAGCCCAAATTGCTCGTTCTTGCTCTTCACTTTTACATAACCCCGCTCACCGCACAAAACGAAAGCAGCTTATACTTTATATCATTTTAGCATAAGCAATATAAGGACTCAATTGTTTGGACTATATAATTTGGCTGCCAAACTTTGCTAAAATCGCCATAATTATCAGCGACGCCACCGAGGCCAACACTAGCGTATCGTAGCCCTGGTCAACAAACCGGCGCAACCCGCGGTGTTCAATTATTTTGTTCAAAATATTATGCCTGGTTAGTCCGTAAAAAATTAGCAGCATACCTGCGTCCAGTGTCAAGCACCACGGACACAACGCGCCAATCTCAACATAACTCATATAAAACATCCAACCAGCAAACAGCAAGCCCGCCACCGCGCCAAGCTGCGCGCCCCACATAAACCACTTCGGGAACTTCGCGCCCGCTAGCAGCGCCACCGCAATTGTCACCATCACCGGCAGCGTCATCATACCAATAAAACTATTAGGAAAACCCAGTAGCGCCGCCGACCAATGGTTCGCCACTGCCGAACAGCTCATCGTCGCGTTCAAATCGCAGTTCAGCACGGCATGCGAATTTCTGGCAAGCGTCAGCGATTCAATTGATAATACGAACGAAGCCAACAAGCCCAAGCCACTACCAACCAGCATCAATAGCGCCGCCAATTGCTGGCGCTTTGATTCTTTACCCAGTCGCTTACGCAACTTTTCAAACATAAAAACTTACCTCGCTAATCGTCGGCAGCGGCAGCCCGCGCCACATATTTTGCATCTGGCTATCAGCACTCAGCGCGATAATCGTTGGGTACTCAACGATATCGTACGTCCGGCAAAAATCACTGCCCTCAGCCGAATCTGGGTCAATTTCCTCAATCGTGTGCCCCGTCTGCCGATTAAAGTCATGTAAAAAATCCATAACTTTACGCGCATAATCGCTTTCTGTCCGATACACGACAACTACTCGCATGATTCCTGCCCTTTCTGGCGGCGCTGTTCCAATATTTTGACGAAATCATCCAGCGTTTCAAACTTCTGAAACACGCTGGCAAAACGTACGTACGCCACTTCGTTGCGCTTCGCTAATTCATCCAGTACGAACTCGCCGATCTGCCGCGACGGCACTTCTGAGGCGCCCAGCGCATACAGTTTATCTTCAACCGCCGTGATAATCGACTCGACTTCCTCGTCAGATTTAAGGAATTTGCCGACCGACTGGCGTACCGCATGCGCTAACTTGACTCTATCAAATAGTTCGCGGCTGCCATTTTTCTTAGTCACGATTAAGTTTGGCTTCTCCACGCGTTCATACGTAGTAAAACGCCGTCCATCTGGCGTCTCGCGGCGGCGGCGAATCGCCACGCCGTCAGAGACTTCACGCGACTCAATCACGCGGCTGTCTCCGATATTAAAACTCGCCATATTTAGTCCTCGTTCTTCTTACGCCGCCGCAAAAATGCTGGCGTATCATCATCTTCCTCGTTTGAAACGCTGTCCGGATCCGGCATAGCATCCCACATACTTACTTCATTATCAGCAGCAAACTCCTCCGCGGCTTTTTCTCTGTCAAGTTCCAAATCAATGTCTTTAACTACGTTTTCGTCAACTTCAGGCACTGGCTGCGGCGCAGGATTGCTCACACTTAGAACTTCTTCCTCTTGCTGGAACGATTCGCTATCAAAACCCGTAGCAATCACCGTGATTACCAACTCATCTTCCATCTCCGGCTTCAGCGTTGCGCCAAAAATAATATTAGCGCTTGGACTGACCGCTCCGGTAATAATCTCAGCCGCCTCCTGAATCTCCGCCATGCTCATATCGTAGCCGCCAGTAACGTTAAACAGTACGCCCTTTGCACCGTCAATCGACACCTCAATTAGCGGGCTTTCGATAGCTTGCTGGGCTGCTTGAACTGCCCGGTCGTCGCCGCTCGCCCGTCCAATACCCATCAACGCTGAACCAGCCTTGCTCATAATCGCTTTTACGTCAGCAAAGTCAAGGTTAATCAAACCATGTTCGGTAATCAACTCCGATATTCCCTGCACACCTTGGCGCAGCACGTCATCAGCAATCTTAAACGTTTCCAGCAGTGGCGTTCGCCGATCGATTGTCTGCAACAAGCGATCATTTGGAATAGTAATTAAGGTATCAACCTGACGTCCAAGCCGCGAAATCGCCCAATCAGCGTTAATCCGCCGCTTCTCACCCTCAAAGCTAAACGGCCGCGTCGCCACACCAACTACCAAAATCCCCAGTTCGCGCGCCACTTCTGCCACCACATGGCCAGCACCAGAACCAGTGCCGCCGCCAGCGCCAATTGTTACAAACACCATATCCGCGCCCTCAAGCGCTTTCTTAATCTCCTCGCGCGATTCGTTAGCTGCCGCCTCGCCAACTGTCGGATCAGCACCAGCCCCCAAACCATTCGTTGTATTATATCCCAGATGAATCTTAACGTCAGCCTTCGAATTGTGCAGCGCCTGAGCGTCGGTATTCATGGCGATAAATTGCACGCCGGTCAATCCCGCATCTTTCATCCGGTTTATAGCAGAACCGCCAGCACCGCCGATCCCAACGACTTTAATACTGGCAAATGTTTGAACTTCACTTGGTTGTACTTGCGGCATCTATTTCCCTCTCTCTAATTCTTACATCAGTATAGCATTTTTTCAACTGATATATCAAACAACTTACTTAAACTTAGCAAAAATACCTCTTAAAAATCCGCCTGCTTTTTCCGCTGCTTTTTTAGCATTCTGCGGTGATTTCGCATACGAAGCATCGCTCGCCGCATCGATCAGCATCAGTCCAGCTGCCGCCGAAAATTCCGGTCCTTTTATTTCATTACTAGCACCGCCGTACTCGGACGGCTTGCCTAGCCTGGCTGCCACGCCCAGCTGTTCCTTAGTGAAATCAACCAGACCCTTCGTATTAGCACCGCCGCCAGTCAAAACCGCACCACTCGGCAGCTTGCCAGCTCGACCTGCTTTTTTCAATTCCTTAGCTACCGCCTCAAATATTTCCTCATACCTCGCGCCGACAATTTCATCAATCTCGCTCTGCTCAAACGAGTATGTTTT
The DNA here is from genome assembly GCA_963553885.1 of uncultured Candidatus Saccharibacteria bacterium. Taxonomy (GTDB): domain Bacteria; phylum Patescibacteriota; class Saccharimonadia; order Saccharimonadales; family Saccharimonadaceae; genus Nanosynbacter. The sequence goes on from CAUVOY010000011.1 coordinate 18,121, forward strand.
TTTCTCGTACTTAGTTTCCACTTTACCCAATTTCTTCCCGCCAAACCGCGCATGCGCCAATTTTACCGACTCGGCAATCTCCGGATCAGTTCTTAGTCCAATTGCCAAATCATTGGTCACATTTTGACCGCCCAGCGGAATTACCGACAAATATTGCAAATCGCCCTCTTCAAACACCGCCACGCCAGTTGTTGCCGCGCCGATATCCAATACCGCCACGCCATTCTCGCGCTGGTTTTCTGTCAATACTGCCTGCGCACTCGCTAGCACTGCTGGAACAACCGAAGAAACCTCAACTTTAGCCATTTCCGCCAATTTTTGCAGATTAGTAATATGCGGCAGCAGCCCTGACACAACATTTGCTTTAATTTCCAGCCGCGTACCAGTCATGCCGATTGGATCTTTAATATTATCCTGCCCGTCCAGCCGATAAGAATGAGCTACAATTTCCAGAATTTCCCGGTTCTGCGCTATTTTGCCAGTCGTTGCCATGTCTTCCAAGCGCACAATATCCTCAGGCGTCACTTCATTATCAGTCGTACCAACTGTAATCATCCCGTCGGCTTTAATACTTGTTAAATGCGATCCATTGACGCTCAGCACTGCCGTCTTTACCTGGTGGCCGCTCATACGTTCCGCTGCCCCCAAAGCCGTATCAATCGCTTCCGCCGGGCCCGCCAGATTAGTTACTATACCTTTTCGCATACCGCTATTTGGCGCTGTCCCTACGCCGACAATTTTTGGCGCATCGCCATCCGCGTCAATATAACCAATGACGCAGCGTACGTTCTTCGTACCAACATCAATTCCTACAGCATATCGAGATTGTTCTTGCATACAGGCTTAATTATACAGGTTATGGCTATACTTTTGCAAGTAAATCATAGCCTCGTCAAAATCTCCGCGCCAGTTTCGGTAATTAGCACAGTATGTTCAAAATGCGCGCCCAAACTGCCGTCTTTCAGGCTAATCGTCCAGCCGTCGTCCTCGGTAACAATTTTCTCGCTGCCGAGGCTAGCCATCGGCTCAATAGCAATCGTGTCGCCTGCGTGTAGCACTGGCCCGGTATCGCGCCGGCCATAATTTGGAACCTCTGGACTCATGTGCATCTCCAGTCCTACGCCGTGGCCAACCAGCTCGCGAATGATACCCAATTTGGCTTTTTTAAGCACCGCTTCCACGCCCGCCGAGATATCGCCAACGCGCGTTCCGTCGCCAGAAATTGCATCAATTCCGGCATATAAACTCTGCTCCGTCGCGTGCAGCAAATGCTTTTTAGCGCCGCGCGGCTCTTCGTCAACCACCATAGTAAAGGCGCTATCCGTTTTCATTCCGTGGTAGCCGATTACCAGATCAAAACTCACCACGTCGCCCTTCTCAAACACATAATCTGTCGGAAATGAGTGCACCAATTGCTCATTAGTCGACACGCAAATCACCCCCGGGAATTTCACCTCATCCGTCAAATACGTTGCTTCCGCGCCGAAATCCTTAATTCGCCCAGCCACAAAGTCATTGGCGTCCAGCTCGCTCATGCCAGCCGTTACCTTCCGGCGCAATTCGTCATAAATCGTCGCTAACATCCGCCCGCATTCGCGCATATCTTTCATTTGCTGCGGCGTTTTTTCGCCAGTAATTAAAGTTGGCATGCGTACGCCGCCTCTTCATAAATCCGATCATGCACTTCGCCAGCCGTACCGACGCCATCCAGATGGACAATCCGTACCCCTGCCTCAGCAAAAATCCCCAGCACTGGATACATTTTTTGCCGATAAATCGTCATCCGCCGGGCAATCGCCTCTGGTGTATCCTCCAAACGTCCGCGCTTTTCTAGCCGCCGCATAATCTCCGCCTCTGGTACTTCCAGTGAAATCACCGTATCAATTTTCTCATTCATCCGCGCCATGTAATCATCCAGCCATGCCGCCTGTTCCTTCGTCCGCGGAAAACCGTCAACGATAATGTTTGAATATTTTTTATCGCGCGCGTCCTGCACCGCCTGCTCAAACACCTGATAAATTAGCTCGTTACTAGCCAATTCGCCTGAACGCAAAATATCAATCACCGCCGGATCATTACTGCGGCGCAGCATCTCGCCGGTTGATAGCCATTTCCAGCCCTGGCGCGCCGCCAACATCTGCCCCTGCATACTTTTACCAGCCCCCGGCGGCCCAAATAATAAGATCATCCTTCGCTCCTTTTTCTGTGTTGTTATTGTTTTGCTAATGTTTCTTTGGTAATTTTCGCAATCAAGGCGCCATCAGCCGCATTGCCGGCTTTAGTCTTCACTGCGCCAATCACCTGGCCCATTTGCTGCATCGTCGCGCCCAGATCGGCGACCGCTGCCTCGACCATTGCCCGAATTTCGTCCTCGCTCAACTGCTTAGGTAAAAATTCCTGTAAAATTACCGCCTCTTTCTCCTCTGGCTCAGCCAATTCTGCCCGGCCATTTGCCCGATATAACTCGGCGCTTTCCTTGCGTTTTTTAACTTCGCGGGCAACTACCTTCTCGACTTCTGCATCATTTAGACCTTCATCGCGCTTGCCTAAAGCCACTTCCTCGTTAAGGATTGCCGCCTTCAAATTACGCAATACATCGCCTCGAAAACGATGCCGCCCTAGAAGAGCGGCTTTCATTTCCTCAGCAATACGCGCTTTCAGCGCCGGCATTAACGCGCCGCTCCTAAACGCATCCTGGCTGTTTTTTCAGCTCGGCGCTCGCGGCGAATAATCGCTTTCTTACGGCGCTCAGCCTTAGAAATAGGCTTCGCAAACCGCATCACCGACTTTGCCCGCGCAAGGACACCGCTCTGTAAAACCCTACGGTTGAAACGACGAATAATATTCTCGTTCGCCTCTTTCTGATCTCTACGTGTAACTTGAACCATACTTTTGCCATTATAACAGATGAGTAGGCTATTTTGCAACTATTAATCCGCAATTCAGCGTTAAATTAATAACCAAGCTGCTAAAATAACTAAGATAGCTTAGCCGCATAGACCGATGCTAAAGCTGGCGGCTGATTCATACTGTTGTGTGTATGATTCAGCACATTCCACTGGCTTACGTCAGCCGTCAAGCCAGGCACAGACCGTAAGCGTCCAACAATCATGGCAACATCGCGCCAATCATTCAAATGACTCCCATCTGGCACAAGAATATCAACCCTACGTTCTACGTTCGGTGCCGCCACTCGCAAATCACCCTCAAAACCATCACGCCTCAACCCAGCCGGATCAACTAAGAATTGCTGAATCCAACCACTTTCTGGCCGCTTAAATTCACCTGCCGCACCATCCGATAAACCAGCAATCGCTTCGATACTATCTGGGTCATTTTGCGACAGAAATTCCAAACCGACATCCCCAGGCTTTGGCACAGACGATGCCTTATCATACTTCATAAGCTCTTCTACCTTCACCCAGGAAAAAGTTCATCGCAATACCCGTCAAGGCTTGTTTTGCGCGTACCAGTTGGATTGTATAAACGAAGCTCTGCCGTAGAGTTTTCTCTATTAGCGGCAGCCGTGTTAAGTACGCGGCGGATGGGCGCGGATGGGCAGCACGTCAAGCTGATGCTGCGCGATCAAAACGGCAAAGCTCTGCAGATGCTGGCGTTCAACGCACCAGAAGGATTCTTCCGCCAGCCAGGCGACGAGGTGGTAGCGTGGTTTCAGCCAACTGTCAACGAGTGGCAGGGGTGCGGGCGGTTGAGGGGCGGTTGCTGCATATTGAACAGCTCTAACAAGATAACAGCTCTGACCAGCCATCGTCAGTATTTTTGCGCTGCAGTTGTTGTATATTGCTACGCATAATTTCAGGATCGAAATCCCCGACAACTCCCATTATTAGATCAGTAGTGTCAATATACGATTCGACAACATACGGTTGGTTGGTTGTTGCATGGAATCCTGTTGGAGAGGTGTCGTCTAACTGTAACGTCAATAAAGTAGAGTGTCCATATTCCCGTCCGGGTCGCCTATCTCCAGATGTGGCACGCGTACTAATCTTTACAAGATCTGGAAGATAGAGGATTTTCATAGAATTTGCTCCGTATCCAGTCGGGATTGTATACGGGGTTTTATGATTATCGCTACCTTTCGTAGGAATCCATACTATAGAAGTTTGATCATAGTGGGATATAGTACGGTTTTCAAAGGTTGGTCCGTTTGGACCTATGGTTGCAAGTACTTTTTGTGTTATTGAATCGCCTTTTTCGATATGCGATTGTGGAAAATCCCAGTCACGAGGATGGGTGATTTTGCCACCCTTTGCCATGCGGGCATATAGCCACAATGCATATAATTTGGGGGGGCTGGGACGGATTCTGTCTTTTTTAGGAATTCAGTACGGCGACGAATTACTTCTGCGCGTTCTCGCTGGTATTCTTGTTCCTCAGCGATGCGCTCCGCTCTGTCTTCATCAAGTAATCTAGTGGCGCGGGTTAGTTCGCTGGTAATACGACTATAGTCTAATGGCGGCTTTTCATGCTCGGTAACGGGAGACTGACCTTCCGCGCCTCTCGGTGTAGGAGATGAATTGTGTGGTTTGTTTCTAAATATATCAAACATACATTCATTCTGACATACTAGTTTAAAAAAGTCAAGTGGGCCGTAAAGCCACCTGCTGCCTGCGTGCAAATCTCCCCACCCTTGCAACATCTCATAAGGAGTTTGCAAGTTTATTCCTAGGTGGATTCTATCAATAGTTATAGCAATCTATGAATCGATTAAGTTCCTCTTCCAGCGCCAGATAGTTGTTCGATGCTTGCCGTATCTTCTAGCGGCTTGAGCGACACTTCTTCGTTCGAGAATAAGTTCCCGCATAGCATTGCCTCTTGCTTTTTCTACATCTTTACCCGCATAATATGCCGCAAGGCAGTACTTTCTTATCGTTAGCTAGTTCCTAGGAATAAGCTTAGAGACTACCTTATTTTTGTGCAAACTTTATGCTTTATGTTATGTTGCAGAGGTGGTGGAGTTGGTGTGGAGATTTTGAAAAATCCATGTTTTATGATACAATACAAATTATGTTTGGAAGAGGTCCTAGGAGAGAAACATCCACACAACAAATAAGAACACCCGACAGCACTGAACACGCCTCAGATAGAGATGTCTCAGGTAGAGTTCTGCGCGAGGTGTGCAGGTCTTTGCAGCAACATGATCCAGAGAGACAAAGAAAAGAACGAATAAGTTTTCTTAAAACAACGAGAGCAATTCCTTTAGATCCTCGTCTTTATGCCTTATGGCTTTACTGGTATATAATTGACGGGGGTAGAATTACCCACCAGGAAGAATGTAACTACCCACTATCAACCTGCCGCGTAGATGATGATGGAAAAGAATACTACAACCAACCAACATTTTGGGCTCCCGGAGAAAACGAGGAAGGTCAAATACCCAAAATCCCAGTTGGCTACGGTCCTAATGCTTTAACTGCTATACACTTTCCCGATATAATTAGACTAGACCTCGATCTGGAAAATAATCCGGAACAGTACTATGGTCATACAACGTTGTTAACATTACAACTAGATCCGTCAGACCCCTCAAGACTACGAGCCTCTACAAACAGACCCGACAGTGTAAAGTCGTTTGTTGACATAACAGACGCGTTAGTTGGGTTGATACCACAATTTAACCCCGATAGGTCTAAGCAAAAATTTATAGAAGAAATCCAAAAGCGAAAAAGACAACACGAACTATATAGAAGATCTAGATAGATAAATACTGCACGTGTAGCAACCGCCCCTCCACCGTCCGCGCCCCCTGCCATTCGTTTATGGTTGGCTGGAACCATGCTGAAACCTCGTCGCCTGGCTTGCGGAAAAACTCCTCTGGAGCGTTAAACGCTAGCATTTGCAACACTTTGCCGTTTTTATCACGCAGTGCTAATTTAACGTGTTGTCCATCCGCACCCATTCGCCGCACGCTCAGCACAATAGCTGTAGTGATTTTTACGACAGGCTCGGGATTACCATTACCAAATGGCTCCATCTTCGCCAGATTTGCCACCAAATCCTCATCGATTTCTGAAAAATCATCAATCTCCACATCAGCCCGCGGCAACAAATATCGCTCTTGGTTTGTCAGCTGCAATGAATCATAAAACTCATTGACCCGCCGGCGAAAATTACCAATCTTTTCAGTCGCCAGCGTCACGCCCGCTGCCGCACCATGTCCGCCACCTTTGATGATAATATCGTCCGCCGCCCGCACGGCATCGGCCACTGAAAAATCACCAAAACTGCGCGCCGAACCAGTCGCTTCCTCGCCGCGCTCACCGATGATAAACACTGGTTTTTTATATTTCTCCACCAACTTCGACGCTACAATGCCGATGACACCGTGATTCCAACCATCATTACTCACCATCAGTACCCGGTCATCAGCCAATTCCTCTGCCTGCACACACGCTTCTTCAAAAATCGCGTCCTGAATGCTGCGCCGCTTGACGTTCAATTCCTCTAGCTTCTCACTCGCCTCCAGCGCCGCTAGCCCATCGCGCGCCGTCAGCATATCTAGCGCATACTGCGCCGTCTCCAGCCGACCCGCTGCATTCATTCGCGGACCCAAACCGAACCCCAGATGTCTAGCATTGACCTGATCCGGCTCAATACCCGCCACCGCCATCAACGCTTTCAGTCCTGGACGTTGTTGTTTTTTCAACACCTCCAAGCCCCAGTACACATTCGCTCGATTTTCATCCGCCAGTGTCACGATATCGCACACCGTCCCCAGTGCCACCAAATCGAGCAGCCACTTTTCATAGCCATCAGGTAAGCCGTCCAGCTCGGTCTGCAGTGCCTGCACCAGCTTGAACGCCACGCCCGCCCCACACAAATCACGAAACGGATAAGTATGACCAGAAAACTTCGGATTCACCGCCGCCACGCTCGGAGGTGGCGTCTCAGCCACGTTGTGATGATCGGTCACCACCGTATCTATTCCCAAGCTCGACGCATACTCAATTTCCGCATGGCACAAACTGCCAGTATCGACCGTCACGATCAAATCCGCACCCATGTCGCGCACCTTATCCACCGCCCCCATGGTCATACCATAGCCCTCGACAAACCGGTTCGGGATGAAGGCGTCAACGCCCTCAAAACCAAACTTATCAAACGCATCCAGCAGCAGCGCCGTGGCACTCAGCCCATCAATATCGTAATCACCGTAAATGACGATTTTTTCGCCCTGCTCCCGCGCCTGTTTCAACCGCGCCACCGCCTTTTTCATGTCCGGCAGCAAAAACGGGTCATGTTTCACCGCCGTATAATCAGGCCGCAAAAAAGCCTCGCGCGCTGCCCGCGTCGTCAGACCCCGCGCCGTCAAAATCCGCTCAAACAGCGTCATTAATCTCTATCAGCCGAACCGTGCCTCGGCCGTGCTGCATGCTGCTGCGACTTAATCACCATGCTCTGTAATTCTTTGAAAATCGGGAATTGCTTGTTTGTAAAGTATGCCCGCGAATTGCCCTGCTTCTCGCTCCTCAGGAAGCCAACTTTTTCCAGTCGCTTGAGCTCGCGCTGAATATTACCGGGATCTTCCTTAATCAGCTTCGCCAGGCCGCGCACATGCGTATGAAAATCAGGATACTTGGCGTACACAACTACGATTTTACGCCGCACCCTAGATGTAATAAAAACGTCAAGCATTTCCTCCCTTATTCCCTTTCGCTACCACTCAGTGTATCACAATTTTACAACACCCGGCAACCTATTTATTGCCAATTTAGGATAACTTGATTAATTTTCTTCACCGTCTCCTCCTTTGATGGCAGCGTATTATCATCATAATAATGATTTGTTCCCATAAAATTCTCCTTAACGTCCAAAATATGCATTTCATCGACTGTCATATGCAGCCTATCCACTGCCGCTATACCGCAAAACGGCACCGCAATAACCAATTTCTCAATTCGGACTGACTTTAAAAAACTCAGCGCCACATCCAGCGGCGATAAATTGTCGCCAAGTCCATCGCTCGCTAGAATCACCGTCCGATCTTTTAAGAGTCTTTTATCAATAATACCGCCGTCGCCAAGCAATCGATTAATCCGCTGATGCGCCTCGCGCTTTTTTTCCTCCAAGTAACCGTGAAATTCGCCTGTATATTCGTTAATTTCGCCGTCAGAAAACTGGCTGTTATACGTAAACTGTCCTGACTGCGACACCGCGCCGAAACTCAATCCTTCGCCAGGAATATCTATTTCCTCGCTCAGAAGCATCATCAGCACGCAGTGCAGCTTGACAGCAATTTGCTCGCCCACCAGCACGCCGCCCTCGCCAAGCGCCACCACTGCGCAGTTCTCGTAGCGATATTTTTCCAGCACCTGGTCTGCCAGCTTTACGCCAGCTTGCGAACGACTCTCAAAATACATACGCTTATTTTAGCATCTTTTTGGCTATATAATGGGTATATGTATTTTTATCTGGTTTCGCCTATCAAAATTGTCCGAGCACATGATTATTCGTTTACCTATTCCTCGGAAGATAAACTGCCGCCTGGAACAATCGTTATCATTGAAGTTGGAAAAAATAATTTGGCTGGTGTCGTTTTACAAGAAGTCAGACAACCAGATTTTACAGTAAAACCAATTGATTCGATCGTTGAAAAAAATCCTTTGCCCTTGCCGCTTATCCAAACAGCACTATGGATGAGCAGCTATTACGCAACGCACCTGGCAACTGTCTGGCAAACTATTTTACCCAGCGGTTTAACAAAAAACCGGCGCCTCACCCCTGATAAAATTACGTCGAATACTCCGTCAAATATAATAAAAAAAGTATTCACCAAAGACCAGCAGACCGCCCTGCAAACGATTGAAGCCATGCTCAGCGGCACGATACTACTGCACGGCGTCACTGGCTCCGGAAAAACCTTAGTATATATTGAAGCCGCCAAGCAAGCCCTAAAAGAAGAATTATCATCCATTATTTTAGTCCCGGAAATCGCGTTAACCTCGCAGCTGGTATCGGAATTTTCTAAACACTTTCCAAAAATCATCCTAACCCATTCAAAGCAAACCGAAGCCCAAAGACACGCTGCCTGGAAAGAAATTATCAACTCAAATGATCCGGTAATCGTTATCGGGCCGCGTTCGGCATTATTTGCTCCCGTTCAGCAACTCGGTCTTATCGTCATCGACGAATGCCACGAGCCCAGCTTCAAACAAGAACAATCGCCGCGCTACTCAGCCTTGCGCGCCGCTTCCGTTCTCGCTCGCCAGCATAATGCCAAACTAATTCTCGGCAGCGCCACGCCAGCCGTCGCCGATTATTATCTTGCCAAACATTCTAACAGCGCCATAGCCTCCATGAATACCCCCGCCCGCACCGACGCCGTCAAGCCAAGCATCACGCTCGTCGATATGACCAAACGCCAAAACTTTTCAGAACACCAATTTTTATCAAATCCATTATTGAAATCCCTGCGGCTGGCGCTAAAAAACAACCGCCAAGCACTCATCTTCCATAACCGCCGCGGCACTGCTGCTGTCACGCTGTGTGAAAGCTGCGGCTGGCAAGCTGGCTGTCCGCGCTGTTTCGTGCCGTTAACCCTCCACGCAGATAAGCACCAGCTATCTTGCCATATTTGCGGCTTTTCAACCAGCGTTCCCACCAGCTGCCCAGAATGTCATAACGCGGAAATTATCCATAAAGGCATCGGTACCAAGCGCATTGAATCCGAGTTGAAAAAGCTATTTTTGAACAAAAAAATTGTTCGTTTTGACGGCGATTCCACCCCTGAAGAAACAGTTGACGCCCAGTATGACAAGTTAAAAAACGGCGACATTGATATCATCATTGGCACTCAAGTCATCGCCAAAGGATTAGATTTGCCAAACCTTGGCGTCGTCGGCGTTGTCCAGGCGGATGCCGGGTTATTGCTGCCCGACTACGTCGCCGCCGAACGTACATTCCAGCTCCTAGCCCAAGTCGTCGGCCGCGTCGGCAGATCTCACAACTCAACCGAGGTTATTGTCCAAACCTATCACCCGTCGCACCCGTCCATAGTTGACGGCCTGCGCCAAAACTACGCAGACTTTTACAAGCGCACAATCGCCCAGCGCCAGAGAACCAGCTTCCCGCCTTTTGTTTATTTATTAAAATTAACCTGCACTTATAAAACTGAAAAGTCCGCCGTTAATAATGCCCAAAAAATCGCCCAGTTGCTAAAAACCAAATCGCCAGATATAGAAATCCTGGGTCCGACGCCAGCTTTTTACGAACGAGTTCGCGACACCTACCGCTGGCAAATTATCGTAAAAAGTCCGCAGCGCCGCCAACTAATCAATTTGATAAAATACATACCACCGGCACATTGGCAGTATGAGCTCGACCCTATAAGTTTGCTGTAATTTCTGATATAATATTACGAATGACGAAAGACGATATTATAGCCCTGCCAAATCCGCACCTACGAGAAAAATCAACCAGAATTCATGTCATCACCGACGATATCATAAAACTCTCTGACGACATGATAGCCGCAGCCCTTGACTGGGAAGATTCCCGACCGCATGAAATCAGTGCAGCGCTGGCAGCAGTTCAGGTTGACGCGCTTAAACGCCTGGTCATCGTTCGTAGTGATTTCGACAACAAATCAACCCGCGAATTTATGACCCTAATCAATCCCGAAGTTGTTAAGTATGAGGGCGAAATCGTTGCTGATTACGAAGGCTGTCTCAGCGTCCAGCATATTTACGGCAAAGTTCCCCGCCACACCAAAGTCCGCATAAAAGCAATGGATTTGGACGGTAATGAAGTTCGCTTTAAAGCCGAAGGATTTTTAGCACGGGTGCTTCAGCACGAAATCGACCACTGCAACGGCAAGGTCTTCATCGACCATATTAAAGATAAAACAGATGCTTTTTACACGCTCGACGAGAAAGGCGAGCTGCAACCGCTTGATTATGCCAGCGAAATTGCCGAAAATAGCGTTCTTTGGGACTGAAGAATATAGCTTAGATGTCCTGCGGGCGCTTGTTGATAATAAGTTTTCTGTTGCCTGCGTTATCACCAAACCAGATTCAAAGCGCGGCCGCGGACATAAACTTGTCGAACCGCCCGTTAAAACATTCGCCAAAAAACACCGCATACCCGTCTTGCAGCCGCAAAAAGTTAACGAAATTGCCAGCTATATTAAAGGTTTGCAGCCAATCACTGGTATTTTGGTAGCATACGGAAAAATCATCCCCCAAAGTATAATCGACTTATTTTCTCCGGGAATTATCAATGTTCACCCATCTCTATTGCCGAAATATCGCGGGCCATCGCCGATAGAATCAGCCATCATCAATAGAGATAACGAGACTGGCGTATCCATCATGAAACTGGATGCTCAGATGGATGCCGGGCCAATATACACCCAAATCCATAAAAAATTATCCGGTGCAGAAACGAAACCGCAGCTTTATAATGAGTTATTTAGCAGCGGCAGTGAATTACTAATCAGTATTCTGCCAGAAATAATGTCGGGAGCGCTAACCCCCAAAGCGCAGAATGACGCCGATGCCACCTACTGCAAACTGCTCACCAAAGAATTATCTTACATCAACCCGCAAACAATGACTGCCTCCGAAGCTGATGCTCAGGTTAGAGCTTACCTAGGATTTCCGCGCAGCCGGCTTAAAATTAATGATACAGAACTCATAATCACCAAAGCACACGCTGGCGCTAGTCCGCTTTCACCGCTTGACATACAATGCGCTGACGGCAATTGGCTCATTATTGATGAACTTATCGCCCCAACCAGCGGCAAAAAAATGACCGCAGAGGCATTTCTCCGCGGCCATCAAGGATAAGCCTACTGGCTAAGCAGCCAGATCAAAGTCACCTTGACCTTGTTGAGTCTGCTGCGGCGCCGAAGGCGCACCCGCACCGCCTAAAATCGCATCGCGGTGAGCAATAATCTCCTTCTTCAGCTCGTCCATCACCGCCGCCACGACATCGCGATAATCCGGACGATTCACTTCCAGCCACTTCGTGGCAGCGAACTCATCCTTCAGGCGCGGATCGTTCGGATCGGCTTTAGTTGCCTGCACCAGCCTCTGGAACATCTTGTCTTGCTGGTAATTCGGCGCATATTTAGCTAAAAAATTATCGACTGCATTTGGTTTTTTATCAATGATATCCGCAAACTCATCCAACTGGGCATCGCTCATACCCTGGCTCAGCCGTTCGCCAACACGCATCTCCAATTCGCTGTAAATGTGCTGTAAAAACGGCTTGCGCTGCTCCTCTGGCAACTGATCCAGCCCTAGTTCTTTTAAGAATTCTTCGTTTAGTTGAAACATAGTTGTATCTACCCCTTTGATGATGGTTTACATACTACCCATTGTATCAGTTACGCGCCGAAAATACCACCTTAGAACCGACTACGATGCAGGCAAATCAGCGTTAGCAATATCATTTACGCGCGCAAGTGTCGCCCGAAACTCTGCTTGCACTTTCGCCATCGCTTCGCGCACGATACTTTCTATATTGATCCCCTGCTCGTTAAACCATGCAAAGATGGCAAACTGCTGGACAATATCATCATCGCTGGCACCATTTTGCTGTCCCAGTTGTTGGACTGTTAGGAAGTCCTGGCTTTCCCTAAACTGCGGATTAATCCGGTTTGCCACCTGCTGCGCCAAACCCTTATCGCCGTCCATCAACCGGTTAATTTCAGCCGAGCGTTCTTCGCCAGCTGCTTCGGTTATCTGCTCGCCAATCTCGCTCGCCACCCGGTTAGTTGCGATCTGGCGCAGCTTCTCCATCTCATCCGCTGGTAAAGCATCAAATCCAGCTTGTTTTAGAAAGTCGTCGGTAATTTGAAACATTTTTATTTCTCCTTTTTACGTTTATTTTTTACTAATTGCTATATCAGGCTTTCAACACCCATTGCTTCAATAGATCCGGCGCAACCCTACCGATCGCGTCAGTAACTACTTGCGGGTCGGTATTGCCTTGATAGGCGATTCCCGTCAAACCATTTGGAAGATCAATCAACTGAAAATCTGGATTGGTCTGAGCTAATTGCTCCAGGAACGGCATTGCCTTTTCTGCTCCGAGAACATCAGCGACCCTATCCCAGACCCATCCGTCTGATCCAAGGGAAACGGTCTCAGATGGCGGGGTAACTGTCACTTCAGGAGCCTCTGTTACATCAGTTGGCTGCGTCGACTCTGAGCCGCCTGAGCCTAGATCGCCCGGATTTCCGCCGCTATTTCCACCGTTACCAGGGTCGGTATTAGCAAGTTTTTGGTCTGGAATTATATGATTCTTGATAAGCTCGGTAGTAACTCTACCAGCAGCGAAGCCAAGACCCCATCCTATAGTAGCTTTTCTACCTATGGCAGTCATATTCTTCTGACGTTTTTCCGTATCCTTTTGCGTCTCCGCCAGCGCTGCACCAACCATACTTGCCACAGCCTCCTTTGACTGATCCTTACGACCAGATCCGTCCTTCTCTTCGGCTGTCCATTCAAGACTCTGTGCAGCACTGCCAAAGCTTGCTAGCTCTTCATCGCTTAGTTTTCGCTTATCGCCGCGTGCATTCTCTAACGCCCGTTGGTGAGCTGCAACTTTTACACCCGCGCTGCTGACAGAACCAACCACTGAGCTAATCGGAAAGCTTACGCCAAAGATTCCAAGAGTAGCGCCAGCTGCCAAACCAGCCCCGCCGCTTCTCAGCCAACCGCCAAGACCCAATTTGCCGCCATCTTTATTCTCTTTGCCGACAAACCACCGGCCAATCTTTGCGGCCACCTTCTTAAACAATGAACGCTCATCTAATCTTTTATCGTATTCTTCCTGCGTCGTCTTATCGACTAACGCATGCTGTTCAAGCACCGCCGCGGCAATTGATTGAATCGCTTTTTGCCGAGCTTCTTTCCGCTCCTCTTCGTTAGCGCCTTCTACGCCGTTTACAATAACTGAACGTTCTTCGTTCTTCTGCTGGTACACCAACTGAGTCATTAAACCTTCCAGCTCTGCCCGAGCTAGTTCCATTCTCTTCTTAAGCTCTTTGCTCTTGAGTAGCTTCTTAAACATTCCCATCTGCTCATATTCAGCGCGTATTTCTGCATATTTATTACGAGCACCAGCGACCTTTTGCTCCAACTCATTTATCGCCTCATATTTCGTAATTCCATCTGCTTCAGGGTTATTTATCACTCTATCTGGGTCTGGGTCGGCAACACTACTGTCATAAAGCACCAGATCTTTGCCTTTTGGCACTAGTTCTTTGCCCTTTTCTTTATCGCCATCACGCCCCTCGTCATCATCAACCTCTCCCCTTATCTGCTTGCCGATATGATTGAGCCTATCGCGCATATTTGTTATGTCAATCAGTAATTTTTCGTAAATAGGGTCACCTGGTTTATATTCCTTAATCTTTTGCATCGCTTCAGCGAGCTCCTTCGCCACAGCAGACCGCTCCTTTTTCAAGTCTTTCTTAGTCGCTTCTGCTGAATCATCTGCAGGTTCCGATTCCGAGCTATCGTCTGTTTCTACCGTCGAAGCGTCACCCGCAGGCTTCGTTTCCTCTGAGCTCTTAGACATAAGTCCGTTAAGAAGCTGTTTCCTCATATAAGCTGCCCTATATTTCTCATCTTCTGTCGCATTATCGTCGTTTAAAATCTCTTCTAATTCAGCAATTTTAGCCCGGGCAGCATCCTCAGGTGTTGGTGTTTTCGGTGATTTCTTATCTTCTTCGTCACTTTCCGACCCTGAAGTCTCTTGAGCAGTGGTACCATCTTGCCCACCTTTTGTAAAGCTGTTACTCATCCCTGAATCAGGCGTAGGAAGATCAATATGACGCGAATCATCGTCACGAAACGAGTTGCCAATCCTATGGACAAATTCCCCTAAAGTATCCCAGGGGGTTCTAGAAGAATTTCCAGACTCTTGCGAGCCGCTCCCGCTGGGTGTTGTTTCTTTTGATGCCATGTGGTGGTTCCTTTCTTAGAAATACTTTATCTTAAAGATTATATTAGTATGCTATCATACAGTGTACAAAATGTCAAGCTTTTTGCTTAGCTTAACCCTCTTCACCACCTCAAATTGCAAACATCTTACCTTCCCGCGGCAAATTACAGCGTCTTCTTCACCAATTCCCGCGTGAAGAATTCCAGTTTGTCACCAATTTCCAGGGTAATCTTTTTCTTCGTTTTCAGGCTCAAACCGCACATTTCGCCCTCAAACACTTCCTTAGCTTCCTGCTGTTGGCGCTGAACAGATGAGACTTCCACCTCGGCAATTTGCTCCTTGCTGCGTTTTACTCGCGCCAGCAGCCCTTTCGCCACCTTGCCGCGTTTTACTTCGCCGCCAGCGATTATTTCCTCGCGCATAGTCCTAAACACGCCTTTCACTTCCAATTCGCCAATTTCTGTCTCGACAACCTCTGGCGCCAGCAGCGCTTCCATTAAATCTTTCGCATCGTCCAATAGCTCATAAATCACCTTAAAAATCCGCACTTCCACGTGTTCGCGCGCCGCCAATCGCTTGACCGCCGGCGGAAGATCGACATTAAATCCGTAAATTACCGTGTTCTCGCCTACCGCCAAGTGAATATCGTTCTCAGAAATATTGCCCACGCCCGTACCGACGACATGCAATTCAACTTCGCCGCCCGTATCAATCAGCTTCAAGCTATCCACCACCGACGTCACCGAGCCCTGGACATCAGCCTTAATAATCACATTAAACTCCTCAGCATCAAGTTTCTGATTCATCATTTTTAGGATGTCCGCGCCGGTAATATTAGTAGTAGCGGCCATCTTTTCCTGCTCAATTTTCGCTTTTTGCGCCAAATTACGCGCCTCTTTCTCGCTCTTAGCAATTTCAAATCCATCGCCAAACTGCGGCAACTCCTTAAATCCAGTCACATTGACTGGCGTACTCGGACCGGCATCTTTAACCGTCTTACCGCGGAAGTCCTGAAGCGTCCTAACTCGTCCGTAAGCCGTTCCAGCAACCAAATAATGCCCCGGCCGCAAATGCCCATTTTCCACCAGCAGCCCGACCACCGCGCCGCGCCCGGTCTCCATATGCGCCTCAATCACCAAACCTTCCGCTGGCACATCCTCATCCGCCCGCAAATCTTCCATATCTGCCACCAGTAACACCATATCCAGCAGCTTATCCAAATTCTGGCCAGTCTTAGCGCTGACTTCCACCATCACTGTATCGCCGCCCCACTCCTCAGGATTGAGGCCGTGTTCAGACGCCAGCTGCGTTTTTACCAGCTGCGGATTGGCGGTATCTTTATCAATTTTATTGATCGCCACCACGATTTTCGCATTAGCCGAGCGCGCAAACCGAATTGCCTCGACTGTCTGCGGCTTGACGCCGTCATCCGCCGCCACCACGATGATCACCACATCGGTCAGTACCGCGCCGTGTTGGCGCAATGCTGCAAACGCCTCATGTCCCGGCGTATCCAATAGCGTAATCATCCGCCCGTTGCGCTTTGCTTGATAAGCGCTAATATGCTGCGTTATTCCGCCAGCCTCGCCCTCAACTGTCTTTTTATCTAAAATTGCGTCTAGTAAACTCGTCTTACCGTGATCAACATGCCCCATCACCGCCACAATTGGCGGACGCGGCACCGCCTTATCTGATAGTTTTCGTGCATGATGATGGATCTCCGCAGCAGCCGCCTTGCGCTTCAGCTGCACATCCAAACCCAATTCCTCAACCACAATCTGCGCCGTCTCAAAGTCCAGCCGTTGATTAATCGTCGCCGCAATTCCGTTCTTAAACAACTCGCCAATCAGCGTAGTTACCGACAATCCCAGAGTTTCAGCCAATTCGCCAACCGTTACCGAATCCGCAATATTGACGATTTTTTCTGCCATAGTAAGCTCCTCTCACCTCTGGGCGTAGCTACGCTTCAGGGGATTTGTATTATTTTTTCTTTGACTTGCCAAGCGAAAGAGAAATCTTGCGGTTTTCTTTATCTATATCCAAAACCGTAAACTCTTTACGCTCATTCAAGGTGAATACTTTTTCAGGATCTGTCCCGTCGCCGCCAAGTTCCGACACGTGAACCAGCGCCTCAACTGCCGGGCTTAGCTGCACAAACGCGCCAAACGGCGTAATGCGAGTTACCGTTCCCTCAACTTTATCGCCAGGCTTGAATTGTTCGACCTCATCCAACCAAGGATCTTTAGTCAATTGCTTCATACTCAAGCTCAGCCGCTCCTTATCAATCGCGATAATCTTCGCCTTGACTGTCTGACCAACCTTCACGTAGTCGGCTGGATTATTAACACGTTCCCAGCTGATTTCCGAAATATGAATCAGCCCTTCAATTCCTTCAACATTAACGAACACGCCAAAGTCGACAACGCCAGTCACTACGCCTTCAACTGTATCGCCAATCGCCATCTTCTGGAATCGCTCCGCCAAACCTTCTTTTACCGCCTCTTTTTCAGAAAAGATAAGTTTGTTTGTCTTACGATCAGCGTCCAAGATTCGCACCTTAATGTCTTTATTTACCAAAGTATTAAGACGCTGCAAAATCTCGTCCTTATCACTTGAACCGACGCGCGGATAATGTTCTGCTGACAGCTGCGATACCGGCAAGAAGCCGCGAATACCCTCGTATTCCACCAGCATACCGCCGCGATTAGCATCGTACGGCACTACTGTAATAATCTCGCCCGTTTCAAGCTTGGCAAAGACCTCGTCCCAGCCGCGATCTTTGGCTGCCTTGCGTAGCGACAGCAGTGAATAGCCGTTATCCAGCTCTGGATCAACCACGCTAGCGACAACTTCGTCGCCGACAGTATAATTTTTTGAAAAACCAACTTCGCGGCGTGGTACTAAACCAACACCCAAAGGTCCTAAATCGATCAAAACCTCGTGTTTTCTAACCGACAACACAGTTCCGTTAACCATGTCGCCAGCAGCAATTTGCTTTATATTATCGCCTGCTTGCGCCAGCAGGTCGTCCATTGTAATTTTGGCGCTTGCCATAAGTCTTCCTAAAGACCCCTTCCTTAAAATTGATATTACTTCCTAGAGACAGCATGAAAAACGTCCCTATAGATCAATAGTAATTGTACCACAACAGATGTAGTTAAGTCAAAATTAGATAACCCGGCGCGACTGAACGTACGCCAAAACGATAAAGGTCAAACCGCCAACTGCCAGAATAGCCGCCACCGATTCAGCTGGGCCAGTTTTTGGCAAGTCCTTACCGTCAGTTTGTGCTGCTGGTGTCTGCGGGATAGTCTGTGTATCAGTTTTCTTATCTTCTGATTTACTCTCTGTTTTAGTATCCGAACCGGTTATTACAGAAGAGTTATCGCTGCCAGATTTGGAGTCGGTATGTTGATCTTTGCCAGTTTCAGTCTTTTGCTCCGAATTGCCGCCTGATTTATTTTCCGTTTTAGCGTCTTTACTGTCTTTAGTATCTTTATTGCTCTTATTGTCTTTATTATCAGATTTATTATCTGCCGCGACCAATTCGCTTGAAATCGGCGGATTCTGTTGATCGCTTAATGAATGGCGCGCACCGTACAACACCGCCAAAGCCGCCGCTGCCAACACAGCACCAACCACTACAAATGTTCCGATAGCTCCTCGTTGACTATTTCTATTCATTGCCTGCTTCTCCAAACTCAAATTTTCTTTATTATATCATGATAGCCCGCAATCAGTAAAGAGCTATGGTATAATCCAATCATGATAGTTGCCGTAGACACTGGAGGAACAAAAACGCTCGTCGCCCGCTTTAACGATAACGGGCAGCCCGAACAAATCATAAAATTCCCAACACCGAAAGATATTGAGCAATATATCCAGCGCGTTACCGATCAAATACACTTAATTTCAGGCGATTCCGCTACTACGTTATCTGTCGCTCTGCCAGGCGTTGTCCATGACGGAGTTGCTGTTTGGTGCCAAAATCTCAATTGGCAAAACGTGCCCATCCGGCAACTTTTTGCAAAGAACTTTCCCAATACCAATATTATAGTTGCCAACGACGCTAACATGGCTGGGCTCGCTAGTATGCACCGCTTAGACAAGTTACCTCGCTGCGGATTGTACATCACGATCGGTACCGGTATCGGCACTTCCCTGATCTTAAACGGCGTGCTAGATAAATCCTTAAACGATTGCGAGGGCGGGCATATGATGCTGTCGTATGGCGGACGCACCCTATCCTGGGAACAAATTGCAGCCGGACGAGTGTTTTATGAACTATTCGGCGAATTATCGAAAGAAACCTCCCTAGAAGCTTGGTCAGAAATCGCTAAGAGAATTAGCGTCGGATTACAGCCGCTCATCGCTTTTACTCAGCCAGATGTCATCGTAATCGGCGGCAGCATTGGTTCGTTTGTCCCCTATTTTACCGATATATTAAGCGGTTTACTAGCAGAAAACCTGCCAGCCGCTATAGCCGTACCGAAAATCGCTAGCGCGCCGAAGCCGGAAGAAATTGTACTATATGGATGCTATGACAATGCTCTGGCCTACTCTCGCCAAAATTAAACGAGATTTTCCGGATATTACCTTTAAAAAAAGCGATGTTTTTTCATGGTCTCCGAAAACACAAACAGTTTTTTATAAAAACCTGCGGCAAAAAAACGATTTTGCCCAATTGCTGCATGAAATCGCCCACGCCAAACTGCAGCACGAATCCTACCAGCGGGATATTACGTTAATTGATATGGAAAGATCAGCCTGGGAATATGCCGTAGACACGCTTGCTCCCGCATACAATCTACCGCTGCAAATGGACGACGACATCGTCCAAGATTCGCTGGATAGTTACCGCGACTGGCTGCACTCACGCAGTATTTGCCCAAATTGTGAAGCAGTCGGTATGGAAATTGCTAAACACCGCTACCGCTGCCTTCAATGCCATAGCGAATGGCGCGTCAACGAGGCTCGCTCCTGCGAACTCCGCCGCTACCGTAAATAAATAACCCTCTTTGCAAAGAGGGTTATTTTATATTATTTATATTATCACGCTCGGGCTTTAGAACTACGCAGCTAGCGTTACATCATCTTGGGTTGCTGCTTGCGCTGCTGACGCGGCTGCTGCCGATACAGTCGTCGTTGCTGTCGCCTTGCGCCGGCGAGAAATTTTTCCGCCCTTTGCGCCAGCAATTCGCGCCAAAGCCGGATTAGCCGCAAAACCGCCGGTCTTGCCATTCTTGCCGCCCTTTGCGCCAATTTTCGCGTAAAAGTTTGGATCACGCGCTAAGTTTTTCTTCGCAGCCTTCAGACCGCCGGCTTTTGTTCCTGCCATGAGTTTTCCTCCGTATTAAAAAAGATTTCCACATAAAATTATGCAGAAACCCTCACCTTTATATATCACACATGATATGTGTTATAGTTTTATGTTATCATACTGCTCATACTTTGTCAATATTTACACAATCACTCTTTCATTGTGAATAAAATATTGCATTCTGCCTCTCTGTTAGCTATACTAAGTATTGTCGGCAACATCATGCCGGCTATCTACTGGAACTTTAGAAATCGTAGTTCCACCACAAATACAATTCTCGTTTTCTGCGAGATTCGAGAATAGAGAAAATAACGCTCTTCCAGGGGCGTTATTTTTATTTGCTATAATTACCATATGCTAGTCAAATTTAGGATGAAGAAAAAAGACTGGACTGGAATATTTCTGACAGCCCGCGTCCAAAGGTTATATAAAGAATACGAGGATAATATCGTCTCTGGCCTTGAAACAGCTTCTGGGCTATCGTTTCGCAGAGGGTTTACTATTGTAGTAAGCGATATAACTGGCGATCACAGCACGTGGTTTCTCGGCTCAGGCATTGACAAAAAAGAGGCAGCGCTAATTGAGCTATAGACGCATCAGCAGTAATAGGAGATGATCTTATCCTTTGGATTCTTGTTAACCTGATTGGATGTAAGTTGCTTGGACAAAATCGTGTGTGGCCGCAAACCGTAAAAAACAAAGAAATCTTAAACGAGCGATGGAGTCGATTGGTGTACTCATTTTCAGTTGACGCAATAGAAATAGGCTTTGGTAGCCAGCATGCCAAAGCTATAATGGAACATATCGCAAAGGATAGCCTTGGAATTAGTAGCGACAAAGCATGGAAATGGGCAATAAGCATGACGCCGAAACAGCGCAAGGCGGCTTGGAAAAAACTTAAGGCATCGTACTCGCATTCATTACACCGCCCCGCTAATATTTAGCTAATTGTCGCTAGTCTATCAATACCATTCCGTTGTTCTGATTGTCGTCATTATAAAACGGCATTTTCGTTTGCTTAACTGACATAGTAAATAAACATAAAGCTACGAGCGCTATTGCACCATGCCACAGGAAAGCAGCGACACCAATAGTAGCCTGGCTAATATCGTTCTCGTTTTCAAACATAATGTCTCCAGGAAAGTACGCGCCAAGCGGAGCAGTAGCAAGCAAAATTGAATAAATCGGCAGCTTGCTATTCTTAAATTTACCGCCCATCAGCGTTATAATTGCAATAATATATCCAATATTCGCCATCCATGCCAGCGCCAAAAAAGTTCGTCCGAACAGCATAGGAACACTAAAATATAAACCAAATATAAACGCGCCCGCTCCTGAAATAATACGATCAGGATAATCAATATGAATATATGCCGGCAAATATAAAGCGATAATCCACATTATTATACTACTACAAACAACCGCCCGAATAATGATACTTTTAGACAGCTTCATATGGCTTCGTTTATTTTTTGTTTTTCTTGTCATAAGCAGTATTATATAAAACAATAAAGCTCATAGCAAATTTACAGTAAATCTAGCTGTGTATAAAACTAGTATATAAGATAAACCATCCTATTTGGATGGGTTAAATTATCTTGTCGTCGCAACGGAACAAGAAAAAAGACTCCCTATTCGGAAGTCTTTTTTATAATTCGGCACCGTGCTAGTTTCCCACTAAAAGCAGTATAATCGCCGCTGGGGAGCTTAACTTCTGTGTTCGGAATGAGAACAGGTGTTTCCTCCTCGCCATGGGCACCGAAGGAGGGGGTTTAAAGCGCTTGGTTCCACATATACTCGCGTGGTGGGCCAAACCCCTTTCTTCGATGTCCAATCAAATCAGCACGAAATTGAATTGTTAATTGGCTGGTACTTGTTGAAAAGCACCAATTACTAGTCAAGTCTACCTTATCCGCGAGCGTTATGCAAGCATAAACGCTAGCAGACAAGGACATAAAAAGGCAATGGGACTATTAGTACGCTTTAGCTCCATGCATTGCTGCACTTCCACCTTGCGCCTATCAAACAGATAGTCTTTCTGTGTCCTCATAGGGAAACCTTATCTTGAGGTTAGTTTCGCGCTTAATATGCTTTCAGCGCTTATCTAGTCCGCACATAGCTACTCGACAATGCAGCAGGTGGCCACAATCGATACACCAGAGGTGCGTCCGCCCCGGTCCTCTCGTACTAGGGGTAGATCCTCTCAAGTTTCCTATCGTCCATACCGGATATAAACCGAACTGTCTCACGACGTTCTGAACCCAGCTCGCGTACCACTTTAACCGGCGAACAGCCGAACCCTTGGAAGGTGCTCCCCCTCCAGGATGTGATGAGCCGACATCGAGGTGCCAAACAGCGCCGTCTATGTGAACTATTGGGCGCTATCAGCCTGTTATCCCCGGGGTAACTTTTGTCCGTTTGCGCTGGCAATCCCACATTCATGAACCAATGGTTCGTCCAGCGGATCACTTACTCCTGCTTTCGCATCTGATCGGAATGTACTCCTCACAGTCAAGCTGGCTTATGCGTATACACTACCACTACGATTTCCATCCGTAGCTAGCCAACCTTTGAACGCCTCCGCTACTCTTTAGGAGGCAACCGCCCCAGTTAAACTACCCACCATACACGGTCCGCTAACCGGATAACGGTCAGCGTGAGAACACAATCACAACAAGGGTGGTATTTCACTTGGTGACTCCACAAATACTGGCGTATCTGCTTCAACGTCTCCCACCTATGCTACACATGTTGAAACCGTATTCAATGTAAAGCTGTAGTAAAGCTCCATGGGGTCTTCTCGTCCTGGTACGGACAGACGGCATCTTTACCGCCAATGCACTTTCACCGAGTCCTTCGCTGAGACAGTGCCCACATGATTACTCCATTCGTGCGGGTCAGAACTTACCTGACAAGGAATTTCGCTACCTTAGGACGGT
>CAUVOY010000012.1:0-31106 GCA_963553885.1 uncultured Candidatus Saccharibacteria bacterium
ATGTGGTGACGGGCTATGTTTCCGGGCAATTGACAGTGTCGGGCATCGATGCGGTGCTGTCAGGGTTCGTGGTGTTTGTATTGAGCTTGACTTTCCCTGTAGTTAATTCAAATTTGGCAATGTTAACAGTCATGGCGACGTTTATTTTAACGCTTATTCCGATGTTTGGCGCGACGATCGCCGGCGCGCTGATATCGCTGCTGCTACTGTTTAATGACGTAACTGCCGGCATTATTTACGCTATTTATTTCGTCGTTTACCAACAAATTGAAAATAATTTTGTTTCGCCGTCAATCCAGTCGAAGAAAGTTGAACTGTCGGCGTTGACGGTTTTGGTGGCGGTGACAATTGGCTTGTACGTTGGCGGCTTGCTGGGCGGTTTGGTCGCTATTCCGGCGGCTGGCGCTGCGAAAGTTTTACTGGAAAACTATCTGGAGCAAGCCAAAGCTAACCGCGTCGAGAGTGAAAAACCACTAAGCAAATTAGTGAAAAAATTGAAAAACGAGAGCTAGTCGGTTAATTGGTTAATCAAATTAGCGCGCTTTATGTGTTCTGGCTCGCTTGATAATTTCGGCGGGCTATTTCTATTATTTCCATGCCCAAACGCTGCCGCTTGGCGTGTCGCGAATGGCGACGCCTGCTGCCAACAGTTCGCCGCGAATGCGATCGGATTCTTGCCAATCTTTTTCGGCGCGGGCGCTGCGGCGCTGGATAATCAATCTCTTCAAATCGTCGGTAATATCAGGCGTCGATTCCGCCAAATCCAAGCCCAAAACCTCGTCAATAATTTCAATCAATTGCAGTAAACCGCCGCGGTGAATTTTCTCTAGCGGCGCATGATCCAGCCGTGAAAACGCCTCGTCGATCAGCGCCAACGCTCCTGGCGTATCTAAATCATCATTCAGTTTTTCAATCAGCGCCTGCCGCGCCGCCAGCAGCGAGACGGTGCCTTCCTGTTCATCCTTCTCGTCGTCATCATCCAGCGTGTCGTGCGTCTGGTGTCGCAGTGCCGCATAGTCGCGCCAATGATCCAGCCGCGCCTGGGCTGCTTCTAGAATCTCCCAGGTGAAATTTCCCTCGGTCTGGTAATGCTTGCTGAGAATCGCTAGTTTGAAAGCCATCGGGCTAAAGCCGCGGGCGGTGATGTCAGTGAGGGTAATGATATTGCCTAGCGACTTACTCATCTTGCGGCCATCGACCTTGATGTGATTATTGTGCAGCCAAAGTTGAGCAAATTGCTGCCCAGTCAGACTCTCGCTCTGAGCAATCTCATTGGTGTGATGTACCGGAATGTGGTCAATGCCGCCAGTGTGAATATCAATACTATCACCCAGTGTCTCCCGGGCAATGGTCGAACATTCCAGATGCCAGCCCGGAAAGCCGACGCCCCACGGGCTGTCCCATTCCATGTCGCGCTTGGCGTTGGTTGGTGAAAATTTCCAGACGGCGAAGTCGGTGATGTTGCGCTTGCCCTCGACGCTGACCCGCGCGCCAGCCTCCAGGCCTGCCACGTCCAGTCGCGCCAATTTGCCATAATCCGGCAGCCGCGACGTATCAAAATACATACCATCGCCGTCAATTTTGTACAAAAATCCCTTTTCGTCTAGCCCGCGGGCAAAGTCGATTTGCTGCTGGATGTAGTCCGTTGCCCGCACCAAATGGTCGGGCCGAACCAGCTTTAGCATTTCGTAGGCTTCGTGCTCAGCAATGGCGATGTACTGTTCGGCCACATCCCAGGCAGTTTTACCTTCGCGGCGGGCACCCTTCTCCATCTTGTCCTCGCCGTTATCATCATCGCTGGTCAAATGTCCAACGTCGGTGATATTTTGCGTGCGAATCACTGAGATGTCTTGCCAGCGCAGCAACCGCACCAACACATCCCAGTAAATATAGCCAACCCAATTGCCAATGTGCGGCTGCGAATACACCGTCAGCCCGCAGGTATACATGCGAACCGTCTGTCCGTCAAGCGGTTTTAGTTCGTCTTTACGGCGAGTGAGGGTATTGTAGAGCTGTATCATCAACTCTATTGTACGGCAGACGGGCTGCTTTTCAAAGTTCGCTTTCGTTGAGTGAGCCTGCAGAGAATATAATATTGACAAAAGACAAAATCCAATGTATAATTGAAAGCTATGATGAAACCTGCAAACGAATTTGGACATATACTCGGATATGGATGGAGGGGGAAATCACAGCCATATTTGGCGGACCCCACGTACAGTCGCGCCGCTTTAGACGATCTAAAATATACTCAGGAGCAATTATTAAGTACGCTGGAACGTCCCGAAATCACCGATACACTTGGCAGGTTAGCATTAGAATTGCATGAAACTGCTCAACTGTTGGAGCCGACAGAAATTATTGATGATAATGAGAAAGATACTAGCAAGGCTTTAGATTGGCGAGATAAAGATATTATACCTCTTCTTGGAGATGTGAATTTTACTGCGCCTGCAGCAGACGCTCCTATGCCAGCGCAGCGTGAGATTATAGCAGAAACGCTTCTACGGAGGGGTTATAGTAAAGCTGAAATTTATGCTGTGGAAATTCGTTTGGATAGACTTTGTAAAGACTTATTGACGACCAGGGTGGACGGTAGTTCAGATTGTACAGGTGTATGTTCATATAGTATTTTTCAATCAAGAGGAAAGTTTCAACTCTATGGTCGTCCTTACATAGGTACGCTTTCAAGCGGGGTTAGAGTCTTTGATGTTGCAAATCTATCTCATGAAACGACCCACGCGCTAGATATCCAACAGACAGCAATTACAGATTTTATGACTGAAGAAGACAGTTTGCGCGACGAACTTAGAAAGGAATTACGGGCTTATGCTGTTGGATACTATGTAGAAGATTGTCTGTCTAATTCGTATAACATAGGTCGTCGTACTACGCCCGTCTCGCACAAAGTTGAGCGTATTCGGAGAGAAGTCAACGGTACTGTTGACTCCGAGGATGCTTTTACGGTGCATGATGATTTGATGCATCGTATAGGGCAAGCCGGGTTAGATTATATATATAAAGAGGTAGTTTAATATTTGATTTGCCGCCGCTAGCTGATATCACGCCGGAATCATAGGTAGCACCATTGAGCGCGTAATCCAGTAAATTTTATAAATAGTTGATGTTGTCAATTGCAACAATGTTGCAATAATTTTTAGTCCTGTTCCGCTTCTCGCAGAGCTTTATCCACTGCCGTCACCAATTCCCGCACAACCTCGTCATATTCCTCGTATACCCGAAACCCAGCTGCATACGGATGACCCCCGCCGCCGAAGTAGCCAGCCACGGTGTCGGCTATCGGGAGGTTGCCACGCAGACGGGCGGTCAATTTGCCGTCGGGATAGGTTTTGATGACGCAGGAAAGCGCCACGCCCTCAACCAGCCGCAGTTCGTCGCCAATCAGTGCGCCGGGGTTGTAGGCGTCGCTGTAGGCTTGGATTTCCTCAAATGGCACGTGTACGAGCGCCAATTGCCCGTCCAGTAAATATTCGATTCGCTCAATTAGCTTGCCTTTGTACGCCAAAATCTCTGGCGATCTCTTCATAAATTCGCGCCGCCGTTCTTCGATTTCGGCATTGGAGGCGCCCAGCTCGGTCAATTCACCAGCGACGTGAAAGGTTGCCGCGGTGGTATTTGGCGTGGTCAGGCCCAGGCTGTCAGACATGATGGCGATCAGCAAATTCTCCGCCGCTTGCTGGTTGATAGTCCAGCCGGCGTGCGTGAACAATTGGTATAGTAATTCCCCGGTAGCCACCACCGTGTCAGAAAGCATGGTGTGTTCAAAACTCAGGGTTGACTCGGCGGTGTGATGGTCGATGACCAAGACGGGGTGCGTTTCCAAAAAGTGCCGTACGCCCGGCGTTTCTAGGACCTTGCTGAGCAAAATGTCAGCGCTGGTATCAACGATAATAGCCAGGTCGGCGCGGGCTGGAAAATCGCTAACTACCCGGTCCCAGCCGCGAATATAGCGCAGATATTTGGGGATATCGACTGGACAATACAACGTCACGGTTTTATCCAAATCACTCAGCACTTCCTCCAGCGCCAAGCTAGAGCCCAGGCTGTCGCCGTCAGGGTTTTCAGCCTGGATGATGACGATGTTGTTGGCGGATTGGATGAGTTGCTGGGCGGTATCAAACATAGTCTTATTATAGCAGATGGGAGTTTCGATGGGGTGGCGGGGTTATTCGTCGCGCATGTCTTTGATCGGGTTGCGGCGGGTGTTGCGGATGAGCGGTATCAGGCACGCCAGCACGGCGGCAGCGATGATACTGAGGGAGACCGCGCCGATGACCGTCCAGTCAATCGTCCAAAAATGGAAGGTTGTCGCCAAGTCTTTCGGCGTCATGGCGATGCGCAAAGTCGCGGTTATTTGACTAGCTAGCAAATTGTCGGCGATATATACGACGATTAGCCCGGCGGTGATACTAAACAGCGCGGTAAGCAGCGCCACGATCATGGTGTAGACGAAATAAATTTGGCTTATATCAAGTCGCGTTGCTCCGAGCGCTCGAAAAACTGCGGATTCTTTACGGCTGTCGGCGATGGTGCGGGAGATGATAATCAGCAAGATAAAGGCGGCTATGATCGTCACGCCGATGAATGTCCACATGATGATTGGTTTGAGGCGTTCCATGGCGTCGTAATTGACGAGCGAGTTGCTGCCGGTGGGCGACGCGAATACTACGTAGTGCGGCAGGCAGATTGATTTATCGGGCTTTTGGGTTTTGGAGGCTTCAACAGGTTCGGGCTGGGCGAATAAATCGGTGCCTCCTGTACCGCCAGAAGCTCCTTCGCCGCAAGAAGCAGCTGCCAGGTAGCTGCGAGCTTTATTGGGGTCGCTGAATTCATAGATAGCCAGTGTCTCGTCTCTATTGGCACCGCCCTGGTCATTGTTGGCGGTTTGAATAGTCGATTCAAATGCCGTTTGCGCCGCGGTGGTCATTGATCCGCGCGGCATGATCCAGGTGTATGCCAGACGGGTGCTTAAAAACTGTTGTAAGAAGCTGCCGATGTCGCTTTGGGCGGCTTCAATGCCGTCTGGCATCAGGCCGACGACGCGGAAAGTAAATTTAGCCTGGGCGGGTTCGGGCTGGGCTGAGCCGAAAGTCTGATCAAAATAGCGCTGGTTAGCTTCGGTGCGCCTGGTTTCGGCTGAACGATTATCCTTAACGACGGCCGGCGCAGCGCAGGAATCAGCGGACGGCATGGCGTATTCGCGGTCTGGTTTGACATAATCGGCGGACGGTTTCTTAGCTTGATTGGCGGCAGCTTGGATTTGTTGTTTGGCGGTTTGCAGCAATTCTTGCGAAGCCGGGTTACGATAACAGGCGCTGAATGTCAACTGCCCGGCTTTTTGGCGCAATTCTTTTAGTCTTGCTAGTTGCGTGTCATTGCTGGCATTTTTATCCAGCGGCTTGAGGCCGAGCAGCGCTTCAGCGTCCTGGTAGCGGATGATCAGCGGGATCTCATTGGGTTTGGCGCTGGCGCCAGCCAGCAGATAGCCGCCCAGCAATGATTGGTCGATGGCGGTTATACTGCCGAATTGCTGCTTAAATTCTTCCAGCGGGGTCGGCTGGTTGTTCTGCTGGCGCTTGTCGTCAAATGACTCGAGTCCCCGCTCCATATAATTCAGCATGCCATTGGCGGCGATTGATTGAATGTCAAACTGCCGCACGGCACCGTGGGTGCGGGCAAATTGCCACTGCGCGTCCGCTGTGAGGCGCGGTAATTTGGCGGTCTCCTGGCGAATAAGCCGCTGGACAATGACGCTCTGGTTGTTCGGGTACGGCTGGCTATCAGGAAATGACTGCATGATTGGCGGTTCGGATTTGGGGTCGTATGGCAGGCCGAGGCGGGCGGCCAGCGCCTGCTTGTCCTTGATCATTTGCGTACGTTCGGCTTCGGCGCGAGCAGTTAGATTTGAGGTAAATTCAATATTATTTGGCCGAATGGCGGTTTGCGCTACCAAATAGCGGCTATTCAGGCTGCCTCGATCAAATTCCTCGACGCTCCGCTGAGCACCCATTAGCATAGTCAGCCCCGCCAGCAGCGCCGCAAAAAGCAGCCCGGACACGACCACGGTGATGGACAAGCGAATACGCCGCACTCGGAGTTTGGTGCCAGCCAGCCGCAGCGAATCGGTGATTCTAAGCATCGGTTATCCTCCCGTCCTTCAGGTGGATTTCACGATCGGCTGCTGCGGCAATGTCTGGATTATGCGTAACGATAACGACCGTGGTGCCGAGTTCGCGGCGGATTTGGTGAAATAGGTCGATGATGCGGTCGGAATTGGCGCTGTCCAGATTGCCTGTCGGTTCGTCGGCGAGTAAAATATTCGGGCGATTGAATAAGGCGCGGGCGATGGCAGCGCGCTGAATTTGACCGCCGGAAAGTTCGCGCGGCAAATGGTGCATTCGGTCTGCTAGTCCGACCAATTCGGCGAGTTCCTGGGCGCGGGCGCGGCGCTGCTTGGGCTTGACACGGGCAAACATGGCGGGTATTTCCAGATTGGCGGACAGAGTTAGGAATGGCTGCAGATAAAATGATTGGAAGACAAAGCCGATTTCACGCGATCGAAACCGCGACAGTTGCCGGTCGGACAAGCGGCTGAGCGGCTGGTCGTTAATGAGGATTTGACCGGTGGACGGCTTGTCGAGTCCGCCGATGAGCTGCAGCAAAGTACTTTTGCCCGAGCCGCTAGCGCCAGTGATGGCCACGAATTCACCAGCGAAAATATCAAGGCTAACGCCGTCGAGCGCTGGAATGGTCTGGTGGCCGACGCGGTAAGATTTGGCGAGGTCAGTTACGGCGATGTGGCAGCGACTGGAGCGTTTTTGCGCGGCAGCATATGGTGTAATAGTTTTAGTAGTCAGGCTGGACTTGGCGGTTGGAGGTAAATCAACCAAACCCGCCGAAACAGCTGGCTGGGCGAAGCTGCGGATTGCGTCAATCGCCTCCTCGACATCGTCAAATTTCGCTAAAAATGCCGCGATATCCTCAGCGCGTGCCTTCCCCACCTCTGGTTTCATGGTTGTATTGTAGCAAAAGCGGTATTAGATTGGCAAGATAAAATAATTCGGGACGCTAATCAGGATTATCGCCAGGCTTATATGTGAATGGGCGGCGCATCAGGCAAAAATAGCTAAAAAGCTAGTTAAAACACAATTTGTACTAAAATATTATTGACAAAATATAAAGTTTGTGCTAATATGACAACATAAAGCCTATGAATAAGGCTGGGAAAAGGAGTTTTTATGGACAAACTAAGGAGAATCGGTATAGCTATTTCCCTGGGAATTGCTATCATCGGCGGAGTCTGGCTGGCCTCGCCGTCAAAAGCAGCAAAATGTAGCGACTTTAACGTCATTGCCTGCGGTACACACAGTCAGGGCGACCTGAAGGCAGCTTACGCCAGGCCTCATGTAAAAAGTCTGTATAATTATAGCGGCATCACTGATAGCATGATTAATAACGGCACGAACATGAAGCAAGGTACGGTTGATGCCAATGGTAACATTGTCGTTGACGGCCAGGTGGTTGCTACTGGTGCTCGTACATATCAAGCAAAAGCTGGCACGCGCCAAGTTTCGCCGGAGAAAACAGTTAATTATGGTGGATATAATTACTACCAATACACCACCGGCCAGAGCTTCATTGACGGAACGACTATTTATGAAATTTATGCTTGGTTTGATAATTATGGCAAGTTTATCGCTGGTGTCATCAAAGATTGCGGTAACCCAGTTTGGGGACAAGCTACCTGGAAAGCTAAGGACGTTAAAGTTTGCGACTTGACTAGTAAAAAGATTGTGACCATTAAGGAAAACGAGTACGACAGTAAGAAACATTCAAAAGACCTTGAAGATTGTAAAGAAACGAAAGTTTGCGACTTGGATTCCAACACGATCATTACAATTAAAGAGAAGCAATTTGATAGTAAGAAGCATTCAAAGGATTTGACAGATTGCCAGAAGACAAGGGTCTGCGAGTTGAAGACTGGTAAAATCATTACCATCAAGGAAAAGGAATACGACGAGAAAAAGCACTCAAAGAACGAGGATGATTGCGATAAAGCTGAAGTGTGCCGCATCTCTGACAAACAGACAGTCACCGTTACGCGCAAAGAGTTGAATAACAGCCAATACACAACCGATATGTCAAAGTGTAAAGAGACTCCTGTTACTCCTCCAACCCCAGAAACCCCTACTCCAGGCGAACTGCCAAAAACCGGTACTGCTAACATCGTTATGTCAGCACTAGGCCTCGGCGGACTAACCACAGCCATCATCGCTTACGTAGTCTCCCGTCGCCAGATGTAATATAATAAAAATAGCAAAACGATACCCGCCCAATACGAGGCGGGTATTTTATTATTAGTTATCAAGATCTAGGAAAATGAAAAAATGAAAATAAGCATAAAAGATTACGAATTATTATTGACAATACATAAAGTTTGTGATAACGTGGATATATAAGCCTCGTTAATAGAGGCAGTAAGAGGAGTTTTTATGAACAAACTAAAGAGAATCGGCATAGCTATTTCCCTGGGAATTGCTATCATCGGCGGAGTCTGGCTGGCCTCGCCATCGCGAGCAGCTGTTTGCGACAAGTGGATTAACGTAATAGAGTGCGGTACGCGCAGCCACCAGGAGCTGAAAAGTACGTATTATAGCCGCAGCGACTTTCGGTCTTTGATGAATTGGAATAATACCAATGACGCGATGATCGAAGGTAAGAATATGAAAAACGGTGTCGTCTATAAGGATGGCCGCGTGGTGGTTGACGGCCGCGTGGTAGCAACTGGTGCGCGAACCGTTCAGCGTAATACTCGTTACCCTGCTTCGTCGTATGGCACTGAGGTTGTCGGCGGTACAAAATATTACAAGTTTGACGTTCAGAACAGCTTTGTGTATAACCAATTCGATATCTTTGCTTGGTTTGACGACAACGGCAAGTTCATCGCTGGCGTCATCAAGGATTGCGGTAACCCAGTTTGGGGTAATCCTACCCCGCCGCCAGCAAAGCCGTCGTTAACTTGCGACGCTATGCAAAAGACTGAAGTTTCCAGAGATACTTTCAAGTTTAGTACCAAAGCAACTGCCAAAGACGGCGCTAGTGTTACCAGCTATACCTATAACTTCGGCGACGGCACGACGCAAACTACAACGTCATCTGAGATTCAGCACACCTATGCAAAGCCGGGTAACTATAAAGTTACTGTGACGGTTAACGGTAAGGAAGGTTCTGACGTTCAAAAGACTAGCCAGGGCTGCCAGACGCAAATTACGGTCAAACCAGAGCCAGAAATGCAAGTTTGCCGCTTGTCGGATAAGAAATATCCGGTAACCATCAAAGAGTCAGAGTTTGACGAGAAAAAATATTCTAAGAACCCAAATGACTGTAAGGAAGTTCCGGAAGAGCTCGACGTCTGTATAATTGAATCTAAGCAAATTAAGAAGATTAAAAAAGAAGAGTTTGACGAGAGCAAGCACACAACCGATTTAAGCCGCTGTAAAGAAACTCCAGAAGAAATTGAAATCTGTGTTATTGAAAGCAAGCAGATTAAGAGAATCAAGAAAGAAGAGCTTAACAAGGAGATTCATACAACTGACTTGAGCAAGTGTAAGGAAAAGCCGGTTACTCCTCCAGAGACGCCGTCAACACCTCCGAAAACCCCAGAAACCCCTACTCCAGGCGAACTGCCAAAAACCGGTACTGCTAACATCGTTATGTCAGCACTGGGTCTCGGCGGACTAACCACAGCCATCATCGCTTACGTAGCTTCTCGCCGCCAGATGTAAATATAAACACTAAACAGCAAATACAAATACCCGCCCTGGATGAGGCGGGTATTTCTATTGTAATTTTTATATTGTTATAGCTGCTTTCGTCCTTCCAGCGCATGCGTTAGGGTAATTTGATCAGCGTATTCAAGGTCAACACCGACTGGGATTCCCCGCGCTAGACGCGATACGGTAATAGTTAGTCCTGCTTCTTGGATATACCGCTGTAAAAACAAGGCAGTCGATTCGCCCTCAACCGAAGCGTTGGTGGCGATGATAACTTCCTGGACGTCGTCTGATTTGATCCGGTCGATCAGTTCTGGAATGTGCAGCTGCTCCGGCCCAATGCCGTCAATTGGCGAGATGACGCCGCCTAGTACGTGGTATGTCCCGGTAAACTGCCCTGTTCTTTCCAGAGCGACAATATCCAGCGGTTCTTCAACCACGCAAACAAGCTGCTTATTGCGGCTTTTATCAGCGTAAAGCGGCGATATTTCTTCGCTCGCGTCAATCAGCGCAAATGTCTTCGGGCAGGTTTTTACCCGATCGTGCAGCCGATCGAGCGATTGTGCTAGCTGCTTGGCTGACTTGGGGTTGCGGCGCAGAACGGCGTATGCATAGCGCTCGGCTGTTCGCGCGCCTACTCCAGGCAAGCTGCCAAAGTCGTCAATAAGCGCCGTTAAGGCCTTTGGCAAAATATGTAGAGGCATAGCTTAAAATGGTAAGTTGCCTAGTCCGCCCATCAGCGGCTTCATGGTCTCGGCAGCAATTTCCTGCGCCTTTGCCATGCCGTCGCGTATCGCGATCTTAATCCAGTGTTCCAGCTGCTCAATGTTATCCAAATCCACCATCTTCGGATTGATTTTAATCGACTTAATTTTTAGCTCGCCGGTAATCTGGACAATAACTGCGCCGTCGCCAGCCTCAACTTCAATGATTTCTTTACCTAATTGTTTCTGCGCCTTTCGCAATTGCTGCAGCATTTTCACCTGGTCAAACGCCATATTCCTCCTTTATTACTTACGTTATTATAACTTATTTTTCGCTGGATGTGTAGAGATAAAACCGGTCGCCGTTTTCCGACCAGCTATTTACCAGGATTGATGATAGGTAAAGTTTTTTTAGACTGGCTTTAGGCGCGTGCTGGCGGGCGGCACGGCTGATATATAACGGCTGATGCATGCCAGACGGTATAGAATCGACGATGTGCAAATTCTTAGCATTGTGCTTAATGAGGGCTTTATAAATCGGCAATTCGGCTTCGCTAACCAGCAGCGCGGCTTCCTTATCGGCGGAAAGTTTTTTCTTTAATAATGATAAATCGCTGTTAAATTCGCGGGCAGCCAGCGGGTAATGCTGGTAGCCGTCAACGTAGCGGAAACTGCCGCCAAGCACCATAACGGTGATTAACGCTGAAATAAATACCAAGCCAGTGCCGCGAGCATACGGGTTTTTCGGGAAAAGTTTGTACCATTCGTTCATTAGCGTCTCGATACCGACTGCCAGTAAGATGAACAGCGGTACGATGATGATGGCAGTTAATTGCGGGTCGAGAATGATTAAAATTAATGCTAAAAATAGCCATGACCAAATCATGGACGATCTGGCACTGGCGCGTTTTTGGAAGCTTTTGGCTAGCCCCAGGAATATCAGAATAAGCGCGCTAAAGTCCATAATCGGTGTAATTTGTCCATCGACGACTGACGGTTCAATCCTAAGATACGAGTAAAACAGAACTTTCAGGTTGCTTGCTATGTTGAAATTCAGCGCGCCAAATCCCAGCAGGCTGCTTCTGAGAGTGTTGGATTTTAAGCATAAATAAGCAACCGCGCCAGTAGCCAGACAGAATAATAGAAACGGTATCAGCCAGCGGCGGCGGTATTTTCTGGAAATAAGATAATACCGCGGGTGCGGGTGTAATAAGGCGACGAATAGCAGTCCTAAGTTTATGTACCAAAAGTACGGCGTTAATAAACTTGCTGCGGCGGTAATAGCTAGCAATATCCGCCACAACCAAGTAATTTTGGCTTTCTGCAACGTTAATGTGGCGAATAGTAAAATTAGCGCTGCGTAAAACACGTATAAAATTGCCGGCGTAGCGCTCTGGCCGATAAACAAAAATTGGGCGGTGGTGATCATGATAAGCATGGATAGGATGGCGACGCTCGGCTTAAACCAGCGCTTGAGCAGGAAGAATATAGCGATAGAACTGATGATTGAAAGGAGGATGGCCGGCGCTTTAATAGTCAGTAAGCTGACGCCGAATAGTTTGAAAAAAACCAGCTGCAAGGCGTGGAACGGCAGATTGGCGATTGCCAAACCGTCAATACTGAGTGATAGGTCGTTAGTCTTTTTAATGGCGTCGATTTCTGATTGCGTCAATCCGCCTGGCGCGTACAGCGCTGAAGTGACCACTGCGCCAATATATAACAGCACAAGCACAATATAGCCAAAAAAATAGCGCCATTTGTATACAAAGATATCAGTAACTTGCTGCTTTTTCACTGCCATGATTATATCACAATTCTAGTCATGCTTGCGATCCAAGCTCATAAAACGCAGGCGCTCTGGATGGAAGTAGAGTTGAATCTTGCCGACCGGACCGTTACGGTGCTTGGCGATGATCAGGTCGGTGATGTTTTGCACCTCTGGGTTGTCCGGTTCGTAGTAGCCGGGGCGGTAAATAAAGCTGACGATGTCGGCATCCTGCTCGATGGAGCCGGACTCGCGCAGGTCGGCCAGCTGTGGAATTGGCGGCGTGCGCGACTCGACCGAACGGCTCAGCTGGCTGAGGGCGATCAGCGGCACGTTGAGCTCGCGGGCGATCAACTTCAGGCCGCGGGAAATTTCCGACACCTCCTGAACGCGGTTGCCGTTGTGATTATTAGTGGCCTGCATCAGCTGCAGGTAGTCGACGATGATTAGGCCAATTTCGCCCTCGTGTGCCAGGCGGCGAGCCTTGGTGCGCATCTCCAGAATGCTGAGGCCCGGCGTGTCATCAATGTAAATCGGCGCTTCTGCCATCTCGCCCATGGCCTCGGACAGCTTCTCAAAGTCATCGCCGCTTAGATTGCCGGTACGAATATTCCAGCTATCAACGCCGGCCGCGTCCGCCAGCATACGGTCGGTCAACTGCTCCTTGCTCATCTCCAGGCTAAAAAACAGCACCGGCTTTTTCTCGATCGTCGCCACGTTGTACGCTAGGTTGGTCACCAGCGTGGTCTTACCCATGGCTGGACGGGCGGCCAGGATGATCAAATCCGACTTTTGCAGTCCCGCCGTCATGGCGTCCAGATCGCGGTAGCCAGTTCGCATGCCGCGCAGGCTGCCCTTGTTGCGGTGAAGCTCCTCGATACGGTCAAAGCTGTCGGTCAAGATACTTTCCAGACTGACCAGATCCTGTTTCAATGACTGGTCGGAGACGCTGAATAGTTCGGCCTCGGCTTTTTCTAATAATTCCTGGGTCGTCGTCGATTCATCGTAGCCGAGCTCGGTGATGCCGCTGCTAGCCTTGATCAAGCGCCGCCGCACCGCTGTTTGCGCCACCATTTCGGCGTACGCTGCTGCGTGCGCTGCTGTCGGCACGTAGTTGGTGAGTTCCGTCAAATACGCCGAGCCGCCGATGAGTTCCAGCTCGTCCTTGCGCTTGAGTTCATCAGTCAAGGTCAAGAGGTCAACTGGCTTATGCTTTTCAAACAGCCGCATCATACCAGCGAAAATCAGCCCGTGATTTTTATCGTAAAAGTCGTTAGGTTTGACAATTTCTGAGGCGTCCGCCAGGACTTCCTCGTCGATGAGAATCGCGCCGATCAGACTTTTTTCGGCGTCCAGGTTTTGCGGCGGCAACTTGCCCGCCATAGTCTCAGTTTGGTTTTTTTCGCTCATGATAATTCCTCCAGGTTAACTTCTTCGCCGCCGCCCATTAGCTCGGCAATTTTTGCAAGTTCGGCGTCTTTGGGCGGGGCTTTTTGTCCGATTGTCGCAATATCTAGTTCAGTGCCGGCGACTTGTTGCACAATTGTCGCAATAAGCGGGCGATTTTTCGCATTATCCAGCTTCTTTTTGGTGAAGGAGTTACCGACGTACAGGGTCAAGGTGTTGCCGTCTCGTCGCCAGCTACACTTTTGCAACAATGTCGCAATAGCGAACGACTGCTCCTTGGCGAGGGTGATGATTTTATCCCAGTCGATGTTTGTGGCGGAGCTTGGCGGGTTGTTTGACGTTGGTTGATGATTTGCCGGGGTGGCGGTGTCTGCGGTTTCCTTACTCTTAGAGATATTAGTTTGCTGCTTCTTTGGGGCAGTTTTTGGCGAATTTTTTGCCGGCTGAGCGGCTGGTGTTTCTGAAGTAGCTGCCGGTGACTCTGGCGCCTCTACTGGCGGTTTGGAAGTGGTGGCTGGCGGTTTGGCTGTAGTTTTGGGACTGGCGATCGACGGCGATATCAGCTCGGACGATGTGTCGGCTATCTGTTCCCCGTTGTCCATAAATATCGTCAATAATTTCAAATCCGGATGCGGATGGCGGTCAACTTCGATTAGCTGCTTGACTAGCTGAATTAACGCTGGCTGCTGATGCAAGCGCGCCCGCAGTAGCGACAGTAGTTGACGAGACAGGACGATCGGATCAGTGCCAGTTTGCTCTAGTTCACTCAGCAAGTTCAGTGCCCCAGAAGCGTCGCGCTGCTGATACAATTCCAGCAGGTTCTCCAGCGTTTCAGTGGCGCTCAGTCCCAGGTACTGGGCTACGTCGGCTGAACTCAATGGTTTGTTAGCGTCCGCCAATGCCGACAATTGATCTAGCATACTGATGCCGTCGCGAAACCCGCCGCGCGAGCGCTCGGCGATCAGCCGAGCAGCGTCTGCCTCAATAGCAAATCCTTCTTTCTCGGCGATAGTCATCAGCTGGCGCGCCATGATGTCCACTGGGATGGGACGGAAGAAAAATTGCTGGACGCGGCTGAGGATGGTGGCTGGCAGCTTGTCGGCGTCGGTGGTCGCCAAGATAAATACCACGTGCGCTGGCGGCTCTTCCAGCGTCTTTAACAGCGCATTGAAGGCAGGCTTGGATAGCATGTGAACTTCGTCGATGATGTAGATTTTCTTTGGTGCGGAAACGGGCGCCACTTGGGCTTTTTCACGTAGGGCGCGGATGTCGTCAACGCCGTTGTTGCTGGCGGCGTCAATCTCAATGATATCTAAGTGCGAGGCCTCCTCGTCGTACGGCAACTGATTGATTTCATGCGCTAAAATTCGCGCTACGCTGGTCTTGCCCACGCCGCGCGGACCCGTCAGCAAATACGCATGGGCGATTTTCCCCTGTTCCAAGGCTCGGCGCAAAATGTTGGTCACATGATCTTGTCCCAACACCTCGTCCAAGCTACGACTGCGATATTTGCGGTACAGTGCCTGACTCATTACCTATGTATTATAGCGCAAAGTGCGGGATAATGAAGCTACTTAGCGGTTAGGAATGGACACTTCTTTGCCACTCTCTAAAATCATGGTCTTTCTTGGCCATAGTTCTATCGGCTCATCGATGTACGGCAGGTCAGTCACTTCTGCGATAGCTCGCATAGCCATGTCTATCGGTGCACGTAGGGCCTGGCGTCGAGACTCGTGATCTGTCGAAGTGACATAATGTCTGTACGCTGCTGTATAGTCAATAGAATCACCCAGAGTAACGTGGATTTGCTCATCTTGCGGCATGTATGCATCCAGATCAGTAGGCCATGGCTTGTAGTGAATTCCTAC
Source organism: uncultured Candidatus Saccharibacteria bacterium (assembly GCA_963553885.1). Lineage (GTDB taxonomy): Bacteria > Patescibacteriota > Saccharimonadia > Saccharimonadales > Saccharimonadaceae > Nanosynbacter. Next base: position 15,539 of record CAUVOY010000012.1, read on the forward strand.
TGGCAATAAGTTGGGTTTCACCCCCCCTATGCTTGCTCCAAATAAAATTCGCGATGCGCCCGTTCGGCCTTTGGTAACTTGAGCATCACCGGTATATGCGCCCTCTGGAAAGATGAGTAGTGAGCGTCCGTCAAGTAACGCTCGTCTGGCCATTTCGAGCCCAGTTTTCAAATACTCTTTTCCACCGTGTACTTCAAGCGGTATCGTATGTAATGCATTCTCTATAACCAATCGCCGTACTGCCGTGTCAACAGAGCTGTTTTTATACGCCAGTCGCGAACTAATGACAACGTCACAATCCTCCGGCAGACTTGCTGGTATGGCAAGGATATCGCGCATACAAGCATGATTGGCGACGAATACATTTGGACCTTCTGGTATGTTGTCAAAGCCATGAGTAGTAATTGCCATTTCCCGCCCTATGGTCTGTAAGAGCGGTTTCTTTCCCCTGCTCATGCCTGCCTCGCTTTCAAAGCTTGCTTAACAGCGCGCGCCACTAAGCGATGTCCTTTTGCTGAAAAATGAATACCATCCGACAGTGATATGAACGGCAGCTCGATGTATTCACCGAGCGTCTCCTTATTTCGCAAGATCTCTTGTCGCATAGCTTCTGATTGTTCGGTGAATTCTGGACCAGAATCTTCACCAGTTGAAAATGCTGGTGGCAAGATATATATGACGTTAGCACTGTGAGCCAGTTTTTGATAATCCGTCAAATCTTGGATGATAGTTTGTGCCGTCCTGCCGTATTGCTGTTGTAGGTCGTTGGTGCCAAGAGCGATGATAATAATGTCCACATTGCCTGCTTGCTGGAGGGCTTTCGTAAAAGCTTGCTTGCCATTCTTGTATGGCTTTGCTTCACAAAAATCTCCCGCTATACGGCCCGGTAGTCCATTTGCGATGATGTGTGCTTTGCCTCGTAATTCTCGCTTTAGGCGGTTGACCCATCGGTCGCTATACCGCACTCGCGGTCCCACAAACGTGTCTCCCCAGACGTTAGAATCGCCATAAATAAAAACCCTTTTGCTCGTGTTGTTGCTACTCATATATAAACTCCGTTCTTGACATTATACCATGTTCTGTCAAAACAACGCCAGCTGCGTGCTGGGTATTTCGATGTTAATGGCGCCGTCAATTGTTTGCGCCTGGTAGCCGATGAACTTTTTCACGTTGTATGCCAGTAGCTGCCCATCGTAGTCAGTGATGAGGATTGGACCGATGATACTGCGGATGCGCCCAGCCAATTGGTTCTGATCTTTCATCGGCACTGCCCGCGTTAAATCGATGCCATTGGTCTGGAAATAATCTTCGCAAGGAATTAGCTCGGATTTTGGAAATGACACGCCAATCTTTTGCTCAATTTCAAGTAATTTTTGCTGCAGCTTCTCCTCGCCAGTCGCGCGTTCAAAGGGTTGCTTTATAAGCTCAAGTTTTTTATGAATCGACATGGTCTCAACGATGCCGTCCAGGCTGGCAATTTTCGCTTCATATTGCCGAGCAATCAGCGCCGAAGAAAACGTCTCCAGCTTCAACGCCAGGCGCGCTCCCTGCTCCAGCAACCGACGAATGCCGCGCTCTTCCTGTGAGATACCGACTTTGATAACTTCCGGCGCGAAATATGCCAGATAGACGAAGTGCGGGTTTTGATTAATCCTTTCCTGCTGCGCCGACACGGAATCGGCGTTATAAAACGCAGGATTAAAACCAGTACGGTTACGACATTTCAGGCAGTTTTCATACTTGCCATCAACCGTGGCGGAATCTGGACAAATTCGGCTACTGTGATTCTCAAAATCTACCCAGCCGGTGCAATATTTGGTCGAGAAGTCAAACTCAAGCGATAAATCTTGTCCAAACAATTCCCGCCGCTTAATCTCGTCATCAATTTGACAGTCGATAAACGGCTGATTGTCGGCATTAAAACTGGCATAAGCGATTAAAAAATCGTCTGGCATAGCACAATTATATCAAAAACCGCCCGCAGGCACGGACGGCTTAAAAAGCGAGAAACTACTTTACAGCGCCGCTTCGACAGCTGCCCAGGTGGCGTCAGGATTGTCTTCCGGGATGATTATGGTGACTTGGTCGCCGACGTTAATACGGAAATAAGTGACGCTGGCGAGCAAAATGCGATATTCGCGGCCGGAAGCCTCGACGTAATAGACGCCGTCGTGCTGGACGAGCGTGCCTATGACTTGTTTGCGCGGTACTGGGCCGATTTGCTTATAAATAAAGCTGCCGTCCTCGGCGATGGTTAATTTCATCAAATCACCTTCAACCAGCTTAGATTTCGAGGCATAATTGGCAGGAATCGGATAATTCTTTCCGTCAGGACTAAGCATCATTTGCCCGTCAAACACGCCCTCAATAACCTTGCCGGCGACTTCGTCGGACGGATTTTTCGGGGTAACGACTTGCCCGTCGTCGCCAACGATACTGATCAGCAACTCTTTGGCTGCCGCTAAATTGGTTTCTGCTTCCTGGATGAGCGTCCGGAGGCGCTTAACTTGTTTTTCTGGTAATTCAGACATATGGCTCGCATTCCTTGTCTATTTTTGCTAAATTGACTATTCACAATATATCACGCTTCCTCATTTTAGGCAAGCACTTTCTGGCGGGTTAACGGCAAAATAACGATTATTTCCACAGGCCGAACAGATTGCGGGGCAAAATCGTGGTAAATTTTACCCTTGCCATTCGGGGTATGGCTGTGCTTGGCGGCGTTTTCTTGCGAAAAAGCACTTTTTCTGGCGAAAACTATTGACTTTTTTATTCAAGCGTGATTTTTTGTCCTTGGGACGCGAGAGCGACAACCTCAGAACGGGCTATTTTCATTGCTGAGAAATTTGTTACACTAAATATGTGAAAAGAAAAGTTCCCCGGTTTATTACACAGTCGCTGGCGCGGATTGCTAGTCTTTATAGCGTCGAGCCGATGCATAGTTTGGAAAAAATTGATGATAGTTTGACGCCGAATATGCGGGCGCTTCGGCTGACGATGACTATTGCCGAGCAGTTGCTGAGTATGGGCGTGGTGGCACATGACGTGGTGCGGCTGTCGCTGGGTATTACTGAGACGTATTGCCGGCGGCCGGTGCATATGGATGTGTGCTATACGCTGATTACGATTTCTCAAGACCGCGGCGTTGACCGCGAGCCGCTGACGATGATCAGGGTGATGGTGCCGGATTATGCTAACTATCAGCAGATTCAGGCGCTGCAGTCGCTGGCGCTGGAAATTCGTAATAAGCATTTGCCTTTGCATATCGCCGAGCAGCGCGTCGAGAAAATTCTTAGACAGCCGAAACGGCATTCGCCGCTGGTGATTTGTGCTTCCGGCGGATTGATTAGCGCCGGGGTGATTGTGATGTATGACGGCGATCTGCTGATGATTGGACTATCGTTTATCATGGGATTTGTGGCGACGATCGTGCTGCGCTGGCTGTGGCGCGTTGGCATGACGACATTTTATTCCCAGGCTTCGGCGGCGCTTTTCGCTACGTTAGCAGCGGCGGGAATTGCTTGGGCAAATATGTACGGCTTGCGGATGGATATCAATGCGACGCTTTTAGTGATTAGCGGTATCGTGCTGCTGGTGGCAGGTTTGATGACGGTTGGCGCGTTTCAGGACGCGATTGACGAATTTTATATTACGGCCAATGCGCGGTTGTTAAAAGTGATTATGGCGACTGGCGGCATCGTGGTCGGCGTGGTGATTGGGTTGTATGTCGCTACCAAATTTGGCATTACTTTTCCGGCGACGCCGGATCGATTGTCGCTGGCGGATAAGCATCTTCAATATTTAGGGGCGCTGATCGTGGCGGCGGCTTTCGCGGTGGGCAATCACGCTAGGTGGTCTGGTTTGATCGTGTCCGGGTTGATCGGCGTGTTTGGCTGGTGGATTTCGCGGCTGCTATTGATCGCGGGATTTGATGTGGTGGTGTCCAGCGGTATCGCTGCGACAGTGATTGGTTTGATGGCGGTACTGACATCGCGGCTGTGGCGATTTCCGTCAATGGCAATTATCGCTGCCGGAATCGTTCCGCTAGTGCCGGGATTGTCGCTATATAACGGGCTGATGGGTGTCGTGCTGCATCCGCCGAGCGATCCGCTGTTTATGACGGCGCTAGCGATTTTAATGAGGGCGGTGATGATTGGCTTGGCGGTGGCGGCTGGCGCGTCGCTGGGAAATATGATTGGACGGCCGATTCGCCGGTGGCTTATTCGCACGTTTCGGCAAGAGGCGATTGAAGAAATTAAGCAGTAGATAGTAAGCAGTAGTGGTAAGCGCGGCGGCCCGCGCGGCTCTACTAAAATATCCCCGGAGGTTAATATTCCGGGGATATTTGTTTGTTGAGGATTTACCGGCTATTTGCTGCGCTTCTCGATAATCTCCTGTGCTACGTTCGGTGGAACTTCCTCGTACTGCGCTAATTCCATAGTGCTGGCGGCACGACCCTGGCTCATCGAGCGGATGTCTGAGGTGTAGCCAAACATGTTCGCTAGCGGCACAAAGGCCTTGACCAATTTGGCGCCGCCCATCAGATCTTCCATAGCGTCGATACGGCCGCGGCGTGAGTTCAGGTCGCCAATGATGTCGCCCATGAACTCTTCTGGGGTCGTTACTTCAACCTTCATGACCGGCTCAAGCAAGATTGGATTGGCTTGTTTGATACCCTCGCGAGCTGCCAATGAACCCGCCAATGAAAAGGCTAGCTCTGAGGAGTCGACATCGTGGTATGAACCATCATACAGTGTCGCCTTGACGTCAACCACTGGATAACCGGCGATCACACCACCCTCCAGGGTTTCCTTGATACCCTTCATCACAGCCGGGCGATATTCCTGAGGAACCACGCCGCCCTTAATCTCATCGATGAACTCAAAGCCCTTGCCAGCCTCATTCGGCTCAAAGCGTACCCAAACATCACCGTACTGACCACGACCACCAGACTGCTTGGCGTGCTTACCTTGGACTTCAGCGCGGCCCTTAATTGACTCACGGAAGGCCACTTGTGGTTCACCAATGTTCGCTTCAACCTTGAACTCACGCTTCATACGGTCGATCAGGATGTCCAGGTGCAACTCACCCATGCCGGACATGATGGTCTGACCGGTTTCTTCATCAGTGTGGATGCGGAAGGTTGGGTCTTCCTCAGCCAAACGCTGCAAGGCGAGCGCCATCTTTTCTTGGTCGGCCTTTGATTTTGGCTCAACGGCGATGGATACTGGCGGTTCTGGGAATTCGATACTTTCCAGGGCAATTGGGTGCGCTGGGTCAGTCAAGGTGTTACCAGTACCAGTGTTTTTCAGACCAACCACCGCAGCGATGTCACCAGCGCCAATCTTGTCGATATCCTCGCGCTTGTCAGCATGCATTCGGACGATACGACCGATGCGTTCTTTGTCACCAGTGGTGGTATTCAGGACGTAGCTGCCCGAGCTCAAGACGCCGGAGTAGACGCGGATAAAGATCAATTTACCGACAAATGGGTCAGTAGCGATCTTAAACGCCAAGGCACTCATTGGTTCTTTGTCATCTGGCTTGCGGCTCACTTCGTCGCCGGTCTTTGGATTTTTACCCCAAATCTCGTCAACGTCCAGCGGGCTCGGCAGGTAGTCAACCATCAGGTCAAGCACTTTCTCCACGATGACACCGCGGCCGTCGCCGCCGGTCACCAGATAGAAGTCGCCGGCCAGCACGCGCTTACGCAGCGCCATCTTCAGTTCATCAATAGTAATTGCCTCTTCACCTTGGTCAAGGAACTTCATCATTAATTCGTCATCAGCTTCAACCGCATTTTCCACCAGCAAGCTGCGGGCATTCTTCGCCTTCTCCAACATGTCAGCCGGAATTTCGCCTACCTTCAACTCGTGATCAGTGTAGTCGTCATAGGTGTAAGCTTTCATGTCAATCAAGTCAACCACGCCGTTGATAGTCTTCTCAAAACCAATTGGCAAGTGGATTGGAAAGGCTTGCTTGCTGAGGCGATTGTGAATTGATTCCAGAGATTTGTAGAAGTCGCCGCCGGTTTGGTTAATCTTATTAACGAAGCAGATGCGCGGCACGCCGTATTTGTTAGCCTGGCGCCAGACAGTCTCAGACTGGGCTTCAACACCCATCTTGCCGTCAAACACCGTCACCGCACCGTCGAGCACGCGTAGCGAACGCTCCACCTCAGCGGTAAAGTCGATGTGTCCTGGCGTGTCAATGATATTAATCTTGTGGTCTTTCCAGAAACAGGTCACCGCCGCCGAGGTGATGGTAATACCGCGCTCCTTTTCCTGCGCCATCCAGTCGGTGGTGGCGCCATCGCCGTCACCCTTGACCACGCCAATTTTATGCGTCAAACCAGTGCGGTACAAGATGCCCTCAGTTGTCGTCGTTTTACCGGCATCAATATGGGCAATGATACCAATATTTCTAAAGTTTTGTAATGGAACGTTTGCTGCCATTTGTCTTTCCTTTGTTACGTTAATTTGTCGAGATTCTCAGTGTTATTTTTTGCCACCAAAAAACTACTCTTGCTGCTGATTATAGCAGATATCCGCGGGTTTTTCTAGCTTCCCGGCGCAGTTGGACCGTTCACTGGCGGTTGCTGCTGGTTTGGCGGTTGAGCTGGTGCTTGTTGCTGCGGATACGGCGGCGTTTGTGGCGGCTGCTGGTACGGCTGCGAGTATTGTTGCGGTTGCGGCGGCTGCATTGGTGCTTGCGTTGGCGGCTGGTAGGCCGGCGGCTGCTGGAATGATTGAGGCGGCTGCGTATTTAGCGGCTGAGTCGGTTGAGGTTGCGGCTGCTGCGGCGAACTGGCAGATTGTTGGGCTGTGTTTTGCTGGTAGGCTGGCTGCTGGGCTGGGTTCTGCGGCATTGTCTGTTGTTGGACTGTTGGTTGGTTTGGTGTCTGCTGCGGATATGAATAGTTAGCGTATCCAGGCTCGTCCTCGTATAGTCTCTGAAAGTGCGGCGGCGGCGTTTTTGGCGTTTGAGTATTAACCTCGTATAGCATGTCGTATTCCTGTTTTTTACGTTTGTTGTCGGACGTTACTATGATAACTACGACTGACGTACCGATGAACAGTAAACCGATAGTAATAGTTAAGACTACCACCACAGCAAGCGCAGTATTATTACTCTTAGTATCGACCGGCGAGTTGCCGTATTGTTTCGCCAAGTCTTCGTCGACGTAGTCATCCGCGGTTTCTTCAGAGACTTTTAGTAGCTTGGCGACCAGATAGTTCTGAGGATACAGGCGGTTAAGCTCGCTAAAGTAGTCCTTGGCTTTTGAGTATTTACCCTTGTCAAATTGCGCCAAACCGTCTTTCCAAAGCTTGGTTAGTTCGCCGTCTGCCGATATGGCGACGTTGTTTTTCTTAGCCATGGCTTTTAGGTCGGAAATATCTCTGGCGATGCCCTTGCCGAAACAGGAGTTACCTTTCTTTCCATCCTCGCACGCGGCACCGCCGTAGGTGTTGATGCCGACTTGTTTGCCCTTTGAATCGAAAGCTGGACCGCCGCTATTGCCGGAGGCGATCATCGTTGACATAAGGAATAATTTATGTCCGCCGCCATCAAGTACTGTCTGCTGCAGATTACCTTGCGTGACCGTAGGCACGGTTTTTTCTTTCTTCGTGTTAAGACCGTCGTCAACAACCGCCGGAAACCCAATTGCCGTCAACCGGTCGCCGCTATCTAATAGCGTACTGTCGCCTAATTCGACTGCCGGAAAGTTACCTTCGATTTTTAAAATGGCGACATCGGTTTCTTTGTTATTAATATCTAGCCGCAAGCTTTTCATATTAACTTCGGAGTCGATTTTTTTCGCCGAATAATTAGTGCTGGTGGTTACCCATTTGTAGCGGGCGTATGTTCTGTCGATTCGGATCGGGTCGCTGGATGTTTGCACGACGTAATCGCTTTCGTCGTTTGCGACTTGAACGTTATGCTCGGGAACTTTATTAATCAGGCTGAAGATAATTGCTATGGCGTCGGCACTGCCCTCCTGAGCTTTGGCTGCCAAGGATGCCAAATCTGCTCTGGAAATATAGCCGGCACTAATGACAAATTCGAAATACGACTTCCATAGATCCTCGCTAGCCTGCGACATGGCGCTAGAAAACAGAGTGTCGGTTGACCATTCGACGACGTGGCCGTTGGTGGCCACATGCCCGTTGTTGGTTATAATCGAGCCGCTGCCGATGCCGCCAGCGCAAGCATTCTGTATTTGCAGCGATGCGCCGTTATCTGCAGTGTATTTTATGTCGGCGCAGCGTGCGGAAGCGATCCGCACGGTTGCTATTTGGTTTCTGGCGACCACGTTAATGATTGAATCGGTATCAAGGTTTTCCAGCGTGTTCATCGTGTCCTGATTATTTAGCGAGCTATTAGTCGAAGAGTTAGCTAGGACAACACTGGCATTTTCACTAGCGCCAACCAGCAGCTTATTATCCGGTTTCTGGAATGTAACGCCAGCGATAATTCTTTCCAACTGTGCTACATAATCTTCGACGCCAACTCCTTTGTAAGCGTTAAATCTCATCCAGTACGGCCGGCCGTTTTGCACGGTCATATAACTGTAAGCGTGTCCAGTCTCATACACGGTTCCGTTGTTAGTGTAGGTAAGCGTTTGGTCGATTTTACGAAATTCTTTGCCGGATATGGTGATTTTCGAGACGGTAAGTTTGGCGTTGGGCTCTTTTTCTTTTATCTTCATGACGTCGACTTCAGCTAGCAAGTCCAAATCGGAATATTTCTTCTTATCCTTATATTTGTCAGGCATCGTTGAGCGGTCAAAATAGTTGCGGGCGCGCGAGGTGTTGATTGTCAAATATGGCCGGATTGTCCTGCTGGATATCTTGCCGTCTTTACCCTTGATAGCGTCGCTGGCCTGCTTGAAAGCAATCTCCACCAAATTGTAGCCGCGCGATTCTTTCAATTCGTCGTTATTGTAGGTTTTTGCGCGGTATTCCTTGTCGTTCGAGTTTTTTGCAACTTCGTGCGCCGAGGCGTTGAATGTCGCTGTGTCGTATGTCACGGTAAAACCGTATTTGGAAACAACTGTCTGAACGCCTGATTTGCCGTCGCCGAGCAGCGCGTTTTTCATTTTTTGGCGGGCAGTCCGCGTAGCGTTGCCAGTTTCCTGCGGCCTGGTGGCGATAAAAATCCAAATAGCTATTAAAATAACAAATAGTGCGCCTGAGATTATCGCGATGAGCTTTAGCTTTTTCGTAGGTTTCTGTTCCATAAGCTTTATTATATCAAGAAAATCGCCCTTTTATAGAGCGATTTCTTAGTTTCTTCGGTATTATTTCGGCAAATTTGAATTACCTTGAAGCTGGGCGTCAGATAAACCTAATCTAGGGAAATTCTCTGCCAGATTTTACCGAAATTAGCCGCGAGCAAAGTGCGCAAAGGCGCGGTTAGCCTCAGCCATCTTGTGAGTGTCTTCCTTCTTCTTGAAGGCAGCACCAGCTTCGTTGTAGGCGTCAACGATTTCCAGTGCCAAACGCTGTGAGTATGGCATACCGCTGCGAGCGCGGGCTGATTGTACCAGCCAGCTAAACGCATAGTGCAGCTGCCGATGTCCCTGAACTGGGAATGGAATCTGGTAGTTAGCACCACCGACACGGCGGCTCTTCACTTCAAAGTTTGGGCTAACGTTTTTCAAGGCTTTCTCAAACACTGCCAGTGGATCTTCTGAGTCCAGTTTCTTCGCAGCGGTTTCCAGCGCGGTGTAAACAGCCCGCTCAGCTGCCAATTTCTTGCCGTCCAACATTGACTTGTTGATCAAGCGCTGCACCAGCACGCTTTGGTAGCGGCGGTCAGGTTGCAATTGGCGTTGTAATTTCTTGGTAACTTTACGAGGCATGATTACTTATCCCCTTTCTTGGTACCGTACTTCGAACGGCCACGCTTGCGGTTGTTGACACCCTGGAGGTCCAACGCACCGCGGACGATGTGATAACGCACACCTGGAAGGTCAGGCACACGACCACCGCGGATCAAGACCACAGCGTGCTCCTGCAAGTTGTGACCCTCACCACCGATGTAGGCCCAGACTTCGTAGCCGTTGTTTAGTTTCACGCGGGCAACTTTACGCAGCGCTGAGTTTGGTTTCTTTGGTGTCTTGGTCGTCACGCGTACACACACGCCACGCTTGAGCGGTGCATTTTGGTCGTAGTAACGCGTTTTCAGGGCGTTATGAATGCGACCCAGTGCTGGCGACTTGGACTTTTTCTTAGCCGTTTGGCGCGGTTTACGCACCAATTGGTTGATTGTTGGCATCCAATTTCTCCTTGGTTGATTTACTAAATGATGGCGATTCGCCTGGTGGCTCTAAGTGAACTGGCGCGCGATTTTACACACAAAAAACCAGCTTCTCTTAGCGCCTACGGCTTGGATTCAGCAACTCCACCCCGTGTCTTTACCTTTTCTGCCGAGCACACGGTCTGTACACATTCAAACCACTGCGCGCTCCGAAAAGAGGAAACTCTAAATCTATTTTAGCATAGTTGATGGCAATTTGTCCAGTAATGAAACGTATTTCGCCCAGATAAATCTTATAAATCTTAATTCGTAAAAATTGACGGCTTATTACACATCAAAATCGAGTGGATTTTACCGTCTTTAGAGAAACACAGCGACACAATTGAGCTGCCTGCTGCCGTGCGACCGGTCAAACAGCCGCCGCCAAATAGCTTTTCAAAGCCAGCCTGCGACTTCAAGCGGTTAATTTCCGACTCTGACAAATTAAAGTTCCACCGCTGCGAATGGCCACCAAGCATATCCAGCGACAAAGCAACTTCTGTTTTATTACCGGTAGTCTTCCAAGGAGTGGCCGAGTTCTGGTATAGCGTTACCGAGTTTGCCAAATAACCTTCAATCGGCTGTGTATTCATAGTCTCAAAAATCGCTTTGATGTTTTCTAGTGTGGCAGCATCTGGCTTATAGTGATTGTCCGCTGGCTCAGGAGCTGGGGTTGGTTTGGTGTCGGTACGGTCGGTTTATCGGGCGAAGGCGTGGCCTTGGTCTTAAGATTAGTAACTTCCTCCTGCAACCTGGCATTACTCTGATTAAGCTCAGTGTAAGCGTAAGCTAGCCAAGCCACCGCCACGACCAGCACTGCCATAATTCCAGCCGCCACTAATTGCAGGTAGCGTTGCCTTCGATTAAGTTTCGACTTAACGTTTACTTCCTCTTGTGACATCACTCACCTCCCCTTTGCGGCACGAAAGTACCTTATTTGATAGTTCAATTGTAGTATATTCAGCGATACAACAAACCTGCTACAATAATTTTATGACAGCAACAAGATCTACCGCCGAAGAACGCCGATATCAAAAATTACGCAAACAAGACTCTGTAGCGGCCTGCCCGTTCTGCACCATCCAGCATGGACACGAGCAGTTCGTCGCTGAAACTGACCATTTTCGAATCATTCGCAATCGAACTCCGTATTCACTTTGGGATAGCCACAAAGTAGCCGACCATCTGATGCTAGTGCCCAAGAAGCACACCGACCGTTTGTCGGAATTGACAAAAAACGCCATGGCTGAATATACAGAAGTTTTAGGCAAGTATGAAAACCAGGGTTATAATATCTACGCTCGGTCGCCTGGCTCGAAATTCAAAAGTGTTATCCATCAGCACACCCATCTCATCAAGCTGAGTAGGCACAGAATTAATTTCTTGCTAATGACCAGAAAGCCGTACATTCGTATAACTAAATAATCTATTTTTAATATACAAAAACCGCCTCGTAAATTGAGGCGGTTTTCATCTGTCTGCAATATGCAAGACTAGGCGACGATTTCCTCTTCAGAGAACTCGTCCTCGCTAGGCATCTCAGATTCAACTTCATCTTCGACAACACCAGTTCCCACTGGAATCTTGCGGCCGATGATGACGTTTTCCTTGAGACCATGCAAGTGGTCAGCGCGACCAGACACGGCAGCGTTGATCAACACGCGAGTGGTGTCCTGGAAGGACGCAGCAGATAGCCATGAGTCGCTCCAGATGGACACCTTGGTGATACCGAGCAACAACTGGGTGTAGCTGATGAGGCTCTTGCCTTCAGCCGCTAGTTGCTTGTTGGTGTTCACTACCGCAGCCTTGGAGACAATGTCGCCTGTCACGAAGTCGCTGTCGCCCGCATCTTCGATCTGGACACGGCTGAACATCTGGCGAACGATGATCTCCAGGTGCTTGTCGGCCACGTCTTGACCCTGAGCGGCGTAAATACGTAAGACTTCGTTGATGATGTAGCGCTGAGTCGCCTCGACACCCTTCAATCGCATCAAGTCGTGCAGATTCAACGAACCAGCCGTCAAACGGTCGCCAGCCTCAACGACGTCGTTAGCTTTAACGACCAATTGCATAGTACCTGGGATTTCGTAACGAGCTGGCGCGCCAGCTTCAGCAGCGATTACCAAGGTGTCTTCAGCTGCCTCAACCACACCGTCAAATGGTGCGATGAGCGGGCGAGTGTCGCCTTCGCCAGTTGCCAGTACGTCGCCAGCCTTGACGCTGGAACCGGATTTGACCATGATGGTTCGACCGTCTAACGGCAAGCGCTCAACTTTTCCGGACTCTGGCGTAACTTGGACGATGTACTTTTTGCCATCCTCCCAAACGTCAACTAACCCGGCAATTTCCGTAACAAACGCCTGACCCTTTGGTGTGCGCGCCTCAAACAACTCTTCGACGCGTGGCAGACCCTGGGTGATGTCGGAGCCGCCGACGCCAGAACTGTGGAATGTGTTTAGCGTCAGCTGGGTGCCTGGCTCGCCGACCGATTGTGCGGCGATGACGCCGACTGGCTGCGCCTTGTCTACTAGCGCACCAGTTGACATGTCGACTCCGTAGCTGCGCTGCGGAATGCCGTTGAGATTGTTGGTTGACAATACTGACTGAATTTTAACGCTCTGGATGCTTTCATCATCGTCAATTGAGTCGGCAATTTCCCGAGTAATCAATTCGTTCTTATTGATATGGCCCGGCACGTCTTCGGCGGTGTAGCGGCCCGCCAAGCGGTTCGAGAAGTCGATCATCGTCTCTTCGGTTTCCGAACGATAAATGGCAAATCCTTCGTCGTCGCCAGCTTCGTCTTCAACTGTAAAGACGTCTTGCGCCACGTCGACCAAACGCCGAGTCAGATAACCTGAGTCGGCAGTCTTAAGCGCCGTATCAATCAAGCCCTTGCGCGCGCCGCGAGTTGCCACAAACGCCTCCAGGCTGGACAAACCATGCTTGTAGCTGGAGCGAATTGGCAGCTCAATTTCGCGGTTGGCGGCGTCCACCTGAATACCGATCATGGCGCTGGCGAGCTTCACGTTGGAGATATCGCCGCGGGCGCCGGAGTTGACCATCACCGAGATGCTGGTGTCCATGTGCTGTAACTGGTCTTGCAAGAATTTGGAAATCTTATTGTCAATGCCGCGCCAGTTGGCAACAGTAAGGTTGTAACGCTCGTCTTCGGTGACCAATCCTTGGTCGTATTGGTCGGAAATCAATGCAGTTCGAGCGTCGCCTTCTGCTACGAATTCGGCAATCTCATCAAAGTGTAGATAGTCGTCCTTGCCGGTAGACACGGCCGCAGTCGTGGCGAAGCGGAAGGCTTGGCCTTTCATGCGATCGGCGATTTTGGCAGTTTCCTCGGCGCCGTATTTGTTAAATATTTGCGCCAAAACTTTCTTCAATTGTTTTTTTGACTGGACATTATTGTCGTACGGAAAATCCTCCGGCAGCATTTCATTGAAGAAGACGCGGCCCAGCGTTGTGTTGCGTATCGCGCCTTTGGCAAAAATACGAATTGGCGTTTGCAAATGAATTACGCCGTTGTCATATGCCATTTCCGCTTCGTAAACCGAGCTGTACGATTTGATGTTATCTGTTTGTGCGGCTGGCTTGTCGTAGGTTAAGTAATAGTTGCCCAGCACGATGTCCTGGCTGATGTTAAGCACCGGCGAACCGTCGGCAGGTTTCAGCAGGTTGTTGGTGGCGCTCATCAGGTCGCGCGCCTCGGCTTGCGCTTCCTTACTTAGCGGCAAGTGAACCGCCATCTGGTCGCCATCGTAATCGGCATTAAATCCGTTCGCCACCAGCGGGTGCAATTGAATTGCCTTGCCTTCGACCAGAACTGGCTGGAAAGCCTGAATTGACAAGCGGTGCAAGCTTGGCGCGCGGTTAAGCAGCACGTACTTACCTTCAATTGCTGAGTCTAACGCGTCCCAAACTACTGCCTCGCCCGACTCAATTAGGCGCGAAGCTGAACGGATATTATGGGCAAATTCATTCTTAATCAGCCAGCTGATAACAAACGGCTTGAACAGCTCCAGCGCCATTTGCTTTGGCAAACCGCACTGATGAATCTTCAATTTTGGACCAACCACGATCACCGAGCGGCCAGAATAGTCAACACGCTTACCGAGCAGGTTCTGGCGGAAGCGGCCTTGCTTACCCTTTAGCATATCGCTCAAGCTCTTCAAGCTGCGGCGACCGCCAGTCGAACTGACTGCCCGGCCGCGCGACGCTGAATTGTCAATCAAAGCATCAACTGCTTCCTGCAGCATGCGCTTTTCATTGCGCTGAATCACTTCCGGCGCATTCAATTCAACCAGCTTCTTCAAGCGGTTATTACGGTTGATAATCCGGCGGTACAAATCGTTCAAATCTGATGTCGCGAACCGGCCGCCAGACAGCGCCACCATCGGGCGAAGATCCGGAGGAATCACCGGCAGAACGGTCATGCATAGGCTGGACGGCTTAATGCCGGCAGTTTCCATACTTTCCAGCATTTTCAGGCGTTTCAGCAATTTCTTCTGCCGCTGGCCTTTCGCGCTCTCGGCTTCTTCGGTCAATTTAGCGATGAGCTTCGGCAGGTCGATTTCATCGAGCAGCGCCTTCACTGCGCTAGCACCCATGCCAACCTCAATCAGCTCGTCGTATTCTTCCGGCAAATTGCGGTAGTCAGTTTCAGGCAACAACGCGCCCTTGTTTAGGCTGTCAAGCTGTGTCTTGCGGGTATTGTATTTCTCGTTCAATTCTTCAACTTCACGGCTCTGTTCTTTAGCCAACGCCTTGATGTCAGCGCCGTCTTCTTCTGCCATTTTTTTATAGCGAATTTTGATAGCAGCACGACCAGCTTCGGTTTCAGCCTCTAGATCTGTGAGGTATTGATGGCGAGTTTCTTCGTCAACGCTCAGAATAACGTACGTGGCAAAGTAAACGATTTTTTCAATGTTGCGGACGGTCATGCCCAGCAGCTGGCTCATAGCGCTCGGCGTGCCGCGCATAAACCAGATGTGCGCCACTGGAGCTGCCAATTGAATGTGGCCCATTCGCTCGCGGCGGACAATTGATTTGGTGACTAGTTCGCCGTTTTTATCGACGGCAGCTTCGCGCGAACGAACACCTTTGAGCTTGGAATCATGCGGATTGATATCCTTAACCGGGCCAAAGATTCGCTCGCAGAATAAGCCGTCGCGTTCTGGCTTTTGGGTGCGGTAATTAATCGTCTCCGGCTTAGTGACTTCGCCGTGGCTCCATTTTAGGATATCTTCCGGGCTGGCAA
>CAUVOY010000013.1:0-26081 GCA_963553885.1 uncultured Candidatus Saccharibacteria bacterium
GCGTATGATGTTCTGGAAAACGGCAAATTTGTCGACGGCGTTCGCCACGGCGTGATTGGTGAAAAGATTCTGCGAAATGAAGGTTTTTCTGAACAAATTTGGCGGTTTGCTTCGCACCATACTGGCGTAGGCTTGACCAAGCAGGATGTAATTAACCAAAACTTGTCCATTCCACCCGCCGACTATACCGCTAACACGCCCGAGGAGCGGCTGCTAATGTACGCCGACAAATTTCATTCCAAAAGCAAACCACCCAAAGAGCCGCCATATTTTTGCACGCTTGAGTGGTATTATAATCTGGTGCAAAAATTTGGCAGCGATAAACAAGCCAAATTTCAGGCGCTAGCAGACGAGTTTGGCAAGCCGGATATTGCGCTTGTCGCCAGTAAGTTTGGTTTTAGTATCAAAGATGTAAATTAGCGTCAGGATAATTGCCGGTATGTTTGCGCTGTTTTAGGCAAATATGTATAATCTATACAGATTATGAATGATAGCGAAGTGCCCGCAGTAGGCAAGCAGGTGATCGTTGCCTGCGCGTTTATTCATCACAATTTTGACGGCGTTGAGAAAATCTTTATGCCTAAGCGTGCTGCGACGAAGAAATTTATGCCAAGCGTATTTGAACTGCCTGGCGGTCATGTGGATTTTGGAGAAGATATCGTGGCTGGATTGAAGCGCGAAATCCGCGAAGAATTCGGCAAGACTATTACAGTTGGCGATCTGTTTGCCGCATTTACGTATCATAATTCGGTAAAAGGTTCGCATTCAATTGAAGTAGTATATTTTGCACAATTTGACGATATCGGCAATATTCAACTAAATCCGAAAGACCACAGCGAATATAAATGGCTATCGTTTGATGAGCTACCGAAGATATTTGGTAATGGTAAAGATGAAACTGACGAAGAAATCCAGCTGATAAAACGCGGCTTTGCTTTGCTGGATGGTGTTCAATTGAAATTTTAGCCAGATGCCAGTCAATATTAAAAAATCCAGAAAAGATATGGCAGCTGTCTTTGCGCGCGTGAAAAATAAATTGGCGCCAGTGCTTGCGGACAGTTCGCAAATTCATCATGTAGGCAGCACCGCGGTACCTGGTTTGGGCGGTAAAAATATCCTAGATATCCTTGTTTCTACTAAAGACAGCGAACACATGAACGAGCTGCGGGATAAATTGGTAGCAATTGGATATTTTCCCTCATTAAACCCAAGCTCCCGCCAAGATTATATCTTCCTGGCGTCTCGCAGGGAAGAAACTAGCGAGGGCGATATCCATATTCACCTCGCGGTCGCAGATACTGAAACGCACGACAACTTCTTAATCATCAGAGATTATCTAAGGTCTCACAATGACGAAGCTGATCAATATTCAAGCATAAAACATCAATATGCCAAGCAAGCAAATTACGACAGGTCGGCGTATAAAAAACTCAAAGCAGCTTATGTCGATAAGCTGCTGCAGCGTGCCAGACAGTGGAAAAATGGCGGCTAATCTCCTTATTCACATCCCGCACGCTTCGCTGTGTTTACCGCCAGATTTTTGGCGCGACGTCACGGTTGATCGGGAAGTTATCGAGAAGAATCTACACTTTATGGCTGATTATAAAGTGGATGAGCTTGCCAGAGGTATTGATTGCCATAAAGTAATAGCCAAATATTCGCGGCTATATTGCGACGTTGAGCGGTTTCGAAATGACGCCGATGAGCCGATGGCGAGGCTGGGTATGGGTGCGGTCTATACGCATTTGCCGGGCAGTGCGCAACATTGGTAAAATAATCAAATATATCGCTAATGAATTACAGGGGTTATAACTGAACGCCCAGCCACGCCGCTAATACATCGCCAGCAAAGTAGGCCAGCCCAGCGGCAATTGCGCCGAGGAGCAGGGTGATGGCGGCTTCCCGCCATGGTGATTGTTTGCCGACTTTGCCTTTAATAAAGCCGATTGTTAAGAAAGTAATTGCCGTGAGCAGCGAGCTGATATAGAAAAGGGTGGTGCTTGGTGCTTTCAGAGCTGCAATCACGTCGATTAAGTAGGTTAGTACTGGCACGCTGCCGACCGCCACGAAAGCTAAGAATGTAACTAAACCGATAATTTTAGGAGAAGCTCGTTTTTGGGTGTCGCGGGCCGATTCGTCGTGTTCGGCGCTGGCTGCCAAGTAGGCGCTGGAACCCATTGAAAAGCCATCGGCAATTAAGTTGGCCACGCCTAAAATAAGGATGACCGCACTGGAAATCCCCGCGCCAGCCGACGCTGCCACCACGGCAAAGGTTGTCACCGTACCGTCAACTGCCCCGTAGACAAATTCTGGAATATACCGTTTGAAAAATGCCCTCATAACCATAGCCAGTGTAGCATATTTGGGCTGATTAAGCTGAGTTTGAGCGCGGGAATACCGTAAAACGAGCTGTTTTCGCGGTCGCTACAGCAAACTATTGACATTTTAATACGCTTATGCTACAATAAGAAACGTTGGATTATCTAACACAAAAACAACCAAAGCATGCTAAAATAAAAACATAAACATTGTAAGCTTCGCGGAAAGGTAGAACGTGGAAGACGCACAAACAATCATCGTTCTTTTAACAATCATCGCTGCTTTATTGTCGATTGTCATCTTGGTGCTTTTAGGAACAATCATTTCTTTGCTAATAAGGATAAACGCCATCATGAAAAAAGTCGATAAGATTACGATGAATGTAGCTAGC
The DNA here is from genome assembly GCA_963553885.1 of uncultured Candidatus Saccharibacteria bacterium. Classification (GTDB taxonomy): domain Bacteria; phylum Patescibacteriota; class Saccharimonadia; order Saccharimonadales; family Saccharimonadaceae; genus Nanosynbacter. The sequence continues at coordinate 2,711 of CAUVOY010000013.1, forward strand.
GCTACCGATTGGTTGTCGCCAGCAAAAGTATTTAGCGAGATTACAAAGCTGTTTCGTAAAAAATAAATAACAAAGGAGTAAATATTATGAAAAAAGTATTAGCAGTTCTGGGTGCAGCAGCGGCAGGCTTTGCGGCAGGAATTTTAACCGCACCAAAGAGCGGTAAAGAAACTCGAAAAGACCTGAAAAAGAAAGCAGGGAAGCTGAAGTCTGACGCAGAGAAAGTTGCTGATAAGGCTGCTGCGGCTGCTAAAAATAGCGTTGATTCATTAAAAACTGGCTCCCAAAAAGTCGGCGATGCAGTAACAGAAACTGCAAAAGGCGTCAAAAGCAACGTTGAAAAACAGTTCAAGTAATATTTGACTGCAGCTAAGAAGACGTGAGATAATAGGATAGATGAGAAAATTTATTCTGTATCTTGCGTCTTTTTTGGCTGCTGGCGGTTTGTTAATCAGTCCTCAGCCAGTTTTGGCGCAATCAATCGAAATGCCCAATTCGGAGATTACCAGCATCATCAGGAAGAACTGCAGCTCGCTGAAGGTTACCATAAAGCAGATTCATACCAATGACGCCTTGGCCAGGGTTAGTATCGGGCAAAAGTACAATGCTGTGTCAACGAAGCTGATGGCGCGGTTTAACAGCCGGTTATCGCTTAATAAAATGGATAGCTCGGGACTTGTTAGAATTACCAGCGATTTTGAAACGCAGCGGCTGAAATTTAACAGCGACTATAATAAGTATGATACGGCGATGACTAACCTAGATAAAGCAAGCTGTAAAACAGATCAGGCAAAGTTTTACGAAAAAATAATTGAGGCGCGCGACGCCCGCAATTATTTGTCTGACAGCGTAAAATCAATGAACGGTCTGCTGGCGCAATATAAAAGCGAAGTGCGCTTGATAAAAGATTCTTTGTCGGGAGGCGGTAGTGAATAATATAAAAAAGTTTGCCGGCAGGTACAATAAATTTGCGGTTTTTATTGGATCGACTATTCTAGTTTCGGTTCTTCTGGTGTCAATCTCGATGTTTGTTTATTACCAATCGGATGCGTACCGTCTGGATTTAAGCCGTCCAGAATACACTTCCAGGCGTTCAGAGATTAGTAAAAATTTGGAAGACAAGAGCAAAGATTTCGATGCGCAAGGTCCGGTCAATGAACAGACGATTAAGGAATTCCTGAAATTATACGATGATGAGGCGAAAGGCATTGCCAAAACGAAGGCCTTTTCTAATGATGTGCTGAGCGATAAGGAACTGCTGGGTATAAATAATAATGAAAATAGTTCAGCTACCGCCGGCGATTAACTGTTCAAGCTATAAATTGGCGCTTTTATAGAGTTGCTGCTACTTTTTACCGTTTAAAATTGGCGCTGGCAGGGTCGCTAGCAAGATACCTTCTTTGTCGAATTTTTGCAGCAGTCTGTGGCGCATTTCAGAAGTGACGGCCCATTGGTCTGACGGCTGGGTTTTGCCAGAAATAATTATCTCAGTACTGCGGCCGGTAATCTCGCCGACTGATACAAATTTCGGCGGGTCAATGATCTTTTTATGCCAAGCTTTTTCCTGGGCTATCTTTTCTCCGGTAGCGTTAATAATTTCCGTAGCCTCGGATATGTCGGTGTTTGGGTCTAAATACAGGCTAAACCGCGATATGCTGTAGCCCATAGTTTTATTGATAACATGCTGGATCGTGCCGTTTGGGACGTAATGGACGTTGCCTTCGGCGTCGCGAACGACTGTCGTGCGAGTACCGACGCGTTCGACTTTGCCGGACGCTCCCATGATGTCGACAACGTCGCCAACGCGGTATTGATTTTCAGCGATAATGAAGATGCCGGATAAAAAATCCTTGACAAGCGACTGCGCGCCAAATCCGAGTGCCACGCCGACTATTCCAGCGCTAGCAAACAGCGGCGACAAGTCGAGCAGAAACAATTTGTTAGCGATAATAGCGGCAACGTAAAAGATCATTAAAATCCGCCAAAACCCGCGGCTTAATTGGATGAGCGTTTTTTCTCGTTTTTCAATATCCTTGCGATGCCACGAGCGGTGCTTGGCGGTGGAGCGGATCGTATAATGAATAATCCACTTAATGAGATATTTGCCAATGAAGTAAATGATCAATGATCCTATAATAATACTGGCTGTTTCCAGCATGCGGTTGCTGATCAGCCAGCCAAGGCCGTTATTATGTAACCATTCGTCGGCAGCTGATATATTTAATATTTGTTTTATAAACGCATCCATCGTATTTAGTATAATGAAAGGTATGAGTTTTGTCGATCCAAATCAGTTTGTCATTGCCCGCAAGCGTAAAAAATACAAATTCGCCAAGTTCCATAATGCCGAGAATTGCTTTGAGCTTGACGAATGGCGCGATTTTTACCGGCAGCGCCAGCCGAGTATTTTCGGGTTAGAGATTGGCGCCGGTACTGGTTTGTTTAGCGTCGAATTGGCGGCGCGTTATCCGGATAAGCTGTTTGCGGCGATTGACGTTAAGGCCGACCGCATGCAAAAAGGCGCGTACACGGCGCTGGAACAGGGCGTGAAAAACATATTTTTTGTGCGTGCCCGGGCTGATCAAATTGGTGAGTTAATCCCGCCAAAATCGTTAGAAAATATTTGGGTGACTTTTCCCGACCCGTTTCCTAAAAAGCGGGCTGCCGGGCGGCGGTTGACGCATCCGTATTTTTTGCGCCGTTACGCGCAATTATTGCAACCTGGCGGCGAGCTGCTTTTCAAGCATGACGACCGCGACTTTTTCTGTTGGAGTTTGGAGCAATTGGTGGCAGAAAAATGGCAAATTACAGAACTGAGCTTCGATCTGCACGAATCATCTCTGGACGACGAGTACAAAATCATGACGACATACGAGCAGCGATGGCTGAACGAGGGCAAGGCGATTAATTTTGTGAAGGCTACGCGTTGATGCTGTGTTATCGTGCCAGTGGAAGCGGGTTAGCCCTCGCTAGCACCCTGCCAAGCAATGTCAAACAGGCGCGTTTGCACCGAGGCTAGGCTGGCGTTGTCGATAATTACTCCGTGCATAGAGTTATATTTGTCCAGAGTAATAATAGCCATTTTACTGGCATACAATATTGTGTAACAGCCGTCATCTAGTTTTGGTCCGGCTAAGTAGCGGCTATCCGCTAAGCCTGTCGTTATGCGCAGGGGCTTGGCGTAGCGCAAGACGCGTACTCGTAGATTTCGTTTGGCGCGTTCGCGGCTAAAATTCGGAAAGTTGTTGTACAGATAGCGGCTGACGCGCGGCGAAGAAATTACGCGGTACAAGTTAATCTTTTGCAGGCGGCAGGTGCTTAATATATCGCGCAAAATATTTGCCAAACCTTCGTCACCTTCGTAAAATGCCGCCATATGCCGGGTTTCGGCGATTTTGTTTGCGGTTCTCAGGCGGACAATGTATTGATCAAGCTGCTGGTTGGCTATCTGTAAAGCTTGCTGCTTCTCGCGTAAAATTTCTGCCAAGACAGCTGGGTCTTCGGCGCGGTAGCGCAGCTGCTTGCCCTGAGTGACGCTGTTGACTAGTCCGGCTGCGCGCAGGCTTTTAATAGATTCATAGACGCTGCCGCGGTTGATATTTGTTGTTTCTGCGATGGCTCGCAGCGAACTATTAGGAATTGCCAGCAGCGCTTCATATACGCGTTTGTCACGAATAGACAAGCCAATAATCGAAAAATCCATATCTGTAATATAGCATAAAAAACAAAATTGTCATAAAAAATCAACCATTTTGTCTGGAATCGGCAGCAGCGATACGATATGATTTGCTGGTAACGAAAGGAGAATTTTATGGCAAATATTGAAAGATTTGATTCGGGTAGTAAAGACTCAAGCGTAAGTGTCTTGACGGGCGAAAGTGCGCGTACTCTTTCGGTTCGCAGTGTGCCTGGGAAACAGTTTGATGTCTTGTGTAAAGAAGTACTGATGAGCGAAGGAGAAGAGACTATAGGTAGTATTCTTCGCAAAATTATTGATGAATACACCAAAGAAGTCTTACGAGACCCAGAGTTTCTAGAGAAAATCAAAGAAATCTTACGAGACTCAGAGCGTCGAAAGGAAATGGGTAGACTGGTTGTTCTCTTAGAGATATACGGCCAGCCGGATAATCAGGATTACGCTGAATAGTGCAAGATAGCAATTATTGCTATAATACAAACAATAGATAGGGGGAACATGAATTTTCAAGATTATTCGCAAAAAGCCATTTCAACGCTGACGAGCGATCATGCCTACGGCGATATCAGCGCTGATTTGATGGCGCAAATACTAGGTTTGGCTGGCGAATCGGGCGAGGTGATGGAGAAGTTCAAAAAGCTAATCCGCGATAAGCAAGGCAAACTAACTGCCAGCGACCGCGCGGAGATTATCAAAGAACTGGGCGACGTGCTGTGGTATGTTAACTCGGCGGCGCATTTGCTCGGCTCTAGCTTGGAAGAGGTGGCGCGGCTTAATAATGAAAAGCTAGCCAGCCGCCGGCAGCGCGGCCAACTGCATGGTAGCGGCGATAATCGATAAAACTCTAAATCTTCAGATGCTGCCGCAGCCACTCGTCAATGGCACCAGCGCCCATGCAGAGGACGAGCTTGCCATTTGTTCGAGCGTCTTCAATATTATGCCAAAGCTCATCGTCCAAATCGGCGTAGCTGATTTGTTCAGGATTGGGCAGGTTCTTTGCTAATTCTTGCGGCGATAAAATTGGTAAATCCGGATTCTCGCGCGTCAAATATGTCGGCAGCCAATAAATTTTCTCGGCTTGATTAAAAACTTCGGCGGTGTAATTTTCTTTGATTTCATGCTGGCGGACATTTTGGTGCGGCTGGTAAACAAGTACAACATGATCAGATAGTTCGCGCGCCATTTGCAGCGTAGCTTTAATCTCGGTTGGGTGATGGCCGTAATCGGAGTAAAGACTATCGGCTAATTTTTCAAAGCGCCGCCCAGAGCCAGGAAACGACTCAATGGCTGCTTTTGCCTCAGCTAAGCCAACGCCGCTATTTTTTAGCTCGGTTAAAACTAAATAGGCGTTTTCGCGGTTATGGCGTCCTGGCAAGATAAGGCTATTGATGTCGTCAAGCGCCGCAGTTTTATCTATCGCCTCAAGCAGCACGCCGCTATCCTTAGCGATATCTAAGCCGTTCAAATCCTGCCGGTACATAACACAGCGCTGGGACTGGCAAATAAATTGCCGGAAAGCCGCCAGATAGTCCGCCCTCTCTGGATAAGTGTCGGGATGGTCATAGTCAATTGATGTGATGATTGATAGCCACGGCTGGAAATGCAGAAAATTTTTATCAAATTCGTCGCATTCGTAAATGAAGAATTGGCTAGCCGGGTCAAATCGGCCGCTCGGCCCGAAGCTAAGAGTTGAACCGACGGAATAACTGGCCGGAATGTTTAATTGCTGGAAAGCCCAAACCAGCATGCTAGTGGTCGTAGTCTTGCCATGAGTACCAGCAACCGCGATGAGTTTTAACTTTTTATCGGCAATGATATGTGCTAGCAGTTCGTCGCGCTTGCCCGTTTTTATGTCTAGTTGCTTGGCTAATACCAGCTCGGGATGATCGCCAGGCAGCGCTGCCGTGTAAACAAACCAGTCAAACGGTGATTTTTCATGCTCTGATCGTAAAAAATCTCCTGATTGGTCAAATGATATCTGAACGCCGCGTTTTTTCAGCGACTTGGTCATGGGGCTGGCCTGGCGGTCGGAGCCGTATACATCGTATCCGGCATCCAACGCAATCTCCGCCAGCGGCCCGATGCCAACGCCGCCAATCCCTGAAAAATAAATCCTCATATAGATAATTGTAGCGCAAAACCGCCAGTTCCGCATCTGCCGGTAGTTTGATATACTTAATATAAATAAGGCGGTGGGTTATGGTGATAGATAAGCGCAAGACCAAATTTAGGATTAAGAAGCTTAGCCAGATAAAGACTTGGCAGCTGGCTGTTCTGTTGATTATGGCTGGTTTCGTGGCGGCGACCTTTTTGCGGTTGAATAATGTAGGCATGATTGAGCGGCGCGAAGCAGTGGAAGACGCTGATAAATCAGGGGACGTAATCGCGCTTAGCCAGCGGCTATATGATTTGCAGCGCTATGTCTCGGCGCATATGAATGCCGATCCGGGAAGGATTGCCCTGGATCATACATATAAGCGGGTTTATGACAGAGAGCTGAAGAACTTTGAGGAAGCTATAAAAAATAAGTCTAACAACGATACTATCTCCAAAGTTCGGGCAGTGTGCGACGCCAGGGCGCAGCAGGGCGGCTACGGCAGGTTTACGACTCAGGCCGACCCGCGCTATGTTAGCTGCATCAATGAAGAATGGTCAAAATATCCGGCTGCCAGGACGTCCAATATACAGTTTGAAGCGCCGTCCACCGAGCCGTATTACCACACGTTTGTTTCGCCAGCGTGGTCGGCTGATTTTGCTGGCTGGTCGCTGGTGGTAGCGGGGATGATACTTCTGGTAATCGTCGTCCGCCTGGTGGTGCTTGGCATGTTGAAATTGCTGCTGAAGAGAAGAAATAATCCTTTTTGACTTGACAGGGGTGGCTCGGAGATAGTAACCTAGAGTGGTATAGCATTAACTAGGAGGTATAAGACTAATGGCTTACAAGCATACGAATTCAAAGGGCATTACATACTATTTACATAAATCAGAAGTTACGCTGCGCGGCGGTAAGAAGCAGACGATCTATTTCTTTACTAAAACAGAGAAGAACGCCAAGGGCGAGCCATGCGATTTGCCAGAAGACCGCATTGTTGCCGAGAATCCTCGCAACGGTTTTTTGACTATCAAAAAGAAGAAATAAGCACTTGCATTATGCGCCGGTTTGTTAGTACAATGGTATTATAAAATAAACAGGTGCCTAGGAACTCCCGTCTACCGCGGGAGTTTATTAATGTTTGATGATAGGCTATAAAGAAATAACCCCTTCTGAGCGAAGAGGTGTTTTCTTTGGTTGCCCAGGTGGCTCTGCATTGGAACCAAATCTGTAATGACATACTCGCATGGATATAGTTATCTAATGTAAACCCCCTGGACGCTAGAGTACCCAGCTCGTATTAGAACATGCTTCACAGATGTGCGATAATATGGATATGAGACTCATCAGTGCAAATATCAGTAATTATGGCAGGCTTGTTGATACAAAAATAAATCTAGACAGCAATGTCATTGCTATCGTTGGTCCGAACGAGGCTGGTAAAACCACACTCTTAAAGGCATTAAAGTACATCGATGACCAAAATGAGTTAAATCCGAAAGAACGCTCGCGTGCCGTAGAGGCCGACGGAAATGCGAATGTCATTTCTCTCGACTATGTACTCGAAAAAGAAGATATAGCAGAAATTGAAGAGTATGACCTAGAAGAGATTCCCGATCGCATTACCGTCAGCCGCAAGGTGGACGGCAGCGGTGTCTATATAGAAACAGGTATAAGGATTATACCTAAGCTAGAGCCGCTTCTTGAGAACGTAGAATTATTGAAAAAGTACGCCAAGAGTGACGACTTACTAGACCTCGTTTCAACCGAGACAATCTATAATGACCCAGGTGCCGACACTCCTCATGATTTTCGTGCAGAACTCAACGAATTGATTGAATGGCTCAATGACTTTGCAGTAAGCACTTCAACTAAACCCCCTGAGAATAGCATAGAAAGGTCAGAGACTCTTTCTCGTGTACTTATTGACAATAAGGATGCCGATGATTTGCGCGAAAGACTTACTAATATCAGTGATTGGCTCAAAAATAGCGATATTAGTGAAAAAGTAAATAATGATTTATGGGGTTTAACGCCTGACTTTTTGATGTTTGGTGAAGCTGACAGGATGCTTAGCTCCTCTTATGTACTTTCCGATGAGTTCTTAAATTCAGTGCCAGCCTCTTTGGATAACTTACTTAAAGTCGCCCAATTAGATATACGTAACGTAGTAGCTGCCAGCAGAATGGGAGACATCCCTCGCAGGGAAACTGCACTAAGGAAAGCAAATAAGAATCTTGCTACACTCTACGGCACTGCCTGGAGGCAGTCAGCCATTGGAGTGGAACTTTTGATAGATGGAGACCAGCTAAGGGTTAATGTTCTCGAAAATGATAATAACGTGACAATGTTCGGCGAAAGAAGTGCTGGGTTACGCATGTTCGTCTCATTGGTCGCTTTTCTCGAGAGACATCTAGAGAAAGACACAAAGCCAATCCTCTTAATAGACGAAGCAGAAAACCACCTACACATAGATGCCCAAGCAGACTTGGTGAATATGTTCATGTCTCAGGACAAAGTAGCTAAAATTATCTACACTACCCATTCTCCAGCATGCCTACCGCCAGATTTAGGCACAAGCATTCGTTCAGTCGTACCTGATAGTAGCAACCTACAGCTCAGTAGGGTGCAGAATTCATTCTGGACTAATGGTCCTGGACTCTCTCCGCTAATGATTGCAATGGGTGCTGCCGCAGCAGCATATACACCTGCTCGATACGTTCTGCTTGGAGAAGGTGCTACGGAAATGATTCTATTGCCTTCACTAATACGAGCAGCCACAGGTCACGACGTCATCTATCAGGTGGCTCCTGGCTTATCGGAAGTACCAGGTAATTTTTATGAACAGCTCGACCTCGAAGCATCTAAAGTCGCTTACATATTAGATGGAGATGCGGGAGGAAATAGCTTAAAGAATAAACTTATCAAAAACGGCATCCCCCCTAAAAGAATTGTACAGACCAGTTACCCTTGTACGGAAAATCTCATACCAAAATCGGTATACGTTGATGTACTTAAATCCCTAATGCTTGAAATGAAAATCGCTCCAGATGTAGTGGACAGAATTCCCGCATTGCCAGCAGAGACATTGCAAACATGGCCTAGCTTCATTGATTCATGGGCTAAGTCGGAAGGCGTGAAACTACCATCGAAAATAGCAGTGGCAAATAAGGTTGCACCCCTTCTAGCATCAGAAAAATTTACCGAAAGCCAAAGGACTGAGTTACAAAAAATACACTCTGCCTCCCTCGATGCGTTGGAGATAAAAGAATAAACGATGACCGTAGTAGTAGGAGCTATAAAAGGAGAGAGTGTAATCCTGGTCTCAGACTCACGTGCAACTGCTAGAATAGGTGGAGTTTCTGAAATCAGTGACGACAGACTCCAAAAAATAATTGGCTTATCGGCGAACTTAATTATTGGTTATGCTGGTGACGTCTCGGCAGTCAATGATATATTGCGCGAGCTAAGTGGCTATGCCGAAGCAAGTCACACTCGAAAAGAACTTCTTTCTGCAATTACAAACCTATGTGTTGCCAAGATTAATAAAAAACCTACATCTTTCTCTCTACTTGTGGCCACGCTCGAGGACGACTCATGGAAGTTACATTTATTTGAGTATGGTACAGGCTACTCAGCCCAGCCTGTCGATACCTTTAAGCTTATAGGCAGTGGCTCTGTAGCTCAAGATGTTATAGAGCAATTCTATAATACAAATATTGATGGCAACTATGACGATAAGCAGTTTGTAGACAAGCTCGTAGTAACATTAAGCTCTCGCCTTTCGGGTAGCGACGTTATAGGGGTGGGGGGATTGCCGCAGGCCTTAATCCTTGATTCTGGTGGTGTCAGAACTCGCAGTACGGGCTTCGTCGAAATGACACCCGAAGGAGAGCCGCGGTCAAAACAGATAGTTTTCGAGGGCGGTCGTTGGCTACAAAAAGACCTTGCATCTGGTTCGGAGATAATGATAATCACACCAAATGAAATGCTCAGTACCGATGCAAGTGAGCATATATTCTACAATTATGAGAAAAATCAGACGCCCCCCTCAGAAATGAAGTGGTATATGAACTCTTTTATCCTGTGCCAAGATGTCAAGACTACTCCAAATTCAATTGAGTTCATAGGTGGCCTAACCTCTTTAATGGCAGGTAATTTCCCTAAAGAAATTGAAGCATGGCTCTATATGTCCGTATTCGGGCCGTCAACAGACCATGATATGAAGATTGTTCTACGATACCCTACAGATAAACCGAAAGTACTCTACGAAGAGCATTTCGAGAACGAAGGATTCCCATTCGAATACGAGAACAAGTACAGGCTTAAACTACAAATAACAGAGCCTGGAGACTACTACTTGGAATGTATCATGGATGACGCTGTAAGAGCAAGTAGGTTGATAAACGTACACCCGTACCAAGATGACCTAAGCGAGACTGCTAATATGCAGGCCAATGCAGAAGCTATTAACGGGTATACAGATAGCGAATTAATATCTCCAAGATTGACATTGTTCACCCTCAGTACAGATGAGCCGCAACGCTCAAATAACCTCGAAAAAATTACTGGGCAATTTTGCTCTGTCTATTATAAGAACTACCCTCTTGAATTCAATGCTTTCGCTTACTTACTAATACAGGGTAATCCAGGTGTCTATGATTTTCGATTTGAACTCTTTGATGCATCAAATCACGAAAAGATGTACGAAGGAGGTTCGCGTGTAGATTGCACATCAGCTCTGCTAAAAAAGCCATTGCTAGCTAAGGTGACACTCAAATTTAACAAGCCAGGATACTATTTCTTTGTGGCATATATCAATGGCATGATGCAGGGAGCGCATGTAGTTATTGCAGATACGGTTCCCGCGACGCTAGGCTACGGTATGACAGAAGAAGTGATGACGTCATTGCAGGAAAACGAATATTACGTTTTAGCGAAAAGACCTATTGATATAAGTACTCAATCAGCAGGCTCTTCTTAGTCTTGTGCCGGGGTAATACCGCTTAGCTAAAAGGCATTTACTAAAGATGATATAATAAATATGCCTAAACCAGTTATAAGGGATATATTTATATCCACATTTTTCGATTTCGAATGGATAGAACCTATAAATGGCATCCATATCGAAAACTATCGGGTTCTATCCCTTTAGCTGGTTTAGGCACCTAGATATGGGTGCCTTTTTGTTTTGGACACAAAAGCAAGCACCGAATTAAATTAGGCAAGAAAGGAGAAGTATGGAAATACCGAGTGCAGTAATAGCGTTTACTATCATTTTGGGCATTGCCTACTGGGTAAACAGTAGTCGTGAAGATAAAGCTGTCACAGAAGCTATCAAGGCCGCCCGCAATGAGCGAGAGCATGATAGAGAGAAAGCACAGGTTGCAATACAGTCACGTGCTGAAAGGTTTGATATTCACTTCTCGACCGACGAGCTTGATTGGATTTGCGATGAAGTCGAGGCCGAGGCTGGACGTGATGGACTGCTACAAGTCACCGAAAGATATAGCCGAGCTGGAGATAAAGGCAACCGTACGGCCATTAGAGGAAAATTTGAGGCGATAAAATCGAGCTATCAAGAAACACTTGCAGGAGTCGGAATCATTACGAATACAGGCGGAGTCAGAGCGTAAGTGGCAAGTGATACTGGAGGACTTTAAGCAACTAAATCATGCCCAGCAGAAATCTCACCTAGCCTACCTAAAAAAGCACCACGAAAACAAGCAGACAGGCTGGGAGCTAGTAGACGGCAAGCACAAGGCTATTATCTCTCGTGATACATACGAAATTAACCAGAGGCTATTATATGGTAAGCGTAAAAGAGCTGGCGAGGTTCGCCAAAAGTTTAATCCCGACTATCCACTAAAAGGCTTGGTGCTATATCCCAATTGTATGAAACCTCTATATGCGTCGGCTCCAAAAACTGGTGCAGGAGGCAAGTCACCTCGCTATCATTGCTCTCGACCTTTATGTAAGGGTAAATACAAATCAATCAAAGCCGATGTAATGCACGATGATTTCGAGAAAATGTTGCAACGAATCAAGCCCGATGATAAGCTCTTGGCTTTATACAAAGAGGTGCTCATCGCAGAGACCGCAAATCAGTTAGGTAGCCTCAATAGCAAAATCAGCAGGGCTCGCAGCCAGCTTGATACTATTGCAGAGAATCGCCTTAATGCTATTAAAAAGTCTTCTAACTGTCAATGAAAAAACAGATCTAATAAGTGCGTATGATGATGATAAAGCAATAATAACTGACGAATTGTGCCGTCTAGAACGCCAGCAGTCAATACGAGAAACTGATATAGATATTGCCCTTGATATTATGCGAGATGCCGATAAGCAGTGGCTACTTGCGTCACCAAGTGCTAGGGTAAGGTTCCAAAGCATATTATTCCCAAAGGGGTTGGTGTATGACTACGAAAATCACAGGTTTGGAACCAGCGAGATTAGCTCGCTTTACAGGGTAGTAGCCACCAAAAAAGACCTTCCAGAAGCTGAAAAGTCTTTCTTGGTTGCGGGGGCAGGATTTGAACCTGCGACCTTTTGGTTATGAGCCAAACGAGCTACCAGGCTGCTCTACCCCGCGGCACATAAACCATAGTAACAGATTGGCAGATAATTCGCAAGGCTAGGGAGGCTATTTTTTATTACGACTATTGCCACCGAACAAAAAATTCATCCATTGCTGGAAGTTGCTGCGAGCTGGCGTCGATCTTACGCTAGTCGTTGCCGCCTGCTGTCCGTAGGAATCGTCGGTTGACGGTACGATCAGCTGTTTTTCTCCTGGCTGTCCTTTTCCAGTGCGCTGGCGTGCTGCTAATTCTTGGTATTCGTCGCTCTCATAATATTTTGACTCATATTGTAATAGGGCGACTTTTATTTTTTCTATTTCAATTTGCTGCCGCTTATTATCAATAGATCTTTGCAGCTCGTAATTTTGCTGCATCGCTTCAACTGATCCCCAAGCCCAGCCAAAGGCAACCAAAATAGCCGCGGCAGTAACCAGATTATTCATGGTCAAATAATCGTGCCGCAGTGCGTAAAGCTGGCGTTTTATGAGAATGATGTTCATTTTGTACAGTCTACTGATTATATTATAGCAGAGTAGGCAAAGTTTTATGTCCTGCTTACGATTAACATATTATTAGGATACCTTTTGTAAAATAATTTACGCGGGTATTGCTATTATTTACAATAAGTTGTAAAATATACAAAATATGTTGAGGTCAAATAACAATTATAATGAGGTTTTGCCGCACCGCGAGGAAGGCTCTGGCTTATTGCAAGACGCATACAAAATTGATACTAAATTTCTTGGACAAGTAGTATTGGATTCTAGTATAGAAGGTCTCTTGTCTGATATAGACAGGTCTGATAGTTTGGCGGCTATCTCCGAAATTTACAACAGACTGTGTAGCACCCTGTGCTATGACCAAACTACTTTCTTATCTTTGAATGATGGAGCAAAACTAAAACATGAAGTTGATAAACACAGAGACCCTAGATTTATTAGCCAAGTATCTATAGATAGAAACGAGGTAATATGTAATGATTTTTCTGTTATATTCGCCAAACTAGCTCTGAGCATGTTCCCTGACATATCATTATCCATAAGAGAAACCCATACAGGAATGTCTAATGGCGTAATGCATACTAGCAGTATTGTTGATGGAACAGGTATAGGTCGTCTAGAAGCTGATCCTCTTGCTAGTTTTACGAGATCGGATTTTTTGCGCGCTCGTCTCGGGCTGTTGCCAATAGGATTAAGGAGTGCAAATGCTTTAATACCCCCAGACGATACATACCACAAATATCATAACTGGAACGACCCCGGTAATCTTGATAAATTATTAGAAACTATTCAGGAAGATATACGGTCGTTTGAGCTACCTGTCGTAGAAGCTGCGTCTTTTGCCAAGGGTGCGCTCAGGGCAGCAATCGGCAGAGTTGGTTATAACGTCGGAGTTTCCAATTATGAGCGTGATAGTAACCTAATTTCAACATACACACTAACCGATTTATCTAACGAGGAAATCTCAAAAGTATCATTAAGCGAAGGTGTGCTGAGAGTTTTTGCTCGAGACGCATCTGATTGGGGAAGGAATTAGCTATGAGAAACGAGTCGCCAATATACAGTTACTATTATCCATTAACAACCAGCTGCGACACGCTGCGGCAAAGAACATTGGCAAACGGAGGAAATACGCCAACAGATGAAACTATGCTCTGCCAAACGGCTAGGTCTTTATTTGTAGGTCATAGTCAACCAAATACGTATTCTTTTGATGGATCGCCTGAGTCTAGCACGTGGGATGATATAGAACCAAGGGTTATGCAAGCACAAATAGATTTAGCGCAACAATATGGTGTAGATGGTTTTATATTTGATACTTATGTAGGTGTTAAAGATGGTAAAGTTAGCAAAGAAAAAGACGTTATCAATGGATTTCTAAAATGTAGTTTAGGTAGAACTGCGTATGCTTGCATGATGATATTTGGAAGCCCAAGGTCTATCTTGCCAGTTCCTCCGTATTTTGAAGAACCCGATAGATACTATGATCGTACGTCTCAGACTGTAGAAACAATGGTTGATTATCTCGCTGATAATCATTGGAATAATCCAAACTATATTACTATTCTCGACAGACCATATGTAAGCGTATTCACCTCTGACATGAGAAAATATAGCAGTAATGCGAGTGAAATGTCGCATGCTAATATGATAAATTATTTGAAAGAGTATAGCTGGAGAAAATATAAAATAGAGCCATATCTGGCAACTGTTTGCTTGAAAGCTACTCATGCGCTAGACCACCTTGCCGCTGGTGCCGACTCTATGACTGGCTATGGTTTTCTACCAGATTTTACAGAATCAATGCGGCGACCCATCCAAGATTATAGAGAACAAATAGTTAGACGAGTTGAGGAGTGGAGCGCAATCCAAGAACAAATAGATAAACCTTATATTCCTCCCGTTGTAGTTGGATGGGATGCATCTCCTCGCGGGAGTATACCCGACGGTAGGCATTTTAGAGACGTTCAAGGAATGTATCCTTTTACTCCTATTGTAACTAATAGTAATGCTGTAGATTTTGGCAACATGCTTTGTCAGCAGAAACAGTTTATTGTGCATAATATACCACAGGAAGAGAGATATACTCCCATTACAGCTTGGAATGAAATAACCGAAGGTGCAGCTCTATTGCCAAAAATATTACCAGACGGATCGATAGATGATAGTTATTTAGCAAAAATAAAGGAGTTGAAAAATGAATATGGATTCTAGTCGCATTTTAGCAATCATTAATGATCAAACTCTCGGTCTATCCACGCCGCCATCAGCCGCTGCAAGATCAACTCGCATTGGCGCGCGCGCGATTTTATTTGATGGTAATAGGCGCGTCGCTTTGGTGTACGAACATCGATATCATCATTACAAATTGCCGGGCGGTAATGTTGAGCCAGGTGAAAATCTTGAACAGGCTGTTCGCCGCGAAATCAAAGAAGAAGTCGGCGCAAATATTGCAGACATTCGTTATCTTGGTGTTGTTCATTCGTACTTATCGGCATACAACGAAGATTGCGACCAGCATTATTTCACTGCCCGTGTTGATGGTGAGATAGGCGAGAGTGCTTGGATTGACGAGGAGGAATTGCACGGTTGCCAGATTATTTGGTGCGACAATCTCCAGCAAGCTATCGAGCGAGTTCAATCCGGTACATCCAAGGAATATGTACACCTGTTTGAGCGAGCGCGAGAGTTGGCTGGGTTAAAAGCAGGAGGCTTACTCAACGAACCTAAAAATAACAAATTAAAATAGTAATTAGATACGGTACAGCTAAAAAAACAGCCCCTTATTTAAAATAAGTAGTGTAACAACCTTAGACCAAGAAAGGGGACTGTTTTCATGATCTGTAACGTTTGCGTTTATATTTTTATTTGCTAGAATATAAGCAAGGTGCAATAAGACACAAACAGTGAGGGGAAAATGAAGATTCATCAGCGATATAAGAGGTTTATACCAAAAGTTGTCGGCATTACTGCCGCCGTCATTGTGGCGTTTGGCGCTATAATGCTGCAAATACCGTCGACTAGGGCGGCCTCTTTGCATAAAAAATACCAGTTTATTGACACAAACTACAGTATTCCCTCCTCTAATGTGGCGTGGGTGGCTCCGAACGGTAATGACACTACTGGCAATGGCAGCGAGAACTCGCCGTATAAGACTTTTGGTAAAGCCGTGACAGCTATTCCAAGCGGCGGCACCGTAGCGGTATTTATCGCGAGCCGCACTGAGTAATATTACATTGCAGGCCGCGCCGCATGCTGAAGTTTGGCTGAAAGGAAGCGATATCGTTACGAATTGGACGAGCGACAATGGCGTCTGGAAGACTACAGGTAATTATCATAATTTTTGCCATGTTTGCACGACGAATTCCGATCCTGGCAAAGAAGGTGTAGCTGCGTATCCGGAGCAAGTGTTTATCAATGACGAGCCAATGCAGCAGGTCGCTACTAAAGCCGAGGTAACCCCGGGCAGTAATACGTTTTATGTCGAGGATAAAACGCCAACTACGCTAAAAGTGCCGGGTGACAACTCCAAGGGTTATAACATCAGTGCTCAGGATAATATAACGTACTATATTGGTAAAAATCCAGCTGCCAGCCAAGTTGAGATTTCGGAGCGGCCGAGGGCGTTCACGGCTACTGGCCAAAACTTTACAGCCAGGGGTATCAACGTCGCCCAATACGCATCAGTCCAGGCATGGGGATTTGCAGATCCTGTGTATGGCAAGGATATTTCCGGGCCGACGGCGGTGAGTTTGAATGGCAACAACTCGCTTGTGCAGAATATGATTATCACTCAAAATTCAAACCAGGGATTGTTCTTTAATCAAGCGAAAGCTTCGGCTAACGGCGTTAAAGTTATTGACAATGGCGGCTCTGGGGCTGGCGCTAATAAGGCTCACGATTCGATATTCGAGAATAGCGAACTGCACGGCAATAATGCGGCTGGTTTCATAACGTCAGGTTGCGGTGCTTACTGTACGATGGCTGATATTAAGGTGGCGCATACTAAGAATTTTATATTTCGCAATAATATTTTAGACAATTCAAACAGCGGCAAGGTACAATCCGCGCCTACCAATGTTGATAATGTCGGTACAATTAATTTTTGGTGCGATGAAGGTTGTATTGATACGAAAATTGTTAACAATTTCTTTACAAACTCGTCGCTGGCGATTATGTATGAAGTTTCAGGCAGCGCCGTCATTGCTTCGAATATAATCGAAAGTTCCGGCACGGGAATCCGCGTGTCTGGCAGCGAGAAAGTTAAGTTGTATAATAATACAATTTCGCGCACCTACCGGCCGGTCTATCTTTTTGAAGATTGGCGCATGAATGGCTGTAACGCTTGGAATGCTGCCGGGGTATGTACTGCGAAAGAAAATTGGTCGGCATCGCAAGGTCTGAGCTGGAATACTTCTGGCGTTGAGATGTATAACAATATTATTTCATCGCGGCCGCTGTCGGACTCAAATGACCTAGCGGGCGGAGCGTACCAGCGTGCTTATTCGTTACGGGTCGAGGGCGCAAAAAACGAACCGAATGGACCGTATGTTGATGCGAATAGTATGCTAAAAGGCTTTGACTATAATGCGTATTACCGGAATGACACCAGGGATGTAAACTTGTCGGTTTGGGATTTTGAAAGCGTGCCTGGCAAAACGGATACTGTGCTTAAAAGCGTGGCAGAAATATCGTCAAGCGGCAAACTGCTGGGTACTATTGACGGCAGGGATAATCATTCGTACGATACGTTTGGCGCTCGCGCCGCAAATCCGTATTTCATAAAAGAGGCTGCTGCTAATACGGATTATAATAAAAGCAATTACAACTTAAAACCTGGCAGCAGTGCCATTGGATCCGGAAAGGCTTTGCCAAACGATGTTGCGCTGGCGATTGATCCGTCCGGTGTTAAGGTAAAACCTGGAACGGCAGTAAACCGCGGAGCGCTGCTTAATGTAAAGATGAACGCGGCTGGCGGAACTACTCCAGCAGTCGAGGTTGTCCATATCCCAGACGCTAATCTAAAGGCTAAATTGAATGCGCTATTAGCGAAAAATAGCGGTACGGTACGCGCTGATAATCAAGACATAACTAAGGACGAGATGAAAAGCCTAACAGTCATTTCTCTTAAGGCTGATTCAAACACTCTGGCTAATAAGAAAATTTCCGACATCACTGGACTGGAAGAGGCTGTGAATGCGTCGCGGCTGTCGCTGGATAATAATGCTGTTTCTAATTTGTCGCCGATTGCTAATCTTGCGAAGCTGCAGGAACTGACCTTTTCTGATAACAAGGTAACGTCTTTAGCAAGCATAGCTTCTTTATCTAAACTTACGGTACTGCATGCCGCTGCAAATCCCATAAAGTCGTTCTCGCCTGTTTCCGGGCTGTCAAAGCTAAGCGACGTGTCGCTGTCTGGAGAATCGCTGGAAACTCCTCTTGATATGGCTAATTTCAGCGCTAGCGCTGCTACGATTAAGTCGTTCAAGTTTTACAGCTATAACAATAAAATAACTGCGAAGAATGTCGCCGCGCTAAAGTCAATGCCTGGCTTAAAGGCTCTTCGCTTAAGCGGCGTGCCGCTGTCCGCTGGCGACGTAAACTCCATCGGCAGTATGGCGCAGTTGGCTTCTTTGGAAATTGATGGCAGTACGGTGGCAGATATATCGCCGCTGGCGGGGTTAACTAATTTGGCTAAGCTTAACCTGAATAATCAGAATGTATCTATGTCTATTACTGCCGCATCAGCGCCGTCGCCGCTGATAGGCAAAAGCGGAGCTGTAGTGCCTATTTCCGATAATAGCCAGGTTGCTAACGACAGCGGAGTTCCGGGAAATATTAAGCTGGTGTCGCCTGTGTATGATGGAAATTCTCATAATGTCAATGCCGTGTGGTCTGTTTCTGTAACTATTGGTGCGGCGAGTACCAACTTTAGCGGCAATCTAAACATTATATATAAGCTAAGCAAAACTGACCTGACTGCACTGAATAGTGAAATCGCCCGCGCTAAATCATCGCCAAGCTACATCCAGAACGACGCAGCTGTCAAATCAGCGCTGGCGGCTGCTGAAGCCGTTGCCGTCTCCAAATGAAATAAAAACTGCCGTTGAGGGACTGAAACAAGCCTTAGATAACGCCTATAAAAAGGAAGCTGATGCCCAAGCCAAAGCGCAGGCTGCTGTCGATAAAGCAAAAAACAGCAAATTGCCGGCGGATATTCAGGCGGCAGAAAATCTACTGAGCAAAGTTCAGGACGCGGCTAAAAAGAATGAATTGCAGAATGTTTTGAACGGTATTAAGCAAGAAATTACTAATGTACGCACTAGTCTGGTGCAGTTGGCGGCTGGCGCTAAGCAGGTCTCGACCGACGGCATGACAGCAGCTTCGGCGAATGCCTTGCGGGCTGGAATTACTGTTGCAGAATCGGTAATTGCTGATCACGGCGCTTCTCTAGGCCAATTGACTGCCGCTAAAAACACATTACAAGCGGCGCTTGACGGGTTGCGCGCCGACAAAACTAGCCTGCAAAAAGCCATCCATGATGCCGAGAGCGAACCAAGTTATATTAAAGATCAAGGCGGTGTTAAGCAAGCTTTGCAGGAGGCAAAAGCTGTCGACGCTGCGTCAAATCCAACGCCCGCAGCAGTGCGTGCTGCTGCTAAGAAGCTTAATGACGCCGTGGCTGCTGCCAAGCAAAGCGAAGCTGCTATCCAATCGGCGGCGTTGGCTGCCGTCGTTAAGGCAGAAAATGATAAAACCGCTCAAGCTAAAAATGATGCCCAATCTTTAGTTAATCAAGTAAAAGATCCGCAGAAGAAGGCCGAACTGCAGCGACGCTTAGATAACGTTGTCGTGCCGGCTTCAGCGAGCAGGGTAGCCGTTGCCCAGCCAAATAGTAAAAACACTATCATTAACGCAACTGGCGACAAGTGCTATAACATAGCGAGCGCCAGTACCGCCGCGCCGCAGCAGGGAAAACCAGCGGGGTATCAGCTTGGCGAGTCGGTCGCGTTCAAAATTGATTGTGCCAACTATGGTAGTGCTCAGTTTGGCTATACAACGAAGATAACCTTAGAGCTAACTAAAAAATACGCAAACACAGCTGGTGTAAGGGTAGTCAAGTATAGCGGTGCTGGCACAGATGCGGTTGATATAACCAGCAAAGTATCTTTCGGCGTTACAGCGGACGGACAGCGGACGACGATTAGCTATTCGGTGACTGACGGCGGTTTTGGCGACCAAGATAAAACCGCAAACGGTATAATTGAAGATCCAGTGGCTGTGTACGAGCGTAGGAATGCTGTGAATCCAGCGCATAATAGTTCAGGACAAACGAGCTCAGGGCAGACGGGGAGTAATAATTCGAGAGCAGCGACAAAGTCTGGCAGCACTCTTTCCGATACTGGCGTGAACTTTTACGGTTATATCGCGGGCGCTGCGGCTGTAGTGATTATTGGCGGCGGTCTGTATAAGCTAAGTAGCACGCTAAAAAAGCGCCGGTCATAAAGCCGGCGCCGCGGTATTCTAAAAACTAGTTATATTTATTCCGCGTTTTTAGGTAGTTACAATCTGGATTGGTGGGGGCGGCTGGGATCGAACCAGCGACCAATCGGTTATGAGCCGACTGCTCTAACCTCTGAGCTACGCCCCCGCTAGTAAAATATTATAACGCATCAGAGATAATTAGAGAAGTTTTCCAGCAGCAATTCTTACGGCTTCCGACCAGGAAGTGAAGCAGTGCGGCGTCTCCATGAGTTGTTTGCCAGTTAATTTATAGCGGATTGTCAAAGTTAGTTCAGCGATCATGTCGCTGGCATTTGGGGCAACGATGGACGCGCCAATGATAGTGTCTTTTTTATCGGTAATTATTTTTACAAAACCAGTTCGCTGATCGGTAATGTTGCTGCGCGCTGTTAAAGTTAGCGGCGCTATTGATATTCTTAGGTCTTGCCTTCCGCTCGCTTCTTCGCTGACTCCGACTTGGGCAATTTCCGGCTGCGTGAAGGCGACTAGCAGGCGCGGTTGAATATCGGCTTTCATTGAACTTTTATGCAGCAAATTATGCGCGCAAACGCGGCTTTGTGCTAAAATATCGTGTGTTTGCACAGTTGTATCGACGACGCTGCCCGCCGCGAAGACGTGCCGAGCCGAGGTTTGCAAATAAGCATTGGTGGATATTCCTTCCGCAGTGTATTTGATGCCAGCATTTTCCAGCCCCAAATCAGTTGCTGGGCGGCGCTCGCTGGCGATTAATATTTCGTCGACGCGTACCGAGCGTTCGGCTCGTCCTTGAACAAAGGTAACCCGTTTTTGCAAGCCAGATTTTTGTACGGCGATAACTTCTGTTTGTATCAATATATTTATACCGCGGTTTTCCTTTGCGTCATCAATAATCAGTCTGCTCGCTTCATTATCAAAGCCAGCCAAGATGTGTTTGGATGCTTCGGCTAGGTAAATTTTTGTACCGAGAGTGGAGAACAAATGCGCCAATTCCCAGGCCTCTATACCTGAACCGATAATAAACAGTGTTTTCGGCGGTCTGGCGAGGGAAAATATGGTTTTTGGCGTGTGGTGCGGCGTGCTTTCTAATCCGGGAATTTCTGGAACGTGCCATTCTGATCCGGTGGCAATGAGAAACTTGCGGGCCGACAAATGCCGCCGATTAACCGTAATCTCATTTGGGCTTAAGAAATGAGCATTGCCAGCGAAAACGCTAATATCTTGTTTTTCGTAGTAATGACGGTTTCCGCCTGCCCCGGTGCGTTTGATGGCAATATCTTTCCAGGATAATAAGGAAGGGTAGTTATAGCCGACAGAGCCAGTTCGTAATCCGAACTTCGCTGCCATCTTAGCGTTATAATATGTGCTGGCCGCGTGGATTAGGGCGCCTGCCGGAACGTCGCCCCAGTTTGGCGACTCGCCGCCGAACGTCGATTTCTCAACGATAGCGACTTTTTTTCCGGAATTTGCCAGGATGCTGGCAGCCGGCGAACCGCCCGCTCCGCTGCCGATAACGATATAATCATAGTCAAACGTCGGTTTCTGCGCCATATTGCCCCCTACAATATATTTTTGTAATTTTCATATAAATATGCGGCATCTGGATGCAGCCCTTTCAGTACTTGGCAAGCTCGCCGCCTGATGTCGGCAGAAGTAATTTCCGGGCGGGTTTCGCACCAGTTCATAACGCCCAGCGTTACGGTCTTGGCAATATCTTCAGCCTGTCCTTCGGGAATGCGAACGCTTAAACAGGTAGCAATAATTGAATTATGTATCTTATCCGGGCTGAATTCTTCGGCTGGTCGTTTGCCTCGCTTTATTACGTCGATTCTCGGCGATTTTACCACAGGCTGCCTCCGTAGCTGGCGATGCCGATGACGCGGTCAACGAACATAAAGCCAGCCAAGATTAACAAGCTGCCGCCGCTGGCGAACTGTAGAAACCTTTTATGCGATTCGCGCCATTGCTGCAGGCTGGCGATGTTGCGACCAGCACCGACCAGCGCCACCATAATTGCTAGCGGTAAAATTGATACCATAACATATATTCCGACTCCGGCAATTTGCATCATAAAATCAGGCAGGGTAATAATTGCCAAGCTGGCAGCGATAACCGGCCCGATAATAAAAATAGTTTCTGCGGCTACGCTAGCCATGCCAAGAGCAAAACTTTCTGCGCTGTTTTTTGTCTTTTTCGTGCGTTTGGTTAAATAGTCGGCGAAACTTCTGGGGATCCACAGTGCTGTACCGCGTCCGCGCCGGTAATAGAATACCCAAATAGCAACTCCCAGAGCGATCATCAACCCGCAGCAAATCGCCGCAATGTATTGCTCGGCGGAGTCAATATGATTAATAAACAGGGCAAAATAATAAGAAACTGCGCTTAAAATCAGGCAAGTCAGTAACAGCACGCCAGCGGTAAATCCGCCCATTCGGCGCAGAACTCTTTTATAAGCAGTTTTTTTACCAATGGCATGACCGCTGAGCAGCGTTAATACGCTAATACTGAGCTGAAAACTAGCGTGAATCAATGCCGCGAAGACGATGATGGCTAGAGACGATATCATTACAGGGGTCATGTTTGTATATAAATCCTTCCCCGCCAGTATAGCATAAGCAGCATAAAAACGAAAGATTTTCATAAAAAGCTATTGCTTTTTTGTCAAATTTGTGATATCATGAAAATAGGTCAAATAAATTAACACAAAAAAGGAAAAAACCATGCGGATTAACGACAGCGAGTTAGCAGAATTTTTAGAAGCAACGAAAAAGAAGGAATTGGAAACCTGGAATCAGGGGCGCAGCTCGCGGGAGCTTAGCGGCTTCGTGGCGCGGCGGCTGGCTGCCTTGGACGGCGTTGAACTTGACAATTTTGACGGCGATTTGGAAGAGGTATTTTAGAGAGATCAATAAAATATCCCCGCCGCTAAGCGAGGAATATTAATCATTTCTGGTAGCACCGGGTGGACCCGAACCACCGACCTCAGGCTTATGAGTCCTGCGCT
>CAUVOY010000014.1:0-23860 GCA_963553885.1 uncultured Candidatus Saccharibacteria bacterium
TGCAACAGATACACTCGCCAGCAATTGTTGCCACCTCATCAACGCGTTGCGCCAACATGCAACTATCAATACTTTCCGACGCAAACTCATTTTCAATCACTCGCGCGCCAGCGAACTCAGGCTGCTGCACCAAAAAATCAACTAGCGTCGTTTTGCCAGCACCCAGCGCACCGTTCACCAGATATAATGCAATCTTATCATTCATATTGACCTTTCTTGTACACATATACTGAGTTAATAATATCGTCGTCAGGATTATACTCAACCAGCAGCTGTACGCGCTGCAAACTATTCGGGTCAAACGCTGGGTATAACAATGTTTTCGCGCCATGAGCACCACGCACGATGATCCGCCCGCCAGGCCGGAGCGCTGGCAAAATATTATCAATAATTTGCTGTTTGACTTCAACCGAATCACCCGCCAGCCCAGCCACATAAATCACGTCGTAAGTAGTATCTGGCAAAGCTACCGCCGCTCCGTCCGCCACCAAGCACTTACCAACTGGCCAAGCAATCGCCCGTGCCAGCTCGCGCGACTGCGCCAAAGCAACCGGCGCCACGTCTACCAAATCAACCGCCGCACCTGTCTGATGCCATAGACACCAAGCGGTCAAAGGCAGGGGACCGCTGCCAATCATCGCCGCGCGGCTACTGTCAGTCAAAGACAAACCCGACCCGCCCAGCAAGCCAACTTCACGCCGCACTAGCTCGCGGTAATTGTCAATATACCAAAACTTTTCCAACTCTTGCTGCGGACGAACTGAGCCGGCAATTCGCCGCGACCAATACATTTCCATCTCTGATTCCGATAGGGAACAACGGCGCTGCACTTCGCGGCACACCTCATCATTACACCACTTCGGTAACTTTGTCGCCTGCACAACTGCCGCCACCAAGCCAGAAAAAGCCGCATTGACGTCTGGCGATGGTGCAAACTCGTGCAAATTCATCACTGTTTTAATTGCTATATCCATAGCTTTTCATAATGCCAAACCCTCCGAATTATTGCAAATTTGTTGCAATAAGTTGTATACTTGCAATATCATGACTCTCGACGATCTATTCAAACAGCACAACCTGCGCCTAACCAAACCGCGGCAACAAGTTTTCGACGCGCTGCAAAAATCAGACGTTCCGCTAACTATCAGCGATATTGCAAAAAAGTGCAAAACTATCGACCGTACTAGCGTTTACCGGGCGCTGGTCATCTTTGACAGGCTGAAGATCGTCAATGCCGTGACTATTGGCTGGAAAAATTACTACGAGCTAGCCGAGCCCTTTATTCCGCATCACCACCATTTATATTGCATCCGCTGCCAAAACGCCGCGCCAATTCAAACGCCGGAGCTTGAGCAACTTATTCGCTATCTCGGCAATAAATACGATTTCAAAGTTACCGAGCACCACTTTGAGCTGGAAGGTTTATGTAAAAATTGCCGGCAAGCATTGCACGAACAAGCCTCGCGCCAGCAAGAACAAGACCAAAGCCAAAACCGCCAAGGGCCTAATCAAAAAGCCAAGGATTGAAACATCTCCTCGGCTTTTATAAACCTGCAATCAAACCAGAGCTCAAATAGCTTCAAATAGTCCGAATGAAGTTACTCCTCAATTTTCGCCGTCAAAGCCTCGCGCTCGCGCACCAGTTGGCGGTATTGCTTCATAGCGCTCATCATAGCATTGCGCTGCTTGCTGTCGAGGTCAAAAATCGCCAATAGCACCGCGTCAATCTCCTTCAATGCTTGCTGCACATCCGACAAATTAGACAATCCCGGCACGGAATCCAAATATCCAGCCCTAATCGCTTCGGTTTTTTTCTGATATAAATCTAGCCGCTTCGCTGGACTCGACGCTGACTTTTTACCAAGGCGCGCCAATGCTTTTTCATATTCCTGCCGCGCCGCCAGCACCGTCACCAAATCAATTTTCAGACCAAACAACCGCGCCGGCAATCCGCCGTTAAGCTGCTCAATGGCCGCCATCTCGCCGTCAATCGCTGCCAGCCGCCGCCGAGATTCTTTCTCTAAACGCCGCGTCTGCCGCCGTACCCGCCGCTTCTGCCGCCAGCGCGCCAACCAGTTCTTGTTTGCATCGACAACCGCCATGCCGCTCGCTTTAGCTGCCTCCCGGTATAGTTCGTACGCGACATAACGCTCAATTTGCTCGTTACAAACGTCCATCGGCTGATTAACAAACGATAATGCCAATTCATACATTTTCCGTTCACCCTTAGAATAACGCGTATTTACGAAAGTCTGCCGTTCCTGCGCCAGCCGCTGCCGAATCGCCGAATCTAGCACCTCCAAGCGCTGCGCTTCGTTTTCCGCCAGCAGCGCCGACTTAAACGCTTCAATCAGCTGCGAATCATGCGGAGCGTTCTGAATCGTCTCCAACCGCGGCAAAAGTTCGCCGCGCCACTGCATGAAAAACTCCAGCGACATCGGAACTGTTCTGTCCAGCCGGCGCGCCATTTTACGAAACTGGCGCGGACAAGCCGCAAACGCCGTCTCAGCCTCAGCACGAAACCTTAGCGGACGGTTTTCAGCCTTTTTCATCAGCGCCGCAAACCGCGTCGTAAACAATCTTTCAACCTCGCTCATAATGAACTCTCACCTTTCTGAATGAATAATCAAATAATTTTTGCCACGCTCGTCCGGCTTTATCAAACCGGCGAACTTCACCGTTAACCGAAGCAACTTTTACTAATGCCGGGCTATATGGCACTTGCAAACTGTACCATTTCACATCTTTTTTATTCCAAGAATACAGCGACGGGAAAGCCTGCTTAAATAATTTAACGCCATTCCGGTAAAAATAATTCAAATCGCCGTCCGGCAGATAAAACTTGCCGATGGTAATACCCATATTTTTCGACATAGTAACGACATCCGCCAGCGTCTGCTGCCCGCCATCCGGCGCAACGAACAGCGCATAAACATCGCCGGAACTGCGGAATAAAATCGCATACGAACCATCGCCAGTCTCGATATCATCAAACAAAATTTCATCAATCGGCAAATTGACCCGAAACACCCGCGGAATCAACTCATTGCACTGATCACGCCGCAATTTATCGTACTGAACATCATTGGCTGTCATACGTTTGACTATACTATTTTAAAGACAAAAAGTCAATATTATGCCAAAACATTTTCCTATACATAGCCGCGAATCGCCGGATAAATCTCCCGTAAAACCTATAAAAACCAATCAAAAAAGCACCAGGTAAGGGTGGGCATCACCTGGTGCTTTGTCGCCCTTCAACCCACCCGAGCTCTCGTTTCAGCGAAGCGTCGCGGCTAAAACTCCAAAAGCCCGCGCCTGATTATTATCAACACCATCCAGTGCTCGCCTTAACTGAGTCGCCTTAAAAAAGGGCAGTTAAAGGGGTTAGTATGCGCGTAACGTTGAATCGCAAAAAGTGGAGGGTAAGAATACTTAATGCCATTGCGCGCAACCTAACATATAGTTAGAATAGGGGGTATAAGGTGCTTTTGATTAGCGCTTTAAGCTAACCAATCGCTCCTGATTATAGCAAGCATTTGACAACATGTCAATACTTTTTATCACAAAAGTCATGGAAATCAATAGAATCCGTCCAGATGAGCATAATTTTACCCAGAGGTTGGCAAGTATTGCTAATCCGCCGAAAAGCTTGTGTTTTATGGGAACATTGCCGGATAGCGGCGCGCCCGTTGCGGCAATCGTTGGCTCGCGCAAGCCCTCGGCGTACGGCCGGGAGGTGACCGAGCAGCTGGCGAGCGACCTGGCAAAAGCCGGCTGCATCATCGTTAGCGGCCTGGCGCTCGGCATCGACGGCATCGCCCAAAGGGCCGCCCTGGAAGCTGGCGGCACAGTCATCGGCGTCATCCCCAATGAACTGCCTGATATCTCGCCGCAAACCAATTACAAACTAGCCATGAACATCATAAAAAACGGCGGCGCTATTCTGTCCGAGTGGAAAAAAGGCGATGGTAAAGTCGTCAATCGCTGGAGCTTTTTAGAGCGCAACCGCTTGGTCTCCGGCCTGGCTGACGCTGTCATCATCACCGAGGCCGCCGAGCGCAGCGGCACGCTGAACACTGCCGCCCACGCCTTATCCCAAGGCCGCGACGTCTTTGCTGTACCGGGCAACATCACCAGCCCGCTATCTGCCGGCTGCAACGCGCTGCTCAAACAAGGCGCCTATCCCGCCACCGAGGCCAAAGATATCCTGCAAATAATCGCGCCGGAACAATTGAAAAAAACAGACCAAAGCCAATTACCGCTCGGCAGCTCGCCGGAAGAAACGATCATCATCAACCTGATAGCCAGCGGCGTCCGCAGCGGCGACCAATTACAGCAACAATCAGGACTGTCAGCGTCAAACTTTTCAACGGCGCTAACTATGCTGGAAATCAACGGCGTGATTAAGCCACTGGGAGCGAATAACTGGGCGCTTAAATAATGCCGGTGGGCGCCAGGCGCCAGAGAAGCCAGTCAGCGGTTCGGTCTGGTGATTATGCCCGATCAAACCGTCCATGCTTGCTACTGCACGCTTTTTAGTACTATCCTTTTTCTATGGAACAAATGCCGAAAGAACCAGAAAACTTGCCAAATGACGGAGCAGACAGCGATAGAAAACCGCTCTTTAACCGCAAGGATATCTTCACTATTCCTAACGCTATGAGCATAACAGGCGGTATACTAACTTGGCATGGCGCAGGAAGCATTGAGAATACTGCTGGCTTATCAGAGGTCATAATCGGAAGAATAATCGACGTGCTCGACGGGGCAGTCGCCCGCGCAACAGGACAGACGAGCAACCTTGGCGCAGGCGTTGATGCTAGTATTGACAAAGCAGCTACAGCGAAATTACTCTGTGATTTGACCAGAAAGAATGCAGCACCAAAACCAGTCATTGGTACAATCGCCCTATTGAACACGATAAACGCTACCGCAACGGGCATCGCTAATATACGCAACAGAAAAAAGGAGCTTCAGATCGACCGTCCAAGTCCGGAAAGCTCGCCATGGCAGGTGAAACAGTTACATTATTCGCCTATGCGGGTGCCTACACTGCCGAACATAACGGACGTCCAGGACTAGCCAAAATACTCCGTAAACTCGGTAGCGCCACATTCATAGCCTCGCTGCCGTTTGCTACTTGCGCTGCACACGAATACCTTAAAAGAGCCGCCGCCAATAATGACGATGACAATAATTCGCTCAATTATTGACTTTCTGTCCACTAATTGATATATATATCGGATTTTCAAAGAGTGAAGGTCTGATGTTATCAAATAGTTACGCGGAAATTTGGTGAAAGGGAATAATATTATGGGAAAAATAGAAGACTTAAAATGGGGAATAGAATTATGTGATGCCCAGCTTGGAGATTTCGGATCGTTCAAAAAAATACTCGGAGATGCTGGACTAGACCTGGATACACCCTATGTTGACCCTAATACCTTTGCTGACCCCTTGGCTCGACGTATTTTTGGCGAAGCACAGGATCGCTTTATGGAATCCAGAGAGAATCTTTATGGTAAAGTGGGTGAAATAGCGGCCAAAAGAGCCCGGCTTCAGGCTGAGCTTGACGAGCTTGAAGATCGCAGCAGATAATTAACACCGTCAAACTCCTTTGGCGGTTGTGGTTACACGGCGATTTGTTATAATATAAAACTATGAAAAATCTCGTCATCGTCGAGTCGCCAGCCAAAGCTAAAACCATTGAGAAATATTTGGGCAAGGATTTTCACGTTCTGTCAAGCGTGGGACACATCCGCTCAATTGTCAAAAAAACCAAGGACGGCACGCCGCCGATTGATGTGGCCAATGATTTTTTCGCCGTCTACGAAGTCGATCCCGAGAAAAAGAAAGTCATCACCGAGCTGAAGAAAAACGTCAAGGCCGTCGGCAAAGACAATGTCTGGCTGGCCACCGATGAAGACCGCGAAGGGGAGGCTATCGCTTGGCATCTCTGTAAAGTGCTGGGTTTGCCGGTTGAGACGACCAAGCGCATCGTTTTTCACGAGATCACCAAAGACGCCATCACCAATGCCATTAAAAACCCTCGCACCGTTGATATGAACCTGGTGCAAGCCCAGCAGGCACGGCAGATTCTCGACCGATTGGTTGGTTTTGAGCTCAGCCCCGTGGTCTGGCAAAAAGTGCCGGGCGGCAAGTCAGCCGGCCGTGTTCAGAGTCCAGCGGTGCGGCTATTGGTCGAACGCGAACGAGAAATTATGAAATTTGAGGGCAGCTCACAGTTTAAGGTGACCGCCATATTCATCCACGACAATCAAGAATTCAAGGCCGAGCTCAACCAAAAATTTAATTCCGAAGCAGCTGCCCATGAATTCCTAACTAGCCTCAAGCCAGCCACATTCACCGTCAGCGACATCTCGAAAACGCCTGGCACCCGCAACCCAGCCGCGCCGTTTACGACGTCAACCTTGCAGCAGGAAGCCAACGCCAAGCTTGGCTTTAGCTCCAAAGCCACCATGGCCTCGGCCCAGCGGCTCTACCAGGACGGTAAAATCACCTACATGCGTACCGACTCGGTTAATTTGAGCGGGCAGGCCATCGCCAGCGCCACCGACTTTGTCAAGCGGCTGTACGGCCCGGATTATTCCACCGTCCGCAAGTTTAAGACCAAATCCGCCTCCGCCCAGGAAGCCCACGAAGCCATCCGCCCGACCGACATCACCCGCGAAACCGTCACCTCCAACGAGTACGACCAAAAACTCTACGACCTCATCCGCCGCCGCACCCTGGCGTCGCAAATGTCAGCAGCCAAGTTAGAGAAGACGACAGTAACGATTGATATTGAGAAAGCGCTCGTTTCACCATCCTCCGCCAGAGTACACTCTTCACTCGCATCTCCACCGGAGATGTCTCGTGAGCGTTCGGCTGAAACGTCCGCTCCTCGCGAACGTTTCACAGCCTCTGTCGGAGGAGATGAAACGAGCAGCACTAACTCGACCGATCAGCTGGAGCCTCGAGCGACATCTCAGAAAAAATCTGGGCTGGCTTTAGCGGGTCCCGGATTATTTTCTGACGATGTCCGAGAGGCAACCGTGACAGATCTTTACTTTGAAGCCAAAGGCGAAGTCATCACCTTCGACGGCTTCCTACGCGTCTACGGCGGCGGCAAAGACGAGATTTTACCGAAACTCCACACCGGCGACACACTCGAAACCCACGACATCACCGCCCGCCAAACCTTCGCCAGGCCACCGGCCCGCTACACCGAAGGCTCACTGGTCAAGAAACTTGAAGACCTCGGCATCGGCCGTCCAAGCACCTACGCAACCATCATCGACACCGTGCAGACCCGCGGCTACGTCGAAAAAGGCGACAGCGAAGGCAAACCTCGCGACGTCATCGTCCTAAACTACAACGGCGAGGAAGTCAGCCGCGACGTTATCCAGGAAAAAACCGGCTCCACCCGCGGCAAGCTGATCCCAACACCGAGCGGGGAACTAATCGCTGACTTTTTGACCGACCATTTTACGCAAATCGTTGACTATGATTTCACTGCCAATGTCGAAACCGAATTTGATAAAATCGCTGCCGCTAACCTGGCTAAAAGCGCCATGCTGCACGGATTTTACACGCCGTTTCACAAACTGATTGAACAGTCAGGCGGCATCGACCGCAGTAAAGTCGGCGCTAACCGCGAAGTTGGCATCGATCCAAAATCTGGCAAACCCATCTTGGCGCGCTTTGGCCGCTTTGGCCCAATGTTGCAGCTGGGCGCCACTGACGACGAGGACAAACCACGCTTTGCGCCGCTACCAAAAGGCGCGAAGATCGAAACCGTTACTCTAGAGCAAGCACTCGAAATGTTCAAGTTGCCGCGCGTCGTCGGTCAAACCGAAGACGGGCAAGACATCAAAGCCAACGTCGGCCGCTTTGGTCCGTACATCCAAGTTGGCAAGCTCTTCGTCTCCATCAAGCCCGAAGACCCGCACCACATCACGCTAGAAAAAGCCCGCGAACTCTACGCCGCCAAACTCCAAGCCGAAGCCGAGAAGCACATCGCTGAATTCTCAGATGGCGTCAAAATCCTCAACGGACGCTTTGGCCCGTACATCACCGATGGCACGAAAAACGCCAAAGTCCCTAAAGACACCGACCCAAGAACCATCACTCATGAGCAGGCCTTGGAATTGCTAAAAGCCGCACCGGCAAAGAACACGCGGCGTTCAGGACGCCGCAGCAGCACATCCGCTCGGCGTAAAAAATAGCCTAAAAGAGCAGCTTTAATCGCCGCGCCACATTTCGCTTATACTGTATATAGATAATTACATAATCAGAAAAAATAAAAAGTCTCATATCATCCATTGCAAAAAACGTAAAATACATGCTATAATTTGACTAGACAATTATAGCAATTAGTCCTTGACATTGATTAATTGTCATTGTATAATCAAAAACATAATTCAATCAATAATAACCTGTGGTGAGGCAGAGAGGACGTTTCTATAGTATGAACGAAACAACAAAAACCGAACAAGAATCTGTACTAAGTTCTGTCATCAAAGATATTCTTTCCAACGTAAGCCAAGAGCGTGAAAAAGAAATTATTTCGCGGCGCTTCGGTTTGTATGACCGCAAGGAGACGCTGGAACAGATTGGCGATATGCTAGGAATTACCCGCGAGCGCGTCCGCCAGCTAGAGAAGGCGATTCTGGTGCGCCTGCGCCTGAGTATCACCGACGGCAATATACCGTCGGTCGTTGATATAGAGAAGGAATTGACATCGCATTTATCAGAGATGGGACGGATAGCGCGCGTGCAAGATTTAGCATCGCATTTTTTGGGCCGGCAAGCTACGCCGATTGAAAAAGCCCACACGGCATTTATTTCCGAGCTAGCGCAAAACATCACTATCATCAATGAAAACGACGATTATTACCAATCGGCAGCCATTAGCTCGCTAGGCGACGAAAAGACTATCAAAACGAAAATTGAAGAAATCGTCAAATTTATTAAAAAGCACGGCCAGCCGATTACTGCCGAAGAAATGCATAAAAAATTAAGCTACGAACATCCGTCGAACATCGCCGCGCTGGCAAGCACCAGTAAAAAACTGGCTCAATTAAAGGGAAATTGGGGACTAATCAAGTGGCCGACAGTCAACCCGAAAAACATCCGCGATAAAATCTTCGTTATCCTGGAAGACAACGGCAAGCCGATGCACTTCTCAGACATCTCCAAAGCCATCAAAGACAGCGATTTTAAGCGCAAGAATGTCACCACGCAGGCAATCCACAACGAACTTATCAAAGACAGCCGCTTTATTCTTATCGGCCGCGGCATTTACGCATTAGGCAGCTGGGGCTATAGCCGCGGTACGGTTTCCGACATCATTGCCGACATCTTAAGAGAAGCCGGCGAGCCGCTGCATCGCGATGAAATTGTCCGCCGCGTTCTGGACAAACGGCGCGTTAAAGAAACCACTATCTTGCTCAATCTGCAATCCAAACCGCAGTTCAAACGCACCGCTAAAGCCACATACATTTTGGACGAAAAAGCTTAAGTTGCAAACTCCTGTAAGAGGTGAGATAATTTAACTAGCATGCAAATTATTTCATGGACTATTGAGATGCTGCTGCAATGGTATGTTTGGATGCCAATTGTTGCCGTACTATCTTTCTTAACTTGGCGCAATTACCAGCGCGCCGATGAGTTTGAGCCAGTCGAAAGCGTCCTGTTGATCCTGGAGATCCCTAAAGCCAACGATAAAAAGGAACCAGCCGCCGAGCAGCTATTCGCCAGCCTGCACGGCATTTTGCGCGATAAAAAAGAATTGCGCCTATCTGGCGGGCAGCAAGAGCATATTAGCTTTGAGATCGCCTCAGTTAACGGCCAGATCCGCTTTTATGTCTGGACGCCAAGAACGCTGCAAAGTTTCGTCGAGGGGCAAATTTACTCGCAATACCCAACTGTCCAGATTCATCAAGCCGATGAAGACTATACCGAGCACGAACGCAGCCATGAAATTGCCTATTCTGCCGAACTGACGATGACCGCTTCCGAATTTTTACCGATTCGCACTTTTCAAAGCTTTGAAGTCGACCCGTTGGCAGGCATTACCGGCACGCTGGCAAAATTGGAAACGACCGGCGAAGAATTATGGATTCAAGTTTTAACGCGGCCGATTACCGATGATTGGCAGCATGCCGCAGATAGATATATTGATAATTTGAAAAATGGGCGCGTACTATCATTGCCAGGTTTCGGCGGCGGCATGCAGTGGCTTGTCAGCCTGATTGGCGCATTATGGCAGCCGCCAGAGCCTGGAGAAAACGGCGCAAAAACCGTAGAATTATCCGAGCGCGATAAAACCCGCATCGCCGAGGCCGAGAAAAAATCGCAGAAATTAGGCTACGAAGTAAAAATCCGCTTAGCGTATCTAGGTGAAAGCCAAACCAACGCCAAGCTCCGCATGCAGGCGCTGGTCGGCACTTTCAAACAATTTAACTCAACCAATTTGAACGGATTTAAGGCTACGAAGTCAGCATTCGGCAAAGAATTCTTAAATAAATATCGGCGGCGGGCATTTTACGGCGAAGGATTTGTCCTAAATATCGAAGAGCTGGCCTCTGTCTTTCACTTGCCGCACACCAATGTCGAGACGCCGAACATCGTCTGGGCCAGCGCCAAAACCGCTGAGCCGCCATCCAAGCTGCCCGTCCTGACCGGCAGCGACGCCAACGACGACCAGATTTCCGCCTTTGGCGTCACCAATTTCCGCGGCATCAACCATCAATTCGGCATGCTGCGCTACGACCGCTCGCGCCACGTCTACATCATCGGCCAGACCGGAGCAGGGAAGTCAGGGTTACTCGAATTATTCGCGCTCAGCGACATCTTTCACAATCAAGGCTACGCCATCATCGACCCGCACGGCGACTTCGCCATCAACAACATGAAATTCATCCCCGGCTCACGGCTGAACGATGTCGTCTATTTCAACCCAGCCGACACCGCCTATCCGCTCGGCTTCAACCCGCTGGAAGTCACCAACCCGAACCAAAAAACCAACATCTCATCAGAGGTCATCGGCGTCCTGAAGCGCATGTTTGGCGATTCGTGGGGTCCGCGGCTAGAATACATCTTGCGCTACACCATTCTGGCGCTACTTGACCGGCCGGAAACCACCATGCTCGACATCACTCGCATGCTGACTGATAAAAACTTTCGCAAAGAAACGCTAGGCTATTGCCGCGACACCGTGGTCCTACAGTTCTGGAATGTTGAATTTGCCAGCTGGAACGACAAATTCGTCGCCGAGGCCGTCGCACCAGTCCTCAACAAAGTCGGCGCCTTTACTGCCAACCCAATCATCCGCAACATCATCGGCCAGCCCAAATCCACCTTTAACATCCGCCAAATCATGGACGAAGGCAGAATTCTCATTGTCAATCTGTCCAAAGGTCTCATCGGCGAGGATAATGCCGCCATCCTCGGCTCATTCCTGGTCACCAAGATTCAGCTGGCTGCCATGTCGCGCTCTGACATCCCAGACATCCGCGACCGCCGTCCATTTTACCTTTACGTCGACGAGTTTCAGAACTTTGCCACTGATTCATTTGCCACCATCCTGTCCGAAGCCCGCAAGTACGGCCTCAACCTGACCGTCGCCAACCAGTACATCTCGCAGATGAATGAAACCGTGCGCGACGCGGTCTTTGGCAATGTCGGCACTATGATCTCATTCCGCGTGTCTGCTGATGACGCGCCGATCCTGGCTAAACAATTTGAGCCAAACTTCGAAGCCGTAGACCTCTTGCAAATGCATAATCGTAACTTCGTCATCAACATGGTCATCGGGGGAGAGAAGACCCCGGCCTTTTCCGCACGCACCCTAGAACTCCCGCCAAGCCAAGCTGACAACACGCCGCACATCATCGAGCATTCGCGGCGTATGTACTCACGGAGCAGGGAGGACGTCGAACGAGAAATTAATGCCGCCATTATACCGAACCACCGCCCAAAAAATCAACCGGCCCAGCCGCGCCCGCAAGCTGTCGCTGCAGCCGCATTAGCCCAGCCTGTTAAAAAGGCCGCCAGTCAACCAGCTCGAAAAACCAACACTGCCGCCGACACCCAACCGGCTACGCCGCAAACCGCCACGAACAGCGGCGAAGTTATCTTGCAAATCCGCGGCAATAACACACTCGATAAGCCAGCAGATCCAACCGACCCGGCCGCTGCTACCGCGCCTAAAAAGCGGCGGCGAAGGCGGAAGAAGAGCACCGCCACCACAACATAGCAACCCTTGCAATAACTAAAGCGATCAGCTACAATAGCTTTACGGTCCCTTAAGTAAGGATTGTACCAATATCTAAATTGTTTTAGGTTTCTATAATAATTTAGCAACTTAGGGCGGCGATTTTGGTCGTGCAGCTACGGTTGAGAATTCTATTGTGAATCTAAAGCAAAGCTCTAATCCGCTCACTCGTTGGGCGGATTATCTTTTATACCACATTCATTGCTTAAGCTTTCAATTATCCCTTTTTAGTTATATAATTATACTAAAATATATTATACAAAGGACGCTTCATGACGCAAAAATCTTCGTATTCACCGAAAAAATATTCGCTCGGATTAGATATCGGCACGACATCAATTGGTTGGGCAGTGTTGGATTTAGACAAGGAACGTATTCACGATTTGGGGGTGAGGATTTTTGAGCGGCCAGAAGATCCTCAAAACGGTGATTCACTCGCCAAACCTCGCCGTGACGCCCGTTCAGCTCGTCGCCGCCTGAAGCGCCGTCGTCAGCGCCTAAACCACCTGAAACAATTTTTCGTCGACCAAAATATTCTCACGAAAGGTCAAGTCGAAGAAGTTCTAAATGACAAGTCTGATTTCAACAGATTAGACGTATATAACCTACGAGCAAAGGCACTCACCGAGGAGTTACCGCCTGAAGAATTACTCAAAGTTTTATATCAAATCGCCAAACGACGCGGCTTTAAATCAAACCGCAAGGTTGTTGAAGAATCAGACAAAGAAGGCGGTCGTGTCACTAGCGCCCTCAAGACTAACGAGAAATTCCTCGCCGACAACAATTACACAACTGTCGGCGACGCGCTGAGTCATGATGAAAAATTCGCTTTGCATAAGCGCAATAAACGCGACGACTATACCAACAGTTTTGCACGCGATGACTTTTTGCGTGAACTAGAAGCTATTATTAAAACTCAGCGAAACTACGCCCTGAAAAATGTCCCCGAACCAGCTATTAATGAATTGATTTACGGCATTGACGATGAACAAGTCACCAACGTCAGCGCCATCATGTACCAGCGTCCATTTATGACCAAAAAGTTAATCGAGGAGATGGTTGGCAAGTGTACTTTTGAGGACGATGAAAAGAGGGCAACAAAAGCCAGTTATAGTTTCGAGGTATTTCGCCTGGCAAGCGATTTATCACACCTCGTTTTCATTCCTCGTGATGCCAGCAAACGCCAGGCTAAGCGCGAGAATCTAGGAATAAGGTTGTCTCCAGAACAAATTAGTAAAGTTATAGATACAGCCAAAAACCAAAAGAGCTTAACATACAAAAAAGTACGCAGCACCGCAGGAATTAGCGAAGATTACGTACCAAAAGATGTGCGTGGCAAGAAAAAAGATGGTGATGAATTCGGCGAAGACAATACTTTTGGCGGCCTAAAAGCGTATAGCGACATCAGGTCAGCGCTAAAAGACCTACCAGAAGATTGGGCAAAGATTGATAATGAATCGGCAATCAACCAAATCGCCTATATCCTCACGACACAAAAAGCCGACGAAGGTATTCGTGCCGAACTAGACACACTACCACTTTCTGATAAAGCCAAAGAGGCTATTGTCAAAATTAAGCCAACTAATTTCAAAGCATTTGGTCATTTATCGATCAAAGCTCTACAAAAAATCACGCCACACATTCTAGAGGGTATGACTTACGACAAGGCCTGCGAGGCAGCTGGCTACGACTTCAAAAAGCAATCTGCCAGCCTAGAGCAAATTACCAACCCTGTCGTCAAACGCGCCATCACGCAAACGTTAAAGGTCGTTCACGCTATTGAACGCAAATACGGTAAGCCATATT
This sequence comes from uncultured Candidatus Saccharibacteria bacterium, assembly GCA_963553885.1. GTDB lineage: Bacteria > Patescibacteriota > Saccharimonadia > Saccharimonadales > Saccharimonadaceae > Nanosynbacter. The sequence continues at coordinate 14,090 of CAUVOY010000014.1, forward strand.
TTATAAAAGTCGAAACCGCTCGCGATTTGGCAAAAAACTTCAAAGACCGCAATGCGATTAAAAAAGAAAACGAAGAAAATCAAGGATATAACGAAGACATTAAATCAATAATTACAGACGGGTACGAGGCATCGCCTAAAACCAAGGGTGGCAAGCAACTCCTTAGCCATCTTAGAGAGCTTAACGTGCCATTGAATAAGAATGCGGATTTTAATGGTCAGCAAATCGTCAAGATTAAACTCTACCGCGAGCAAAACGGCGTCTGCCTGTATTCTGGAAAGTCAATTGATTTTGAAACCATGCTACGCGATGACAACGCCTATCAAGTTGATCACATCGTGCCATTTTCACGTTCCAATAACGACGGAATTACTAACAAAGTTTTGGTATTCACAGAGGAGAATCAAAAGAAAGCCGACAGGACGCCGTTTGAATATTTTGGTGCCGACGAACAACGATGGGAGAAATTCGTAGCACTTGTTGAAACAACGTATAAGACACGCGATGTCAAAACATCTGACAAAGCTACGAATGCTATTAACTACAAATACAACGGCTACGCCATGAAAAAGAAGCAAAATCTATTGCTTCAAGATTACAAAAACGACAGTTGGAATGTGCGTGCGCTGAATGACACTCGATACATCACTCGATTTATCCAAAATTATTTGCGCCAGAATGTCGACTTTGCCGAAGGTGAAGAAAAACAGCGCGTCATCGCGCCGAATGGCACAACAACGGCATATTTGCGTAAACGCTGGGGATTAGCCAAAGATCGCGCCGAAGATGTGCTACATCACGCCAAGGATGCGGCAGTTGTGGCGGCAATCGATCAGAAGATTGTCATGCAAGCTAACTTGTACGCCAAACGCCACGAAATCAAAGCACTGCTCGCGGCGACCAAAACAATGGAAGAAAAAACCGACAAGCTCACTGGCGAAATCACCGATGAAGACGAGTTCGACAAAGCACAGCAACGTAAAGCCGCCATCCTTGTATTGTCATCTAAACATTTCCCTCAACCATGGGATAACTTTGGCAAGGAAGTTATGAAGCGCACCCTCAACACCGACATTGCAACACTACAAAACGAATTACGCGGACTTGAAAATTATGATGACGAGTTCCGCTTGAGCATAAAGCCAATTTTCGTTTCGCGCATGCCACGCCGCAAAGCTACCGGCTCAGCGCACAAAGAAACTATCCGCTCACCAAAGGTCAAAGACAACGATCAGCGAACTGTACGAATGCCGCTCAACAAGGTCAAGCGCAAAGATATCGAAAACTCAGTTCTCAAGGAGTCCGATAAGTGGCTGTATGATAAATTGCTCGAGAGGCTAGACGCCCACGACAACAATCCCGAAAAAGCTTTTGCTGAACCTATTTATAAAAATGACAAAAAATTCGACAAAAACGGTAAACAACTATCGCCAGTTTCGACCATCAAAGTCTATTCAACGCAACCAAGCGGCTTTTATATCAACGATGGCAAAGCGTTTGTCAATAACGGATCTATGGTACGGCTTGACGTTTATCAAAAGCCGAATAAAAAGGGGAAAATTGAACACTTCTTTGTGCCAGTTTACGCTCATCAAATTGGCAAAAATAAACCCATACCAACAAAGATACTACCGGCGCCGAAAGGCTTTACCGATGTAGACGAAACATTCACTAAGGTTTGTTCATTGTATCCGAGTGATTATGTACGAATTTACCTTAAAAATAAAATACTAGAGGGTTACTATTCTGGCTATGACATATCCGTAGGAACTATGATACTATATCCGCACTTTACACCGTCTAAGGATATTAAAGTAGCCAACAGAGTTTCTGCGCGTTCCGCTACCCTTATCGAGCGTTACGACATCTCTATCCTCGGCGATAACTACAGGTGGCTATAAATGGCCTGGCGCGTCGTAGCTATCGAAAATCCTGCAAGACTTAGCTTGCGCGACAACCAGCTAGTAATTGCGCAAGATGTCGAGGCAACTTTACCAATCGAGGATATCGACTCGCTCATTCTGGACGGCTATGGTATTACCACAACCGCAAATCTACTCACAGCACTGGCGACCAAGGGTACGACGACTGTCATCTGTGACGAAAAGCACTTACCAGCTAGTGTACTTCTACCATACTCACAACACTCACGCCAAGCCAAAGTTTCGCGTCAACAGCTTGCCATGAGCCAACCACTCAAAAAACAGTTGTGGCAACAAATTATCATCAGTAAAATTACTAACCAAGCCGATGTCTTGCGGTCAATCGGATTAGACGATGCCGCCTTACGCACCCATATTAACGGCGTCAAATCAGGCGATACTAGCAATCGTGAATCAATTGCTGCTCGCATTTATTTTGACCAGCTGCTCGACGATGCCACTCGCCGTAAGCCGATTTGGCATAATGCCGCACTTAACTATGGCTACGCAATGATCCGTAGTCATATCGCTCGGCATATCGCCGCGCGCGGGCTGGTCGCTTCGCAGGGGATTTTCCATCACAATGAGCTTAATAGTTTTAATTTAGCTGACGACTTGATAGAGCCCTATCGCGCCGCCGTTGATTTATATGTCCTAGAAAAAGTTGCACCGCTTCGCGTCGGCGACCGCGATACCAGCCTCACCAAGCACGATCGCCAACTTATTATTGACATATTAAATTATTATGTTATAATGAACGGTAAGAAGTTTACTATAAAACATGCGGTTGAGCGAACAGTTGAAAGCTTTATCGAATGTATTGAGGTAAAGGAGGCGCGTAAGCTTCTTTTACCAAAAATCGCCTCCTAACAGGGAAGGGATGTCATATAAAATCATGAGGGTCGCGGTATTTTTCGATTTGCCGACCAACACTAAAGCTGAACGCAAAGCGGCTACACAATTTCGCAAGTTCTTACTGGATGACGGTTTTGATATGCTGCAATATAGCGTATACACGAGACTGTGTCCAAACCGCGACGTTGCTGAAAAGCACATGATGCGCGTTAAACGCCACGCACCAGATAGCGGATCAGTGCGATTACTATACTTGACCGAACATCAATTCACGCACATGTACGTTATTGTCGGCGAAAAAACCATCCAAGAAAAGAACGTACCCGCTGGTCAATTAGCATTTTTCTAACCAAAAATCCCCCTCATAACAGAGGGGGATTTAAGGAAGTATTATACCAATATCTAAATTGTTAGGGAACTATAACATAGTTTATACTCGGCACGCACCTCAGGCGATTATACCAATATCTAAATTGTTAGGGAACTATAACGTGTGTCCGAGGTTGTGTCTAGTGGCGCTAATTATACCAATATCTAAATTGTTAGGGAACTATAACCACAAATCCGTACGGCGAAATGGTGCCGATATTATACCAATATCTAAATTGTTAGGGAACTATAACGCTCGGCGAGCTGACGATTCCGGAAGACCAATTATACCAATATCTAAATTGTTAGGGAACTATAACGTCTGATGAGGTCAAGAAAGAGTGCGATGAATTATACCAATATCTAAATTGTTAGGGAACTATAACCTCTAGTTGGTGGTGATAAATGGTACGAAAATTATACCAATATCTAAATTGTTAGGGAACTATAACAGTCGAAGGTAATCGCTTGATGGGTACAGTATTATACCAATATCTAAATTGTTAGGGAACTATAACTTGACAGACATCTTGGATTTGACGGCTTTCATTATACCAATATCTAAATTGTTAGGGAACTATAACTTACTTATCTCTTTTTATATAATAGCTTGAATTATACCAATATCTAAATTGTTAGGGAACTATAACTCTCCAAACCTCTCATACATACAGTTTTCGATTATACCAATATCTAAATTGTTAGGGAACTATAACTGATTGAGTAGTTTAATGACTTGCTCAGGTATTATACCAATATCTAAATTGTTAGGGAACTATAACTGGACTGCATATCAATCGATGCTACAGACCATTATACCAATATCTAAATTGTTAGGGAACTATAACAATCAATCGCAGGATGTAGCGATAGCTCTTATTATACCAATATCTAAATTGTTAGGGAACTATAACCTCGGAGATGTTGTAAATATCACTACGACATTATACCAATATCTAAATTGTTAGGGAACTATAACCTTTATTATGCATAACTAAACTTGGCAATCATTATACCAATATCTAAATTGTTAGGGAACTATAACTCAGAGACATAGCTATCGAACTTATCGATAATTATACCAATATCTAAATTGTTAGGGAACTATAACCCATAGCCCTTATTTTTGTCGCCTCCTCGCATTATACCAATATCTAAATTGTTAGGGAACTATAACACTTCGTGGTCTCGGTGACGCGGTTGCTCAATTATACCAATATCTAAATTGTTAGGGAACTATAACAGCTACACCTGTGATAGTGATCACTTCGACATTATACCAATATTTAAATTGTTAGGGAACTATAACCCAGAGAACGCCGCGGACGGCATACCAGGCAATTATACCAATATCTAAATTGTTAGGGAACTATAACCCCAGCAATGGCTGTCCTTTTTTATGACAGCTCGGCGGACAATCTATATTTATCAATAAAAACTCTGGAGGGAATATGGTTAGGAACGAACTAAAGAAATCTGGGCTAATTACAGCAGGATTAGTTATAGGTATTATCGGGTTGGTGCTATCAGCAGTCCCGATTATTAACAACTTCGCCGCAATCCTTGGCGCACTCGCTATAATTTTTGGTATTATTGGTATTGCTGGCGCCAAGAAACGCGATGGCGCAGGCCGCGGAATGTCAATCGCCGTTTTGATTATAGGTGTAGTCTGCGTTGGCATCGTACTAGCCAGTCAAGCAATGTACGGCAAAGCAATAAACGATGCCGGGAAGGCTATTCAGGATTCAGTAGACACGTCAAGCGGCAAAAAGACTGACGAGCTACTCAAAAACGATGTTAACATCGAGATTGGTAAATTCTCAGCGACAGCCGATGAATATGGCATTAATAAAACTTCGTTGAATGTTAAAGTTACAAATAAGAACGCCGAAACAAAATCATATACCGTTAAGATAGAAGCTGTAGACGCTAGCGGCACGCGACTCGCAGAAGACACAATTTATGCAAACGATCTAAAAGGCAATGGGGCTGGTTCGTACGAAGCATTCAAGTATGTCGAATCTGATAAAGTAGACAGCCTAAAGACCGCAACATTCAAGGTTTATTCTGTTGGTCAAAGCTAAAAATATAAAACAATAAAAGCAACTAAGCCAGCTTAAACTGGCTTAGTTGCTTCTTGGTACTAAATGTTATTTATGCTTATCACAAGCTATGCCATCGCCATCCCCGTCAAGATGCGGCGAATATCCCGGCTCGCCGCGGCGCATATGGCTATAGCCGGCAGCACGCGCTTCTTTGCAGCTACTAAAATGCAATTCTGCCGGGGGAGCGGGTGTAGGTGCTGCTGGGCGTGGACGCGGAGAAGCTGTTGGAGCTGGTTGCGGAGCAGGGGCAACTTGCCGAGGTGCAGGCTGCGGTCGCGCTTGCTGCTGTTGCTGCCGAGCTTTAGCTGCGGCAGCCGCTGCCTCTTCTTGCTTTTTCTTTTCTTCAGCGTCTCTCTTGGCTTTCTCGACGCGCTCTTTTTCTTCTTGCTTGGCTTTTTCCAGCTTGGCAATACGTTCAGAGAGCTGACCGCGTTTATCCTCTGGCAATTTATTGACATCCGACTTGGCGCGGGAGATATTCTCGTCGTTCGATTGCTGCTCGGCTTTTTTAACCGATTCCTCAGCACGTTTGAGGGCTTTTTCTAGCTCTTGTTTGTCATAATCGGCTTTCGTTTGGCGGTGAAACCTGATAGTTTTATCGCCGTGGCGTTTGCCATCGATGACGGATATAGAAATATCGCTGTCGCCCTCTTTTATGTCTTTGATTTCATACTTAATGTCACCAGCTGAATTTTTATGCCCGTGTATGCTAGTTTTGCCGTTAGCTACCTTTACCTCGGCAAGTAAGCTGATTCCTGATATTTTAGCAGAAATTTCGCGTTTGTCGGTGTGGTAATCAAGCTTAATGTTTTCATCCACATTGGAAATAATAATAGGAACATTGTCCTTCTCGAGGCGAGATTGTTCCATTACGTTGCTGATATGTCCTATAGCAGCAAGAGTAACGACAACTCCGCCAAAGACAAGCCAGCCACGCTTATGCTTCTTAGTAGAGGCCCTATTCTTGATCTCTTTATGTTGTATTTGTCCAAACTTTTTTATAGCTATTGTTATTTTCCTAGATATCTTTAATTAATTTAACTATCCAATCCGCTTATAAACATATCACAACGCACTTCACACAACAATATAGCTTGAACTCTAAAGCAACCCCCCCCCATTTATCAAGTAATCACCCTAATAATTAAAGCGCCCGCTGAGCTGCCATCACTACATCTGCAAGCTCGCTATAAACCGTCATTCCAGACTTATAACAATCCACCTGCGTCACAATATCAAATCGCCGCGCATAATCTGGATACGCACCAACAAACACACATGAATTACGCCCAAGTTCTTTGCCCAGCTCAAACAGTGCAATAGGGCAGAGCGATTCTTTTGGAAACTAAAATAAAACTACTCGTGCCCGTTTTAAAAACTCATATTCCCATCTTATTTGACAAGCCGTCTCCGCCCCCGCAGAGGCCAACAATCTATTAAGACGAGGATTGGCTGGAGTGATAAACCCTCATACTTCTATGATATTAGCATGCAGCAAAAATATCAACGAAACATTATAAAAAGATTATGCTATACTTGCATTCATGGAAGTATTATTAGTCATAATCATAATTTTTGCCTTAGTGGCAATCGGCATAAAAACAAATAATATCGCCAAAAAACCAAAGAGGGAATACACATACACTAAAAAAGCCTGCGCGATGACACGGCACGAGCTAACATTCTATAAAACCCTGCTTGAAGCAATAAGCAGCTGCGTAATCATCCCGCAAGCTCACTTAAGCATGTTTTTAGATCATAAGGTTTACGGACAGAACTGGAACAGGGCATTTTCAAGAATCAACGGCAAATCAGTGGATTTTCTTATTTGCACCAATGATATGAAACCGCTCATAGCTATTGAACTTGACGACAACACCCATGATCGTCCTGACCGCCAAAAGCGCGACATTTTCGTTAACTCAATTATAAGCAATGTAAACATGCCCCTGCTGCGGTTTAAGGCGGGCGAGTGGAATAGTGAAATCATCAAGCAAGAGGTCGCCCGCGCTCTTAAAGAATCAACGCTCGAAAAGCCATAGAACAAAAAGCGAACTAATTATCCGCAGGTTTCTTAAAGTCATGCCAGAATAATTATCTAACAATTGCCGATATTTCATAGATTCATAAAACACCATCTTTAGTGATCAAAGCCCAAACCATAATCAATAACCCAAATTAGCGCGCCAAAAGCCATCAACAGCTCATAGCAATAAAAACATGGAACATGGCAAATATAGATTTAGGACAATATAACATACCGGCAAACCCAAACAGGGCGGTAACATAATTAATCGCCGCCGATATCTCCAGAAATCCACAAACTACATAAATTTATCTTGAAAAAAGACGATGGAGTAATCATGTTTCGTAGATAGTTTTAATGTCGCACAATGTACCTTTTACGAACTAATAAATACGTTCAGCCGGATGAATGAGAATATGTCCAAAATAAACCAGCTTTCTCCCATTTATCGTTTTTCACCGCCAACACCTGGCAGGGCAACCTTAGCACTGCCAGACTAAAACTTAAGATTATTCTAAACTTTTTATACGTATTCCATTTACATTAAGACAAGCTATTCATTCCACGCCATACTCGCAGTCGCTAAGCCATGCTTTGTTGGCGTTTTTACAACCAAACTGCGTACGTAAACATCATCGCGTACAAGCTTTTAAGCCAAGTTTTCCACACGCCGCCAAATCCAACCAGAAATCCACACATTTGACTTTTTCTTAATTTTATTCCCCCGCTCCCCTAATTCGCCGCCCAGCTAATATTTGACTTTTTAGCATTTAGATATAATAATATATAGTTTTTCGTATTTTGCCCAGCCTCCCAAAAAAGAACAAAAAGAGAACTAATACCTTAAACAGAGCAGTACCCGCCCCTGTTAATTAGGCTGCCCAACCACCTATTTAGCTATCTATAAAACGACCGCTGATCCACCCTGACATCAATATATGTTGGGGTTATTCCCTGTCCATCCAGGTGTTTTATGGTAATGATCGCCTGCTTAACTTGCGGCTCAGCTGCCCTGTCCACCGTCATTCGTATATAATAATCCCTGCCATCAACCTTAAACCAAACCTGGCGCACCGTGCCAGCTGGCAGTGTTGCCTCTGATACTTTTAAGTTATTTTGGGTAAACAAAGACACCGCCTGGCCTAAGAAGCTTAAGAATTGCCGGTTAATAACCTCTTGGCCGCTTTTAGCAGGAATGCCGCTTTCATCCTTGACAGCTACCGTCGGCGCGTCAAAATAATTCTGCTCAAACGTCACGCCGCTTTCATCGACAAAATATACTTTACTGCCGGACGACCACTGAGCAACTGGCTGGCGAAATTGTAATTTTACTGATGATGAAGCCAAAGATTCGCCCTCGATTCGGATCGTTTTCACTTCCGGAGCTTGCTGTAAAAAAAAGTTTATTAAACTATTATGATCCAAAAAAAATCGGAATCTTTCAGCTGGACGCGACGCATAATAGTCGTTAAGGATTTTAACATACTTGGCGGCGTTGCCAGAACTCTTCGGGTCGGGAGTTTGAACTGAAATATTAATCGTCAGCTGAGATAGCAAATATAACACAATTCCAAGCCCGCATACCGCGCCGAAAAAACGCCGGCTGGCCTTGCGCCGCTTTTTAATCAGCCGATGCGCCTCCAACCGCTCGGACGTTTCCATCGGCGAAGCTGTCTGGCGGCTGTTCAGCGTTCGGTTGCGCCGGTATGATTGCGCCGGTATATCATCATAAATCTCAGCCTGGCGCCTCGCAGCAATCTCGCGGCGCGTCAACTTAGGTTCTTTCTTTTTCAGAAAGCCAAATTTCATTTACGCCTGCCCTGCCGGCGAATTGTAGTTAATATCATATTTGACATATCGCGAGCAGCGTTTGGCTTGGCAAATTTACCAAAATTATTGCCCAAACCTTGCAGAATTTTCTGAGACCGCAGCAAGCCGATAATTTTCTTTGCCAAAATCTGGCTGTCGTCATCCAGCTCGTCCTCTGTCACAATCACCGCCGCCAGCGCCTCTTGATACACCTTAGCATTCTTTAACTGGTGTCCAGCCGTCAGCCGGCCGTTTGGAATAATAATAGTTGGCTTGTGCAGCGCCGCCAGCTCCAACAGCGTCGTTGCACCTGCCCTGGTCACCACCAAATCAGCCGCCGCCAAAACTTCCGCCATACCGTCATGGACGAAAGCCTGCAGACGCCAACCGTCGCATTCGCTGACCACTTCCTTCAATTGCTCATATTGCAAATTACCAGAAATTAAAAACACCGACGATTCAGCCAACAAATCCTCCCGAACCGCAACCACCGCCTCATTTATCCTGGCTGCGCCCAAACCGCCGCCAGTAATCACCACGAGCGGCCGATTCGGATCAAATTGCAGCTTGGATTTCAATTGGCGGCGCTCCTCGTCCGTATACGACTTGAACTCCGCCGCAACCGGAATACCGACATACTTAGCTTTTTCCGGCGGATAATTATAATATTTAAGCGGCGCGCCCG
>CAUVOY010000015.1:0-11184 GCA_963553885.1 uncultured Candidatus Saccharibacteria bacterium
TAAGTTATTAATTTATAAGCTGTACGATTAGTATAACCCTCACGCTCTGGCACGGTCCTGGAAACTCGCGAAAACAATACAAACGATAAAACTGAAAATAGCAGTGCTAATACAGCCGCCGCCACAATCCCCGTACCCGGCGTTACCATGCTTGGAGATAAATACCCACGCACAAATGAAGTGGTTACTGACGAAGTGCCAGCCCAAAGGCCGAATACACTTACCATTGTGTCAATGAGCAAAAAAGCAGCCGCTACAGCCGAACCCATCGCAAAAGCGTATTCAAATGTCAACAACTTTGACTTGCCCTTATTTGGATCAACATACGCTGCATATTGCGGATATGCCTGATAGCTTGCCGCTGGCATCGTAGGTGCAGCTACTTCCGGCTGCGCGACATTATTTTCTGGCTGCGGTTGTTGTTTAGTTGCCATAATACCTCCTAATCTAATAATAATTCTATTCTACATGGTCTGGCGAATTTCTGCAATCAAATCACGCAGTTCTGCGGCTTTTTCAAACTCCAGGTTGGCGCTATGCAGCTCCATTTGACCAGTCAACTCCTTAATTAGCGTCGGATATTCATCCTTTGGAATCTTCTTCAAATCAAGCTTTGGCTTTTTGTCTGATTCTTTCTGCGGGATAATAGAGCGCAGGCCATCGTCAATTTTCTTCTGGATGGTTTGCGGCGTGATGCCATGCTCTTCGTTATATTGCTGCTGTATAGCACGCCGACGATTCGTCTCGTCAATCGCTCGCCGCATGCTGTCAGTCACATTGTCGCCATACATCAGCACCCGCCCTTCCACGTGCCGCGCCGCCCGGCCAATCGTCTGAATCAGCGCCTGTTCACTACGGAGGAAACCTTCTTTATCAGCGTCCATAATCGCTACCAGACTGACCTCTGGCAAATCCAACCCCTCGCGCAGCAAATTGATACCAACCAAGACATCGTACGTTCCCAGCCGCAGATCTTTGATAATATCGCCGCGCTCTAATGTGTCAATCTCACTGTGCAAATACGCCGTTTTCACGCCATTGTCGGTCAAATAAGCGCTCAAATCCTCGGCCATGCGCTTGGTCAAGGTGGTTACCAATACGCGGTGACCATTGGCAATAGTCTGGCGAATCTCCTCCATCAAATCATCAACCTGACCTTCGGTCGGCCGCACCTCAATTGGCGGATCAAGCAGCCCCGTCGGTCGAATCAACTGTTCAGCCGGCTTTGGCGAATGAGCAATTTCATAGTCGCCCGGCGTGGCCGAAACATAAATCGCCTGATGAATATGCTGATCAAATTCATCAAACCTCAGCGGACGGTTATCCAACGCACTCGGCAAACGAAAACCATGCTCCACCAGCACTTCCTTGCGCGCCCGGTCGCCGTTATACATACCACGAACTTGCGGCAAGGTCATATGCGACTCGTCGACCAGTAGCAGCCAATCGTCCGGAAAATAATCAATCAACGTCGCTGGCTGCTCGCCTGGCTCGCGGTCAGTCAGATAGCGCGAATAATTCTCAATACCTTTGACAAAGCCAGTTTCTTTCAGCATCTCCAGGTCATATTTAGTGCGCTGAGCTAGGCGCTGTGCCTCTAACAATTTATCGTGCGATTCAAGCCATTTGAGCCGCTCGTCAAACTCTTTTTCGATACCGATGATAGCCTTTTCAATTCGTTCGCGTGGCGTCGAATAGTGGCTGGATGGGAAAATCGTCAGACTAGCTGGCTGATCCAAAATCTCGCCAGTCAGCGGATCAATTCGCGTGAGTCTCTCAACCTCATCGCCAAAAAACTCCACTCGCACCGCCGTGTCCTGCCCAGCCGGGAAAATATCTACCACGTCGCCGCGCACCCTGAAAGTACCGCGCGCAAAATCAACGTCATTGCGCTTATATTGAATGTCGGTCAGCAGGCGAATAAACTTGTCCTGAACCCGCCGCTCACCAACCGTCAATTGAATCGCCATATCAGCATACGTCTCCGGCGAACCGATGCCATAAATACAGGACACACTGGCCACGATGATAACATCGCGCCGCGTCAATAGCGCCGACGTCGCGGCATGCCTGAGCCGATCAATTTCATCATTGATCTTCGAATCTTTCTCGATGTAGGTGTCGCTACTGGCGATATAGGCCTCCGGCTGATAATAATCAAAATAGCTGACAAAATAATGCACTTCGTTATCCGGGAAAAACTCCTTAAACTCAGAAAATAACTGCGCCGCCAAGGTCTTGTTGTGTGCCAGCACCAGCGTCGGCACATTGGCTCGGGCAATAATATTTGCCATAGTAAACGTCTTACCCGACCCCGTCACTCCTAGCAACGTCTGCTCGCGCTCGCCCCGCTCCAACCCCGCCACCAACTGAGCAATCGCCGTTGGCTGGTCGCCGGTCGGCTGATATTTCGACTTTAAGGTAAATTTGTTCACCCTATTATTGTATCACCGACCAGCACTGATTATCTATCTATAAATATCCTGCAGACCCCTGCTTCTGCTGCATGCTGGCCACGGGCTCCAACCGCGCCTTTGGTATAATTTCCAAGCGGCTTCATCTTGTTCAGCCGGCGTGGCATTACCGTACTTGCTCGGGTCGGCAACCGACGCCCACGTGCCTCTATTAAACTGATAAGCGCCATAGTAACCATTGCCTGTATTAGACGTATAGCTGCCCTCACAGCTTCTCAATCGAGCTAAAGCCTCAGCAAAACTACCAGAAAAAGTATTTGAGCTCTTCGCGCCTACAATTTCAATCTGTTTTTTCGGCTCTTTTGTTACGACGCTGGCGATTTCCTTGCGGCTTATTTCAATGCCATTTTTCATCTCAATCTCGTATGTCGCGTTACGCTTGCCTTTCTCGCCAACTTGCTTGACTTCTTTATGTCCAATATCTTTATTAGCATCTTGGATTTTTTCAGTCTCAAAATTAACTTCTTCCTCAACAGTAACGGTTTGCTTGCCGTTTCGCCACAACTCAATTTTCATACCCTCGGAGATAGCCGTCAGCGCGTTTACAGACAGCGTGTCGTTTCTGCCAGGTTTAATATTCTTTTCTTTCAGTAGATCACCAACCGTCTTTGCGTGCGTCCTTATAATAGATTCCTTGCCGTATAGGACAAAATTCACCGCCTTTGCCCGTTCAACTTTCATTACCAAACCCGCACCGTCAACCAACAAATTATCCGTTTTATTAAGCACAGTTTTATCTTCAGGGTATACTTTCAAACCCGCCGCTTTGGCAATCAAAGCCGGCGTTTGCTGCGCAGTCGTTACTTTCAAGCGCTTACCGTTATCAACAATCGTAATTGGTCGGGCGCGATAGATATTAATATTATACTTTTCAGCAGCCATGTCCGTATCGAGGCTCGGCTCTATTACGTCCTGTTTTTCATCTATCTTAATATTAGCTGCTTTCAGCGTCTCGCGGACAGTCCTGGCTTTCGTAATAACCGTCCGCCCAGTGCCGCGATCATAAATATTAACAAGCTTTTCACCAGCTTTAACTACTGGATTATCACTATTAGCGAGCGCTTGATTAACAAAAAGCAAACTACCAAACATAACCGCAAATACACCCAGCAGAACAGCGGCGCTTCTATAATGACGTTTTATTAGCGATGCGATACTCATAACACTGCACGAACGTACAATCCTTCTTATTATATCAAATTTTCTCCAAACGTGCAAATTCAACGTTTAATTTTTTAATTGTTCCGTCGTCAAATTTAACAGTCACGCCCAAGCCCTCGCTGTCAATAATTTCACCCGCGCCAAAGCTCGGACTGCGCACCCTATCCCCCACTTCCAGCCCAACTTCTTCTGAGTAAAAATCGGCTTCTGCTGGCGGCTGAGCTGGCCTATCAATTCCGCCAACCATCAACCCCATCTCGTCTAAAAACCGCGACGGCATATTATAACCAATTTGCCCAAACTGCGTCCGGGAACTGGCGCAACTAACAAACAGCTCCTCCCTGGCGCGCGTCACGCCGACATAGCACAACCGGCGTTCTTCCTCAATGTCGTCAGCCTTACCGCTGTCAAACACTCGCGCGTGCGGTAAAATCCCCTCTTCCAGTCCCGCCAAAAATACTACCGGAAATTCCAAACCCTTAGCCGCGTGTAGTGTCATAAGCGTCACCTGTTGCTCCGCCGCCGTGTCTGCCGAAGACATCAGCGCCATTTCTTCCAAAAACGCCGGCACGTCAACATAAGCTTTGGCTTCCGCCAGCAACACGCCAATATTTTCCATCCGCTCCTCAGCTTGAGGTGTGCCATCATTGATAAAATCCCCATAGCCAGTTCTTTTTATAATTTTTTCAATTAATTCTGCTGGCGAACCGTCAATCTCCTGCTGTAATTCCTCCAGAATTTTGCCTAGCTCCAATAAAGGCCGTTTCGCTCGCGCCGTCAAATTATCGGCCTCTTCGACAGCCAGCAAGCCGCTGACAATATCCCGCCGCGCCGCATCATTCCAATCCAAAAATTTAGCCACGCTTACTGTACCTATACCGCGCTTTGGCACATTGACAATCCTTAAGAAACTAACCCGGTCGCTTGGCTGATACAACAATCGAAGATACGCCAGTACATCCTTAACAACCGCCCGATCCAAAAATCTTAGACCGCCGACAATTTTATACGGAATATAACTTTGCCTGAGCGCCCGCTCGATCGCATAACTCTGCGCATTCGTCCGATATAATACCGCCGCATCGCCGTACTGGCGGCCATTGGCAATTTGCGCCTGAATCTCATTGGCAATCGCCAGCGCTTCTTCCGACTCGCTATATAATTGCCATAATTTTGGATCAATGCCATCACCATTTGCCGTCCATAGATTCTTATCTGTCCGATGAATATTATGTTGGATGAGTGAATTTGCTAAATCTAAAATCGCGCCTGTTGAACGATAATTTTGCTCCAACTTGACCACGGTTGTCCCCGGAAAATCGCGCTCGAAATTAAGAATATTAGTATAATCAGCGCCGCGAAAACTATAAATCGACTGCGCGTCATCACCAACCACACACAAATTACGCCGTTCGTTAACTAATAATTTTATTAGCGCGTACTGCACAGCATTCGTATCCTGATACTCATCAATTAGAATGTACTCAAACTGACGCTGCCATTTCCGGCGAATCTCTGGACTGTTCTGTAATAATTCTACGGTTTTAGTCAATAAATCATCGAAGTCGAGCGCCGCCGCCTCTTTCAAGGCTTTTTCATAGGCGAAGAACAATTCAGCAATTTTTTGCTCCCTGGGGCCGCGCGCTGACATTGAAAAATCTTCTGCGCTGCGCATTTCATTTTTAGCGTTTGAGATAACCGAAAGCACCGCCCGCGGCTTAATATCTTTATCCGTCAGACCGCGCGCTTTCATAATCTGCTTCATCAGACTCACTTGATCGTCAGTGTCGTAAATTAAGAACCGCTTATCCAGCCCAATACTTGCGCCATCCATCCTTAATATCCGTACGCAAATACTATGAAATGTCCCCATCCACGGCATAAATTGACGATTATCAGCCTCCTCATCCAGCAATTTCGCCAATCGCTGCCGCATTTCCTTGGCGGCTTTGTTAGTAAATGTTACTGCTAAGATTCGACTAGGAAAAACTTTCAACTCGCCAATCAAATAAGCAATCCTATGCGTTAGCGTCTTTGTTTTTCCAGAACCAGCGCCCGCCAAAATCAATAGCGGCCCGTCGCCATGCGTCACCGCCCGAGCTTGCTCATCATTCAAACCATCCGTAAAATCAGTCATGTATCTATTTTATCAGCAAAAAGTATGCTGCCGCACCGCCGGCCACACCAATTGCCAAAAATAACAGAATCAGTAGAACTGTCAGCCAGCCAGATTTGCTTTCCTCTTTAGGGTCAAAATTTTTTGACGTACGGCTTGCCGCATCGAACATAGGCTTGGGTTCAGGTTCAGTTGAATCTTTTTTCGGCGAATGACGCGGCGAAGCATCATCATTATCGCCCGGTTTTTTAGAAGCCCTCTGCTCGGCTGCCTTAATATCATCAACGGCAGCGTCAAGGCTAGAAACGTCAGCCTCCTCGGCCGCCATAACATCCGCGCTAAATTCTGGCGGCAACCCGACATCACCGCCCGGCTCAACTTCATCGTCCGGATCATCCTCTGGAACATCCAACTTCTGCGGTGTATAATTTGCTAAAGATTTTTTATGGTCATCATTTTTCGCTATTGCAGCGCCTCCGTAATTTGCATCATCAGTAGCGGCGGCTGGCGTACCTAGCGGCCTTTTCTCGACTTCAACGTTAGAGATAAAAGGCGATACTGGAGCAGTACTTTCGCTTTTACTCTGAACTGACGTTGCTACATCAGACGAATCGTTTGTTTTACCCTCTGGGTTTTGCGACAACACGACGCGTTTTTTCGCTGAACTCAGCAAAGACTTTTCAGGATTAGCGGACGTTGATGTATCAACACTACTGCTGCTCTCGCTCGAATGGATATTATTAAGGCTATTACCCCCTCCTATCGTTGACGGGCGGCGGATGCCCTTATCCGCCAAATTGGCGCTATCATCCTTATTTGCCGAATCAGCTGCAGACTGGCCGCCCAATCCCGATGTGGATGTATTTGGAGTCATTTTTCGCTGCTGTACTAATTTAGACTTAGACGACGGATGAACAACATCCATAAAACGACCATGCGGACGCTTAGCTATCATTGGCGATACATGAACAGTATCACTCTCAGGAGGGGCAGCTGGCGGCGGAGATACGGCTGGCGTAGCTGCTGGCGTATGACCAATAGACGAACCAGAAGACGATGCCGTAGAGCTAGACGAACTCGACGATGGCGACAATGGAGCGGATGGCACTGCCGACGTCGTTGATGCGGACAAGACCGATACTGTCGATGCCGCTGGCTTTGGCTTTTGTGCAGCTGGTGTTACTTCTGAATCTGGAGAAGATGGAGAAGATGGCGGAGCCGATGAAACCGAAGCTGGCGAATTTGTCGTTACTACCGGCGCAGTAACTGCTACTGGTGTCGCTGATGCTGTCGTTGCTGATGGCGTAGTTGAAGTGGAGGGAGCTACTACTGGCGCCGAGGAGGCCGCCGGAGCAGACGAAACAGTTGGCGACTTCACGTTAGTTGCCGCTGAAGGAATAGGAGGGACCGAAGGAGTCAAAGATCTTGCAGGAACTGACTGCTGGCCTGCAACTGACGCAGCCACTGGAGCAGACGAAGTTGGCGAAGAGACCGGCACCGAAGGTACTGTTGTAACTTTAACAGCACCAGCTTCTGCTTCAGTATTTGGAGATGGCTTGGAAGCTTCCGCTCCAATCTTAGCCGCCGGAACCTCCGCACTCTGATTGCCAGACGTTTGCACTACAGGCGAGCTATGCGACACACTCACCGGAATATTACCGCCAACATTATTATTAACAGAAGCAGAGACAGGATCAGGACTAGCGTTCTCAGCAGAAGAGACTATAGAACTAGCGAACTCAGGGGTGCTTTCATTACCACTAACCAAGCTAGTGTCAGAAGCCGTACTATCGCCAGCATCTGTCTTATTTTCCGCTGCCCGCTGCTTGCTCATCAAGGAATTTACTGCTTTGTCCAGCTCGTCAAAATCAATATCTGTCATATGCCCCCTATTTTTTATCCCTTATGTGCTTTTTCTATTATCTCCGTAAATTGATGTATATCCAAACTTGCTGCGCCAACCAATAATCCATCAAGTCCTGAAATTGCCAAATAATCAGCTGCGCTATCAACCGTTATACTACCGCCATATAGAATCCGCACTTCCTCAGCCGCCTTTTTACCATACAAATGAGCAACATGCTGGCGAATCATTTGCGTTGCTTTTTTTACATCAACCGGTTTAGCGTTGTCGCCGGTACCAATCGCCCAAATCGGCTCGTAGGCAATCACTACCCTATCCAGCTCCTCAGCAGTCACATTCGCCAGACCGCTAGTTAGCTGATCAGCCAAAACATCTCTCGTTTCGCCCAAAGCCCGTTCTTGCGCCGTCTCGCCAATACACAAAATCGGCTGAAGACGATTACGAATCGCTGCCTGAACTTTCAACCTAATATCTTTATCGCTTTCAATAAAGATATATCGCCGCTCCGAATGTCCGATAAGTACATAGTCAGCAATCCCCCGAAGGTGCGCTGCCGGCACTTCGCCAGTGTACGCGCCATGGTCGCGCCAATAGCAATTTTGCGCTGCCAACTTGGCAATTCGCCGATTGATCTGCAGGCTTAAACTCTGCAACGTTAATGTTGTAGGAGATACAACAACCTCAACGTCCCGGCGCGGCTTTAGAACCTCCATTAGCTTATGCAGATACAAGCTCGCCTCTTGCATATTGAGGTTCATCTTCCAGTTGCCAATGATTAATTTTTTTCTCATGATGATAATCCTTATGTTTAGTTTATCACCTCAATCCATACACGTCTAGTAAACTTTCAATTCCCGGCAGTTTTTTACCCGCCATCAGCTCCATACTAGCACCGCCGCCAGTAGAAACATGCGTAAAACTCTGCCCGTCATGACCATCCCACTTTAAAATAAAATCAGCTGTATCACCGCCGCCGACAATCGATACCACATCCTTATTCTGAGCGATTGCCAAAGCTACGCGCGCCGAACCAATCGAAAAAATCTTTGTCTCAGTATAACCGAGAGGTCCGTTCCAAATCACCGTTTTCGCAGTTGCCAGGACTTTCGTGAACGCCTCAATTGTCTGGCTGCCAATGTCTAGCGCCATATCATCTCTAGCAATTTTATCAACGCTAACCTCGCGGCGAGACAGCTCGCTATAAGGATCGGGGGCTACCGCCACATCACTTGGCAAAACCAAAAAATCATCAACATGATCTATGCCGACCTTTTTTTCTGCTTTATCATAAATGTCCTTAATCACCTGTTCCTGGCCAGATTCAGAGACACTCTTGCCAATATTGCAGCCGCGGTATTGTAAAAAAGCATTTGCCATAGCGCCGCCAATTAAAATCCGATCAGCCTTATTGATCAAACGCTTGATCAAAGCAATTTTATCGCTAACTTTAGCACCGCCGATAATCGCCACCAGCGGCGGCCGGGGATTTTTCATCGCCTTGGTGATAGTTGTATACTCTTTTTCTAGCAAAAAACCCGCCACGCCAGGCACGCATAGTGCAATGGCATGTGTACTAGCATGCGCTCGATGCGCTACCGCAAACCCGTCTTGCACGAAATAATCGGCACGAACTGCCCGCTGAATTGATTTAGCAAATGTCAAATCATCAGTTTCTTCTTCCGGGTAAAAGCGCAGATTTTCTAGCAAAATAACACTGCCCAGAGGCGCACGGCGTACTGCTTGACGTACTTCATCGCCAACACAATCGCCAACGAACTGCACTTTCCGACCCAATAGTTCTGCCAAATGTTTAGCCACCACCTCCAGGCTCAGCTTCATATCCCAGCCTTTTGGACGCCCCAAATGCGACATGATAACGATCTTGCAATTTTGTTCCAGTAGATACTTTAACGTCGGCAAGGAAGCGCGAATCCGCAAATCATCGGAAATTGTGCCCTTCTTTGTTAGCGGCACATTGTAATCTGCGCGCACTAAAACAGTCCGCCCGCGCAGATTAACACCGCGAATCGTTTGTTTTGAAAATTGTCTGCCCACCCGATTGTTCCTTACGACAGCGTCTTAATTTGAATATTATCAGTCTTTCCCGGCTCAGGATGATGACCGCTCACCAGCACAACTGTAACTGGATCCTCGCCAAAATAGCCTTCCCGCTTCAATTCCTCAGCCAGCTTCGTCGCAGCGTTCAGCTCATTTGGACGAATGTATGGGCGAGAAGCATAGCTTAATGCTAATTTTTGCGCCGTCTTGACATTCTCGGTCACGCAAACAATCGGCAAGTTCGGACGATACGCACCGACATTAACCGCGGTAGCACCAGTATTAGTTTCAGCAATAATTGCCCGCGCCTTAATTCTTCTAGCCAGCTGCGCTGCTGTGTAGCTTAAAATAGCATCCGTTTTTTCGCGCATCTCAGTCTTATCGACCATCATCACTTCGCTATGTTCTTGGGTGTAGATAATCGTCTTACGCATCGCCCGAACAGTCTCTATAGGATATTTACCGTTGGCTGTCTCATCCGACAACATTACCACATCAGCGCCCTGAATGACGGCATTTGCCACGTCGCTCACTTCAGCGCGAGTCGGCTCAGGATTATCAACCATACTACCCATCATCTGCGTCGCCACGATCACCAGCTTGCAATATTTACGACACAAAGCGATAATCCGCCGCTGCATCACCGGCACAATTTCCGCGCCAGCCTCTACCGCCAAGTCGCCGCGCGCCACCATCACGCCGTCGCTAGCTTTGACGATTTCTTCCAAATTTTCTGGATCAACTGCTGATTTTGTTTCAATCTTAGCAATGATATCAACCGTTGAGCCCAATTCCACCAGCCTCTGCCGAAGATCAATAATATCGTCGGCCTTCTGCACAAAGCTCAGCGCCACATAATCAAAGTCCTGCTTAGCGCCCCACTCCAGATCGGCGATGTCTTTCGGCGTCATAATATCGCCGCCAAAATCCGTATCCGGCAAATTCAGCCCCTTGCGGCTCATTAAAAATCCATCGTTCTGAACCTCCACGCGAATCGCCGTTGAACTAACAATTTCCCGCATAATCGTCTTAATCTTTCCATCAAACATGTAAAGAGGTTCGCCGACTTTCATCTTTTCTGCCAAATTATACTGTACCGGCAAATTAAAGCTGCCATCATGTTCGGCAATTTCTGAATCCAACACCAGCATATCGCCAGCCTTAACATTCAGCATGTTATCTTTCAGGATGCCCAGGCGAATCTTTGGCCCCTGCAAATCCTGTAAAATCGCTACTGGTTTGCCTAGTCTTTGACTAGCCGTACGCACCCAATTAATCTGCTCCAACCGGCTCTCATTATCGCCATGGCTAAAATTCATGCGAATGCCATTAACGCCAGCATCCAGCAGTTGAAAAACTTTCTCCTGGCTGAATGTTGCCGGGCCAATTGTTGCTAATATTTTTGTCCTCTTAAATACATTGTTACTCATTTTTCAAATTATAACACTATTTAAACAGATATAGTAGTGGTACTACGGCATATTAATCCGATAATTTTCAGCAATATTAGC
>CAUVOY010000016.1:0-9420 GCA_963553885.1 uncultured Candidatus Saccharibacteria bacterium
CTAGAGTTTGCCAAAATCGGCGTCTGAATCTCAATGAAATCACGGTCGTCCATGTACTGATGCATCCGTCGGTACATTTCAGCACGTTTTTTCAGCATCTGTTGCATCTTCGGGCGACGCAGGTCGAGGTAACGATACTTAAAACGCAAGTCCTCACCTGCCTGATTTTCTTCGGCAAATGGCTGGATTGGCAGGGTTTCAGCACGGTTCAAAATTTCCAGGTTTTCCACCACAATTTCCACATCACCACTGGCAATATTTGGGTTTTTCAAACCTTCGCCGCGCTCCGTCACCACGCCGCTGGCACGAATCACAAACTCATCGCGCAGGCTTTCCGCCAAACGAAACGCTTCCGCCTGCTCAGGATTAATCACCAGCTGCACCAAGCCAGTATGGTCGCGCAGGTCAATAAAAATCAGCCCGCCGTGATCACGTCGCGAGTGCACCCAGCCAGCCACAGTAATCATTTCGCCAACTTCATCAGGGGTATGTATCGCCAAAACTCTCTTTTTCATATCTGTTATTATAGCACATTAGCTGTTATAATGATTTTATGAATAGCGGTGGGTTTATTCTCCTATCTGTAAGCATCTGCTTGTGGGTTTTTCTCGCCTATCTGTATTTATCCTTGTCTAAGAGGATTAAAAAGCTTGAATTAAAAGAGGCAAAACGAAGACCCGCAGATAGCTATATTAAAGAACAGCCGAGCAGCCGCCCGGAAAACGAGCCTTTATCTGCCGCGCCGGCGCCAGCCGCCGTAGATCAGCCGACACCGGAAAATAGCTTAAAAACAGCAGATCAAGAATTATTAGATAAAATTCGCACTCTTGACGCTTATTCTTTCAAAAAGTACGTAGCAGAAATATTCCAATCATTCGGATACCAGACCAAAGTTACACCTTATAACCGCGATAACGGTATCGATATCATCATGCGCAAAAATAATCTGCAAAGTTATGTGCAATGTAAAAAACACAACATTAGCACAGTTGAAGCCAGCGCCATCAAAGATTTTTACGAACCAATTGCCAGCCGTCTTAACGGAGGTTTCGCCTTTATAATAACGATAAATAGTTTTTCAGAGGACGCCAAGCAATTTGCTAAAAACCCAAAGCATACTAGCAATATCATGCTTATCGACGGACAAAGACTGATCCGCCTAATACAGTCAGCCGAAAAAGCTTCGTCTCGCCCTGTACCTTTCCCCGGCAGCAGCGGCGGCAGCAGCACCGCCAAAGCCGAGACAGCGCCAACCAAAATACCGCAACCGCCGCGGCAAACACTCAGCCGCCAAAAACAGAAACGAAAGTTCGTCTCCTAATGCCTTTATCTTAGCTATATAGACGCGCTTGCCAGCGCTAACTGGCATTAAACGTCGCGGCGTTTTTTAGTCGATAGGTTGTTCTTTTGCGGATTCGCCCCGGCAGCCTTGCGCAAATCTTCATAGACGTCAAACTCGTCAACAATTTTCTGCCCCAATAGCGCTTCAATAACGTCTTCCAGACTAAGCAGTCCAACTGTTTCTCGAAACTCGTTCACCACCACAAACAGATGCCGCTGCACTTTTAAGAATGCCGCCAGCGCATACTTCAGCGAGCGATCATTGCGAATATAATACACGTTCTTATCCATAACCGCATCCGCGCGGCGCGACTTGGACTTCGGGTCAATCATCAGCAAATCTTGCACGTACAAAATACCGACCACATGATCAATGTCATCCTTAACCACCGGAAACCGGCTATAGCCTTTTTTGTGCAAATCGTCCAGCACCAGCGGCCCAAGCAGCTCGTCTGATTTGACTGACTCAATCATACTCCGCGGTGTCATCACTGTGTCGATAGAAATTTCATTAAAACTCAAGCCGTTGACAATCAGCCGCTTTTCATCTTTCGTCAACACGTCGCCGGATTGCTTAACCATCGACAACAGCTCGTCTTTCGATTCAATGTCGTAATGGTCATTAGGGATTGGCGCGACCGAACGAATTGTTTTGAATATTGCCGGATATTTTTCAATTACTGCCAAAATTTTAGCTTCGTATTTTTCATACAATTTTTGCGAATACTGTTGCCACAAACTCACCCGCGCCAAAGCACCCGCTTCCAGCGCGATTAAAATCGATATGAGAAAGCCGATCACCCAATGGAATAATTCCACGCCGATAACGCTTAGCACCACCAATAAAATTGCCGAAATAACGCGCTGCAAAGAAAAAATATCGCGCAGCAGCATATGGCGCTTTAGTAACAGCTCTGCCTCGCTATCGCCAGCATGCACCCGCCGCTGCAGCTCGAACCGGCTATGCGACGATAACTGCGGATGAATTCCCAACACCACCAAAAGGCATAAAAAAACGACAACATAGACAACTGGCAGCACAACCATCATGGTTTAATTGTATCCTATCTTATGCTATACTGACTAGAGTAATTTGGAGGAACTATGAATAAAAAAAGTTGGATAGTTTTTATGATAATTGTCGGGATGGTAATTGCCGGAATGATTTATATGTCAACCCAAGACCGGCTGGATGTTAGCAATATTACCGAAGAAAGTATGAATAAAATAATCGGCGCTGAGAAACGTAATAGCAATATCGCCGACCATACTTACGGCAATAAAAATGCCAAGGTAACCGTCATTGAGTACGCCGACTACCAATGTCCGGGATGTAGTACTGCCGCGCCAAAAGCGAAAAGCGTTGTTGAAAAGTATAAAGATAATACGCTGCTGATTTTCCGTAATTTCCCGATCGCCAGCTCTCATCCGAACGCGCGAGCGGCGGCGGCGGTAGCTGAAGCGGCTGGATTGCAAGGTAAATTCTGGGAAATGAATGGACTCCTTTATGCCAACCAAAACGCCTGGAATAACGCCAACACCAGAGAACGCAGCAATATTTTCCAGTCGTACGCCGAACAGCTAAAGCTTAATATTAACCAATATAAGTCGGATATCGCTAGCGCCAAGGTGAAAAATAAAATCGACTTTGATCTGGCAGTTGGACGGCAGCATGGCGTTAAGGCTACGCCAACCTTTTACGTTAATGGTAAGAATGTCCAGATGGACAATACTGGCTCAATTGAATCGGCTATCAAAGACGCTCTAAAAAGCGCTGGCGTCGAAATTAAAGATTAATTTCTTATCAATACCAAAATCCCGCTCCGGTGCCTTTGGAGCGGGATTTATTTATAGTCGTCCCCCTTTTACTTTAATCAAGAGCGACTGCACATTATTTATTGTGCTATGTATGTTTGCCATTCGGCAGGCACCACATCAACGGCTATCTTTTTGCGCCTGGAAGACACAAAATTGATTGCTATTGGCATGTGTTTTGTACTCCTCGTACTTATGCGCAGCCTCACGCGCTTCGACCTTTATTACCCATCTTTAAGCAATTGAATGCTTCGGCGCGAGACACGTCACCAATATTACCAAACGATTTTAGGTGCGTCAAGCGGAATGCGCCATATATTTTGAGCTAAAACAGACGAATTCGCCTGGCAAAAACCGACACAAATAAGATTAATACTATTGTAAAGCCGACAATCCCTACATACGCCCAAGGCTCGTGCTGAAACGGCAGCCCGATATTCATACCATACATACCGTAAAAAACATTCGGAATCGCCAGTAAAATCGTAATAGCGGTCAAAACTTTCATGCGCTGGTTCAAAACATTATTGGCAATTGTCGAGTAGGCGCTTTGGATACTGGAGATCGTATGCACGCTGGAACTGATAGCCACCAAGATTTGGCGAATATGCAAGTCGATATCCTCAAGGTCTTCCAAATCGCGCGTATTAAACAAGCCGTGGCGATTATCCCTCAATTGGGTTATTACGCTGGAAATACCCTCCAGGCTGCTGCGATAGCCATTAAGACTGCCTTCTATGGCCACAAATTGAATAAAGTCGGCATTTTGCACCTCATACCGGCTCAGCCGCTGCCTGGCGCCGCTAATTTTCTCAGTCAGCGAATGGACGCGCTGTTCGTACTGCGAAATAATATACGCCAGATTTGCACTAAAAATGCCAGCAGGACGTTCAGTAGTTGCTGCCAAAAAATCTCTGACATCAAGCGGCGAAAACTTCGCTTGCGGCGCAATCGTAATATAGTGATTCTTATGGATAATCATCAGGAACGGTACGGTCTTGCCGGAATCAACCGCGCCAAGCGGCACGCGGGCGAAAATATATTCAACGCCGCCAGAAAGCTCAACCCTCGGCAGTTCGTGGACGTCGGCAGCGTCGCGAATGATATTAGGATTCAGCGAAAAACCGTCTGCCAGATCACTTATATCCGTGCCAGCAAGCTTGCCATTAACATGCACCCAGCAATTTGCGTGCATGATATTGGTTTGCGCCAAATTTTCAGACAGCGATCGCCGTTCAAAGTAGCCCACCACCATGAAAAAATTATACGATAAACTGTTATGCTTTGGCAATCTTGATCATAGTTTATCGTACTAAAATCTCCCCGCTTCGCGAAAAAACGGGGAGGTTTTATTTTAGATAAATCTACAAGCTACGATTTAATCCGCGTACCTGCCGTACCAGTAATCGCTTCGGCGGTCTTTTCCAGCGAAGTAATAATTGCTGTACGTCCGGTGCCGCCAGCCAAGAAGCTCAGAGCTGCTTGGGTTTTCGGCAGCATAGAGCCGGCTGCGAATTGCCCGTCGTCAATATGCTTTTGTAATTCTGCCATCGAGACTTCTTCAAGCGATTGTTCGTCCGGCTTGCCAAAATTAATCTTAGCAGCATCAACTGATGTCAAAATCAACAGCGTATCGGCGTCCAGAAGATCCGCCAATTTGGCAGCGCCAAAATCTTTATCAATCACTGCTGCCACGCCCTTCAATTGTCCGGCTTCGTCTTGTAAAACAGGAATACCGCCGCCGCCAGTCGAAACTACTGTCACGCCAGTAGAAACCAGCGATTTTATAACATCCGCCTCGACAATGGTTTGCGGTTTCGGCGAAGGTACGACGCGCCGCCAGCCGCGGCCAGCATCTTCTTTCACTGTGTAGCCGCGCTCGCTGGCAACAGTTTTAGCCTCCTCCTCGGAATAAAACGGCCCGATTGGTTTGGTCGGATTCTGAAAGGCCGGATCGCTTGAATCGACAATGGTTTGCGTAATCATACTGACTGCACTGCGGTCAATATCGTTAGATACGAACGCATCGTGCAGCGCCTGCTGCAGCCAGAAACCGATCAAGCCCTGGCTCATGGCGCCGCAATCCTCCAGCGGCAAGCTCGGCACGTCGGCCGTGTTGATTGCTTCTTCATGCAGGACAATGTTACCGACTTGCGGACCATTGCCATGAACAATCGCCACATTATGACCCGCCTGGATAAGCGGTAAAAGCTGGCGAACCGTCTCGTCAGCCACCCGCTGCTGCTGCGCGGACGAGGCTTCGCCCTGCCGTTGCAGGGCATTGCCTCCGAGCGCGACTACTATTGTACGTTTATTATCCATAAGACTATAACGCTCCAAACGCTGCAATCACCGCAACGCTAATAATCGCGAATACTGCCATAATTGGTGCTGAGCGTTTCAGCCAGTCGCGATAAGAAACACCCGCCAGCGCCAAACCGCCCATCAGAGAAGCGATGGTTGGCGCCATCATGTTAAGCAAACCTGACGCTGTAGCAAAGGCTGCCACCATAACTTCTTTGCTTGAGCCAACCAGATCAGCAATCGGCGCAATAACTGGCATAGTTGCTGCTGCCAAACCTGATGATGATGGCACGATGAATGACATTGGCAAGTAGAACAGATACGCCAGTACGCCAACAACACCACCGCCAGCGTCTTTCAGGAGTGCTTCGCCCCAGCTAATGATAGTATCTTGAATCTCACCGTTAGTCATCACAACAGAAACGCCGGTTGCCACTGCGATAATCAAAGCAACTGGTAAGATATCCTTCACGCCATCAATGAATGTGTCAACTGGAAAAACGCCTTCTTTTTTAAACTCTTTATAGTAAATTGCGGTAATAACAATTGTTGAGATTAAGAATAGTGCGGTAATTTCATTAAAGTACCAGTCACCAAAGGCCGCACTGTGCACTACGCCAAGTACTGCACCGATAATTGGCAACTCTGAAGCCCACTTAAACAGGTCGGCGAATAATGTAATTTCCCAACTTCCCCAAGGAATCAGCGAAAGGACCATCAACACAAAGGTAATAGCGAAGACACCCATGACGACTTTTCGTGGACCAGTAAATTTCGGTACGTTAGTCATGTCCAAGGCCGCTGTGGCTGGCTTATAGCGAACATCTTCTTTATATTTACCAGCTTTCACCTTTGCTGCGTAACGCATAGTGAAGATGATTGCCGCGATCAAACACAGCACCAAAATGATAGACATTATTGGGATAACATTGCCCAATTTAATATCAGCAGTCTTTGCGGCAACGCCGGTGGAGAATGGGTTAATAGTCGAGCCAAGCACGCCCGTACCAGCACCGAGCACGATTACCATCACACCAGTCATTGCGTTGTAGCCAGCAGCAATCATCATCGGAATAACTAGCGCGTAAAACGCCACAGTTTCTTCCTGCATGCCGTAAGTTGTACCACCGATAGCAAACAGCGTCATTAAAATTGGAATGAGCCATTTTTCCTTACCCTTCATCTTTTGGAGCAGAGCACCAAGAGAAGCGTCCAGAGCGCCGGTCTTCATGGTAACACCCAGGAATCCGCCAAGAACCATGACGAAAACAATCACGTCAAGCTTGTCAGACATACCTTTAATCGGCGCAGTGAAGACGTCCCATAGACCTTGTCGGTCATGCTTATCGACCTCAGTCTCTTTACCATCCTTTTCTTCCTTGACAGTGCGGTCTTTATTAACCACCTGATACGACCCCGCGATGCGATTACCTTCTTTATCTGTCTTATATAGACCTGATGGAATAACCCATGTGAGCGCTGCCATGATAGCAATCACGACAAATAAAATCGTAAACGCCGATGGCGACCGGAGCTTCTGCTTTGTTTTTTTAATTTTTTCTACCATTGTCCCGGAGCCTCCTTAACTCCCTTATTACGACAACTACAGCGTCAAAGCCATAACAGCTTTGATTGTATGCATCCTATTTTCCGCTTGATCAAATACCACTGAATTTGGCGAACGGAATACTTCGTCCGAGACTTCCATTGCATCCAAACCAAATTCTTCCTGAACGCTCTTGCCAGTAGAGGTTAAGGCATCATGAAAGGCTGGCAGGCAGTGCATAAACTTAACTTCCGGATTGCCTGTCAGATTCAGCATGTCGCGGTTTACTTGGAAATAGCGCAGCAAATTGATACGTTCAGCGAACTTATCTTCCTCACCCATCGATACCCAAACGTCAGTGTAAATCACGTCAGCGCCGCGTAGAGCTTCTTCAAAGTTGTCGGTAATCGTGACTTTACCGTGGCTTTGCCGGGCAAAATTATTAGCCTTATGCACCAAACTGTCGTCCGGGAAAAGTTCGCGCGGCGCTAAAATCCGAAAATCAACGCCCATTTTTGCCGAACCAATCAATAAACTATTGGCCATGTTATTACGACCGTCGCCAACGAACACCAGCTTCGTATCTTTCAGCTTGCCAACATGCTCCTCAATAGTCATGAAGTCAGCCAAAATCTGCGTCGGATGGAATTGATCAGTCAATCCGTTCCACACTGGCACACCGGCATACTTCGCCAAATCTTCCACAGTCTTGTGCGCAAAACCGCGAAACTCAATACCGTCAAACATCCGCCCAAGTACCTTAGCGGTATCTTCGACCGTCTCCTTCTTGCCGAGCTGGATGTCGTCTTTACCGAGGTATTCTGGCGCGACACCGAGGTCGTTAGCTGCCACTGTAAAGGCGCAGCGCGTGCGGGTCGAGGTTTTTTCAAACAACAACGCCACATTTTTTCCCTCATGAATCCGGTGCGGCACACCGGCATATTTCAGCCGCTTATATTCACGCGCCGTATCCAGCAGTAAACGAATTTCTTCCGCCGTGTAGTCGCTTAAGGTTAGTAGCGACCGGCCTTTCAAACTTTGCGCCATTAAAATACATCCTCCCGTACTAGCGGCATACTCATACAGCGCGGGCCGCCGCGGCCGCGTCCAAGCTCAGCACCGCTGACTTCAATAACTTCAACGCCGTGCTCGCGCAGTTTTTGGTTGGTGACGTAGTTGCGGTCATAAGTTACCACCACGCCCGGCGCAATCGCCAAGGTATTGGAACCGTCATTCCACTGCTCGCGGGCTGCTGCAATTGGATCGCCGCCGCCGCACTCAATCAGCGTGACATTTGGCACCTCCAATGCTACTCGCAAGACGTGTTCAAGATCTGTCTCATGCGTAATACGCGGGAACGGCTGGCCCTCAACTTTGTCCAGCACGAAGCAGTTCATCTTACCGCCGCGATCGCGAATTTCCGGATGAATAGTAAACTTGTCCCGATCAATCATCGTAAACACCGTGTCCAGGTGCATGAAAGCGTGCGACTTCGGAATTTCCATAGCAACGACTTTCTTAAAGTTGGAACCGGCAAACAGCTTCATTGCCATCTTTTCGATTGCCTCAGCCGTGGTGCGTTCTGATACGCCAATCGCCATTACTTTGCCGTTTAATACTAGTTCATCGCCGCCCTCCATCGAGAATTTCTCGTGGCGGTCGTACCACACCGGCACATTCTTGCCAGCAAACCGCGGATGATGATCAATAATATAGCGCATAAACAGCGATTCGCGGCGGCGTGCCGGCCAATGCATCTTATTGATCGTCAGGCCGTTACCAATGGCTGCAGCCGGGTCGCGCGTAAAATACAGATTTGGCATTGGGTCGAGATAGAACGGATAATGATTCTTCTCAATCATATTATGCAGCTGCCGATGATGTTCCGGCGGCAGCGTAATTTCGTCCTTGCGCACGCCGGCCATGATCTTACGAACCATAGCGTGAGTCGGCAAATCCAATAAGAATTGGCGCAGAATCTGCGTGATTCGGCGCGAACCCTGCTTGGAAGCCGCCAGCATTTCGTCGACAAATTGCTCGCGAAGCTGGTCAGAATTCAAAGCTTCGGCAACCAGCTCGTCCAGATACAGAACTTCGACGCCATGATCGCGCAAGGTTTGAGCAAACGCGTCGTGCTCCTTCTGCGCAACTTCCAAATATGGAATATCGTCAAATAAAAGATCGGTCAGATAATCTGGAGTTAAATTTTCTAGCTCCTTACCCGGCCGATGCAATAAAACGGTTTTAAGTTTTCCTATTTCAGACGTGATGTGAATTGGCTCATCCATCACAGACCCCCCTGTTTATATTGTTAATGCTTCTATTGTAACACGTTTATGTTTTTGGACAAGAGGAAATGATTGCCAGACTAGACTCCGTTCTCGACGTATATTGACGATTATTCGCCAGCCACT
>CAUVOY010000017.1:0-7871 GCA_963553885.1 uncultured Candidatus Saccharibacteria bacterium
TCATTGATTATAACAAGCGCGTGCACTGGATGCGGCATGTCGAGCCGTGGCTGGCGAAGGCTGGGCGGTTTGAGAATTTCAAGGTGTGTCTGATGCTGAGCGTGGCGGCGATACTGTATTTCACGGTTGAGCCGCCGCATCGGGCGCTGGTGCTGATCTCGTCGGTGCTGGGGATTATACTGCACATCGGGCTGGAGCTGTTCGGCTCATTCTTTCATGAGGATGATGCTAAATCGGTCAAGGTCAAGACCGGCTGGGCGGCGTTCGCTAGCCTGCTCTATCTGGAGGTGCTGGATGCCAGCTTTAGCTTTGACGGCGTTATCGGCGCTTTTGCTATTACTAGCAGTGTGCTGTTGATCGTGGCGGGTTTGGGCGCCGGCGCAATTTGGGTGCGGTCGCTGACGGTATATTTGCTGCGGACGGGCATGCTCAGCAAATATAAATATCTGGAAAATGGTGCGCATTGGGCGATCATGGCGCTGGGTATGATGATGATTGCCAAGCTGTTTCATCTGGAGCTGCCGGAGTGGGCGACGGGCGGCTTGGGGCTATTGTTTGTGAGCTTGGCGGTTGGCAGCAGTATGCTGGAGGCGCGAGCGATTAATTTGCAAGAAGCAGCCGCGGCGAAATTACATAGCGCTGAGCAGCGGCTGAAACACGGCGCGGCGAGAATTGTGCCGCGGAGGCGACGGTAATTGATATTTGTGGCTTTTTGTTTCGGGCGATATCGCTTGCTTATTGCGACATTATTGCAATAAGCATTTTTAATTTCGCAGGCGTAATGATGTAGTGATATGTCGGGGGTTATAATTTGACGCTTATGGCTGAAATTTGATCGGATAAAAAGTCATGAATCATTGTTTGCACCGTTGGGATGGCCCAATTTTTCAAAATAGTTAATTCATCGCTATTAAAATTCATCATAACAAAACGGTCGGTTGAGACTTGCCGCCGCAGTAGATTGTCTGTACCGATACGAATATGCCAAAAGTCAGAACCAATGTGAGCATGAAGCGATTTTAAGCCGTTGCTGCCAGCGTCGCGGCCGCCTTTACGGATACGGATTTTACCAAAATCAAGGTCAGTGTCGTCATGAATAACCAGTAAATCATCCAGCGTCAATTTATAAAAATCCATGAGCGCCCGCGCGGCAACGCCGACTTCGTTATAGTACGTCGTTGGTTTGACCAAGAGAACTTTTTCCTGCGGACTAGTGGTGCGCGACTTTGTGTTAGCGGTTGAGGCTAGCTTGACATTATTTAGCTCGGCAATATCCGCAAAAAATTTGGGCTTATTGCTAAAATGTGCACTCTGCCCTGCCGCCAATTGGTCAACCACTAAAAAGCCAGCATTATGCCGCGTGTGAACGTACTTTTCGCCAGGATTGCCGAGGGCTAGGATGACTTTCATAGCCTTAGTATATCACCTTGGCCAGGATGACGTATAATAGATGTATGGCGAAACGCGATGATGATTTGGAATTTAGTGTTAATGCGGCGTTTGATGAGGCGCGGGCGGTTGTTGACAAGGTGCCGCTGTATCTAGTGAACGGCTCGCTGGGCGCCGGCAAGACCAGCGTGTTGGAATTCTTATTGCAACAAAGTGACTATAAGGGCGCACGGGTGATTGAAAATGAATACGCCAATGAAAATGTCGACGGTTATCGGCTAGAAGGGCTGGCGGAGATGGTGACGACGCTGGCTGGCGATTGTGTTTGTTGTTCGTCGAAGCATGCGTTGACGCGGATGCTGCTGGACTTTTGCCGCAGTTCCCCGGCGCCAGTGTTCATCGAGGCAACGGGCGTGGCGCGGACGATGAATTTGGTGGAAAAACTTGTTAATGCACAAATCTTCAATAAGTACGAGCTGATGCAGAGTTTTTACGTGATTGACGCGCACGAGATTTTGCGCGGGATTGAGTCAGTGCATGAAATTGAGCTGCAAGCGGCGGACGTGATTTTGGTGACCAAGGAAGATTTGCTGAATGATAGCGAGCGAGCTGAATACGATATAAAACGGCGCGCCCTGCCCTACGCCAAGGTTTTAAGCGCGCCGCATGGGCAGTTTGATCTCAGTAAATTAACCACGCCGTCGGGGCTGCTGGCGTTTTTTGATACGTATGATGGCGAGCTGGCGGTGCCGGATAATCCGACGTACGCGGTGCTGGACGTTTCGGGCATGAAAATTACGGCGTCGACGCTGGAGAAAATATGGCCGGAATTATTTGCGGCGTATGGCCTGCGGCGAATGAAGGGCTGCTTCATCAATGACAACGGTGCGCGCCAGCATGTGGAGGCGACCGAGCAGCAGATTCAGTTAACTAATGCCAGGCCTGAGGAGGCGGCAAAAATCGTGCTCATCGGTGAACGGGCAGATGAAATTACGCGCGAAGCCCTAGCGGCGCAACTGGTAATGTTTGGATAAAAATTCGCTTTCGTCGTTTCCGACTCATCAGCATAGACACGCATCTATGGAGCGAACTGACAAGCAGGAGAATATGTGCGGCGGAGAGAACCGCCAAGAATTCTCGGCGGCTTGCCAGTTCGGGATCTCTACACCGAGCGCGAGTGTGCGCACTCATTCAAGGCATAGAACGTGTAGGAGTAAAGAAGCTTGCTGAGCTCACAGAACTCCTTGTAGTCGTCGACGCAGATCGCGACATCATGTGTCACAAACTCCACTACTGTGTAGAGATGTTCGCCTCTACGAAGCTCTCCTTTAGCCTCGTGGTACAAGAACGAATCAAGTCGTCGACCAACAATACCGTTCGCAAGGTCGCTACCAGGCCTGTAGTATCTGCTCATGATGTCACTCTCTCCTCACCCAGGCAGATTGCCTGTGTTTTCTTGTAAAAACACTGCCCTGGCGCCCGGATGGCACTTGAGCAAGATGAGGTTTCACGACACTATTTTGCTCCCGCTAAAATAACGCCATAAAATCTCACCTTGCTCTATTCTCAACTGCTTGTCAAAATACACTTTTGGACAAAACGTCAAACATCTGTCAACAAAAGCTGATATATATATCATATCCGAACGCCTAAGTCAATAGATTAGCGCAATTTTATTGAATTTTAGGCAAAAATAGGGTGAAAATGACGATAAAAAGTAAAAAATAGCCCCGCGAACTCTGGTGTGGGGCGCGGGACTGGCTTTATAAGTCTATAAACTTAAGGCTTATGTATAGCTAATGATTTTTTATTCTGCAGAGGAATCTGGGCTATCAGCGGTAATGGTTGAATAAAAATTACCGCTTGGCTCTTTCCGGTCTCCAGGTTCGAAAGTGGCAACAAAGCCTTTGCTTAGCTCGGAAAAATTTTTGAGCAATAATGCACAAGTTGCTACTTCACCGAGTGCTTGCAAAAAATCCTTAACAGCTTGCTCTCTTTGTTCCAAAGTGGCTAGATCTTCACCTGCTATTTCTGACATCTTAGCACCAATGACAGCCTCACTGAAATCTGGGTATTCTCCATTGCCAGGTTCTGCGGCGATGGACATAGTTGCTTCTGTGCAGCCAGTAGCTTCAGGCATGTCAATAACGGATGATTTTTTACCAGCGCGTTTAAGTAGTGGTGTATGATTGCCAGTGTCTCCTGCGTAGAGAGTAACTTCTACCTCTTCTGCGCCCCTACCGTATGGCTGTTCCACGGTGATGTCTCCGATTGCAGCGATGCGCAGCGTTTCAGGAGTTGCCTCTTTGCTAAAGAGAGGTTTTACGGTTACGTGAAATATAGTTGTTTCGGGGTCAGGAATATCGGCGGGAGTCGTTGACGGTTTTTCTGCAGAGTGTTTGTCTAAAGTGTTATTCATGTCTTTCGTATTATATCACGATAATTTATATTTGTAAATAGTGTATTGACTTAAAAATAGCCTATCGACAAATACTCTCAGGTGCGTTTTCGGCGTTTTTGGCTTGTTTGTAGGCCTTGGTGACCGGTGCTAGTCCGCGGGCAATGCGTTCGCGGTTGGCTTTCAGCTGCTTTTCGTCGCGGAAAGATAGTTTGATGGGCGTGCCGGCGAAGTTGAAGGCTTCGCGCAGGGTGCGTTCAAGGTAGCGTTTGTAACTCCAGTGGACGAATTTCAAGTTGCTGCCGTAGATGACGAACCACGGCGGGGCTGTGTCGGTCTGGACGATGTAGCGGAGCTTTGGATGCGAGTTCTTTAGACCGGCTGGCGGATGAGCAGCGACGGCTTTTTGCAAGAGATCGTTGAGGATGCGAGTTTTGCATTCTTGACGACGGCGTTTGTAAGTATCAAGGGCTAGGTCGAACAATTTGGCGACGTTTTGGCCGGTGACTGATGAGGTGAAGATCAGTGGCGCGTAGGGGGTGAATTTGAAATGATAACTAATTTGCGGCGCTAGCTCATCGTGAGTGTAGGCGTCTTTGCCCTCGACGGAGTCCCATTTGCTGACGACTAGGACTAGCCCCTTGCCTGCCTCGTCGATGATGCCGGCCAAGCGCTGATCCAACCCGACGTTCAATTCGTTGACGTCCATCAAGAGGAAGCAGATATCGGCTTCGTTGATGGCCTGCATG
Organism: uncultured Candidatus Saccharibacteria bacterium; assembly: GCA_963553885.1. Lineage (GTDB taxonomy): Bacteria > Patescibacteriota > Saccharimonadia > Saccharimonadales > Saccharimonadaceae > Nanosynbacter. The sequence continues at coordinate 4,537 of CAUVOY010000017.1, forward strand.
GTGCGCAGGACCGAGAACTTTTCGATGCCGGTTTCTTGCTTGCCCTGGCGGCGAATGCCGGCGGTGTCGAGTAGCTCGATGGTCTGGCCGTGATAGCGGACTTGGACGCGGTTGACGTCGCGGGTGGTGCCGGCGACGTTGGCGACGATGGCTTGCTGCTTGCCTGCCAGGGTGTTGAACAAGTTACTTTTACCAACATTTGGCCGGCCAATCAAGGCGACGCGGATGATGTCATCAGGCATGGTGTCGGTGGCTGGCGGAATGAGATCGGCGATGTTGTCAAGTAGTTCAGAGATGCCAATGTTGTGCTCGGCAGAGGTTTTGATGATGGTCTTGATGCCGAGACGTTTGAATTCGTCGGTGGGAAGCGAACCTCTCAGGTCGGCTTTGTTGGCGACGAGAAGGACGGGTTTGCCGCTTTTGAGGGCTTTTTTGGCCAGTTGGCGGTCAGCGCCTGATGGATAGACAGTAGAATCAACCATGACGAGGATGACGTCAGCCGCGGCGGAGGCGTCGGCGATTTGGTCTTGGATGGTGGCTTCGAATTCGTCTTCGGCGGGTTTGAGGCCGGCGGTGTCGATGAGCCAGAATTCAGCGTGCGTGTTTGCTGCAGCGCGACCGCCAACCGTCTCCTCCACGTCGAATGCATCCGAAGGTGCCGTCCGCAGAGCTATCGACTTGTCGGAGAGGCTAGCGGTCGCGGTTGCGCCAGCCTCCAGCACAGGAGGTGTCGCATCTGCCGCATTCTCATCAGAAAATAAAGCACGGCGCTTATACGAAACTTTGCCAACGACGTTGTCGCGGGTGGTGCCGGCTTCGCGGGCGACGATGGCGGTGCGGGCGCGCGTCAAGCGATTGAATAGCGAACTTTTGCCAACGTTAGCTTGGCCGATGATGGCGACAGTAGGTAATTTATTAGGCATAATTATGCTTATTATAACAGAGGCGCGGCGATTTGGCGAGAATAAACTGTGATGTCAAGTTTAATTGCCGTTGGCTGGAGTAGGTGTTGCCTCGGCGGTTGGCGTGGGGCTGTTTTCAGCTGTTGGCGGAATGTAGCCGCATTCGGGGCTGTTGGGGATGGCGGTGATACTGCCTTGCTTGTCGTAGAGGCGGTATGAGTATAATAGAGTGGTGCCGTCACAAGCTTTTGATATTTTGCCTAGAAGCTCTCCTTCTTCGCAATCTCGCCCGCAGCCTGCGTCAACCAGCGTCCAGTCAAGGTCAGGGTTGCCTTTTGAATCTGTCTGTGTATTTTCTTGCCCTTGTTCTGTGTCGGCTGGTTTTGTTTCTGATGTTGGCGCGGCACAGCCCGAAGCAGCCAGTGCAATGCCAGCTATGACGACAAGCACTTTCCCTGCTCTTTTTCGTAACGACTCTTTTATGTTGCCAATTGAAAGCCCTTCGCCTTTTCTCATAATAATATCCTCCTAATATTTATAATGTAAGGTATAGTACACTATTGTCAATTTGGTGTCAAATTGCTTTCCTGAAATTCCTCTCGCTTAATTTCGCCAATTGAATAATTACCAAAGTCCGTGCGGTGGAGTTTGGTGACGGTGTAGCCGAGGGCGGCGAAGGTGCGGCGGATTTGGCGGTTGCGGCCTTCGCTCATCTGGACAATCCAGCGGCGCTCATCACCCTCATGCTGGCGTTCGAGCGTCAAGCGGCTCGGTCCGTCAGGCAGCTGCACGCCAAAGTCGTTGATCATTTGCCGGTGGAGCGGCTGCAGCGGCTGGTCAAGCGTCACCAGATAGCGCTTAATTTTATAAAACGACGGGTGTGTCATCTGATGAGCAAAATCCCCGTCGTTGGTGAGGAGAATCAGCCCCGAACTGTCTTTGTCTAGGCGGCCGACAGGTTTCAAGTGATGGAGACTGGCTGGCAATAATTCGTAAATGGTCGGTGCGCCGCCCTGAGAGGCGCGCGAGCAAAGATAGCCGACGGGTTTATGGAGGAGGATGAGCTTTTTTGGCTGGATGTGCAGTTCTCGGGAGCTGTACAGGACAGTGTCGGACTGGTCTATCTGCCGGCCTAAAACCGCGCGATCGCCGTTAACTAATATTTTCCCCTGCTCTATCAGCTCGTCAGCTTTCCGGCGCGACACGCCGAGGCTTAAAGCTATAAATTTGTTTAGTCTCATCAGATTTACTACGGGTTGTTGTCCGGTCATTGTTGCGGTGCTGTCGGCATAGAAGTCGGTGCTGGAGCTGGTTGTTGCTGAGCTGGGTCATCTGCTTGAGCTTGGGCGGATTGCTGCATGGCAGCTGCGGGATCTGGCGCCGCTGGCGTTAGTACTGCTGCGTCCGATGGATTTGGAGCTGCGGGCTGCGGTGTTAATTGCGCTGCGTTTGGATCGGCTGTCGGCATAGAAGTCGGTGCTGGAACTGGTTGTTGCTGAGCTGGGTCATCTGCTTGAGCTTGGGCGGATTGCTGCATGGCAGCCTGAATCGGACTCTGCGGGCTAATTTGCGGAACTGGCTGTAAGACTGGCGCTGTATTTTCCGGAACAGCTGGCTCTGGCGGCGTCTGAGTTGCTTGAGGCGATTCAGTTGTTGGCAACACTGGCGGTTCTTCCGAGGCTGGCTGGGTTGGCTGCGGAATAGGTGCAGCGATAGGTTCCATGGCTGCTGCCGGCTCTGCTGCTGGAACGGTAGGAATAGCGGGTGCGTTTAATTCCTGGTCAATTAATTCCGAAACATCAACCGACTCGCCTTTTTCTGATGCTGGCAGCGGTTGAATAACTCTGTCGCCTAGTCCAGCTGGACGCGGCATTGGCGACGAGAATGGCGCTAGAGGCTGCGGTAATCCGCTTGGCTGTGCGGGCTGCGGTGCGGCTGATGCCGGCCGAGGTAAGCCATTTGATTGAGGCGCAGCCTGAATCGGACTCTGCGGGCTAATTTGCGGAACTGGCTGTAAGACTGGCGCTGTATTTTCCGGAACAGCTGGCTCTGGCGGCGTCTGAGTTGCTTGAGGCGATTCAGTTGTTGGCAACACTGGCGGTTCTTCCGAGGCTGGCTGCGGCGACAGCGATTCGACATCCGGCCGTTCAACCGATGGAGTGTCGTTTGGATCTACTTCAAGGTTTTCTACGTACGACATGTCTTGGCTGGAATTATCAGGCTCAGCAGCAGACGGTTTTGGTTCGGTGCCAATTCCTGGTACATCGCGCAAAACTTCGTGAACTGCTCTGACAACGTCTTCAATGCCTACTTGCGATTTAACCAAATATCTGTCAGCACCCAGCTGCTCGCCGCGTTTGCGCTGGTCTTCGGACGACAAGGCGGTCATCATAATGACTTTGACGTCCTTCGTTTCAGTAGTGGATCGCAGAA
>CAUVOY010000018.1:0-5549 GCA_963553885.1 uncultured Candidatus Saccharibacteria bacterium
TCCGGCTTAGTGACTTCGCCGTGGCTCCATTTTAGGATATCTTCCGGGCTGGCAACCACCAAGCGTACCGCGTTAAAATCGCTAATACCTGTGGCGTTAAATGCAAATTGCGCCATCTTACGCCTCCTCCTTTATTTCTTCTACTTCATCAATATCTTGTACGCTGACGCCGTCATTAATGTCGCCGATATCATCTGATTCGTCCAGATAAATCTGATCGTCGTCGTCATCTTCGTCGTTTGCGGTTTGCGGTACGGTTTTATCGGCCGGGCCGCTTGAAGCGATGACATGTTCAGCGTCAACCGTATCGTCATCGTCAATTAAATCAACCCTGAGTCCTAATCCTTGCAATTCCTTGACCAGCACGTTGAATGATTCCGGCAGCTTCGGCCCGACAATCGGCTCGCTCTTAATGATCGACTCGTACGCCTTAGCGCGGCCGTAGACATCGTCGGACTTGATGGTCAGCATTTCTTGCAGCGTCGAAGCAGCGCCGTAAGCCTCCAATGCCCAAACCTCCATTTCGCCGAGGCGCTGGCCGCCGTTCTGGGCTTTACCGCCGAGCGGCTGCTGGGTGACCATGGTGTACGGACCAGTCGAACGCGCGTGAATCTTGTCGGAAACCATGTGGTGCAGCTTGATCATGTGCATGACGCCGACCGTGGTGCGCTCCTCAAATGCTTCGCCAGTGCGGCCGTCAAACAATTGGCTCTTGCCGTCGCGGGCAAAACCTGCTTTTTCCAGTTCGTCGGAAATTTGCTGGTCGCTAACACCGTTAAACGACGGTGTTGCTACGCGGTAGCCTAAAGCCCTGGCTGCCATTCCTAAGTGTGTTTCAAACAGCTGGCCTAGGTTCATGCGGCTTGGCACGCCCAGCGGGTTCAAAATCACGTCAACCGGCGTACCGTCTTCCATGAATGGCATATCTTCCACTGGCAAAATCTTAGCGACGACGCCCTTATTGCCATGGCGTCCTGCCATCTTGTCGCCGACGCTGATCTTGCGCAGCTGCGCGACGAAGATCTGAATTTGCATTAAGACGCCAGCTTTCAATTCGTGGCCGTTTTCCCGGCTAAAGATCTTGACGCCGACAACCTTGCCGCCGCCAGCATTGTTCATGCGCTGCGACGTATCGCGTACGTCCTTAGCTTTCTCGCCGAAGATTGCCCTTAGCAATCGTTCCTCGCTCGAAAGTTCCTGCTCGCCCTTCGGCGTAATCTTACCGACCAGCACGTCGCCGGCTTTTACTTCGGAACCGATCTGTACGATACCATTTTCATCCAAGTGGCGCAGGCTGTCTTCCGATACGTTCGGAATATCGCGGGTGACGATTTCCGGACCCAACTTGGTTTCGCGGACTTCAACATTGTAATCTTTAATATTAATACTGGTTAGTTCGTCGTCCTGTACTAGGCGCCGGCTTAGAATCACGGCGTCGTCCATGTTGTAGCCGCCCCATGGCATGAAGGCGACCAGCAAGTTGCGGCCCAGCGCGATTTCTCCCTCGGCGATTGATGCGCCTTCGATTAAGACATCGCCTTTTTCTACGCGATCGCCGCGGTTAACGCGCGTTTTTTGGTTATAGCAGCGGTCGTCATTATTCTTAACAAAATGGCGCAATTCGTAAATTTTAACGCCGTCGGCATATTTGACATGAACTTCATCAGCATCAGCTTTAACAACTTCGCCGTCAGCTTCTGCTAGAATCAGATGTCCGCTATTCTTTGCTACGTCGCGCTCAATGCCAGTACCGACTGTCGCTGGCTGCGGCATAAGCAAAGGCACGGCCTGTCGCTGCATGTTTGATCCGGTCAAGCTCCGGTCGATACGGTTCTTCTCGATAAATGGCACTAATGCCGCGGTCGAGCCTAAGATCTGGCGGTGCGCTGCGTCCATGAAAGTGACTTGAGTGGCGTCAACTTGCGATGGTTGCATGTTATTGCGGGCATTAACGCGCTCGTCGCGGAAAGTGCCGTCTTCGTTCAGGATTTCGCCAGCGTCGGCGATGACTTCGCCCAGTTCTTGCGAGGCATCCAGATAGACAATTTCGTCGGTTACCCGGCCGTCTTTGACGCGAAGATATGGCGTTTCAATAAATCCGTATTCGTTAACCTTGGCATAGGTCGCCAAGTTCAGCACCAGGCCGACGTTAGCGCCTTCCGGCGTTTCCACTGAACAAATACGGCCGTAGTGCGTTGGGTGGGCGTCGCGCACGTCGAAGCCAGCGCGCTCGCGGCTCAAACCGCCAGGCCCCATGGAACTCAATCGGCGCTTGTGGCTGAGTTCTGACAATGGATTAACCTCGTCCATCAACTGGCTTAGCTGTGAGCTGGTAAAGAATTCGCGTACCGCAGCAACCACCGGGCGGGCGTTAATCAATTGGCTTGGCGTAACGTTTTCCAAATCTGCCACGCTCATCCGATCCATGGCGTTGCGCTGCATGCGCAGCATACCGACACGGAACTGGCGGGCAACCAATTCGCCGACTAGTTTAACGCGCCGGTTACTGAGCGAGTCGATGTCGTCGGCTGGCTCTTGAGTGTTGTTAAGCCGGATCAGCTCGCGGATAATTGCTACCAAATCGCTCATCTGGAATGTGCGGTTTTCAGTCGTGTTAGCCACATCCAAGCCCAGGCGCTGGTTCAGTTTGTAACGGCCAACCCGGGAATAATCAAACCGCTTGAAATCAAAGAACATCCGCTCTATCATCTGGCGGGCGTTATCGACCGTCGCCAAATCGCCCGGCCGCAGACGGCGGTAAACCTCAATTAGCGCTTCGTTCGCGCCGCGGGCGGAGTCTTTATCCAGTGTTTCCTCTATATATTTCACATCGCCGGTGTCAATGTCGGTAAATAATTCTTTAATCTCGCTGGTTTTTGGATAGCCTAATGCTCGCAGCAGAGTGGTAATCGGCATCTTGCGCCGCCGGTCAATTTTTACGTAAATTACGCCGTTTGGCGCTGTTTCCAGCTCCAGCCAAGCGCCGCGGCCTGGAATCATTTTAGCGCCGTAGAATCTTCTTCCGTTGATTGTGTCAGCCGTAAAGAACACGCCCGCCGAGCGAATCAACTGGCTAACGACCACGCGCTCCGTGCCGTTAATGATAAACGTACCGCGGTCGGTCATCCACGGATAATCGCCCAGGTAAATTTCCTGCTCCTCAACCACGCCGGAGGTTTTATTGGTCAATTCCACCGTGGCGTGCAGCGGCGCTTCAAACGTCAAGTTGTTTTCTTTGGCGTATTGGTCGGTGCTTTTTGGCTCGCCAAAATAATATTTGCCAAATCTTAGCGACAATTTTTGACCAGTGTAATCGTCAATTGGATTAATTTCTGAAAATATTTCGCTCAAACCTTCCTCGACGAACCAGCGCCAAGAATCTTTTTGGTGAGCGATTAGGTTTGGCAGCGGCAGGGCGTTATCACCAGAGGTGAAATAGACGCGATCGCTGCTTGTGGTTGGTTTTTTTGCCACAGGCGTAAACACTCCTCGCTTTGTTTAGTGGTTGATAGACGGCCGTGAAGATCTCTAATCCATAGCCTAAAACCACGATTTGCCCGTTCGCAATTTTCACCCGCCATGAATACACTACTTCTCTGAGTACTCATTATGACGGAGATTGTCAATAAAATCAAGGGGTTTTTACGGGGATTTATTCTTAGGCGGGGACTGGGATTCCTTCGCGTTTCGGGGCAGCAGGACTATACTGATCGGAATTAAGTCTGGTGGTATCGCCATGGAGTCCGGGTCTGCTCGTAAGAAACCTCTTAATCGGTCCAGCTAGTCCGGCGCGGCCTACGCTTCTAGTGAACTCCACTGTATGTAGTCTGTGGTATCCAGGCGCGCCGTCTACGGTGCCGTATACGCCCGCTTCCCCGCCAAATACTTTATATGTTCTGGGGTTGAGACTTTTGACGGCTTTCGGAATGTTGTCATCATCTTCAACGTCGACATATGCACCCAAACCAGTAACTTTCTTGTTTCCAAAGTCTGACCTCGCTTGCTTGATTATATCTATAAAATGACGTTTCCAAGCGTCATCATTAGTCGCCACGCCAAAGTGTCCCATGTACATCAAATTATCCGGTTTATCGGGGTCATCATAACGAGGCGCGCCGTCTCTCTCTTGTAAACTAATGATTGTAGCAGCAAGCGCCACCTGGCCCCGGCGCGCCACATACAGCCCGGAGTCTTCCCTGCTTGCTATTTCTTGCAATGTTTGTACGGTGTTAGCGTTGTAAACATGGCCCATTATCTTGGCCATATTCGGCTCTCCCCGGCTGCGAAATTCTACGCCGTTTACCAACAAGCTGCAAACAATTTCTCTCGTTTCTTCGTTTATGTCTCCTGGTCTCAGTTTTTCTACTTCTACGCGGCGTTCCATCTCTATTACATCCTTCCCATTTCCCCAATTTTATTCACCAGCATATCATGAATTTCCTCAATTGTCCCGTCCGCCGAAATTACTGGAATATCGTATTTCTTCGCAATTTTCAGATAGCCATTGGTAATTTTCTCTTGAAAATCCTGCCCGCGCGACTCAAAAGTGTCAGGATTCTTCAGCTCGCCGCGCATGGCGATTCGTTTTGCCCGCTTGTCATGACTCAAACTCAGAACGATCATAACGTCTGGATGCAAATATTTCTCATCGGTAAATAATTTTGTTAGCCGCAGGATTTCCGCCTCGTCATACCCCTCGGCTTGACCCTGATAAACTAGCGTTGAAATATAATTGCGCGCACTCAGGACAATCTCTCCGCGCTGCAAGGCTGGCTGGATTTTCTCGCGCCATAGTTCCCGCCGTGCTGCTGAAAATAACGCCACGTTAACCGCCGCCGACCGCGCCAAATCGCCGTTTTTAATGACGTTTCGTAGTTCGTTAGCTATCGGTGTTGATTTTTCCGGGTCATCGCTGCCTGGCTCCTCAACCACGCAAACCGTCTGTCCGCGCGCCCGAAAATATTCCGCCAGTTTCGCTACTTGCGTTGATTTGCCAGTGCCGTCGTTGCCCTCGATGACGATATATTTCCCCACACAACTCACCGCTTACCTCCCAATTAAAATATGCGGCTTTTTCAAAAATATCAGCCATCTTTTAGGCTTATTATCAATTTTTATCAAGTGGGTATGCTGGTGAACTACTGATTTCGTCTTATTTCCTGGCGATCGAGCATAAATAGAGTAATCATCAGCCTCAAATCGTGCAATCTGGTTCATATAGTCAATTTTCTCTTCGTCGCTTAAATCGTTCAGCGATGCCGTGTGCTTTTTAGGAATAATCATGAAATGCTCAATCACACCGCAGCCATCCCAAATATCGTAGCCAAACGGATTGGTAATTATCAGGCAGTGCGCTGTCTCTTCGATAACTTCCTGACTGTTCGGGTTGTCTATTAGGGCGCAAAAAGCACAGCCGCTGTTTTTATGAGTTTTTTTGTGTTTATGATACCGTTTCTCGTTCGCCCATCGGCGGGCAGTTGTGCCTGATCGCATTATTTAATTCCTTTGCTTAGGTTGCTAATTTCTATCGGTAGCCGCCGCTGATCCTT
>CAUVOY010000019.1:0-3566 GCA_963553885.1 uncultured Candidatus Saccharibacteria bacterium
GCCAGCCACGGCTCGACATGCCGCATCCAGTGCACGCGCTTGTTATAATCAATGAAATAACTGAGGCCAATCATAATCAGAAACGCGCCGCCAAAGGCATCAATCATCGGCGAGGCTTCGTGCAAAATATGGCCGTATTCCGCCGGCTTATGCAGCGCCAAATCAACCACTTCCATAAATCCATGACCGCTCGCCACCATCACGATGATAATCGGCAGCACGAACCGCACCACGAACACCGCCACGAAAATCCCAACTGTCAAGAACACCTTTTGCCAAACCTGGCTCATGCCGGCCAGCACCTTGCTGTTGATCACCGCGTTGTCAAAACTAAAGGTAACCTCCAGCACTACCAAAATCGCAAACAACCACAGGCCGCTCGCGCCGAAATGACCAAAAATCAACCCGCCCAAAGCCAGCGTCAACAGCGCCGAAAACCAAAAAATCCGAAATGGGTGATGCGAATGCCAGAGATGTTTCATAATGATTTAGTATAGCACAAAGCGCGTGCGGTATAATTTATATATGGCAAAAATTAAAAAGCCTAATAATCGACTTGCTAGCTTCATATCCAACAACGGGGAGCTTCTCGGCTGGATTGCCGCCGGTTCGCTAGTTGTTATTTTTCACAATTTTAGCCTCCATCTCAGTGTATGGCTAGCTAGCGGCGAAGCTAGCAAATGGCTATCTCAAGCGGCATTATCGCTGCAAGATTTCCTCACGCTCACGCTAAGCATCATCGTTGAGGCAGTCCCATTTCTCATCTTAGGAACTATCATTTCTGCTCTAATCCGCCGCTTTTTACCGCCGGAAAAGCTGGTCAAAATTTTACCAGAAAACGCATTATTCCGCCGGCTTGTCTTATCAATAGCGGGGTTAGCTCTGCCAGTTTGCGAGTGCGGCAACGTGCCGGTCGCCCGCAGCTTGCTAGCCCGCGGTCTAAAACCCGCCGATGTCGTCAGTTTTCTGTTTGCCGCGCCAATCCTTAATCCAATCACCATCATCGCCACTATCACCGCCTTCAGTTTCGAGCCGCGCATGGTTTGGTGGCGGGTTATTTTCGCGCTTGTCATCGTTCAGATAACCGCTTTCATCGTCAGCTTTTTCAAGGAAGATTCCGTAATAAATCCAGAGTTCAAAAGCTACTGCCGCTCGCACAAACACAGCTCAAATCTGCCAGAATTATTCAGCTCCTCGCGCAATGAATTTTGGCAATTATTCAACATGCTGGCTATCGGCGCCAGCATCGCCGCCGCCACTCAAGTTTTCGTCCCGCGCTTTATTATAAACGCCGTCGGCAGCGACATTATTTTGTCGGTTGCCGCCATGATTGGCCTCAGTTTTATCGTTTCAATCTGTTCCAGCATCGACGCCTTTTTCGCGCTGGCGTACGCGCGCAGCTTCACGACCGGCTCAATTTTATCTTTCTTACTAGCCGGCCCGATGGTCGATATCAAGCTGATTATGCTCATGAAAACAACTTTTCGCTGGCGCTTCATCGTGGCAATTGTGCTGATAATTTTTGCGCTATCATTTGCGGCGGGGATAGGAGTGAACCTATATGCGCGTTAATTTATTAAAATCAATCGGCGGAATTATCGTGTGCGGCTACATATTGCTATTAGCTTGCCGCGACCAGCTCGGTTTTTATATTCACCCGCGATATCACATATTTGCTAGCATTATCAGCATCGTCGGAATCATACTTTTGCTTATTGACACAATGTTGCAATTAAAACTTAAAGCCTCTGTTAAACCTGCTAAATTCAGCTTAAAAAGTGTTAAGCCAGCGTCTTATTTGGCAATAATTATCCTACTGGCTGGCTACTTACTACCGCCAAAGCCGCTGTCGCCCAGCAGTCTCGCTCAGAGAGAAAGCCCAGCCATTATTGAGCCGGAAAGCCGCTGCGAAATTCCTAAACCCAGGGAAGGCAGCTCTATTGTTTCGGTCAATCGCTGGAAAACCGCCATAAATTCCTGTAAGCAAACTTCATATTTTAACAACACCGATATCTCTATAACCGGCTTCGTCTCAAACGGCTTGCTAAAAAACTACGGCTATAATTATTTCTATATCGCGCGCTACGTCATCAGCTGCTGCGCCGTCGACAGCGTCCCGATGAAAATCTTGGTAGAAAAAACGTTTTTCAATGATTATCCAGATGGAACTTGGTTAACCGTCAAAGGGAAGTTATCGCAAAAAGTCGTCAACGGCCAAGCTGAATACGTCATCACTGACGCGCGCGCTACTAAAATCGACCAGCCAAAATATCCTTATGAACTGCTTGGCGTGTAATTTTGCCACTTTTTAATCGCGCCATCTTCCTGGTAATATTCGTGCGCGCGCCAACTAGACAAGAAAGCTTTATCTTGTTCAATTTCGCCAAGTAGCGGAAAAATCTCACTGAGCAGCATTTCGTCGGGATATTTTTTGCTGTCCGTCAGAGGACGTTGCCCGTTACTGCACAAATGTGCATTAAGAAATATAAAGCGCTTAGTGCAAATATAGCCGGGCTTCGAGCAGTGCAAGCGAAAATCGTGTATGGTTTGAATCGGCTGCGCCTCATCCTGGTAGGCCTCGAACTTGTACATCACCCAAATTAGTGGCGTGTCAAACATCATATCATCAGACAGTTGCTGCTGACTATGCCGTAAGTCGTCCAGTTCTATCCGTATCTGCTCAACACCGCTATTCTTCAATTTCGCCAACGCCAAACGGCGCTCCGCAGCAGCAATCTTTGCTGTCAAAGTCTTATACTTATCATACATATCAAGCAGCTTATCAACCGCCGCTCTTGCACTATTCGTACCTTCCATCATCTCAACTCCTTCATAATTACTGCGCGCGTAATCTCACGCGCCCGCTCGCCAATGACAACTAATTTTAATGACTCGTCAATGGCACCGCGCGTGACCCGCATTTGCTGCGGCGTTGCCTCGATGTGGTATATTTCGTTACCGTCAGCGACCGCACCTTTCATGCGCCGCAAAGCATATTTATCTCGCAAACTAGCCCAGATATTCTCAATATTCTCAGCGCTAATAGCCAATTCGGACACATCAATCACGCTATAATTCAAAGCATTCTCAGCTGCGTTTTTTACAGGCTCGTGCAGCAGTAAATAGTCCAAAATCTGCGACTTGTCATCAAGTCGGGCCAGATCAAACTTGCCGTGATCCATCATCACAACCTTCGTCAGCCCTTGTTGCAACAATGTTTCAATTAGCTGCTTACGCTCACTCTTAGTCAACAAGTCTAGCTTACTAACCAATACCACATCCGCTGCCTGAGCTTCCGCCAGCAGCGTCTCCGCCAGGCCGTCAGCCTTGGTTTCAGCTCCATCCACAACATACAACGACTGTTTCAAATCATACTGCTCGAAAATATCACCAGCCAGCAATTTCTCAACCACCCGCAAAGTGTTAGCAACACCAGTTGACTCAATGATAACCGGTGCTCGTCCGCTTATTGCAAAATTGTGCAAAATGTCAATCAGCTCTTCGCCGCTACTGCAACAGATACACTCGCCAGCAATTGTTGCCACCTCATCAACGCGTTGCGCCAA
>CAUVOY010000020.1:0-3316 GCA_963553885.1 uncultured Candidatus Saccharibacteria bacterium
TTGTGCCTTCAGGGAGGAGATCCACCAAGAGGGACTCTTTTTCGCTGACAATATACTGTTTGCCAGAGATTTTTACGACTGCTTTCATTTCGTTCCTTAATAATTAGTTTTCAATCCGTTTTATTGTACCAGAGGTGCGATGGTAAATCAAGGGTTGCAGGCAGTTTATCGTTCATCCCTCACTTACGTAAACAAGACATTAAGGTCTTATTCTTGTTGCATACTGCGACGCTTAATATAAAGCGCCCTCCTCACAGATTCAAACGGCGATGAAAACTTTGACTCTGTCATGCCGTCTCGCGGTTTAGACATACTTGGTCCTTCTACAAGAAATCTCTTTACCGGATATTGATGACCCATAGGCCATCTTTCTCCAAACTTTATATCAGGCATTGTTGTACCCTTAGGTTTTTCTACCGCTGAACCCTTTTCGTTTTCCTTGCCTTCAAGTAGAATCAAACCGTCGCCAATAGCAAAAGATTCAACATCTCCCGTTTCTGGATCTTCAGTAACTAGTACATACGCCCGACCGTCGCCTTCATTCGTGTCGTTGATATATTTATTATGTACCTCAGGGTCAATCGAAAATGAGATACCATCGCCGGTACGCTTATCAAAAACGATACCTGTAGCGCCGTCCTTAAAATATACGTACTCGCTAGGATTATTTACTCTTTCTGGCGGCATTGCCCTTTCTGGTTGCCCTGTAGAACGTTCGCTTACCATTTTTATAGTTCCTTTCTTTTGCGGCGTTGCTAATAGTTCTCTATAATACTCTCTCTCTTGATTTGTCAAGTATTTTCAACATTTTCTGTGATTTTTACAATGGACTAATTTGTCTGCAACTCGGCCATGGCGTTATTAGCACGTAGCCAACCGCTGGGCGAACCGCATTCCATGTAGTCACCCTTGGTCTCGCCCACCGCGATGATACCGCCACTGGCAATGTACGCATTAATAGCGTCAGTCAACTCAAATTCGCCGCGCTGCGGATTGGCAGGCAATGTACGCGCCAGCTCGAAAATTTCTTTATTAAGGACGTAAAAGCTTGAATTGCTAAGATTACTCGGCGCGTCTTCCAGCTTCGGCTTCTCAATGATGCGGACAAAATTACCCTGCTGGTCGGTTTCGATAATGCCCGTTTGTGGGATAAGTGCCTCCTCAACAGGGTTACCCAATAGCCCAGCCGACAAACCGCGCGCCTCCACCAGCTCCGCCAGATCAGCCGCATTTGAACCGCCATCACTACGCCAGAAAAATTGATCGCCCATCACCACAAACGCCGACTCGCCTGGCTCAATAAATTCGCTAGCCAAGCCCACTGGAATGCTAGTGCCGTAACCACCCGTACCAGGCTGAGTTAAAAAATGTATTCGCACATCGCGTAGCGGCGCCACAAGAGGTAATTTGTCTTGTTTACCAGCGCGCCGCAAATAATCGTTCAACTGAATATTTGACCGATAGTAGCTTTGCACCTGAGTGCTTTGCTCGCCAACCACGAAATAAATATCCTTGACACCCGCCCGAATTATATCCTGCACGATATAATCAACCACCGGACGCGTCCCCACCGGCAACATACACTTTTCGATTGATTTGGTAATCGGCAGCATCCGCGTGCCCCAACCAGCAACTGGAATGATAGCTTTGGTAATCATATTCCCTCCTTACATCTTCAGTTCTTTATGCGATTTCTGTAAAATATCCATCATTTCCGCATAGCGCATCTCGCCCTCGGCAATCCTGGAATAGAGATAAACAACATTATCTACCACCTCAATATTAACCTTAATATTCTGATCGTACAGCCACGCCATGAAGCTGGGATTAAGCAGTTCAAAGCTGGTTACTTGGTTTTCATCGGTGGCATACACCTGGTAACGCTTATTAAAATCACTCCACTCCATCTGGACTTTTTTATAACCCGACGGCGCCTTGAATCGTTTTAACAAACGCGAATCCGGGCGTTCCACTAAAATACCGCCGTAAGATTTTGGCAAGTTAACCTGCCCGACGATATAATATTCCATATTATCTTCGCCGATCGGCTTATTATACGTATACAGCTGCACCAGCAGATTACCCGTCCAAAAACCGATGATGTGATTGTTGATATCGGCAACCTGGAAGCCGCGCTTAAATAACTCGCCGCGAGTCGGCAATAACAAATGCCCCCAATCGGGACTGAAATACATATTGTATTGCGCGGCAAATTGCCGCATTGAAGCGATGAACTGCGCCGAATCTTCCGTTGCCTGATCAATACCGTCCAACAGCCAGCCATTACCCGAACGTACGAAGTTCCACTGCTCACCGAATTCCTCAGTGTCGCGATAAATCAGCGAACCGTTTTCAATCAATTTATCATCCGCTGACGCCACGAACCCGACACTCACTCGGTCGTTTTGATCGTTCTGATCATCGTAGGCTTGAGTAATCACCGCTTCGCTTATCGACACGTTACTCATTTGGTTGACTCGTCCCATCTGTTGTAAAGCATACAACATCAGGCCGACGTGCCGCGCATAATTTGACGTGGTATATTGCTGAATCGACGACAAATCCAACCGCTCCCAATCGTACTGAAACCGATTGAATACCGTCGTCGCGTAACTAATAATTGCCTGCTCATCCCATGTACTATCCTGCATTGCTGCCTGCTGGACAGTTTGCCTGGCTGCTTGGCTATTCTGGCGAAAACGCCCTAATTTGTCAGTAAGCGCTCCAGCCGCCGCGCCGACAACTGCTGAAATAAGCGCAATAATAAACCATATCGCACCGCCTAATAAATATAGCAAACTTACCAGCAAGCCGGCAGCAAGACCGACAGCCGTGCCCGCTGCTTTCGACTGGGTTCGTTTTTTAACCGGTTCAGCGACTGACGCAGCAACAATACCTGGCAACGCGACAAGGACAACAGCACCGCCTCCGCCGCCAGAACTTGACCCACCGCCGCCAGCGCGCGCAAAGACCGTTAGAAACTCATATACCATGAGCTAATTATACACTACTCATCAATACTATTGTTGACACGACTCCAAAACCTACGAATATCCTCCACCTCATCAGCATCCAGGCGAATCGCTTGCGGTTCCCGTTGCTCTTCGGCAATCTCTTCAGCAAGCCCATCCGCCAGCGGATCAACTGGTAAAAAGCCGACCTTATGACCAAATAATTTTTTGAATATATTTTGCATAATTTTTATCTTTATTAACAACTAATGGTTATATTAACATAAAAATCATGTAAAGTCAACACTTTCGTACTAACCCACTACCTTTGCAACATCTCTGCAGGTGTTCGCATCTGTATACCT